>CAOKFN010000037.1 GCA_948467735.1 uncultured bacterium
CGGAACAAGTTCCCGCAGGTGGGAACTGGAATAAAAACAGTTCCGTAACGGAAGCACAAGGTGTCCTTCGGACGCCTTTGGGAGAATTTACATCTGCGACCTATGCAGATGTAAATTGCTCCCCTATAAGGGCGCTGCAGCGGAGGAACCGGAACAAGTTCCCGCAGGCGGGAACTGGAATAAAAACAGTTCCGTAACGGAAGCGCCCGGGAGAATTTACATCTGCGACCTAAGCAGATGTAAATTACTCCCCTATGGGGGCGTTGCAGTGGAGGAACGGAACAAGTTCCCGCAGGTGGGAACTGGAATAAAAACAGTTCCGTAACGGAAGCGCCCGGGAGAATTTACATCTGCGACCTAAGCAGATGTAAATTACTCCCCTATGGGGGCGTTGCAGTGGAGGAACGGAACTGGAATAGGAGAAAAACATATGTCATATTCCGGCTATTTATTTGCACATTTTATAGGAGAACAGAAGGACGGGGAGCAGATTTATTTTTCCTTAAGCCGCGACGGACTGCACTGGCAGGATTTGAACGGCGGGAAGCCCGTCCTGCGCAGTGAAATCGGGGAAAAAGGCGCCAGAGATCCTTTCCTGATTCGCTCCCCATGGGAGGGAAGGGACGGCAATGGAAAATATTACCTGATTGCCACCGACCTGCGCATTGAGGCGGGCAAGGGGTGGAACGCGGCCCAATTTGCCGGAAGCCGGGATATCTTGGTGTGGGAATCGCAGGACTTGGTGGAATGGAAGGGGCCGAAAGCGCATACCGTTGGGATAGAAGGGGCGGGCTGTGTATGGGCGCCGGAGGCGATTTATGATGAAGCGGAGGACGCCGTTTTGGTATTCTGGGCGTCCATGGTGGAGAAGAAGCAGAGGATATATGCCGCGTACACAAAGGATTTTAAGCGGTTTACGGAGCCTTTTTTGTTTTTGGAAAAGGAAAATCATGTCATAGACAGCACGATTATCCGTACAGCGGAAGGATATTATCGCTATACCAAGGACGAGACCACCAAAAATATTCGGGTGGATTTTGCCAAGACCCTGCGGCCGGAGGATTTTCATGAGATACCCTCCGTGACGCTGAGCGGGCTGTTCGGCGTGGAGGGACCTGAGATTTTTCTGTTTCATGACAGGGAGGGCTTTTGCCTGATGGTGGATAGGTTTGCCGCCCACAAGGGTTATCTGCCTCTGGTGACGGACAAGCTGGAATCGGGCGAGTTCAGGATTCTGGAAGATTCCGAATTTGACATGGGCGGCACAAAGAAGCGCCATGGAGGAATTCTGTCCGTGACAGAGGAGGAATATCAGCGTCTGGAGGCGGCGTTTTTGACGGAGCCTGTTTTTAGAAAACGGTCGGGAGATGGATTATGAAGCGCAATGTGAGTCTGGAGGAAATTTCAGATGGGCGTTTATATGGCGGCAATGACATGGTAAAGGCGGACTGCCATGGGTGCGAGGGCTGTCATGCATGCTGTACTGGAATGGGAAATTCCGTGATATTGGATCCTTATGATGCATATCGGTTTCAGCAGGGCTTGGGAAAAGGAATTTCACAGCTGTTTGCGGAAGGAATGCTGGAATTGAATGTGGTGGACGGAATCATCCTTCCTAACTTGAAAATGTCAGGGAAGGGCGGACGATGTGCATTTTTAAATGAGGAGGGGCGATGCGGCATCCATGAGAGCAGGCCGGGATTGTGCAGGCTGTTTCCGCTGGGGCGATATTACGAGGACGGTGAGTTTAAATATTTTCTATAGATAAAAGAATGCAGGGCGTCTAACCGCTCCAAAATAAAGGTGAGTAAGTGGATTGACACGCCGGATCAGAACCGATATTATAGATTTATCTGTGATTGGCACGGGCTGTTAAACCGGCTGGAGAAGGTGGTGACGGAAGCCCTGTTTGACAGCGGCGGGGCCGGAGCCGGGAAGACGCCGGAGACATACAGTGAGGCCGGGACTGAGGCGGCGCTGGAAACGAACAGAGGATCCGGGAGAACGGAGGAACTCTCTAAATCGTGGGAAGATAGTAAATTGGAAGAAGGAAAGCGGTTGAATGTACTGCTGGTGAAAACCTTTTTTCTGGAGCCTTATATGCCGGAGGAAGATTTTTATGAGCAGTTCACAGAGCGCATGGAAAGGTACCAAGCCAATTTTTCAAAGGGATAAGAAGTATAAAGCGGAAATCGGGCGCGGGTATGTTTGTGCGGCAATATTATTATAAGAAGCGGGGCGGCTTTCTATCATCGAATGCGGCGCATAGGAACGCGTCAGGTTCCGATAAGCTATAGTGTGACGGGTGAGAGGACGATGGAACCTTTAGTTTCGATTATTGTGCCGATATATAATGGGCAGGATTTTTTGGAACGCTGTATCAACAGCGTATTGGCACAGGAGTATACGAATTTTGAGCTGATTCTGGTGGATGATGGGAGCAGCGACGGTTCGGGAGCTATCTGCGATGCTTTCTCGGAACGTGACGCGCGGGTTCGAGTCATCCACAAGGAAAATACGGGGGTATCCGACAGCAGGAATCAGGCGTTAAATCAGGCAAAAGGAGAATATCTGCAGTTCCTTGACAGCGACGACTGGCTGGCGCCGGGCGCCACCAGACAGTTTGTGCGCAGTGTGCTGCTGCATGACAGCGATATGGTAATTGCGGATTTTTATCGTGTGATTGGGGAAACTATTTCCCATAAAGGAGATATTGAAAAGGAAGAACTGCTTACCCGAGAGGAATTTGCCGGGTATATGATGGAAAATCCAGCAGATTTTTATTACGGCGTGTTGTGGAATAAACTGTATCGCAGAGATATTATAGAGAAGAATCGGCTGCGCATGGACGCGAATATCAGCTGGTGTGAAGATTTTATTTTTAATCTGGAATATCTTAGACACTGCCGGACAATTTATGCGCTTCAGGCCCCTGTCTATTATTATGTAAAGACAAAGGGCAGTCTGGTGAACAGTCAAAGTGTCAGCATCAATAATACGATTCGGATGAAGCTGAATGTATTTGAGTATTACCAGCAGTTTTACAAAGAAGTCTATGATGAGAAAAGTTATGAGGAAATCCGTTTTCAGGTGTACCGCTTTCTGCTGACATATGCGAAGGACGGCTTCGTGCCTCCTGCATTCCTGCCGGGGGCAAAAAAGCTGGGACAGGAGCATCTTTCCACAGTGATTCAGGAAGCGCTGGAAGGGGATGGAATGGCGCTGGATTATTATCGTTATCGCAAGCTTTGGGAGAGGTATTGTGAAATTACCGCCATAAAGAATGATATGACTCTGGAGGAAGTTCAGGTGCTGGCATATCTGAATCAGGGACTGGTTATCAGCGGGCAGAGTCAGCTTGCGGATTTGACCGGAATCTCCAAAAGGAAACTGGGAAGCGTGATACAGAAATTGGAAAAAAGGGAGCTGGTAAGGCGGGTTAATTGGAAGAAGGAATTGGCCGCTGCCCGTAAGGAGGCCGCCGCCGGGAAACGCGCGGCAGGCAGGGGCGAAGCGCGGGCCGTCAAGGAGGACGCCGCGGGAAGGAGCGAAGCGCGGGCCGCCGTCAAGGC
Source organism: uncultured bacterium (assembly GCA_948467735.1). Taxonomy (GTDB): domain Bacteria; phylum Bacillota; class Clostridia; order Lachnospirales; family Lachnospiraceae; genus Acetatifactor. The sequence goes on from CAOKFN010000037.1 coordinate 3,573, forward strand.
GGATGCCGGAGGAGAAAGACGGGCTGCCGTCAAGGAGGGAGCGAGGCCGACGGTTTACGAACTTCTGCCGGAGGCGGCGCAGGTAATCAGGGACTTGGAAACGGCGGAAAAAGATTTCGATGAGATATGGCTGCGAAATTTGAGCGAGAAGGAAAAGGCTGGCTTTCGGAAATTCTCCGGGAAAGTACGGGAGAATGTGAAAAGCTTTTTGAGAGGATGAAAGGAAATATTGAAATAGATGGAGACGGAAGAAGAATGTCGTGATCAGCGCAGAGAACGGATTAAGGAAATGAAAAAAGAGAAGCGGCGGGCAGAGCTGCTTCGCAAATGCATTGGACTTGCCGCGATAGCGCTGGCTGGTTTTGGAGGAAGCTTTCTGGGAGTCGGCGGGGCGGCTTTTATCAATAAAGCCGCGGCACAGGAGATGCAGGAGGGACAGTCGGCCGCTAAGGATATTGAAGGGAGAAAACCTGAGACGGCAGATTCTTTGGAATCCGCAGCGGCGAAGCATAGGGCAGCGCTGAATTCTGAACAGAATATGGCCGCGGGCGGAGCGGCCGCCATGGAGAAAAAGATGCTTGGAAAGGCGGGGATGCCGGAAAGCGACGGCGGTCTTGACGAATCGGGAGCAGCCGCGGACGGAGCCGTGCCCGCGGGAGGAATAGCGGTCGAAGCGATTTACACAAGCGTGCCGCTGTTTGAGGTTCACAGTACCGTGAATACCACAGGGTTTCAGGATACGATTGCCAGTCGTTACGGAATTATGATAGATGTGGAGAATGGCGAGATCTTGGCAGAACAGGATGCGCGGGAACGGATGAACCCTGCTTCCATGACCAAAATATTGACCCTTCTGGTGGCGGCTGAGCATGTTTCATGGGAGGAATTGGACAATACGCAGACGATTACCATAGACATTACGGATTACTGTTATCTCAATAACTGCAGCATTGCGGGACATGCTCTGGGGGAAGCAGTGACCGTCCGAGACCTGTTTTATGGAACGATACTTCCGTCGGGGGCGGATTCTGCCATGTCGCTGGCAGTCTATGTGGCGGGTTCTCAGGAAGCGTTCGTGGATTTGATGAATGAAAAGCTGGAAGAGATGGGGCTGGCGGAAACTACTCATTTTACCAACTGTGTGGGAATGTATGATGAGGAACATTACAGTACCGCATATGACATTGCCATGATATTAAAAGCGGCGGCGGATAATGAATTCTGCAGGGAAGTGCTTTCCAGACATATTTACAAAACGGAGGCCACGGAGCAGAATCCGGAAGGGCTGTGGGTTGCCAATAAGTTTCTGCGCAATATCCAGGAACTGGACGCTCATGGGGAAGTGCTGTGCGCTAAGACCGGTTATGTGACAGAGTCAGGCTGCTGCGCGGCCAGTCTCTGCCTTGGAAATGACGGCAGAGAATATCTGTGCGTGACGGCGGGGGCGCCCACCAGCAAAGTCTGTATGCAGGATCAGGCGGAGCTTTACCGGACTTTTATTTCGGAATGATATTTGGGTGCGGCAGGGTTATCAATAAAAATATATAAAGGGCAGGTGATTCTAATGTTCCGGCAGACCAAAAAAGTATTAATCGTCAGTCTCACTTGTATGATTATATTGTGTTCCATAGTTTTTGCGTGGATACTGACGTCTATGAGTGGAAAAAGTCAGGAAGCAATTACCGATATCGGCGAGATCTATATGTCGGAAATGAGCAGGCAGTTAAAACAGAAATTCAGCTCCATATTGGAACTGCGTCTGTCTCAGGTGGAAGGTATTATCAGAAGGACTCCGCCGGGTTCCACTGCGGATTTAAAGGAAATGCGCGAGGAACTGGCATTGAGCGCTTCCGTGAGAGAGTTTGAGTATCTCGGGCTGTATGACAAGGACGGAAAAGGTGAAATCCTTTATGGGGACCCGATTCGGCTTGTGGACGAGGATGCATTTCGGAGGGCGCTGCAGGATCCGGAACAGAAGGTAGCCGGCGGAGTAAACGCCGCAGGTGAAAAAATACTTTTACTGCTTGTGGACGCCGTTTATGAGATGGAAACCGGAGAAAACAGCGTGGTCATTGCCGCGGGAATTCCTATGGACTATGTCAGCAACGCGTTATTTTTAAATGAAGAAGATTCCTTGGTCTATTCACATATTATCAGCGACGACGGCAGTTATGTGGTTCGCAGCGGCGACGCCTTTCGGGAAAATTATTTTCATCGGATTGAGGAAGTTTTTCTGGAATTAAACGGGAAAAAGCCGGAGGATTACATTAGCGAGCTGAAGGCGGCCATAAAGGCCGATGAGGATTATTCCGCGGTTGTACTTACGGATGAGAGTCAGCATCATTTGTATGGAACCTGTCTTCCCAATTCGGAATGGTATCTGATAACAATTATGCCCCACGGCACATTGGATAATGCCATTCATAACCTTGGACAGCGGCGTGTCCTCACCATGATGGCGTCATTCAGCGTGATTCTTGCCGGAGTGGTGATTGTCTTTATCATTTATTTTCGACTTTCCCAGCAGCAGATGCGGGCATTGGATAAAGCAAAGGAAGAAGCGATCCGGGCAAATAAGGCAAAGAGCGAATTCCTTTCCAATATGAGCCATGATATCAGGACGCCCATGAACGGAATTGTGGGAATGACGTCCATTGCCATTACCAATATTGACGATCTGCCGCGAGTGAAGGACTGTTTAAAGAAGATTTCGCTTTCCAGCAAGCATCTTCTGGGGTTGATTAACGATGTTTTGGACATGTCCAAAATTGAAAGCGGAAAATTGACCCTGAATATGGAACAGCTTTCCCTTCGGGACGTCATGGAAAATATGGTAAATATTATCCGGCCGCAGGTCAATGCCAGACGGCAGCATTTCGATATATTCATTCAGGAAATACAAGCGGAAGAAGTGCATTGCGACAGTGTGCGTCTCAATCAGGTCCTGATTAACCTTCTGTCCAACGCGGTAAAATTTACCCCCGAAGAAGGAAGAATCAATGTGTATTTATCACAGGAAGCCTCTCAACTGGGCGAGGGTTATGTGCGCTGCCACTTTAGGGTAAAAGACACCGGAATCGGCATGACGCCGGAATTTAAGGAAAAAATATTTGACACCTTTACCCGGGAGGACAATGCCAGAGTGGGCAAGACGGAAGGAACCGGCCTTGGCATGGCGATTACCAAATGCATTGTGGACGCCATGCAGGGAACGATTGAGGTCGAGAGCAGGCCGGGGGAAGGAAGCGAATTTCATGTGGTCTTGGATTTGCAGAAGGCCCTTGTGGCAGAGGATGATATGATGCTGCCTCCTTGGAATATGCTGGTAGTGGATAATAACGAAGATCTGTGTGTCAGCGCCGCCGCTGCTTTGAAGGAAATCGGCGTGGAGGCAGAATGGGTTCTGGACGGAAAGACGGCAGTAGAAATGGTAGAAAAGCGTCATAAGGAAAATAACGACTATCACTTTGTTCTGCTGGATTGGAAGATGCCGGGAATGGATGGATTGGAGACAACTCGGGAGATACGAAAGCGGGTCGGGGACAAGGTGCCCATTTTGATTATTTCCGCCTATGATTGGAGCGATATCGAAGAGGAAGCCAGGGCCGCGGGCGCCTGTGGATTTGTGTCCAAGCCGTTGTTTAAATCGAGTTTATACCTTGGCTTAAGCCATTTTTCGGAAGAGGATATTGTAAAGAAGGAGCATCAGGTAAAAGAAAAGCTTGATTTGAGCGGAAAACGTATTCTGCTGGCGGAAGATAACGAACTAAACTGGGAGATTGCCAATGAAATCCTTACTTCCGCGGGGTTTGAAGTGGAGCTGGCGGAGAACGGCCAGATATGCGTGGACAAGTTCAGCCAATCTCAAGAGGGTTATTATGATGTGATTTTAATGGACCTTCGCATGCCGGTTATGAACGGTTATGACGCTACAGTTGCGATACGCGCTTTGAAGCGGACGGATGCGGGACTTCCCATCATTGCCATGACGGCCGATGCCTTTTCGGAGGACGTTCAGCGCTGTATGGAATGCGGTATGAACGCACATATTTCAAAGCCCATTGACGTGGAGCTGTTGATGGAGCAGCTTAGAAAGTTTTTGGGGTAGACATAGAAAAAACCTTCCCTTTGGTTTAACGCAAAGCTGAAACCAAGGGGGAGGTTTTCAGAATTTACTTTAAAATAATATGTGAGCCGCCGGAGGCGGCGTTTTAAGACAAAGCTATCTAAAAGGAGGGAAAGCGGACGGGAAGTCTGCTTAAGGAAATATGCAGCTGCCATATTCCGGTGAATTGGAAGTACAATATTTAAGCAGATTGTTTGATAATACCAGTGAAAGTTATAAGTATTTCTGGTTTCAAGCGATTGTTTCCAAGGTATTGGGGGGTAAGATATTTATTACATATGAAGAACTGGTCAACGAAATGATAGCCGACGCATGGTATATGGTAACGGAATATCATTTAAACTTAGGGCCGAAGGATACGTTAGAAGGTCTGGTGAATTATCTACAGGAAATCTCTCAAATGAAATCTTCTGAAAAGAAGGACAATATCATCAATTACTTGAAAAATTGTAAGGATAAAGAAGTGTTAAGGCGCAAGCGAATATTGACCAAAAATGTTCCGTATCGCATTCAAGCCCCCTTTATGAATCATGTGAAGGGGAAAGAATGGGATGTGTCTGAAAGCGAACTGATTGCTAAAATTAACTCGGAAAGCAGGTTAATGTATTATTTTGATAGATTAAACGGTATGAATACCACCATCCGTATTCATCAGGAATGGATTGCATATATACAAAAAAATCAGGAGATTATGAAAGGCTGGCTTCAATATCGAATGATTTTGTATTTGCAGAGACGCAATCCAAGCGTTCCGGGAATTGCGGATAAATTAAATCCTCCGCAGGAGCGCAGGCTTGAGAAGGTTCAGAAATATTGGAAAATGCTGCTTGCCCTGAGGCCGATGGCAGAGATATATGGGCATCAAATATTGGATGAAAAAGATATTTCCATAGACCATTTTGTGCCGTGGTCTTATGTGGCGCATGATGAGTTTTGGAATCTGCATCCGACCACGAGAAGCATAAACAGCAGCAAGAGCAATCATCTACCCGATTGGAATACTTATTTTCCACTGCTTGTCCGACAGGAATACTTATCTTATGAGATGCTCTGGAAATATGACGTGATTCACAGTGAATTTGAAAAATGTGCAAAAGAGCATTTGAATAATGATGAGATACGGAGAAAGGTGTATAGGAAAGGTCAGACTCTCCCTGAATTTTCCGCTGTTTTAGAAGAAATCCTGCATCCAATTTATATTTCCGCCCAAAACTGCGGTTTTAAAAATTGGATTTACTCAGAGGGAGAAAAGAAACTATGATGAACCGGATTATAAGCTATTACAACGAAAACGCCGAGGCATTCTATGCTGGGATGTTCGCGCCGACCGTGGGGTGCGGCGCTGGGTTAATGCATTAGCGAGAAGAAGCGTGGAGGGACAGGACTCATGATAATCGGAATTGATTTGGGAACCACAAATTCCCTTGCCTGCGTATATAGAAACGGCCATACGGAGCTTATCCCCAACGCATTAGGGGAGTATATGACAAAGAGCGCGGTAAGCGTATTGGAGGACGGAACGGTTCTTATAGGCACGGCGGCAAAGGAGCGGCTGTTTCTGCATCCGGAGCAGACGGCGGTCTCATTTAAGCGATGGATGGGGACGGAGCGGGCCGTAAGGCTGGGCGGGGAGGCGGCTTCTAAGCAATTCCTGCCTCACGAGCTGTCTGCGCTTGTCCTAAAGCAGCTGTACGAGGACGCGCGCAGGTATCTGGGAGAGGAAATTGAGGAGGCGGTGATCAGCGTGCCTGCTTATTTTGACGACAACCAGCGCAATGCCACAAAGCTGGCGGCCCAGCTGGCGGGGATTCCGGTGAAACGGCTGATAAACGAGCCGTCCGCGGCGGCGCTTAAGTATAGCCTGAACCTATCGGACAGGGACTGCAGGCTGATGGTGATTGATTTCGGCGGGGGAACGCTGGACGTGAGCATTGTGGAATGCTTTGAGAATATTATTGAAATCATTGCCATAGCGGGGGATAACAGGCTGGGAGGGGACGATATTGACAGGGCTGTTGCAGAGTATTTCTGCAAGGCGAACTCTCTTTCAATGGAGCGTCTTCCCGCGAAGCAAAAGGAATCTCTCATCCGGCAGGCGGAAGCGGCCAAAAAGGCGCTGTCGGAGGATATAGATTCGCAGGCATCGAAAAAGATATTATTACAAGAATCATATGGGGCGGTTCCGGAAGCAATGAGTTCGGAATCCGCACCGCCGGTTATCCGTCTCACTTTGGAGAAAACATATGAGTTATCCTTGGATAAAAGCCTTCTGCGGAAAATCTGCCAGCCTTATCTGAATCGAATCAAAGCCGTGATTGGGCGGGCGGTCAGGGACAGCCGTCTGACGCCGGACGCTCTGGACGATATCGTGCTGGTGGGCGGTTCGGCAAGGCTGGCAGTGCTGGGGGATTATCTTGAGGAATTGATGGGGAGGCGGCCTGTGCTGACAGGGCGTCCGGATTATATGGTGGCGGAGGGAACCGGAATCTGCGCCGGAATCAAGAGTCGTCGGGAAGAGCTTCGTGATGTGGTCATGACGGATGTGTGCCCATTCTCTCTGGGAATTGCCGTGTGCAATGACGAGCGGGACCAAATTCCTCATATGGCGGTGATGATTGCCCGGAGCAGTATGCTTCCCATAAGCAGGAAGGAAACTTTTTACACGCTTCATGACGGACAGACCTGTATCCGGCTGGAGATTTATCAGGGAGAGGAATATTATGTGTCGGAAAACCGGAAGCTTGGCGAGATGATGATGCGGGTGCCTCCGGGGGCGGCCGGGGAGCATTCCGTGGAGGTGGCTTTTGCGTATGATATCAACGGTATTCTGCATGTGGATGCAAAGGCCAGCGGAGGGGATTGTCAGGAGACGGTGATTGTGAATCCGAAGGTGCAGCTGGGAGAGGAGGAGCTTTGGAAAAAGGTGGAGGAATTGAAGCGGCTTCCCTATGCGGCGGAGGGAAATCAGGAGGATTTCCTGTACATAGCGAAAGCGGAAAGAATGTACGCGGAGCTGATTGGGCGAGAGAAGGAGCAGGCGGGGAAGCTCTTGGATACATATCGGCAGGTGCTTAGGCAGGCGAATCTGATAGAGTTCCAGAAGATGAGAAAGTATGCCCGGACGCAGATTGAGGCATGGGAGGCTTATGTGAATGCGAATCCGTGGCAGAATCAAGACGCGGAAGCTTATACGGATGAGGGAGAAATAGAGTAAAATAAGAATTGAACGAAATGGAATCAGGCGTGTAAAAACGGAGTCAGCCGGAGTAAGAGCTGAAAAAGAGCCGGGTGAAAGCGGAGCGAGCCGGAAGAAAAATCGGGTGAAAGCGTAATAAGCCGGAGCAAGAGCCGGGTGAAAACGGAGCGAGCCGGAAGAAAAATCGAGTGAAAGCGTAATAAGCCGGAAAAAGAGCCGGATGAAAACGGAGTGAACCGTAAGAAAAGCTGGATGAATCCGGAATCAGCCGCTGGCAGAGCTTGAAAAACGAAATTTGGCTAAATGAAACACTGAACGGAAGGGAAAGGACAGAGAGCCATGGATATTTGGGAGATACTACAGCTGGAAGAAACCAGTGACCGAAATGCAATTCGGAAAGCATATGCGGAACGGGCAAAGGAATGGAATCCGGAGGAGCACCCGGGAGAATTTCTGCGGTTAAGGGAGGCCTATACAAAGGCGCTTTCCAATGCGGCGGAGGCAGAAGCGGAGGAGTCCGGTTCCCACAAATCCGAATCGGAGGAGTCCGGTTCCCATAAATCCGAATCGGAGGAGTCCGGTTTCCGCAAATCCGAATCAGAAGAATCTGCTTCCGGAAAATCCGGCTCGGGGGAATTTGGCGCTCAGCGTTCGGGCTTTCGCTGGGATTTTGCGGAAGAAAATCCTTTTCAAAACGGAGAAGGCATCTGTTGCTTTCGGGAACTGTACACAGGAAAACGCCGCAAGGACCCTGCGGCATGGACGGATTATTTTTTAACCGGGGCGTTCTTGGAAGGATACCGTGAAAAGGATTTTGCGCGCCTTCTGCTGGATGCGGTTCGTGAAAACGCGCAGGAATATCCGCCCTGCAAGGAATTTTTGACCCAGCTGTATATTGCATATGGGATATCGTCTTCTTATGCCTGCAAGGCCGATACACAGAAGGAGGGGGAGACGGAAAGCAGACACATGGAATTTCGGGTGGAAGAGACGGCCCCTTTTCCCGGCATGGAATTTATCATGGAAATCGCAAGGATGGGGCCTGCGATTTCACGGCTTAAGGGGAATGAACCCGCGATGGCGGCGGGATTTGAGGACTATCGGCAGCTTCTGATACTGGCGCGGAAGGGTTTCTGGGAAGACGAAGCATTGATTGCTATGGGGAAGATTATTAACCGGTATGGGTTGAGCGATATTTCCGACCGCCCGATTAAGAATGCATATCAATATGATCTTTCACAGCGCCATCCCAAGTCCTTGAAGCTGATCACCTTTTTCTTTGCGGAGCCTGAGAAAGCCATTCACGGGGAGCTTCCGGATAAGGCATATGGGATGCTCTGGAACCGTCTGGGGCTTGAAAGCGCCACCAACGGTCGGGAAAAGCTGCTTTACGGGGGGCTTCGGGAAGCGGTTCTGGCTCATGTGCCGGAGATTATGGGGAAGCCCAAGGTTGATATCAATAAACTGAACCATGAAATGTACTATGACTATTACGAGTCTTCCGTTTCCCATCATACCAACGAGGGAAGGACGCCCAAGGAGAGGGAGATATTGGATCAATTTTTAGCTAGAGAGGATGTGCAGACCGCCCTGCGGGATGAATCCTATGTGGATAAGCAGATTTCCCGTTATTGGATTACCGCATACAGCGGGGATTATCTGCTGGACAGATTGGAGGAGTTTTATTCCAATCATAGGGAGATTTCTCTTGCGGGCCATGTGTTGAAGAATATAGAAAAGGCAAGGGAGTCTAAGCGCATCGGCGTCGCCTTGCAGGAGGATTCCAAGTCTCAGTCAGCCGAAAGCGGTTTTGATATTCGCAATAGGGCATGTCTGCGATATTATCTCAACACGGCGTTTCATCTGGCAGGCGGCATCCGCAGTCAGACGACTTTGAAAGAATATCTAAAGAGCAGGATGCCCTATTCGGGAGAGTGGAGCAGGAGATTTGCGGGGGAGGAGGAAGGCTTGTCCGCCAAGGCGCCCATACAGATTCGGTTCGGGCAGATGGGGGAGGATATCCTGAGCGTAATTTTTCATTCCAAATATATAGAGTATCTCTGGAACGGCAGTCCGGTGGTGCCCCGTTTCCCGGGGTGGGCTTTGCGGGAGGTGGAGGATGACAATTATTTCTGGCTTCTGGCGCCGACGGCGGCCGCGCCTTATGAGAAGGCGAATGAAATCTGTCAGGAGTTGACCCGCAGATTGGAAAAGCTTCCCGTGCAGGAGGGGGATATTCCTGTGATTGTGGACTGTATTGCGGCCCATATCTGTTATATGGAGGGGGATAGGCTGCCGGTCTGTACCTTCTATGCACAGAAAAAGGATCAGCTGTTCGGGTGCGATATCTATGAGGAATCCGGCATGGATATTTATGAAGAGACCGAATACCGAAATGTCCGGCTGTCCCATTATGATGACATCCATGATTTGGAAACCGCGGTGAAAATGGGAAAAAGGCTGCTTGGGGAGCTGACGGCGGAGCGGGATGCGAGGGAGAAGCTGGCGGCGGAGCAGGAGGTAAAGAAGAAGCTGGCCGTTCTGCCGGTTCAGGTTTTTGTGAAATATAAATGGAGGAATCCCGATATTTTGACAGGGGAGGATGTGACACAGGACGCCATATGGGAGCTTCTACAGAGGTATTTTCAGGGCAGTCAGGGCGGAATCCAGCGGCTGGAGCTGGATTTCGGCAATCGGGCGCTGGTGTTTTTAAAGGATGGGGACGCGGCGCAGTATGCCTGCTTATATTTCGAGCATGACAAGCACCGTTGGTTTGGGCTTGTAGGTCTGCCGGAGGTTTATGAGGTGGTGGATGAGAAGGATGTGGTCTATGAGCCTTTTGGGCTTGGGATGCTGCCCAATTATCTGGTGCATCGGGAGCTGGGGCTGATGGAAAGCGAGCTGGAGGACATATTTGCCCAGACGGCATGTGAGGAACCGCCCAGCCCGGCCTTTTTGATGTGGAGCTCCCAAGTGTATTTTACGTCGGAATCCCAGCAGTATCATCTGGCCCAGCGTCTGTTTGGGGGATTTCCGCCGGAGCGGGCATGCTGCCGGCTTCAGGAGCAGTTTTACGTTCCGGTGCTGCCGACCATGCTCTCCTATACGGATTTGGATGGGAATCGGTTTAAGAATATTGACGTCTCAAAGAATAAGGAACTGGTGCAGGCCATGCTTGCCAGATATATGGGGGGAAAGCTTGACAGGCTGGTGCTGAATTGGGATTATGTCGAGAAGGATTTCATGGGAGACAAACTGCAGCAGGATCGTTATATTGCGCTGGTTCAGGATCAGGGCCGCCATCAGATGTTCTATTTTGAATCCTACATGGGCGGCATGCAGTATTTGACTGCGGATGTGGAGGAGTATCTGGCGGCGAAGGACAAGAAGTTCCGGAAAGAGGAATTTCTTGGCAGGACGGTGCCGGGGTATCTGGTTCATAAGGATTTGCGCAGGATACGGGATTGTCTGGACCTTTTGGTGCCGGAGATTGAGGAGTCGTTCGGAATTTTGAGGCAGTTCGGAGAATTCTGCTATGTCACGGGAGAGGAATGCGAATGGGCGAAAAAGGAGTATTTGGGGATAAATTTGCATGGATAGCTTTATGGAAGGCTGAAAATATGTTATACTGGATGCAGGAAGGGCAGAGAGGATAAGGAAGTTAAATGGAAGATACACCGATACAATGGCATCCGGGATTTGTGGCGGCAATGAATTTGGAGCTGGCGCAATATCGGAATATTTTGAGGTTTGAAAAGGAATACAATTTGAATGTAAAACCTTTGGAGATTGATCTGCTGATCATCTGAATATTGATGTTTTTTATAAGGTGGAGGGGTATGCATGTCTTTATAAATCCTATGGTGAGACGGTGGATGCGGTGAAAGCGGATGATATTACCATGACCCTTGTCCGGGAGACAAAACCCAAAGGCTTGTTTCGTTATTTTGAGGAGCATGGATATCAGGTATCAAACCCATATGCCGGGATATATTATGTACGGGGAAACACTCTGTTTCCGGCGCAGATTGTTGTCACAAAGGAATTGGATTCGGAGGCACACATATGGCTGAAGGCTCTATCGGAAAAATTGGAAAAGCATGATATTCGGAAACTGCTGGAGCATATCAGACAGCTTAAGGGAAAATTTGATATAGAGCTTGCGGACGCCGTGTTGGAAGTGAGTATGCTTGCAAATGAGCGGATTGTTGAAGAGTTGATGGGAGATGATAGTATGAGCGAGGCATTCTTGGAGATGATGAAACCGATCATAGAACCTTTGATTGTGAAGCGGGAAAAGGAATGTACGGAACGGGCGCTGCAGAAAGGAATGGAGCAGGGAATACAAGGAACAGTCAGTGTTCTGCGCAGGCTCGAAGTGAATGAGGGTCAAATTATGAAGTCGATTATGGAGCAGTATTCTCTGACGGAGGAGGAGGCAAAAAGGTATACGCAGCAATGATAAAAATTCATATCGAGGATGATTTTTCACTGGAAAAGATTGCCATATCCGGGCAGTGTTTTCGGGTGAAACGGTTTGAGAACGGAGTGTACCGATTTATCAAGGGCTGCCATGTCCTCTATATAGAAAAAATCGGGGAGGGGGCATATGAGATTTCCTGCGGCATGGAGGAGTGGCGCGCCATATGGGAAGAGTATTTTGATTTGGGGAGGGATTACGGAGGCCTGCGGAACAGGGCGGAAGGGAAAAGCGAGTATGTCCGGCTGGCGTTGAACTGCGGGCAGGGCTTGAGGGTGCTGCGTCAGGATCCTTGGGAGATGCTGATAACATTTATTATTTCCCAGCGGAAAAGCATTCCTGCCATTTCCAAGTCTGTGGAGGCATTGGCGCGGCGGTACGGCCGGCCAGTCAAAACGGATTATGAAACGGTTTATACGTTTCCCGGCCCCAAGGAGTTATCCTGTGCGACAGAAGAAGAACTGTCGGCCTGCGGCTTGGGCTATCGTGTTTCATATGTTCAGGATGCTGTGAGGCAGGCTGTTTCCGGCCTGATAGACTTGGAAGGTATGGCGCAGCTGGAGGATGAGCAGCTTTTCGACGTGCTTTTGGGGATACGGGGAGTTGGCAGAAAAGTGGCAAATTGTGTCTGCTTATTCGGTTACGGGCGGATGTCGAGGGTGCCTGTGGACGTCTGGATATCCAGAGTTATTGAGGAAGAGTGTCAGGGGAAGGATCCGTTCCCTTTATTTGGAGCGGAGGCCGGGATTATTCAGCAGTTTGTTTTTTATTATAAGAGAAATCAAAGAATCATTTCGGATAATGGCGTGAAAGAAAAAATTTGAATTGGATAAATTTCTAAAATATGCAGAAACGAAATCATAAGTTTGATAGAAAATGGAGAAAGAAATGGGAGACGCTGGGGATATGGCTGGATGAGGAATGTCAGCAATGCGGCGAAAAGAAGCATTTTTACTATGCCAAATATGATTCCGTGTGTTGTGTGGGCTGCGATATTTGGCTGGATGGAAAATGCGGCGACCCGAATTGTCCTTTCTGTGCAAAGCGGCCGGAAAAACCGTCGGAAGCTTTTTTTCTTGAAAGCAGTATGGAAAAAGAATGGCGGAGGGATAATTACCGGCATAAGACAAGCGGTGAAGCAAAGCATATGCGCAGAAGAGAAAGATATCATCAAATACTGGAAGATAGGAACCAGAGGGATATGTGAGCTTGAGTTCTTTGAAAATGCTGTTCTTAGGCATCTTCAATTAAATTTGATTCGCCGCCAAGCGGCAGTAAGGAGGATAGGATGAAAGTATTGTCTGTCAATGATCCTGCTTTTAAAAAATATGGCAGGGTAATCACAAATGTGGATTTTACCGGCTTAGTGGAGGAGCTGAGAAAGACGCCGGTTCCCGAGGGGGTGGTTTACGAACCAAGCGCGGCCAGTCTGGAGGCGCTGCCTGTGAAGCAGGTAATCGAAAATGTGACTTACGGGGAGCTTCCCATACAAATCGGGTACTGCAATGGGCATAATGCAATGCTGAACGCGCTGGAGTATCACAGAAGCTCGGAGGTCAATGTGGCGGCTTCGGATGCAGTGCTGATGCTGGGAATGCAGCAGGATGTGGAGGAGGATTTTACATATGATACATCCAAAGTGGAGGCATTTCTGATTCCTGCGGGTACGGCGGTAGAGGTGTACGCCACCACCCTGCATTACGCGCCCTGCGGCGTGGACGGAAAGGGCTTTCAGGTGGCGGTGATTCTGCCCAAAGGAACCAATTATCCCCTGAAAACTGCTCATGCAAGGGCGGAAGGCGGTGTGGAGGGCGAAAGTATGCCGCCCAGCGAGGATGCGCTGATTACCGCGGCCAATAAGTGGCTGATCGGACATGCGGAGGGAGGGCTGGATGAGGGGACGTTCTTGGGCTTGAAGGGCGAGAACCTTAAGCTGTAGTGTTTCACTGCACAGGATCATCTGTGGGCGGCAGTATTGCGGATGACAATGAACGGAGGATAAATGTGCGGACGACAATGAATAAATGACAAATAAGCGAACAACAATCAACGAATGATAAAGTAACGAATAACAATCAACAAATGATAAAGCAACGAATAACAATCAACGGATGATAAAGTAACGAATAACAATCAACGGATGATAAATCAACGAACAACAATCAACGGATGATAAATCAACGAATCATAATCAACGGCTGACAAATCAGCGGACGATAAGTGCGGATGGACTGCGGTACACGAAAGAAGAGTGCCGCAGCCCGTATTTTTCATGACAATAGAATCCCCGTGGAGCGTGGATTCTATTGTTGTCTTTGAAAGGCCCTTAGAAACGCAGATTTGTCGGGCGTCTTTTGAGGATGAAATTTCTTAGGGGATTGAGCCCCATGAGATTGCCATTCTTATGGGAGCGAGCATAGAAAATGAAACAAGCTTCTACAGGCAGAGGCCGGTGAAGCGGCCAAAATAGGAGGGCGCATGGCGGTAGATATATTGGAGGAAGAGCAGTATTTAAAGGGATTGACGGGCGAGTTGAAAAAAGAGGCGGACAAGCTGCTGAAAACGACGGATTATTATTCAGGCAGTTATCAGGAATTTGCAAGGTATCTACAGGAAAACAGAAATGATTTTGACGGGGAAGAAATGCTTTTTAACCTAACGCTGGTGGATCAGATGGTGGACGCCGGAGAAAGCACAAAAAAACAGTTCTATCGCATATGTAAAATGCTGGATTCCCCTTATTTTGCAAGGATTGATTTCTGGGGACAGGATGACGCCGAGTCCATGAAGGTCTATATCGGCAGGTTTGCCTTTTGGGACGTCAAGAGCCCTTACGAGGTGTTTGACTGGAGAGCGCCCATTGCCAGTATGTATTACGAATTTGAGGACGGGGAGGCTTATTATGATTCGCCGGGAGGCCGGGTGGAGGGGGTGATTGACTGTAAAAGGCAGTACGGAATCAGCAGGGGGGTTCTGGAATATGCTTTGGAGAGCAGCGTGAGCATTGATGACGAGGTACTGCGGCGGGAGCTTTCCAAAAGCGCGGATCACAGGATGAAGGATATTGTTGCCACCATTCAGAAGGAGCAGAATCGGCTGATTCGGAACGAGTCCGCCGAGGTGCTGATTATACAGGGTGTCGCGGGTTCCGGGAAAACGTCCATCGCATTACACAGGGCGGCTTATTTTTTATATCGATATCGAAATGAAATTTCCGCGGCAAATTTTCTGATTATCTCTCCCAACGGGATTTTTGTGGATTATATTTCAAGCGTCCTGCCGGAGCTGGGAGAAGAAAATATCAAGAATATCGGGATGGAGGAGATTGCAGAGCGATATCTTCCCAAAGGGTTTCCCGTAGAACGGCTCTGCCTGCAGACGGAGCGGTTTCAGGCGTCGGCGGATGAGGCATGGATGGAACGGAATGCTTATAAGTCCACGGAGGAATTCGTACATAAGCTTGATGAGTATCTGGACGACTGCGACAGGCATAATTTTCATGTGACGGACTATCCTTATGAGGGCGGGGCGCTGGAAGCGGAATTTATGGAAAAACGTTATATCCGCCAGAGGCGGCTGCCGGTGAGGAAGCGGCTGGAGGATATTGCGGCGGCCATGTCTGAGGAAATCAGGATACAGAGAAGGGCAAAGGGCTTTGGCACCCATAAAAATCAGATACTGGAGTGGCTGATGTCAAGATACCGGCATAATGATCTGCTGGAATTATATCGGAACTTCTATAGCTATATTGGACGGCCGGAGCTTTTGGTGTGGGAAGAAGGCCGCGAGCTGGAGAGCGCGGATATTTTCCCGCTGATTTATGTGAGGCTGTATCTGGAGGGCGGCGAGGCGGATGAGCGGATTAAATACCTCATTGTCGATGAAATGCAGGACTATGCGCCGATTCAATATGCCGTGTTGAATCGGCTCTATCCCTGTAGGAAAACCATTCTGGGGGACTTCTGCCAGAATGTGGTGCCCTTTGTACAGGGCTCGCTGGATTATTTGAAAGCGCTTTACCCGGAGGCGGAGGTCATAGAAATACACAAAAGCTACCGCTCCACCTGTGAAATCATGAATTTCGCCCAGCAGATACAAAAGAAAGCGGAGATAGACCCGATTCTGCGTCATGGGGAGGAACCGCAGGTATGCCGCTGTGAGGATGGAGAGCGGATGCGGGAAAGGCTTTTCGAGGCGGCGAGGGAGGCTGTTGACCGGGGAAACGGCGGGAAGCTGGGCATTATCTGCAAAAATTATGCCCAAGCAGAAGAGCTGTACCTATGGCTGGAGGGCAGACTGAAAATGCATCCGAAGCTGCATCTGCTGACTTATGACAGCGATAAGTTTTATGACGGCGTCATGGTGACGGCGGTTTCCATGGCAAAAGGGCTGGAATTTGACGAAGTGATGCTTCCGGAAGCGGACGACTGGAATTATCGGACGGAATATGACAGGGGGCTTCTTTATGTGGCGTGTACAAGGGCCATGCATAAGCTGACGCTCTTGTATGAGAGCGAACCCAGCCGGTTTATTCCCGCGAGCCAAGAGACTGCCTGCGGGCGTTTGGCGGATGCCGCAGGCAGTGAATAAAGCAGCCGTGCCGGAACGGACAGTTGACGGATGCCGATGATGATTTGATTCCGGCGCTGCAATGAGAGAGCCGGGCTGAGGGCCATGTCGCAATAAATATGCCGTGTTTAAGACCCCGGCAGGGGCATTAAACACGGCATTAATGAAATGATAAGGAAGGGCCAAAGAAAAACGCAATTACCCCGGATAATCACAGACATAAATCCAAGGGCCTATCCACATATCTTTAGAAGTATCGTAGAGATGTTTGTAAAGTTTGCCATCTTTAATCTTGTATACCCAGACGATATTATCGGATAATGGGGAGACGGCGCCAATATTTTGCTGCGCCGGCTGATCGGAAACGGAAGCTGCCGATACAAGCTGCGGGGGACATGCAGCCAGAGACAATGCGGCTGCGGTAATCAAAATAGTTTTCTTAAGTTTCATCGATATGTACTCCTTCTTTGTTGTATATTTTTATCCCTTTGGGATAATATCGTAAACTTGTAACGGTTTCCGTGTAGATATCGTTAAAGTAAACCTCATAACCGGAATCGTCAATTTTGATAAAATATGTATTTTTAGGCGAAACAATGATAATTCCCATTTCGTCCAAGTTCGCAGGGTAATATTCCGGCTCCAGAATATACAGATAGGAGGCCAGAAAAATGCCCACGGACAGCACTGTTAATATTGCGCCCGTACAGATTTTTCTCCAGAGGGCGCAGGATTGGAACAGCATAGTGAAGCGTTTCTTCATATCCGTATCTTTCTTTTGCGGATATGTAAAAAAGAGAGCGTCCCGCCGCAGATAGGACGGTAGTTCAAGGGATTTCTGCGCGGCGTTTTTCTGAAGATATAACAGGCATGACGCATAGTTTTCTGTGAGATCATGGTCGTTCTGCGTTATTTTATCGTCAACGCGCATTTCCAGAAGAACATTCGACTGTTTCTTCAGAAGGATGCATGCAGGATTCCACCAATAAATAATTGATAAGATACAGATTACGTTTTTTAGGTGGAGATCACGATGGAAATAATGCATCGCCTCATGGCAGAGCACATAATACAGCTGCTCCGACGAGAGGGGCAATTGTTTAGGCAGTGCAATATAGGGAGTTGTGAAACCTAAAATAATTGGAACATTCAAATTTGACGTCTCTATCACATGAAATTTATTTTTCTTGTTATATTTCATACATATTTGATTCAGCGTCGTCTTATATTTTGGGTCTTCCGTTTTGTCGCTGCCATGTGCTAAGACATAGTTCATGGAATGGCGATGATCGTTTATCGTGCGGACAGCATTGAAAATAATGCCTGCCGCCCACACCGCTTCAAAGAGAGTCCAAAGGGAAACCTCCATTCCGAAGACAAAGGTTATGGGCCGCCTTGGAAAAACGAGTATTGCCGCGGGCAGTCCCGGAATAAGGACATTGCTGGTAAATGAGAATTCAAATGGAAGCATCAGCCGAAGCAGTATCAGCCCTATGCAGAATAGCAGCAGCTTGTATCCGGCTCGAACCATGATATTTTTATGAAGAAAGATTACGGCAATAAAACAGAGTATCATACCGCTGGCCAACAGAGTCATCAGTATGGTTGAAAACGAATAATGCAGCATATCATTCCCCTTTTTCTAATGTAAGCTGACTTCGCATTTATCCAAGGCGTGTTTGAAAAGATATTCCCTCAGTCCGCACATCCTGCGAAAATTTCTTCGTCGTCTAAATCTTTTTCTTATATTCCTCAAGAAGCTGTTCCAGCTCCGAAATTTCCTGCTGCGCCGTATCGGGATTGTCATCGGCCTGTATCATGGCGCTGAGCAACGTCTGGCCGGATACCAGCCTGCTGAATCGGATATATTCGTCCATAAACATTCTGCGGATAATGTCGGATGAGCCCGAAGCCGGCTGAAAGGATCTGGAAAAGATATTGCGGTCCATTACAATATCCGCCACCTCAATCAGCCCTAATTTCAACAGCTTGCGGATGGCGGGCTGGACGATATTGGCCGTCATTTCGGGATGGTGCTTGATGATCTGCGCCACGGTCAAGGGCTCCTCCGCATGAAGGATGGTGTATAATATCTCATGTTCTTTTTCGTTCAGGTATTTATTATTTGCATTCAAAGTATATCATTCCTCCCCAAGTATTTAATAGATAAAAATTTTGTGTTCTAATTAATTCAGCCTTGTCTTGATTATATATCATAAGGTTTAATAAATCAATCTTTATTTTGCATAAAATCTATAATTTATTGAAAAATATAAAAATTTATTATAATATAAAATTGGATGTAAAATTTAGAAAAGCTGTAAAATATAAAATTTATTTTAGAATGTCGAATTAAGTAAATGATTGACAAATGCTGTAAAAAAGTTATAATATAAGTATGGAAGCCAGTAAATGAACTGATGATTGAGCTGGTTATTCCGGGAGGCAGTATGGAAAAAAAGAAAACAGGCATTGCTTTCGCTGTTATCATCCCCATGTTGATTCTGACAGTCACCGTCGTCCCTGTTTTTGCAAGGGGAGAGGAGCAGTTTAATCTAAAGGAGGGTGAAATCGTATTCCTTTTAGATGCCAGCGGCTCCATGAACACGCAGGATAAGGACGGACTGGCTGTGGACGCCGTCAGACAGGCGGTATACAGTCTGCCTTCCAGCTATCAGGCAGGGCTTATTGCCTACAACACCGAAATACAGCTGGAGATTCCTTTTGGGGTGGAACCGGCACAGTGGGATGCAGAGCTGGAAACCGTTGCAAACTCGGGTTATACCAATGCGGGAGAAGCGCTGAACCGGGCGATGGGGCTGTTCTCCGGACGGGAGAACGTGGAACGGTGCGTTATCCTGCTGACGGACGGAGAAATTGATATGCCGGATGCTCAGGACAGGGACAGATCAAGGCTTTTGTATGAGGAGAAGGTTCGGGAGGCGAAGGAGCGGGGTATTAAAATATATATCGTCGCGGCGGGCAGCCAATGGAATGATTCGCAGACACATATCTTTGACGGGGCGGAGCTGACGGACGGAGCCATATATTGGGCGGGGCAGTCGGGGACCCTGTCCGAGATTATGAGGCGGATTTTGCACGAACGCATGAATTTTCCGAAACGTACCTTGGAGGTTTCGGCTTCCGCTTTCTCGGAAGAAGGAAACAGCGGAATCATAACTGTGGAACTGCCCGCGTCGGGAGCGGAACATGTAAAAATTGTGTTATTGGCAGAACGGGGACTACAGAACCTGACGGCAGATTATACTGCGGAAAACGGGAGGGCGGCGGCAGGGCAGAAATTCGCGGCGGTGGATATTGTGCGGCCTGTGGGAGAAAACATTGTTCTTGGCTTTGAGTCGCCGGATATTTCCGGTGTTCAGGCATACATGACCGTTGAATATCTGGCGGAGATGAAAACGCAGATCACTTACTGGAGAGAAGAAGCCTTTGAGGCGGACTCGCAGGATTCCGAGAATCAAGAGCGGATATATCAACATTTCGCACAGATAGAAATCAGCCTTGGGGATATCAAAGGGGAAAACGATAATCTATGGAACAGCAGGTATTATGAGGGCAGGAAAATTCCGTTTACAGTGAACGGCGCCTTGGCGGAAGGAGAAATCACAGGGGGAAAGCTTACTTATTCCATGGGGATAGACGGTATTGAAAAGGCGGATTTGACGATGGATACCAGCGGTCTTGCAGAGTATTTTGATATCCTGCAGCCAGTGACAGTCCTGTTTTCGCCGCCGGAGGATCCTTCTCCGGAGCCGGATTTGGAACCTGAGCCGGAGCCGGATTACCGACCGTTATGGATTACGGTGTGGGTGCTTTTTCTGGCCCTGACAGTTATTTTGATCCTATGGATTAGAAGCGTCAGGAAGAACAAGGCTGCGGTGATATACATGGCGACGCCGCAGGGCTTTGAAAAAGGGATTCAAAAGAAGGAAATAAAGAACTGTACTTATTCAGGGAAATTAAATATGTATGTGGTGCAGACTCCCACAGGTCAGGATGTACCGCCCCAGACCTACCGGCTGTTTGGAAAGCAGAATGTCAGAATCACGCTGAACCAAATCTTAAATTCCTGCGGCATTAAGTTTGGCAAAATCGGCGCCGGAGATATCAGCTTTTATCCGGGAGCCGACAGAGCGCTTGTGGTCATGGATCAATCGGAGAAATGTACGGTGCTTCGGGGAACGGAGATATTAAAGAAAGGAATGGGATATCCCGTATATTATAACGGGAAGCTCACGGTCACTTTTGAGGACGGAATTACGGTGCTGGAAATTCATTATATGAATTTAAAGTCGGGAGAACTAAAGCCCGCCCGGGAGGCTTGATACAGGACTTAGGGGATTCATAATCCTTTATAGTTAGATAGAATAATTGAATGAGATAAAGCAGCTGAGGAGGACGATACATGGGAGATGTAATCAGACAGACAAACAGAACCATGCTTATGGAAGAGGTAAATCCGGAAAAGCTTGATTTCCTGACATTGGTGGGAGATACCCGGGGCGTGGAGAGTCTCTCGGACGATAAAATCAAGGAGATTCACGAGCACCTGCTGGTACGCAGCTTTGACGAAATGCTGGACAAGTTTGCCCCTGTGGTGTACTGCTACTTTGACGCCAACAACCAGAAGGTGGCTTATACCCTGAAAAAACCGGAGGGAATTCCGCAGGAGATGCTGACGGAGATACCCTTGAACCGCAGGAACGAGTATCTTGGAATGCTGATGTCCATGGTGGATGCGAAGAGATCCGAGGGGGCGATTAATTCGGATTTTAAATTTGAGAAATTGACAGATATGATTTCGCCAAAGAAGGTAATGGAGGATATCCGGCAGAACCGCAAGGAGCTTCAGTATACTTATGCCCAATATGCGAAATTAGAGGACGGCGCCCCTCAGAAGCTTGACTTGGCCGACAAGCTGAACATTATGTTTGAGGAGGCTAGCGCCAATTATAACAATGTCATGGCCATGCTGCCGCTGGCCATCGAGGATATTAAGACCCGCCTCCTTCTGGGAGCGGGCGAGGAGACAAAAGACGGTTCTCCGCTTGTGCTGGGCGTGCTGAGCATGGGAAAGGAAGGGGAGCTTCGTATCTTGGAGGCGCCCAAGGTGGAATCCACATCCCTTGTGACAGTGGATGATAACGCCAACGCGGGATTGATTGAGGCGCTGAAGGAGGACTATGAGTCGCTGAATGAGGAGAGCAACGAATACGTCGAGTCGCTGGTTGCAAGAACCTTCTGCCCGCTGGCGTCCACAATGGAAAGCCAGATCGACAGGGAGAAGGAAGTCGCCAATTATAATTCCTATCTGGAGTTTTATAAGGAATCAAAGGATGCTTTTATCAAGACGGTAAAGCCGCTGATTGAGAAGCTGCTTGGCATCTGGTGCTTTTTCGAGCAGTATCCCCAGAAGATCAAGGGGATGCGGCCTTCGCTTTTGATTACCAATATTTCCAATGAGATGCTGGCAAAATCCAGCAATATCTCGAGGCTGATTACATACCTGAATACGGTCAATGCAAAGAATGACTTCAGCAATACGGTGTGGTATGCGATTGTCCCTTCGGTGTCCTTGGATCAAAACAGCAAGATGAAGCTTGCCAGAGAGCGTTTTAAAGGAAACAGCGTCACGGTGAAAACGGATACCAACAGCGTGGAATCATTGGTCAGGCTGCTGGATGTGTTCAAGGATTATGAAGTTCAGTGCTTTTTCAGCTATGAGACGGGGGATACCACAACCTTTAACGCGCTGGCGGCGGAGGGGATTGGAAAATATGAGGAGAGGTGCGCTCCTTTGATGAGAAAGGCATACAGCGAGTATGCGATTCCCTGCCTTCCGAATTTTACGATTATACCTAAAGAAAAGTCCGGCGTCATATTGGACAGCCGCATGGTCATCAATGAAAACGGCGCGGCGGCATTGTCCAAGGAAAAAGAAGATATTATGAAGCTGTGGATCGACGGGGTTTATGTGGGAGCGGCTTATGTGGCGGCAGGAATCGTTGCCGCATATCAGTGTCCGGAATATATCAAGGACTGCTTCGGGAAAGCCGAGATCGACATGGAGCTTCCGGGCGTGCGTTTTGACATTGAGGCGGATGATCATTCTCTTGCGGTCCGCACCACAATGTCAAAGGAAATCACCGGCTTCACCAATTCAATCAAGGCGGAAATCAACCGCAAGAGCTTTGGCTTTGTATTCTCTTCCGAAAACGCTTCCTATAAAGGAAATGAGATTACAAATATTATGGTATATAAGAGCAGGAATTTGATGACGGCGGGGTATGCCTTTGAACCGATTTATAAGACGCAGGTGACGACTTACATTGAGCGCATTCTGCGCCATGCCACAGGAGATTTCAAGGAGGACGCCATTATACAGTTCTTCTCAAATAATCCCCGCAGTCAGAAGAGCGAATGGCTGTCTAAGAGGGAGTGCATGAACGCAATCTTGGGAAGAGGGGACGATATAGAATATACCGTTGACGCGGCCAACGGCTATTGTACGCTGGATATCACCTTCAATGGAAACGTGAAGAATCTGGAGGTAGAGATCAACCGCTTGAATGCGGCCAACAGGGCATAGCGCCCTTGGCATATAAAATAATATTTACAGTATAAAGGAGGTAACTGTATGGGATTCAGAATGGAAGTTACAGGCGGGTCAGAACCAATCAAGTTTGACGAAAGAAGCATTACAAAGGTGGATTTTGACTCAAGGTCGGCATTGGATTCCAATGCAAGGGCTACGGACTACAGCCTTTCCGTCAAGGTGTGGGGAAAAATGTTGTACAAGCTGGGGGGAGAAGGAAGCGACCCGACTCTTGGGCTGGCGCAATGGTCACAGGTGCCGTCGGAAAAAGCGGACTGCTATCGCAATGTTGAAATTACCGTTGTATCGGCAGGACAGGTGGTGCGCCAGTTTACATTGCCGGACGCTTTCGTGATGGAGTATTCCGAGGAAGTGGACGATGAGAGCGGAGTGGGAGTTTTCTACATTCATATGAAGCAGAAGAAAGACGAAAATGCTTCCATCAAGATAGAAGGCGGATTTGGCGGAGAATAATTTTTGCATGAGAAGGGCGCTTGGCGGGGAGACGGAGCAGAATTGCCATGGCGCTCGGACAGGGAGACGAAACAAGGAGACCAGAACCATTTCCCGCAGGCGGGAAGTTTAGGATAGGAGGAATGGAATCATGTCATATAAGGTTACGGTAGAAGGCTCGGAGAGCTTTGAGATTGCAAAAGAGTGTGTAAGAAGCGTAAAATTTGCTACGGATATCCCGCTGGATTCCAATGCCAGAACCAAGGATGTGGGCAGCACCCTGACCATTACAGGCAGAATTTTGACTGCTGTGGACGGGGACCCTTTTGACAGCACAAGGAAGCTGGCCCTTTGGTCGGCGGTTCCGGCAGAAAAGGCGGACTGCTATCGGAAGGTGACAGTGGAGCACATTGCAGCGGGCGTTATGGAGCGCAAGTACTATTTCCCCAATTCCTTTGTAATAGATTATAAGGAAGATTTCGGGGATGTGGAAGGAACGGGAACTTTTACGCTGGTGATTAAGCAGAAGAAAGATAAACTGAATATGATAACGGTGGAAGGTGGATATTCGGCCACATAAAGAGGAACAACTGGGCGTATCCGGACAAAAACGGGTACGCCCTTTTAGAATCAGGACAATAGAATTCCGCGAAGAGAGGCTTCTATGATACAAGACGGTAGAATTCCGTGAAGCGGGAGTTCTACTGTCTTGTGCAAAACAAAGGGCCGCGGTATGCTGCAAAAGGACAGGAAAAAGGTATGGGTGATATGGATAATTTATACGGTGTGTTAGGGGTTTCGAGGAATGCGGCACAAGAGGAGATAAAGAAGGCATACAGGACGCTTTCAAAGAAATATCATCCGGACGCCAATCCGGGGGACAAGAAAGCCGAGGAACGTTTTAAGGCGATTTCAGAGGCATACGCCGTATTGGGGGATCCTAAGAAGCGAAGCGATTATGACAGAAAAACAGAGGAAACGATTCATAATGCGGCGGACAATACGGCAAAAAAAGCGCGCGGAAAAGCAGCCGTCCCGCCCGGGGGTATGGCAGGCTTTGACTTTAGCAGTATGGAAGGGCAGTTTGAACGTTTTTTTGGATTCCATCCCAAAACGACGGAGATAGACGGGGAGAAATTACAACGGACGAAGAAAGCAAAGACAAATCCGTTAGATATGACGGATGTGTTTGAACGATATATGGGAATAAAAAAGTAGGAGCGGCCGGAGGGCGGGGGATGAACAGGAAACGTGCGGTAGATCTGGCAATTACATTTATCTTTGCGACAATATTCATCATTTCTTTCCTGTATCCTCAGCAGATCAGGGGACGGGAGACGCTTATGTGGACAGGGGGTATTTTGGCGTTTCTTTTTTTCGTGACGGCATTGAAGGATCATGACGCGGCACCGGCGGATGCGGGGAAGAATACATTGTCCGCGGAGCCGGGGACAATTACGGAAGTGGTTCTGCTCAGCGAAGAAGATACGGAATTGTGTACTTGGGATATTTATGGCAGGACGGCGGCTGTCATCGGACGGGACGTAAAGGAAAATCAGGTAGACATTGACTTGAATGCAGGCCCTTATGCAAGCATGGTGGATATAGAGCATGCGGTTATGAATTTTGCTTCCGGAAACTGGTATGTGGAAGACTTGAAAAGCAGAAACGGGATTCGGGTGAAGAAAGCGGAGGACGGGAAAATCTACCAGCTTTCCGCCGACACCCCGTGCAGAGTGGAGCGCGGCGACATTCTCTACGTCGGCCTGAACCGCTTGCTGCTTCGCTGATAATAGATAAAAAAACAGTCTCGGAGCGAAAGCGCAAAGTGTCTTTCGGACACTTGGGAAGAAAATTCCAGCTGCGTCCTATGTAGATGAAATTTTCTTCCCCTATAAGGGCGCTGCAGCGCAGAGAGCGGAACAAGTTCCCGCATGCGGGAACTGGAATAAAAACAGTCTCGGAGCGAAAGCGCCCGGGAGAAATTTCATCTACGTTTTATGTAGATGAAATTTACTCCCCTATAAGGGCGCTGCAGCGCAGAGACGGAACTGGAATAGGAGGAAAAGATGAGCAATCTGATTCGGTGTCAGAATGGGCACCTTTTTTCTGCAAGGCGGTACGGAACTGTCTGCCCTTACTGCAATATAGAAACCGCAACAAAGGAAAAGCAGGAAACAGGGGCAAAAAGCGAGGACGAATTGGAGGATATGCTTTTTGCTCAGGAAATATCCCCCGTTTGCGGCTGGATTGTGTGCATATCCGGCCCAAGACAGGGAAAGGGCTATGAAATCAAGTCGGGAAAAAATTTCGTGGGACGGGCGGATGATATGGACATTCAGATATTGGGGGATTCTAAGATTTCCAGAAGAAATCATGGGGTGATTGTATTTGACCCCAAAAAGAAAGAAACGGTGCTGCTGCCCGGAGACAGCAACGGACTTGTATACCACAACGACGCCGCCGTGTATACCCCCGTCGTTCTAAACGAATATGATGTGATTGAAATGGGGGAGAGTAAATTTGTGTTCGTGCCATTCTGCGGTGAAAATTTTATGTGGGAAGACAATCAGCTGCAGGATTCCCATTGATTGTTCCTGCCTCTTGCAGAGGCGCTGCCGCCGGAGGGGGTATGGGGGAGATGCGAACGGAATGAAGATGTTCTAAGTCATTCCGGGAAGAGGGAATGGAGGTATCGGTATGACGGTTCCGGAGTATATATCGGCTGTGTTGAGCGCCGCCGGTGCGGTTTTGGTGATTCTGCGCTGTTTTATGGGCTGGAGGAGCATGACCGCCGGAAGAAAAAGCGGCGGTTTTGAAACGGGGAGCAGCAGAACCATCGGAGATCGTGAAGTTCAGGAGGATGAATACGGCATACTGGAAACCGAAGAAGGAATTATGGCGGTTCTGGCGGACGGCATGGGGAAGCATTACGGAGGCCGAATTGCCAGCCGCACGGCGGTGGAAGCCTTTCAGAATGTTTTTGGGGAACGCAGTGCTTTCTACAATCCCCAGTATTATTTCCGCAGAGCGTTTCAGGAGGCGAACAGAGAGATTCTAAACCGGCTGGAGGACGGACAGGGACACGCCTCCGCCGCCGCGGTTCTGATAAGGGATTGCAGATTGTACTACGCCGTTGTGGGAAATGTAAAGGCGGCGGTATACAGAAACCATGAGCTGGTTCCGATTACTTTCGGCCATACCATAGATGTGCTTGCACAGAAAAAGTATTCCGAGGGAAAGCTCAGCAGGCAGGACGCCGCGGCTCTGTTGGAACGCCATCGTCTCTATAATTATGTGGGACAGGACGGATTTCATGACGTGGAATTTTTTGACACTCCCATTGTACTCTACGGCGGGGAATACGTTCTTCTTATGACCGACGGACTGTATGAGGGCGCAAGATGGAAGGACATGGAGGACTGTCTGGAACAGGAAGGAACCTGTCAGGAGAAGGCCTATGCATTGGTGGAGCTCATCAATCAAAGCGAGGAAGAAAACAAGGACAATGCCTCGGTGGTTATCTTAAAGGTGCCGGAAAAATCTCCGGGAGGACGGGTGAGGAACTGAGATAAGAAAAGGAGGCTGTCGGCGTGAGGAAACAGAATAGCACATTTAAGACCGCGTTTCTTTCGGAAGCCGGTTCTGCATTGGAGAATAACGACTATTTTGCCTTTGTGGAATTGGAGCGCTGCGGATGCTATGTGATAGCGGACGGATTAAATGAGCAGCCGGGCTCCAAAAGCGCAAAGCTTGCCATTGAGACCGTGCTGACGGCTTTTCAGGAGCACCCCTCCATGAAAAAAAGGGCGCTCCTTTCTTATATCAAAGCGGCCGACCGGGCGCTCTGTGAGGCGGACAAGAGAGAGAGGCTGAAAGCGTCCGTAATGATCGTTGTGACGGATTATGAGAAAGTCCGCTACGCCTATGCCGGGAACACGAGGCTGCGGCTTTACCGTAACGGCAGCGTGAGGGAACAGAGCCGTGATACCTCTTTGAGCAGCGATATCGGCAGAAAGGAAAAGCTCTCGGAAGACATACTGGCGGGGCATGAGGAGAGGAACAACCTGTATTCCTATGTGGGGAAGGGAAAGGGCTTCTCGCCGGTTATTTCCGGTAAGATAAAACTGGAAAAGGGAGACATACTGGCTCTTTATACCCGGGGCATATGGGAGAACTTAGACGGCGGCGAGCTGGACGATGTTTTTTCCGAGGCAAAGGATGATCCCAAGGAGTGCCTTGACAATATTGAGGATCTCCTGCTGTCCAGACAGCCGAAGGTTTTGGAAAATTATACGTTTGCGGCTGTCTTTGTGGAAAAGGTTTTTCTGGATCCTGAGAGGAAAAAGAAAATACAAAGGATTGTCGTTCTCTGCGCCGTGGTTCTTGTGGTTATCCTGCTAATCGTCGCGGTGATATGGTTTCTGCAGCGCAGGAGGGAGCGGCTTATGGAGGATATGAGCCGGAAATACTTGGACGCCATAGAGTATATTCAGGACGGGAATTTTACAAGAGCCAATGAGGAAGGGCAGGAGGCGCTGGAGTATGCCGAGAAATTGAGGGATAAAAAGTACATACAGGAAATTTCGGATTATTTAAAGCTGATTGAGGCGGTGAACGCGGCGGATGAGGATTACGAGGAAGGAAAGTATAAGGAAGCGCAGGATAAGTATGCGACCGCAAAGGAACGTTCTCGTTACGCGGATCACGCGGCGGACGACTACATTGACGAAAAGCTGGAAGCCGTCACAAGTTACCTGTCCGTGTATGATTATATCTGGATGGGGGACCTGCTGGCGGAACAGGGGGACTATGACAGGGCGGAGGAGAAATACCTTCAGGCTAGGAATCTGGCGTCCGGCGTTTATTTTGAAGACGGAAGAAAAGAGGCAAAGGAAGCCTTGGAAGAATTATACGAAAGCCGTTTGAAGGCGGAAGAGGAGAAGGTTCAGGCGGCGGAAGAAAAGGCGGCAATGGAAATCGGCGCGGTGCAGTCTGCTTCGGAAGGGGACAAAGCGTTTGCGGAAGGTGATTATGACGGCGCCAATGCTTATTTTACAATGGCGCTGGAAAAATATCAGGAGCTGGAAGACAGCGTCCACGCGCAGCTGATTCAGAGCAAGATTGATTCCTGCGTTCGGAAAGCGGCGGAAAAGCAGGAAAAGGCCCAGAGAGCCGAAAGCTATATCGCCGCCGGAAAGGAACAGGGAACCGCCGGAAATCTTCTGGAAGCCAAAAAGCAGTACTTGTTTGCCAAGAACATTTACAAGGAGCTTGGCATGGACGACAAGGTGACGGAAGTGGACGGACTGATGGAGATTCTTGAGGTGGATATGGCGGAAGAAGAGGCAGAGCAGGCGGCGCAGGAGGCAGAACGGGAAGCGGCGGAGAAGGCGGCGAGGGAGGCGGCAGAGAAAGAACTACAGGAGACGGCAGAGGAAGTTGTACAGGAGACGGCAGAGGAAGCGTTGCAGGAGATAACAGAAGAATCATTGTGGGAGACAGCAGGAGAAGCAATACAGGAGGCAGCCGAGGAAGCATTGCAGGAGAGAGCGGCAGACAGACTGATGGAGATTCTTGAGGTGGATATGGCAGAAGAGGAGGCAGAACGGGAGGCGAGGGAGGCGGCGGAGAAGGCGGCAGAGAAAGAACTTCACGAGACAGCCGAGGAAGCATTACGGGAGATAGCAGAGGGTGAGACAGGGAGAACAACGCGAAGGACAGAGTCGCAGGAGGAAAGAGATGGAGGATAAGAGAAAGTTTTTTGTGCTGACCGCTCAGAATGGAAATCCCATACCGCGGGTGGTCAACTGGTATGGAAAACTGGACGTCAAAAAGCTGAACAGAGAATCATATCAGGAGCTTCCCCGGTATGTCCTTCTGGATATGAAGACGGATACGGATGTGATATATCCGGATATCCTGACAGACCCCGTATTGATGGTGTCGGCAGAGGCAATGGAAGTCATTCAGATGTATATCAAGAAAATTCCGGCGATATTTGCGGCATTATTTGACACGGAAAAAGGAGAGTGTGCTTCTTATTACTGCCCCATCTTAGCGGAGGGGGAGGAGTGTGGAGAAGCGTTATATCGAGTGGAGAAACAGGGAAGGACAGAGATAAGGATTCAGCTGGAACTGGCGGAGAGCCTGTTGTGCAGAGGGGCGGCAGGAATGGAACTGACACAGATATGTTGACGGAATGGCGGAAAGGAAGTGTGAGAGATGGCGAATAGGCAGGGGAAGGGAACTCAGAAATCGGGAGATGGACAGGTAAAGAAAACACAAGAAGAGGAGAAGGCACTAACAGAGAACAGCCAAAGTGAAGGAAAGGCAGAAAAGGAAACGCAGGGAGAGAAGGATCAAGGAACGACGACGCAAAGGCAGGAAGCTCCGAAGAAAAATGGGGATAATGGAAGTACTAAAAACAACACTAAAAGCGGGAAGAGGTCGGGCGGAACGGAGTACCTTGTAGAAGGTGCAAAATTAATATGCGTAAACAGCAGCGTGATTAACACATTGAATATTCCTTCTGATCATAAGTATTACATAGGAGGAAAAAAGAGGGCTGTCTGCACAGATTGTAAAGCAGGTTTTAATATCAATGTATTTGCAGATTGTAGAGTGAATCCGACAACCCATGTATGTACAGGCTATATGGCGCTGGCAAATAAGTGGCAGAGATTTAATACATCAACTCTAAGCATGGAGAAAATAGAACAGGGAAAGGGAAAAGAAGACTTTCCAGCGATGAGCAGTGTTTTGCTTTGTAAAAAAGGCGGAATTATTATGCCCATCACATCTGGACAGGGATTTGATGATGAGGTATTCTGGCCTGCGTTTAATTGGAGGTATCAGAAGGTAATCAGCTGGGCGGTTGGAAAAAATCCTAAAGCCAATAAATTTCGCGGCGATCCCATTAATGTAAATATAGGAAATTTTATTTATGAAAGTGAAGAACTTGTGATTTATGGGAATACGCATATGGCATTCCGGCTTTTTTACAATGCCATGGAAAAAAAGGAAGGCCGTAGTCTAGGGGAAGGGTGGCATCACAATTATGAAGTGTTTCTCAGAAAAGAGAAGGATGATACAATACAAGTCTGTTTAGGAGATGGGTGCGAAATACCATACCGTCGTGTGGTTGGAGAAATCTATGCTCCTGTATATGGCGACAGCGGGCGTTTGAAATCTGTGCAAGGAGGTTATCATTATATAACACAGGATGGGATGGAATACTTTTTCGGAGAGGATGGTTTGCTTTATGTTAAAAAAGATCCAGACGGAAACAAAGAGTCCTTTACTTATAATGAACAGGGGCTGCTTACGAGGGCTGTTGGTGCCAACGGGGGAGAATTTATGTATGTATACAATAAAGAAGGACGACTTATCCGCGTGGAAGACCATACGGGCAGGAAGGTAGAACTCTGGTATCAATATGGGAAGCTTTGGAAGATGGTCAATGCGGTAGGTTATGCTTATATATATTCTTATAATGAAAATGGGAAAATGGAAAGCGTGTTTACGCCGCGAGGTGTTGTAGGCATTAAAAATACCTATGATGCAGCGGACAGAGTGGTGAAGCAGGAAATGCCAGATGGCAGTATGATAGAACTGAAATACGATGATGAAAATAGGCGTACCTATATGCTGGAGCAGAATGGGAGTCTGGTTATTTATGAGAATGATGATCGGTATCGAAATGTAAAAACCATTTATGAAGATGGGGAAGAAATCTTTGCTTATAATGACCAGAATCTAAAGACGCAATATGTGGACAAGAATGGAAACCAGACTCTGTATCGTTATGACCAAAAAGGAAACTTAGTAGAAATTGAAAATGCACTAGGGCATAAAACCAAAATGGAATATAATGAACGCAGTCAGCTGACGGTGACTAAACTTCCCAATGGAGCAGTGCGGATAAATACTTATGACAAAGAAGGTAATTTGGCAGAGCGGCGGGACCCTATGGGAAATGTATTGAGCATGAAATATGATAATTTTCACCAGCTTGTTGAAGTGATGCAGGAGGACGGTTCTAAAATTCATATGGTGCGTGATTCCAAAGGTAATATTATATGCATAACAGATCCCATGGGAAACAGGGTCATGTACGAATATGATTCCCTGAATCGTGTAATAAAGACTATCGATGGAAACGGTAATACAACTAAGTTTTCCTACAATGAAAGAAATGACATTGTGGAAAGTATAAATGCATTTGGACATAAAAGAACATTTGAATACAACGAAGGCGGAAAAGTAACTGTTATGACAGATTATGATGGGTATACAATGAAGGCAAGCTATGACACATCCAACAGAATGGAGAGGGTTGAGGATAAAGATGGATATTGTATGTCTTATGTTTATGACAAATCTGGCAATGTAGTGGAGGAAAATCTGCCAAATGGTGCCAAACGATGCTATACCTATAATAACATGAATCAGTTAAGCCAACGAGAGGATGAAATGGGAAATGTTACAAAATTTGAGTATGATGCCAATGGAAATAGGATTAAAATTACGGAGGCGGACGGATCAGCCACGCAGTTTGAATATGATGCTTTAAACAGAGTATGTAAAGTAATTGAGCCGGACGGGCTGGAACTTTGTGTAGAATACAACCTACAGGGGAAGGTGGCAAAGGTCATTTATCCAAGCGGTAAAATGGAAGAAACAGAATATGATTTGTGCGGCAGGGCAGTGAAAACAAAGGACGTCTATGGTAATATCGCCGAAATTCAGTATAATCCGCTTGGATTACCCACGAAAGTGACGGATGAAGCCGGAGGAAAGACAATTTATGAATATTATCCCGGCGGATTGCTGAAAAGAATGGTAAATCCCGACGGAACCAGCGTGGAGCTTTCTTACGATGGAAACGGAAATATCATTGAAAAAAAGAATCAGGAAAATTATAAATTTAATTACGTTTACGATGAACAGGACAGAATTGTCAGAATCACCAGCAACGTTGGAGAAAAAATAGAATATGAGTATGATGCTGTGGGAAATATGACTGCATTGACAGACGGAAATGGGAATGTAAGGAAATATGAATATTCTCCCAGCGGTCGAATGACTGCGGTGGTTGATGCGGAGGGAAACAGAAGCGCTTATTGCTATGACTGTATGGGAGGCTTGATTTCCGTAGAACAGATAGGCAGGGAGGACCGTCGGTGGAAGGAGCAGGAGGATACCGCTGCATTTAATGAAATGCAGAGGCATATCACTTATTATGAAAGGGACATGGCGGGACGGCTGACAGCCATTATCGATGCGCTGGGGAATAGAGAGACGTATCGCTGGAACCCTCTGGGAAGACTTGCAGAGAAGACGGACAAAGAGGGATATACAACATCTTACCACTATGACTTTGCAGGAAATGTTAGGCAGGTAACATATGGGGATGGAAAAAGCGTGCAGTATGAGTATAATGCGTTACGTCAGCTGATAAGGATTAAGGACTGGCTGGGAGAAACTAATATTGAGCCAGATGCTTACGGCAGGGCAGCCAGCATCACGGATAGTAGCGGGAATACGATAAAGTATGAGTATGGAAATGCAGGAGAGAAGAGGACAATCGTATATCCGGACGGCGAAAAGACGGAATACTTCTATGACAGCTGTCGCCGTCTTATTCGGGTACATACAGGCGTGGAGGATGTGACATATCGCTATGATACAAACGGACGACTGACGGAGAAGTTTCTGCCCGGAGGAACCAGTACTGTATGGCAGTATGACAGAGCCGGAAGAGTGACAGGACTGACAAACCGCAGTCAGGGTGGAATACTGGATGAGCTGCATTACGAATATGATGCGCTGAGCAACAGAACCGAGGTGTGGAAGAAGAGAAGGGGGATGCCGCAGCTGGACGGCTATTATTGTTACCGTTATGACATCCAGAACCGCCTGACGGAAGTGGAAAGAGATGGGAGCATCTTACGAAGATACGGCTATGATGAATATGGGAACAGAGCATTCATGGAGGCGGAGGGGAAAAGGACTACTTACACCTATAATGCTGCAAATCATCTGATAGAAACGGAGGGGAACAGAAGGACCACATACAATTATGATAGAAGAGGGAATCTGACCAGCATATGGGAAAACGGAGAAGAAATACTGCATTATGAATATAATGCTGACAGCCGAATAGTATCCGCAGCGGCGCATGACGGAAGGTGTGCTGGATATTTCTACAACGGCATGGGGCAGAGAACTGGGATGGAAGTATTTCGGACAACTTCGGACGGTGGTAGGGACAAAATATATAAAAAGCAATTTGTCCTTGACCTTACGCTGGGATATAATAATCTCCTACAGGAGACAAATGGAAAAGAAACAAGGAAATACTTATGGGACAGCGGTCCTCTTGTCATGAAGGACGGTACGACGGAGAAATATTATCTGAATGATGACTTGGGAAGCCCGATCCGTCTCCTGTATCGGAACGGTAATCTGTCAGAAGACTATGATTATGATGAATTTGGAAATCTACAACACGGAGATTGGGGTGGAGCACAGCCGTTTGGATTTACAGGCTATCAAAAGGATGTGATAAGCGGCAGTTATTTCGCGCAGGCAAGGGAATACCTGCCCCGGGAGGGGAGATTTGCCGGGAGGGATGCGTTTGGGGGAGAACTGGAGGTGCCTGCGTCTATGAACGGGTATGTGTACTGCTATCATAATCCCTTTGGATATGTGGATCCGCTGGGGTATTTGCCTTATTTTTTGAGGCGTATGCTGGATGGAACGATTGCACATGAATTACTACAGGAAGATTTTTTAAATGACTTTTTGACCAATAGAGGGTTCAAAGGTGAAAAAGAAAAAGGGGTTGAGGGATATCAGCATAATAAAAGCAATAAAGGGGAGATAGATATTTTTTTAGAAGATATTGGCAATAATATGGGGGCGGAAGTATATGAGATAAAACCGATTACACAGCATTATAGGCTTGCATGGGATAAGATGCCGGAGAATAATATTCACCGATTTACAGGAGTGGATCAAAGGCTGGGTTATGTTGATGCTTTGCAGAATTCAGATGTTACGGTAAATCCAACAGGAACAACATTCAATCCAAACGGCTATATGATTCGTACCGATCGTGTTACAAAGGCAAAAAAAGACAAACATATGAAGCCAAGACTGGCATGGGAGATTTTATATATGACATTTCCCGATGAGCCGGGAATGATTTACTATGTATATGTCCAAAAACCCGATTCAGAACCAGAGACGGAATCAAAAAAAGGGCAGCAGACTGGCTCAAAACAAAATCCAAGTGCAAAATGTGAAGCATTAAAGTAGTAAAAGTCAGGGAGGATTGGAATGAACAGATCAAAATGGATTAAGGAGATAATAGGCGGAGCCATAAAAGAGCATGGCTTTGAGTATGAAGGGGGCGGAAAGGATGAATATATCTTTATATACAGCTTTCAGCGCAGGAAGGGGGATCTTAGGCAGTATATCAGCATAGCAGTTAAGGATAATAAGGCCGATCTTACATTTAGTACTAATGCGTACGGGCAGAAAGAAGTACACGGATCAGGACTGATGGAATCAAATTTTGAAATGGATTCCGACAACAGGTATATTGCATGGAAGGATGCAGAGGAATTTAAGCAGGTGCTGTATCATTTCAGGGAGATTATCCTTAAGAAAGGCATGGATGTTCTGGAAGAAATCAGCAGGCCGACCACTGAGGTAAGACCTAAAAAAGAGACGCATTGGAAACTGTATCAGGAACATGAGGCGCTCAATGAAGAATACCGAAAGAAATATGGACTGGAAAACATAGAATCTACGAAGGAACTGATGCAGAAAATCAGCGATATTATAGTAGGCAGCAGAGATAAAGAGTTTACAGAAGTGGAGGAGATGCTGATAGGACTTGCGGCAGTATTTGGTGATCAATTAGTAATAAAATGTGGAGGTGAATGGTTTTGGAACCCAGAGGTTAATACTTGTACAATTAAAAGTATGAACGGGATCCGTATATTGCTAACTGAAAATCCGTTGGCTCGCATAATTAATTATTGGAAGTGTAAGTCAGTAGATCCCAATATTTTGATTAATAGCTTCAAGAAGACTGCATATGACATTATCACTTGACGGGGAGGACTAAAATGAAAAGAATAAAATGGATTAAAGAAATAATAGGCGGGGCTATAAAAGAATGTGGCACTGTATCGGGAACATGAGATGTTCAATGAAGAATATCGAAAGAAATATAGACTGGAAAACATAGAATTTACGAAGGAATTGGTGCAGAAAATTCAGTGATATCATAGTGAACAGTCATGATAAAGATTTTTCGGAGGCAGAAAAATTGCCGGTAGGTCTTACGGCAATATATGATGAACAGTTGAAAAAGAAACGAGGGGTGAATGGATATGGGATTCAGATTTTAATTCTTGTGTGATTAGTGGAATGGATGGGGTAACGGAAACAGAAAATCTGCTCAATGTGCAATTCATTATTGGAAATATAAGAAGAATAATCCCGATTTTTTATCACAGCATTTAAAAAGTGACATATGACATTGTTATCTGAGGGAGGGTTGGATTGAACAGAATAAAGTGGATCAAGGGGATTGCAGGCGGAGCTATGGTATCAATATGGGAAACTGTGGAAGCTGGTTAATGCGGCGGGGGCTGTCCATACTTATTCTTATAATGAAAATGGGAAAATGGAAAGCGTGATTACGCCTAGGGGTATTGAGGGCATTAAGAATACTTATGATGCGGCTGACCGGGTGATAAAGCAGGAACTGCCGGACGGCGGTGAAGCTTCCCGATGGAGCCGTGCTGAGAAATTCCTATGATAAAGAAGGCAATCTGACACAGCAGAGGGATCCGCTGGGAAACACTGTCAGCATGAAATATGACAGGTTCCGCCAGCCGACGGAGATCGTGCAGGAGGACGGCTCCAGAATCCGTATCACGCGTGATGCTAGGGGAAATATCACATGCATAACGGATCCGATGGGAAACAGGGTCATGTATGAATACGACGCTCTGAACCGCGTGATAAAGACCATTGACGGAAACGGCGGCATAACCGGATTTTCCTACAATGAAAAGAATGACATTGTGGAAAGCGTCAATGCATCCGGGCATAAAAGGAAATATGAGTACGATGTCAGCGGAAATGTAACTGTCGTGACGGATTATGACGGATATACCATAAAGGCGGGCTACGACGCATCCAACAGGACGGAAAGCATTGAAGACAAAGAAGGATATACCGTTTCCTATGTCTATGACAAGGCGGGAAACGTAGTGGAGGAAAATCTGCCCAACGGCGCAAAACGATGCTATGTTTATAACAACATGAATCAGTTAAGCGAGAGGGTGGATGAGCTGGGAAATACTACAAAATACGAGTATGACGCCAATGGAAACCGGGTAAAAATCACAGAGGCGGACGGTGCGGCCGTACAGTTCTGCTATGATGCGTTAAACAGAGTCTACAAGGTAATAGAACCGGACGGGCTGGAACTTGGCGTGGAATACAACCTGCAGGGAAAAGCGTCAAAGGTCATTTATCCCAGCGGCAAAACGGAAGAGACGGAATATGATCTCTGCGGCAGGGCAGTGAAAACAAAGGACGTTTACGGCAATACCGCCGAATTTCAGTACAATCCTCTGGGACTGCCCACGGAAGCGACGGATGAAGCCGGAGGAAAGACAATTTATGAATATTATCCCGGCGGGCTGCTGAAAAGAATGGTAAATCCCGACGGGACCAGCGTAGAGCTTTCCTATGATGGAAACGGGAATGTTATTGAGAAAAAGAATCAGGAAAATTATAAAATCAATTATGTCTACGACGAACAGGACAGAATCGTCAGAATCACCAGCAGCATGGGGGAAAAAATAGAATACGAGTATGACGCCGTTGGAAACATGACCGCACTGACGGACGGAAATGGAAACGCAAGAAAATATGAATACTCGCCAAACGGGCATCTGACCGCAGTAACGGATGCAGAAGGAAACAGAAGCATATACGGCTATGACTGCATGGGAGGCTTGATTTCTGTGGAACAGATAAGCAGGGAGGACCGACAGTGGAGAGAGCAGGAGGAAACGGCCGCATTTAACGAAAAACAGAGGCATATCACTTATTATGAAAGGGACATGGCGGGACGGCTGGCCGCCATTACCGATGCGCTGGGAAACAGGGAGACATACGATTACGACCCTTTGGGAAGACTTATAAAGAAGACGGACAGGGAGGGATATGCGACGTCCTACAGCTACGACTCTGCAGGAAATATCAGACAGGCGGCATACGGGGACGGGAGGAGCGTGCAGTATGAGTATAATGCGCTGCGCCAGCTGATAAGGATCAAGGACTGGCTGGGAGAGACCAATATTGAGCCGGACGCCTGCGGCAGAACTGTCGGCGTTACGGACAGCAGCGGAAATACGGTGAAATATGAGTACGGAAACGCCGGAGAAAAGAGGGCGGTGATTTATCCGGACGGAGAAAAGGCGGAATACTTTTATGACAGCTGCCGCCGCCTTGTCCGGATACACACGTCTGCGGAGGATGCGGCATACCGCTATGATGCAGACGGGCGGATGACGGAGAAGCTCCTGCCCGGAGGATGCAGCACCGTCTGGCAGTATGACAGGGCCGGAAGGGTGACGGGGATGACAAACCGGGCTCAGGGAAAAATACTGGATGAAGTGCATTATGAATATGACGCTCTGGGAAACAGAACTGCAGTGCGGAAGAGGCGCAGGGGAATGGCAGAGCTGGACGGCTGCTGGCAGTACTGCTATGACAAAGAAAACCGCCTGACAGAAGTGGAGAAGGACGGGAGAATTCTGCGCAGATACGGCTACGACGGGTACGGAAACAGGGCGTACATGGAGGCGGAGGGGAACAGGACGGACTACGTCTACAACGCTGCAGACCAGCTGACGGAGACAATATCTGAGAGGGACGGAAGAACGGAGTACGGCTATGACAGAAGGGGGAACCTGACCGGCGCATGGGAAAACGGGCAGGAAACACTGCGCTGCGAGTACGGCGCAGACGGCAGGATATCCTCTGCGGCAGGCCGGGGAGGAAGGCTTGCGAGATATTTCTACAACGGCATGGGCCAGAGGGCGGGAATGGAGATATTCCGGACGCTCCCGGACGGCGGCATGGAAAAAATACAGGAAAAGAAATTTGTCCCGGATCTGACGCTGGGATACGGCAACCTGCTGCAGGAGACGGACGGAACAGAAACAATTAAATACTTATGGGACAGCGCGCCCCTTGCGGTGAAGGACGGCAGGGTGGGGAGGGATGCGTTCGGGAGAGAACTATAGGCGCCAGCGTTCCTGAACGGATATGCTTAATTGATTGAGAAAGCAGGTATGAATATGGGAGCAGTTACGATAGGAGAATTACAGATAAATACGGCGGTTCCAATAGAAGACATATTGGAATTCTGCTTAGAGGCCAAGAAAGACGTTCACACGGTCATGCGTCTGGAGGGAACGGTTTCGGAAGAGAATGGGAACAGCGGCATGTTCCAGCCTCTTGACGGGAGTGAAATTACAGTGCAGGCGGGGAAGGAAACGCTGTTTGTGGGAATCGTCACGGATGTGCGCATGACTCAGGAGGGAAAAGGTTTTCGGATATCTTTGGATGGGGTTTCGGTCACAAAGCGTCTGGACTATGAGAGAAAATCCCGGTCTTTTCAGGATACCGGTTTGACCTATAAGGAAGTGATGCAGAAGGCTCTGGCAGATACTTCCGAGGCATGGGCAAAGCTGCGCGTGGAGGATAGTAAAATAGAGCGGCCGCTTTATCAGCTGGAAGAAACGGACTGGGAATTTGTCCGGCGGCTGGCCAGCCATCTGGGCGTCTCCATTATTCCGTCCGCAGCTTCGGACAGCCCCGGCATTTATGTGGGACTGCCGGAGGGAAAGACGAGGTCTTTGGGGGATGGGGCGGTGCTGGAAAAAGTCTGGATTGACAGAAAAAATAAGAGCGCCTGCCGGATGATCCGATGTTATGAGAATTGGGAAATCGGAGATAAGCTGAATTGGGACGGCAGGGAGTATGCGGTGACGGAAAAGAGCTGTCAACTGGAAAAAGGAATCCTCCATTTCCGCTACAAGCTTTCCGGAAAGGAAACCTTTGCTGCAAGGCGGTATGAAAACCCGTATGCGGCTGGCCTTCTTCTTTCTGCTTCCGTTCTGGACACGAAGGAAGAAATGGTGAAGGTTAAATTTGACATGGATGAGGAGCAGCCGGAGGAGAGCGCTTATTGGTATCCGTGGAGGCCGGATGCGGGAAATATGATGTATTGTATGCCGGAGAAGGGGGAAAAAATCTACATACATATGGGGGACGCCGACGGAAGAAGGGCGAGAGCGGTCTGCGGAGTACATGGGAACGGCGAGGGACATCCGGAGATGAAGCCGGAGGACAGGTATTTTACGACTGCGGACGGGAAACGAATGCAGCTGATGCACAAGGAGCTGGCTTTCAAAAGCCTGAGCAGCGAGAAGGTGCTGGAAGTGGAATTGGAGGACGGCTCGGGCATAAATTGTTTAAGCAATGGAAATATTGTGGTCTCTGCCAAGGATGATATTGAAATCAAGGGGAAAAAGGTTTTCCTGAAGGCGCCGAAGGAGATTTCGCTGGTCAGGAAGAATATTGCGGTTCCTGCCGTTATCAATATGTGCAATGGTTTTGATTCCGTCGGAGCTGCAAATGTGGTGAAGATATCCAAGGCGGGGGGCGGAGGATTTCCGGCAATTCAAAAGTCTATGCCGGAGAAGGAGCAGGGAAGCGGTTTTGGCGGGGTGGAAAAGAATGTGATTGCATCCACGCCGGGAGCAGGGTTACAGAAAGGCCTTGAAGAACAGGTGGGGGGAACCTGCGTCAATAGGCTGGCAAGGTAAAAGTATGCACTGGTTTATCAATTGTCTGCGCCTGCTTCGCAGGCATGACGAGAAGTGTGAGAAGAATTTCTAAATCAGGCGGAGGGTAAAGGATGAAGAAAACGGTTAAGACAGGGGGAATGGGCAAGAGTCCGGCCATTGAAAAAATGAATCAGCTGGATGCGCTGGACAGCCGTATTCAGGCGGCCAATGAATTGGAGAAGAAGGCTTTTGAGAAAAATGCGAAAGCAGGCGCTCGGAATCAGAAGATAGAGGAGTTTCATATCAGCTTTTAGGCGGAGGAAAACAGTACGATGAAAATTTGGTTTGACAAGGAGACCGAAGGCTGTGTTCAGGATTTCGTGAGAGCGGTTTCTTGGGAATGGCAGGCGGGGGATATTTACATGGAACTGCCGGAAGATTTTCAGGAGATGCCAAAGGAAAGAAGAGAGGAATATTACCCTTATGAGAATAGGCCGGAAACCATATTGGAGAACAGGGGAGGAACGGTACAGTTTACTTTGCAGTTTCCGGGGCAGGAAATGAAGGCGGAGGAGACCCGCACGGCGGCAGAAAAGGTTCATGAGCTGACGGAGGATGCTTTTCCGAAGTATGAAATGTCCCCGGCATATCTCTATGAAGAGGGACAAGTCCCCGTGGGGTGGTTCACAGTCAGGATGGAAGACCGGGAATCGGAACATATAAAGGCCGTATTTTCCGCTAGAGGGAAAATGGTGCTTTTGACCATGACCTATCCAGAGAATGAGACCATGAAATGGAGGCCGGTAAGCAGGTGTATTTTTGCTTCCATCAGGGAGAAGGAGGGGTGAAGTGGAGCAGATATCATATGATGATTTCGACTGCTTTTTCCTTCGGGTACAGGAGGAGCTGGAAGGCGCCGTGAAGCTGGTGAATATGGAGGAGCAGGATTTTGGAATGGGGTTCCGGATACGGGTTCCTGCTGAGTTTACTCCCGCGGATGAGGAAACGGCCTCCGATATTTTCTGGTCGGATAAACGGCCGCCCATTATACTTCTGACTCCGGACAGAAGCGCCGGGATTACCTTTCAGCTTCTGGCAGACGGAGGCGGAGGCCAAGGCCATGGAGGCAGCCCAAGCCATGGGCACAGTCAGAACCATGGGGACAGCCTTGGCCATGAAGATAGCCAAGGCAATGTGGATAGTCACGGTCATGTGGCCAGCTTTGACCATGGAGAAAGTCAAGACCGTGGAGCCAGCCAAGTCCACGAAAATGGGCAAGGTCATGAAAATGGACAAGTTCATGAGAATGGACAAGTCCACGAAAGTGGACTTTGGGAACGCCGGGAAGAGATAAAAGAGATTTTAGAGCGGATTGACGACAGAACGGTTTTCTATAGAACGGGAGAAGCAGGGGAGGACGGGAAGGTATATTGGATGGAGTATAAGAGCTTTGCGGCGGATGAAATCGTATACAATATTTTATTTTTGTTTCGGGCGGAAGAGGAAACGGTTATGGGAACCTTTTACTGCGTATTCGAGGATTATGATAAACGCAGACCCATGGTAATGGATATGTTTTCGACAATTATATGAAAATAAAGTCTTCCGAAGTTGCGGTTTCATCTGGAAATATAGTTTCTTTCGGAATTGCGGTTTCATCTGGAAATATAGTTTCTTTCGGAATTGCGGTTTCATCTGGAAA
>CAOKFN010000038.1 GCA_948467735.1 uncultured bacterium
AGC
Source organism: uncultured bacterium (assembly GCA_948467735.1). Lineage (GTDB taxonomy): Bacteria > Bacillota > Clostridia > Lachnospirales > Lachnospiraceae > Acetatifactor. The sequence continues at coordinate 4 of CAOKFN010000038.1, forward strand.
CAGTAAAGGCTTTGAGGGTACTTTTGTGAGGTTAGGCTGTCAAACACCCGAGACGGGTATAGAAGCTCATGGGCGGCCGCCTGAGATTTCCATAGATAAATACATGAGAAATTCCTCGGGGTTTTAAACTATAATATGTGATACGGTGTGAAAAAGTCACGTTTTTTTGTGTTTTTTGGTAAATACCGCTTGACGCGGGGATATTCCTCTGGTAAATTGTAACAATAAGAAGAGAATTAGAAAAATAAAATACCAGAGAATTTGAAAGGAAACGAATAAGTATGAAAAAATGGGTGTATTTGTTTACGGAAGGTAATGCGAATATGCGTGAGCTTCTGGGAGGAAAGGGAGCAAATCTGGCGGAGATGACGAATCTGGGTCTGCCGGTGCCCCAAGGCTTTACGATTACCACGGAGGCCTGTACGCAGTATTATGAGGACGGCAGAGAGATTAACGGTGAAATTCAGGGGCAGATCAACGAATATATTGCCAAAATGGAAGAAATTACCGGGAAAAAGTTCGGCGATACCAAGAACCCCCTTCTGGTTTCCGTCCGTTCCGGAGCCAGAGCATCCATGCCCGGCATGATGGATACGATTCTGAATCTGGGCTTGAATGAAACGGTGGTCAATACCATTGCGGCACAGACCGGCAATGAGAGATGGGCATGGGACTGCTATCGGAGATTTATCCAGATGTATTCGGATGTGGTAATGGAGGTTGGCAAGAAATATTTTGAAGAACTGATTGACAAGATGAAATCCGAGCGGGGCGTAAAGCAGGATGTGGAGCTGACCGCGGCGGATTTAAAGGAGCTTGCAAATCAGTTTAAGGCGGAATATAAAGCAAAAATCGGCGGCGATTTCCCCGACGAACCCAAAGAACAGCTGATGGGCGCGATCAAAGCCGTGTTCCGTTCATGGGACAACCCCCGCGCCAACGTATACCGCCGGGACAATGACATTCCTTATTCATGGGGAACCGCCGTCAACGTGCAGATGATGGCGTTCGGCAACTGGTCCGACGAATCCGGCACGGGAGTTGCGTTTACAAGGGATCCGGCGACCGGAGAGAAGAAGCTTATGGGCGAGTTCTTGATGAACGCTCAGGGAGAGGATGTGGTGGCGGGCGTCCGCACGCCTCAGAAGATCGAAGAGATGGCAAAGGTGATGCCGGAGGTGTTTGAGCAGTTTAATCAGGTCTGCTCGACTCTGGAAAATCATTATAGAGATATGCAGGATATGGAGTTTACCATTGAAAACAGAAAGCTCTACATGCTGCAGACCAGAAACGGCAAGAGGACGGCGCAGGCGGCATTGAAGATTGCCTGTGATCTGGTGGATGAGGGCATGAGGACGGAAGAAGAGGCGGTGGCGATGATCGATCCCCGTAATCTGGACACTCTGCTTCACCCGCAGTTTGACGCGAAGGCTCTGAAAGAAGCCGTGCCTTTGGGCAGGGGGCTGGGGGCTTCTCCCGGCGCAGCCTGCGGCAAGGCGGTATTTACCGCGGAGGATGCGGAAAAGTGGGCGGCAAAGGGCGAGAAGGTGGTGCTGGTGCGCTTGGAGACCTCTCCGGAAGATATCACCGGCATGAAGGTTTCTCAGGGAATTCTGACTGTCCGGGGCGGCATGACTTCTCATGCGGCAGTGGTTGCCCGCGGCATGGGAACCTGCTGTGTGTCCGGCTGCGGCGAAATAGCCATGGATGAAGCGAATAAGAAATTTACCCTTGGAGGCAGGGAATTTAAGGAGGGAGATTTTATCTCCATCGACGGCTCCACCGGCAATATCTATGGGGAGCAGATTCCTACGGTGGATGCGACGATTGCCGGAGAGTTCGGCAGAATTATGGCATGGGCGGACAAGTATAGGAAGCTGAAGGTTCGGACCAATGCGGATACGCCTGCCGACGCGAAAAAGGCAAGGGAGCTTGGAGCGGAGGGCATAGGACTCTGCCGTACCGAGCATATGTTCTTTGAGGAAGACAGGATTGCGGCGTTCCGAGAGATGATATGCGCGGATACGCTGGCAGAGAGAGAAGCGGCTTTGGATAAGATTCTGCCTTTTCAACAGAATGATTTTGAAGAGCTTTATGAAGCGCTGGAGGGATGTCCCGTTACCATTCGTTTTCTGGATCCGCCCCTTCATGAGTTTGTTCCCACCGAGGAAGCTGATATAGAAAAACTGGCGCAGGCACAGGGCAAGTCTGTAGAGACGATCAAAAATATTATCGAGGCACTGCATGAGTTCAATCCCATGATGGGACATAGAGGATGCCGTCTTGCGGTGACATATCCGGAGATTGCCAAAATGCAGACCAAGGCTGTCATCCGAGCGGCCATTAATGTGAAAAAGGCGCATCCTGACTGGGAGGTAAAGCCTGAAATCATGATTCCTCTGATTTGTGAAGTCAAGGAATTAAAATTTGTAAAGAGCAAGGTGGTGGAGACCGCGGACGCAGAAATCAAGGCGGGGGGCATTTCTCTGGAATATGAGGTGGGAACCATGATCGAGATCCCGAGGGCGGCCCTCACTGCGGATGAAATCGCGGTGGATGCGGATTTCTTCTGCTTTGGCACGAACGACCTGACGCAGATGACCTTCGGCTTCTCAAGGGACGACGCGGGCAAATTCTTAAATGCTTATTATGACGCTAAGATATTCGAGAATGACCCGTTTGTGAGGCTGGATCAGAACGGCGTAGGCAGATTGATGGAGACCGCGATTAAGCTTGGAAAGCCCGTGAATCCCAAGCTGCATATCGGTATCTGCGGCGAACACGGCGGGGATCCTTCTTCGGTGGAATTCTGCCATAGGCTTGGACTGGATTATGTGTCCTGCTCGCCGTTCAGGGTTCCGATTGCCAGATTGGCGGCGGCACAGGCGGCTATATGCGATAGGGAGGGGAAGTAATCTATATGTTCTTGCAGAACAAGTTTTTCCTCCCCGCAGATTTTAAATTTTCCTGCGGGGCAACAAAAAAAGAGTAATAATCAGGGCCTTGTGGGTGTCTTCCTCCCCCACAAGGCTCTTTTCTTCCCCCTTTCCTTTCCGTCCTCCTCCCCCTCCCCTCTAAACTATTCTCCACCATTGAAGGCAACTCGGTCTTTTCTCTCTTTTCTCAGGATTCCTTTTCTTATCTTCCTCTCCCTAACCCTTTAGAAAGCCCAGAAATAAAGGATTTTCGGGGAATGCCTCTCTTTCTCTATCGGGGAGAGGGGGAGGCGGGAAGTCTTTTCGGGGAGGTTTTTCAGGGAGATTCTTCTGGGATTTCAGGAGCCTTTCAGAGAGGTTTCCCAAGCTGTTTCTATGGAAAAATTTGGGAACAGGAGGGGAAAAGAGGGTGGAAGGGGGGAGAGGATGTAGGAGAGGGGGAGGAAAAATTAAAATCTGAATACGGGAAAAATAAGTTCTGCGACCACACTATACTTCAATTTCACGATAGATTACGATCAGGCACTGGCTTTTCGCAGGGCAAATGGTGATTATCTGCGAGAAAGGCAGTGGAAAGACCTTACTGTTGAAGTGTATATAATTTAATGAAAATCCCGTCTTTTATAAGGCGGGATTTTCTGGTATACTGGTGATGTATAGATTTTGAGTAAACGAATAAGATTATGTGACTAAGTGATTTGTTTTTAAGATTGTGGGCAGGGGTTATTAACACATTATTAATATAAGAAAGTGCCATATAAAAGATTTGCGGATAGCGAATTAGGAGGAAATGAATGTTTGGAAAAAACCTAAATTTCCATTTCCAGATTTAGGAGATATGTCATTTGGAGAAGTTATAGCAGAACTTGAAAAGCAAGGGCTAATGGGACACTTTAGCGATGTATTCTTGTTTTCTTCATTTGATGGCGAAGGGGAAGGATTATGCATTACAAGAGATTTTTGGAGTATGGCAGGAACTGATCCAACTCAAATATATAAAAGGTATTTGGGAAATGAAAAGAATGAAATCAATACAATAGAGGATTCTATTGTCTACTTAAAAAAGTTATTGATGTACTCACAATAAAATTTCAGGAATTTATAAAATTAAATAATAGTGATTTTCTGCTAAGAAAACTCATTGCTTTATTTAATGTGACCTATGAAATATATATTAGAGAACGTCATACAAGAGAAGTCCTTGTTGAAAACAATTGGAATTCACCAACGGACACTTATGAGGAAAATAGAAATATTACTTTATCTATTTTGGATGGCTTGAATTTAATTGTTGAAAATTGTATTGTACCTCAAAACAATGCAGAAATTAAGTGTGGGGACATGGGCAATAAATGCTTTGATGAGCTGGTAGACATTGAGTTATTGACGAACGTATATTTATATTCCTTAGCTTCACAATATTATACATTGTTGAATGTAAGTAAAAGGAGCAAAAATTATAAATATTGTAATGGCATTATTCTGTCACCTAGCGATAATATACCAATAGAGGGAATAATTCATCATCCGGTTGTTTATACAAATACAATGCTTTCGGGAAATGTAGATTCCATTTTGCCTTCGGATGAAAAAAACTGCTTGCGGCAGGCTGATTCAACAGATATAGGAAAGGGGGTTAGGCAATTAAATGGAATAGAATTCACTGAAGCAATGAAATGTATGTATTTTTGTAAGGAAGATTTATGTAAAAAGGATAAGAGGCTTGCGAAAGTAATTACATTAAAGGGATTGCGAGAGTCTCTTTTGAAGTGGTATCCTGATATCAATATGGACGGATTTATAGAAGCATTTGTGTTGGATGAAAAAATGCTCAAAGCATATATTTTGGAAACGGAACCTTTTATATATAAAATGGGTTGTAATAAATATAGGCTGGATATTCGTCCAATCATTAAACTTAATAATGATATGGTATATATGTCATATGCTTTGTTAGATAGAGCGATGAACTTATGGTATTCGTATCTTGTAAATGGAGGTAGACCATATACAGGTATTGAACCTTGACATGGGGATTCACTGATTGATGGATGCTGGCAAAGAGAAAATGAATTGGGAGATGTAACAGTTGGTGTTTTGGTTTCAATGCTGGAAAAATATTGTCAAGCTGATAAATTTAAAGGCAATGATGTAGGTTATGGATATTCTGGACAAGGTGCCGATTATGGCCAGACAGCGTGTCAAGATAGATTCCGGCGCTCTTTACGCTCTGCCGAACAGTTTTTGGAGCTGGGAATGATACGGCAGACAAAAGTGGAAGGCAGGAGGCGACGCTGTATTCTTACAAAAAAGGGGAAGGAGATGCTTGAGGAGGAGTATCGGTGTATCTGCGCACAGGAATTGGATTATCAAAGAATTTTCGGGCAGAAACGGGGTGGCCTGCATCGGACATAGACAGGAATATTTGGAAGGGAAAATTAGTATGTGAATCGGGGCATACAGGCTGAAAGTGTGTTTTTAGACATGCCTTTGGCGCGGGAAGTGAGGCGGCATGAAGTATCGAAAATTGGGAGATACGGGGCTGACGGTATCGGAGATAGGGTTTGGGACGATTCCCATTCTGCAGGGCAGCGTTCCGGTGCTGCCGGAGTATTTTAATCTGGACGAGGAGACGGCGCTTGCGGTGATGGAGCGCGGATTTTCGCTGGGGTGCAATCTTTATGATACGGCCATTGTGCCGGAATACGGGGATGCGGAGATTAAGCTTGGGAAATTTGCACGTCTTGTGGGGAGGGAGCGGATTGTTATCTCGGATAAAGCGCGTTTTTATGACGGCGGTGAAATGTATAAGGCGGTGGAGGCTTCCTGTGAGAATCTTGGGACTTTTGCGGATATTTACTTTGTGCATCAGGTGGATGGGGAGCATGAGGACGAGGTGTTTCAAAAAGGCGGCGCGCTGGACGCCCTTGAGGAATTAAAAAAGGAAGGGAAAATCCGGTTCGCGGGGATTGCTTCTCATTATTATGATATTCTGCTTCGGGGGGCGAAGGACGCCCGGGTGGATGTGCTGCAGGGCAGCGGCAACCTTCTAGAGAGGGGGATGCTGGACCGGATGCGGGAAGAAGAGGCTTTCCGCAAAAAAGGTTTTTTGGTGAATAAGGTATATGCGGCGGGACTTCTTCCGGGGCGGTTTCCGGTTCGGACGCTCATAGGAGGAGTGCTATCCTATCCGGTGTCAAGCGTGCTGATCGGCCTTGGAACCATGGAGCAGGTGGGGGCGGCCATGGGCTGGGAGGCAGGCGGAGGGAAGGAGTGTGCTGCAGCCTGCGGTGCGTGCAGGGAAGAAAGGGAGGGTGAGAGGATGGAGCCGCCTTCTTTTGAGGAGGTGCTGTCCGTTTTGGAGAAGGAGTACCGGCCCATTCCCTGCGACCGATGCCAAAGGTGCAGATGCCCTTACGGCACGGAGATCCATACCATATTTCGGCAGTATCAATATTTTTTCTTGGGGAAGGATTACTGGGCGCTGAAAAAGCTGGGATTGGGAATCAGGGAGAGCGCCGCACGCTGCCGGAGCTGCTTGAGGATGCCCTGTCTGGACATGTGTCCGAAGAAGATACGCATTCCGGATGAGATGCAGAGGGTGGAGAAACTGGTTAAGGATCATTCGGGGATGGGGCAGGCTTGGAGGGCGGCATGTATGGAAGTTTTTTAGTATGGGAGGTTTATGCATGATGGAGAAAATTAGGAAGGATGTGTGTCAATTTCATTCTGACAGAAAAAAATTAGGTTTAGATAAAAATATAATAGATAGAAAAGGAAACAAATATGATTTTGGCGGATAAAAGAGATTATAAATATGGATATCAAAAGCATTTAGCGGCATATCGTTATTTAAACGAATCCAATCATACCACGCGGAGCAGATGTCTGCTATTGGTATACTCTGTGGAATGTGGATTAAAGTGCCTGCTATTAACCAAATGGAGAGAAGACAGCCCAAAACAAATATTAGCAGATAAAAACGATAAGAGGTATTCGATAATAACAAGTCACAATCTGCTGGAGCTTTTAAAAGAATTAGGACAAACGAGATTCCGATTTCCTCAGATAACAACGATACATAAAGACATAGTTTCCGCTGGGGAGTACCATCAATTATGCCGCTATGGAGTGAAAGTAAGAGAATGTGATAAAATAGGACAATATGAGCAGGTGTTAAATGATATAATAGAGTGGATTGGAGAGGAGATTTAAGATGAGCTTTAAAATCTATACATGGAAAGATATAGAACGTAAAGTGAAATTGTACTTAAATAATCATAAGTGTGACTTTATTAACAGCATAGACGTATATAGTACGGAGATAGTCATATCAATAAATGAAGAAGATTCCATAGATTCCATAGATACGATTTTTAGCGAGCTGTTTGGCGTTGATTATGATGCGGATAATAAAACAATAAAATTAGATCAGTTTAACATCTATCTTCATGTCGAGATTGAAATTGAGGAAAAACGGGGAAATTTTGATAAAGGTATTCCGTTATTTCGAGACATAATCTTTAAAAAATCGGCTTATACGGAAAAGATAATTCAAAGTAACCTGCCGGAGGAGTGTCCGGTGATAGCATTTCATTCTTATAAAGGAGGGGTTGGGAGGACGCTGTCATTATTAGCGTTTGCAAAAGCGTGGTCCGCTAATTCTCCTAAAGATAAATTATTGATTATCGATGCCGATATTGAGGCGCCGGGTATTACTTGGCTGTTGAAACAGGAAAACGGAGAGGGGGATATATTCTCTTATTTGGATTTGATGGAATTTATACAGGCATCTTTGCTGGATGAGGAAAAATTAGAACAGGTAATAGATATGGCGGCCAAAACGACAATGAGGATTGATACCGAAGAGAGGACAGTCGAACATTTTGTTATGCCCACCTATCGTTATCAAGAGCAGTTATTGGATATATATTCTAATCCGGAAAGTATTGCAAGAGGATATAAAAATCGTTATGTGTTAGCGGAGATATTGTCAAATATTGGGAGAAAATTAGGGGCAGCGGCGGTATTAATTGATTTGAGAGCCGGCGTCAGTGAATTTTCCGCGCCTCTTTTGTTTGACCCAAGAGTAAAAAAATATATTGTCACATCCACATCTTTTCAGTCTGTGCAGGGAACTCAGATGCTGCTGGAACAAATCTGCAAAGGACTGCCCATAGGAGCAGATAAAATTATTCCGGAAATATTTTTGACCATGGTACAGGAAAATGTAGAGACAGTGGATATAAAAAGCGGGCTGCTTGAGAAATATAGCATGGATAAGGACGATTCATACATGGATAATCTTGTCACGGAATTGCCGTTTACGGATGAACTGATTCATTTGTCGTCGTTTAGGCATATTATGAAAAAACTGGATGGACGTGAGATGTATTTCAATATCAGTAAACTTGTAAGGGATAACTATCTGGCGGCAGTAAACGATAAAGTGATAGCTGCCAATAGAGAAAGCGTTATTCATGCGATATATAAGTTGGCGGATAGTCAAATTACGGCGGAAGGGAATGGGGAATTAAATGTCCTGCTCACTCAGCCGATTCATACAATCATTAAAAAATTTTACAATAGTGTCCCTCAAATTGTTATATTGGGCGCGAAAGGGGCAGGCAAAACCTTTTTATTTCGTGAAATGCTTAGAAATAAAACATGGCAGAGGTTCACTCAAATCAACGGGGGGAAAGAACAAAACAAAATTTCATATGTGATTCCTCTGGCGGCGCCTAGCAATACAGGAAATTTGATTGATGTGATAGACGGAGCCGTAAGGGACTTTAGCAAAGATTTAGTTTGTGCGACAGAAAATCTTTCTTTTTGGTATGATAACAGAATAGAGATACAATCTTACAACAGTAACCATCATACTTTGTTTGAATGGAGTATGTTTTGGAAGAAAATGATGTTGAACGCATTTAAAGATGTCGTGGATTTAATGGATGTAGATAAGCTGCTGCAGAAAGAAAATAGGGAAGTAGTATTTGTGGTGGATGGATTGGAAGAAATTTTTGAGAGGACATTGTCGGAGGAAAATGAAAAGAATGCAGTTCGTTCTTTGGTACAGGAATTAGTGGCAGAAGTAAAAATTAAATATAAAAATATTGGGTTAATTGTATTCCTCAGAAAAGATTTGGCCAATAATGCAATCACTGTGAATCAAGTCCAATTTGAAAATACTTTTAAGCCATATGCTTTGAATTGGTCCCATGAAGAAGCGCTAAGATTGGCGCTTTGGTTAGTAGAGCGGGCAGTTCCGGGATTTTTTGAGAGCGATACCGCAATAGAACAGGCGTCGTCGGAGGTGATAGATAAGTCGTTATCTAAATTGTGGGGAGTGAAGTTAGGAAAGATTGATTCTAATGAAGCATATTCATCAAGGTGGATTTTGGCGGCGTTGTCCGACTTTAATTCACAATTACAGGCTAGAGATATGATTCGTTTTTTGGCAAATGCGACAAGAAATGTCGGAAGAAAAAAATATGAGGATCGTTACATTATGCCGATGGAGATTAAAAATGCGGTTCAAGAGTGTTCCAAGGCAAAGGTAGATGAGATTAAGCAGGAAACAGCGGTTTTGAGGCCAATTTTGGAAGAACTGGAACAAGCGACGGAAGATAAAAGGATTCTGCCCTTTGGGTCAGATACATTTAACTGGTCTGTACAACAGGAAAAATCTTTGAGGCAGGAGGGGCTGTTAATAGTGGATGATGGAAAATATTACCTGCCGGAAATTATTCGCCATGCATTGAAATTCAAGTATAAAAAAGGAGCAAGACCGAAAGTGCTGTCGCTTCTCTTAAAAAAGTAGCAGGTGCTGGAAGCGGTATTGGATATGGGGAGATCGTATTTATGGAGAGAAAAATCGGCACTATCAAAATCGATAAAAAAGAGACAACCGTGGACTTGGGCGGCCTTGCGCCGGGGGAGGTGGGCGATCTGCGGATATATTCCCGCAATAAACAGGCGGATCTTGGCCTGCTGGCGGCGTATCCCCATGTGACGGAGCTGTTTGTAAATGGCAATTTTGCCAATATTGACGCCGTTTCCGATTTAAAGGAGCTGCGTTCCCTGACCATGTATCTGCCTGAAAAGGCGGATTTTTCCGGAATACATGGGATGCGGCTTCAAAGCTTATCCGTCAGCTGTCCCATCGATGAGAGCTTTTCCAATCTGCTGACGGACAGTGTGGAAAATTTGGGTTTGATGAATATTCGGAGATTGTCGGATTTGTCTTTTGTAGAGCGGGCGGCGGGGCTGAAAAAGCTGTATCTGGAATCCCTGCCTGCGGTAGAGGCCCTGCCCGATTTCGGGAAAATGCCGAATCTGTACGGCTTGAAGCTGTATGAACTTCATAAGCTGAACGACATTGAGAGTTTGGCCCGGTCGGGCATCCGCTATCTGGCGTTTACCTTGGCGGCGGATAAGCTCTCAGGAACCAAGCTTGCGGACGTGCTGCTGCGCATGGAGCGTCTGGAACAGGCGGACATGTCGCTGCTGGACAGGAGCAGTATCCGGCGCTATACGGTCTTGGAAAACCAGCTGAAAAAGTCGGGAAGGGCGCAGGTGCTGGAAGCGGCGCTGGATATGGGGCGGTGGGAACTGCTGTAGGGCGGCCGCGCCGCCCTGCCCACGGGCGGAAGATGTCATGGATTGACGGCAGATTTGGCCGCCCGCAAGCATGAGGGGCGTGCTTGACTACACTCCGCGCGGTGCGATTTGCGACATGGCTGCCCATGAGCACCGGGGATGTGCAGCTGCCGGGATTTTCTTCCTGTGGGCAGGGCTGGGAATCCGGGCCTTGCTCCTGCGGGTGCATTTGAAAATTTCCTCAAGATACCCTTAGTTCATTAGTCCGGGGACTCCTCCTGCGGATGCATTGTGGGGAAAATCTCTTTTATGACGTCGAAAGCTTCCTTGGGACGTCTGTATTCATCCACGACGCCTTTATTCCCGCGAGCAATGGGCCAAGTGCCGCGCTTGCGCGAGCATTTGGCGAATGCCGCGAGGGTCAAATACCATGGCGTCCAAAGGACGCCTTCAGCTTGCTGCGAATCAAGCTTGATACCCCGTCAGCTTGCTGCGGGGTATATGATTGTTATGGCATCTGGGCCTGTTGGAAAACCATTCCTCCTCAGTCACCTTGCAGTCGGCAAACTGCCAGACGAATGCTCCGGCAAGCCTGTTATCCTTCCGATAGCATTCAAGATTTTCCCGGATGATATCCGCCTGCCTTTCCTCGCTCTATTTACAATGGCCCCTGTCCCTGTAGCCGTAGACAGCCGCGGCCCCGAATTCGCTGACAATGACCGGCTTTCCCTCGCCTCCTGCCCGGGCGATCCAGTCCATTTCCTGTTCGTGGCGTTCCTTGACGGAGATATCCTGATACCAGCCGGAATACATGTTAAAGGACACAATGTCGGGAAGATCCAGACAGATATCCCGAAAATGTTTACAGGCTGCGGAGGTGGCGGGCCGGGAAGGGTCCAGACGCTTTATCTGTTCGTACTGGTTTTGGTATTTCGTTCTGCCCTCCTTGGATGTGCTGTCGCACTCGTTTAGAAGTCCCCATATCACAATGGAGGGGTGGTTATAATGCTGGGCGATCATTTCGTCGATGCAGTTCCTGCACTGCGTGTCAAAATTGGGATTGCGCCTCCGTTCAATGCTCAGCCTTCTGGCGTGGTTTTCCTCCCATACCAGCATCCCGCGCTCGTCGCATAAATCCAGAAATCTTTCGTCATTCGGATAGTGGCAGGTTCTGACCGCGTTGGCGCCGGTTTCCTGCATCAAATCCATGTCCTGCGCCATCAGCAGTCTCGGATTATCAGAAAGTAACCGCCTCCGGTAGTCTGATGACCTGTAATAATATCAATATAATAATGATAACATTCTTCGCGGAACTATAATTTTTTTGGGGATGAAATAAAAATTTCTATTTACAGATGGCAGATTAATACTTTATAATCAGAGTCAGGAGCTAAGATTTTATAAAAGCGGAGAGAAATAGGTGAAATGAGAAGCATCTGATATGACCGTATTTATGGGGGTAAGAGAATGGGAAAAATTAATAATCCAGATTATGTGAAAGAGCAGTATCATAAATCTGACAATCTCAGTACCAGAATATCGATACATGATAAATATTCTACGAATAAAATGGGGTTGTCTAATTGGTATTTTTCCATGTATCAGATTAATAATGGAATGAAAATTCTTGAATTGGGATGTGGAACAGGTTCCATGTGGCTGGAACATAAAGAAGTGATGGCGATATGTAAGCAGATTGTTTTATCAGACCTTTCAGCGGGTATGCTTGAGACCGCCCAAAAGAATATAGGCGAAATGAATAATGTGGCCTATGAAGTGATCGATATACAAAACATTCCTTACGACGATAATTATTTTGATATTGTCATTGCCAATTATATGTTGTATCATGTGCCGGATTTGCATAAAGCAATCTCTGAAGTTAGCAGAGTGTTGAGGCCGGGCGGATATTTCTATGCAGGGACTGTCGGTGAAAATGGAATTATGGAGACCATAGTTAAAATACTGGATATGGATTTCGTTTTTGAAAACACGTTTTCATTAGAAAATGGCATGAAGAAAATAGAGCCTTATTTTCAGACAGTGGAGATAAAAAAATATATAGATTCTCTAGAAGTGACGAATGTAGATGACCTGTTAGACTATCTATATTCTGGAATTACATTTAAGAATGCATGTAGACTGTCGCGTGAGGAAGTAAGAGAAAAACTGATAAGTCATATGAAAAATGGAGTGTTGGTATTGCCAAAGGAACCGGGAATGTTTGCTGCTGTTAAGTGATATCACGGGATGCCGCTGAGAGAAGGAAGCACTGCGCAGCCATGTGGATAAGCTGATAAATTCTCTTGTATAATCGTTAGAATGAGAGAAAAGCAGCTGGAGTGTGTGTGAATGAAACGGCGCAAGACGGGAAATGCAAGAGCAGAAAGGCTCATTTTTGACTCCTTATCTCTGTTTATTTGCAAACTCAAAGCGATATCTGCATGTTTGGGAAGAGGGTTTTTCCTTCTTCCTTTTTTGGATCCATGATAATTATATTCTAAGGGAACGGAGTGAGTAACAGTTCAACCAATAGCACCGCGAAGCCAAAATTGCGTCTTAGGGCGGCTAAAAGCAGCCCTGCAATTATTGCGGAGTGAAGATTTTTAAGCGGTCTTTGGAAGACTTGGCTGATGCCGGAAGATTTGTTGACATGGAATGCGGATGCGTCTATACTCGAAGATAAGACAGCGGATGTATGCCGGGGCATGAAGGAGGGTCGGCGTACAGACGGAATATGGGACGGAGGATTTATTGATGGGAAACATAGAGCTTTCGGATAGGGTGCTGGGGCTGATTCACGGACATAGAAACGGAGAAAATCCCATAGGGGAGACTTTTTCGCTGTTGAGGGAAATCCTGCGGCCTGCGCCGGAGAATTATGCCATGACATATCGGTATGAGCATTCCCTGCGTGTGGCCATGCGGGGGCGGCAGATTGCGGAAGGGGAAGGGTGGGAGCCGGAACCGCTTGTCATCGCCTGCCTGCTGCATGATATCGGCTATCCGGAATGCAAAACCATGGAGGAGCTGCTGAAATATCATCCGGCGTACAGTGCTGAGATTGCAGGACTTTTTCTGAAAAATATCAATTATGACAGCGGGCTTGCGGAGAGTATCTGCAGGGCGGTGGAGCTGCATGATCAAATCGAGAATCTGCCGACAGACGCGTCGGCCTTTGAGTTAAGCGTCCGGGACGCGGATGATTTGGACCGGTTTGACGCCATGAGGGTCTATATGAAGGGCGGTTCCATGATCGGGGAGAACAATGCCGCGGATATCGCGGAGGGGTGCCGCCTTAAGCTGCGGCAGATTGAGGAAGCTCATGGCCGTGTGTGCGGGACGGGGACGGCGAAAAGGCTGTGGGAAGAACAGCTTTCCATGCGGAAAGGGTATTATGAGGCCCTGCTGGGGCAGGTGGAGAAGACTTGGGAGATGGAGGGGGTTTTGGAAGGGATTTTGAAGGGGAAAAATGATTAGGAGGATGGGCTGTTTTGCAGTAAATCCACAAAATTGTTAGACGGCCGTGGCGGAATACCACATGAAACCAACACAATCAAATCAATCCCACAAAAAAAGAAATAAAAAAAGCCTTAGATTTGTTGACATTTGCCGCCCATAGGCATATACTTAAACGAGGAGAGCATTTCTGAAGAATTTTGTGCAAAATGAACAGAAAGGAGCATTCATGGAAAAGTATTATACGCAGGAAATTCCAAAAACTGACAGGATTCCCAAGCTGGTGGCGCATTTATACGCCAAAATGCCGGAAATCGAGTCAGCCAGAGCGAAATTGATCACGGAAAGCTATCAAGCTACAGAGGACAAGCCCATCGTCATGCGGCGTGCCCTTGCTTTTGAACATATTCTCGACAACATTCCCATCATCATAAGGGAGGGAGAGCTGGTGGTGGGAAGCACTACCATTGCCCCCAGAGGCTGCCAGACCTATCCCGAATTTTCTTACAAATGGCTGGAAGCGGAATTTGACACGGTGGCAGGCCGCAAGGCGGATCCCTTTTACATAGCGGAACAGACGAAGAAGGATCTGCTGGAGGCGGACGCCTATTGGGAGGGAAAGACCACCAGCGATCTGGCCACCGCGCTGATGGCGGAGGAGACGAAAAAGGCCATGGAACATAATATCTTCACGCCGGGGAATTATTTCTACAACGGCGTGGGGCATGTGACCGTGCAGTACGATAAGGTACTGGCCATCGGATACAGGGGCATTATCGGGCAGATGCAGGAGGAGCTGGACAAATGTAATCCCGGGGATGCGGATTACGGTACCAAGAGCCAGTTTTTGAAAGCCGCCATCATCAGCTGTGAGGCGGTGATTCGCTATGCGAACCGGTATGCTAAATTGGCGGAGCAGGAGGCTGCCGCATGCGGGGACGCGGTCAGAAAGCAGGAATTAGCGCAGATTGCGGCCAACTGCCGCCGGGTTCCCGAGCATGGGGCGGAGTCCTTCTATGAGGCATGTCAGAGCTTTTGGTTCGTACAGCAGCTTCTGCAGCTGGAGTCCAGCGGGCATTCCATTTCTCCGGGACGTTTTGACCAGTATATGTACAAGTATTACAAAAAGGATTTGGATGCTGGAAAATTGACCCGCGAATTCGCGCAGGAATTACTTGACTGCATCTGGGTGAAATTAAATGATTTGAATAAATGCCGGGACGCTGCAAGCGCGGAGGGCTTCGCGGGATACAGCCTGTTCCAGAACCTGATTGTGGGCGGGCAGGATAAGGACGGGTGCGACGTGACGAATGATTTGTCCTTTATGTGCATCACCGCGTCCAAGCATGTGTTTCTGCCCCAGCCTTCCCTGTCCATTCGGGTGTGGAACAAGTCGCCCCATGATCTGCTGTTGAAGGCGGCGGATCTGACTAGGACGGGCATCGGGCTTCCGGCTTATTACAACGACGAGGTTATCATTCCGTCCCTGATGAGCCGGGGGCTGACGCTGGAGGACGCCAGAGAGTACAATATTATCGGCTGCGTGGAGCCTCAGAAGGCGGGCAAGACGGAGGGGTGGCATGATGCGGCGTTTTACAATATGTGCCGCCCGCTGGAGCTGGTATTTTCCAACGGCTGGGACAAGGGGGAGAAAATCAGCATAGAGACCGGCAGGGTGGAGGATATGACCACCTTTGAGGAATTCTATGATGCTTACAAAAAGCAGATGGAGTATAATATTTCCCTGCTGGTGAACGCGGACAATGCCATTGATACCGCCCATGCCGTCCGCTGTCCGCTGCCCTATCTTTCCTGTATGGTGGACGACTGCATCAAGAGAGGAAAGACCGTGCAGGAGGGCGGCGCCGTCTATAACTTTACCGGGCCTCAGGGATTCGGCATCGCCAATATGGCGGATTCCCTTTATGCGGTGAAGAAGCTGGTGTTCGACGAGAAAAAGGTGACGCTTGGGGAGTACAAGCGGGCCCTTGCTATGAATTACGGACAGGGCTTCGACGCGGTCAGCGCGGGAGAAATTGTCTCGGAGATTCTCCGGGAAATGGGCGCAAACGGAGTGTCCGTGTCGGAGGAACAGGTTGCGGGAATGATTACGGCGGTGATGAACGCGGAGCTTCCTGCGGAGGAGAAGAAGAAATACGAGGATTTGAGAGCTATGATTGAGGAGGTTCCCAAATTCGGCAATGATATCGAAGAGGTGGACATGTTTGCCCGGGATGTGGCATATACCTATACGAGGCCTCTGCTGAGGTACCGCAATCCCAGAGGAGGGCAGTTCCAAGCGGGGCTGTATCCGGTGTCCGCAAATGTGCCCTTGGGGGCGCAGACGGGCGCTACTCCCGACGGCAGGCTGGCGCATACGCCGGTGGCGGACGGGGTGTCCCCTTCCGCGGGAAAGGATGTACACGGGCCTACTGCGGCGGCGAATTCCGTGTCCAAGCTGGATCATGGAATTGCCTCCAACGGCACGCTGTTTAACCAGAAATTCCATCCCACGGCTTTAAGCGGGGAGAAGGGATTGGAAAATTTCGTGGCGCTGATTCGGTCTTATTTTGACCAGAAGGGAAGCCATATGCAGTTCAATGTGGTGGACAGGGAGACGCTTTTGGACGCGCAGGCGCACCCTGAGAAATATGCCCATCTGGTGGTGCGTGTGGCGGGATACAGCGCGCTGTTTACCACGCTGTCAAAATCGCTGCAGGACGATATTATCCGCAGGACGGAGCAGGGCTTAGGATGAGAAGAAAATCTACCGCTGGCGGCATGGGCCGCTTCGGGAAGATTTGCTGCGGTTCCGCATACGCGGAACCTACTCATCCGAGAAGAATCGCCGGGGGCGATTCTTCTCCAGCAGCAAAGGCGTGGAGTGAGCGAGAAGAAAATCTACCGCTGGCGGCATGGGCCGCTTCGGGAAGATTTGCTGCGGTTCCGCATGCGCGGAACCTACTCATCCATGAAGAATCGCCGGAGGCGATTCTTCTCCGGCAGCAAAGGCGTGGAGTGGATGAGAAGAAAATCTACCGCTGGCGGCATGGGCCGCTTCGCGAAGATTTGCTTCGGTTCCGCAGAGCGGAACCTGCGCATTCGTAAAGACGCCGGGGCGATTTTTCTCCCGTGGGGAGGCCGTTTTCACGTGGAGGGGGAAGAAAGCTGCCTGCGGCGCTGGCATGAATCATAGATTGACGAGGGACGGGAATGGATTATTTACAGACAAAGGGACGGATATTTGATATCCAGCGGTATTCCATTCATGATGGAACGGGGATTCGCACTATCTGCTTTTTGAAGGGATGTGTGCTGAGATGTAAATGGTGCTGTAATCCGGAGTCTCAGGAATACGGGATACAGGAGATGATGGTTGGGGGAAAGCCGAAAGTGATCGGGCAGGATGTGACGGTGGCGGAGGTCATGGAGACGGTGGAGAAGGACAGGCCTTATTATGCGCGCTCCGGGGGCGGTCTGACGCTTTCGGGGGGAGAGAGTCTCTGCCAGCCGGAATTTGCCAGAGACCTGCTTCATGCGGCGAAGGCTGTGGGCATCAATACCGCCATGGAGAGTATGGCCTGCGCCAAGTGGGAAGTGATCGAATCGATTCTGCCTTATCTCGACCACTATCTTATGGATATTAAGCATATGGACGGCGGAAAGCATAAACAATTTACGGGGAAGAGCAATGAGCTGATGCTGGAAAATGCGGGGAAAATCGCGGCGTCCGGGCAGACGAAGCTCAGCATCCGGGTGCCGGTGATCCCCACCTTCAATGATAAGCCGGAAGAAATCAGGGCAATCGCGCGGTTTGCGGACAAACTGCCCGGGGTGGAGGAAATCTATCTGCTTCCTTACCACCGATTAGGGCAGGACAAATATGAGGGGCTGGGCAGGACGTATGAGCTGCCGGATATCCTTCCGCCGGAGCCGGAGCAGATGCGGAAGCTGAAAGAGGCTGTGGAAGCGTGTACGGGCCTGCGGTGCCAGATTGGCGGCTGAGTTTTTCGGGGAGGTGAACAAATGAGTCAAAGTTTTGCGGACAGGGTATCCGTTTTTGACACGGATTATCCCATTGACAGGTCAAATTGGCGTCAGGTGTATTCCGCCTGTCTGGGCAGGGCGATGGCGGTTCAAAATGCATGTGCGGAGCAGGTGGTTAAGAATAGGGATTGGTATGTTGATTTTGAGGCGGGAACGCTGTCCTTCGGAAACGACAGCTATCCGGTACAGTTCCTTGGAAGCGAGGCTGATTCGGACAATACATGGATGTGGGGCTGGAATAATATCAACGGATTTGACGAGAAGCTGATAAAGCTGGCGAAGGAGACGAGGGCGACAGGGGAGGCATGGAAGCTGGAGCCGCTCACGGTGGATATTTTCTCGCTGGACGATACTTTTAACGGGCATAATCTTGCGATTGCTGCATGCGGGATTTCCAAAGAGAACTACTGCTATTACAGGGGGCCTCATGGCGGAGGCGCGGTGCTGATGGCGTTTTCGGGAGTGCCAGAGTCCGTCTTCGCTCCCGTGGACGGACAGACCTTTATGTCCACTGTCTTGGACTGCATCCAGAAGGTATCCGTGGAACAGAAGATTTTTGTGGAAAGCTTCCTCATGTGGAACGGAACGGGGTATACTTGGGAAGGAAATGATTTGATTGCGCATTTCCCACAGGAGCTGAGGATTTCCTTTGAACAGGCGGATGATTTGCTGCGAATTGTTTCTATGAAGACGCTGCTGCAGAAATAAGATGCGGCAAAAGGATATTGATAGAAAAGGCACTGTAGAAATGATACGCTGTAATGATCACATGGTAGAATCGGCATTGTCAAAGGTGTCCATAGAAAGAAAATGTGATATAAGAGAGCAGAGGAATAGAAATGGACTGGCTTGATGACAGAAATAAGCAGAGAATCGTACAGGAGCTGGTGCCCGGCAAACAGATTACGCTTGCGCATATCATTGCAAGTCCGGGCCCGATTTTATATGAAAAGCTGGGGCTGGATCCCAGCATAGATTATTCTCGGGCGGCCATCGGCATTATGACGGTATCCCCTGCGGAGACGGCGATTATTATGGCGGACGTGGGTATGAAGGCGGCGGCCATTGACTTAGGGTTTGTAGACAGATTCAGCGGCTCTTTGATTATCTCGGGAACCGTGTCCGAGGTGGAGGCTTCCGAACAGGCAATTTTGAATTATGTGAAAGATGTGTTGAAATATACGGTGTGCGATATTACCCGCACCTGAGTCCCATTCGGAAAGGAAGAATTCTGCAGGTATGAAAATATCGGAGAAAACAGAACGGATACATGAACTGTACTTAGAGTGCGGGGAGATTTTTGAGCCTTCCGAAGAACTGGCGGAGGAAGTGTTCCGCATTGAAGATCAGGAAGAGCGGCAGTTCTATCATCTGCTCCATTCATTTTTTCTGCGGAAGAAACAGGAAAAGCTGGTGTGAAAAGATGGGGCGGACAAATGTTTTATCAGCTGGCAGAGCTGCGGCGGGGAGGTCTTTGTGAAGCAGGAATATATTTTATTTGCAGGTGTAAACGGCGCCGGGAAAACCACATTGTTTCGATGTTTTTCCTATGAGGAAAAGCCCTTAAGGGTGAATTCGGACGAGATTCTCATAGAACAGGGAGGCGATTGGAGAAATGCCGCAGATCAGGGGGCGGCAATGAAAGAGGCTGTCAGAAGAATGAGGGAATATATGGATAAAAAAGCTTCCTTTCAGCAGGAAACCACCCTCACGGGCAGCAGCATCCTTCCTACAATCCGTAAAGCCAAAGAAGCGGGATATTGTGTTAAAATGTATTATGTGGGCTTGGAAAGCGCCGATTTGGCGGTGGAAAGAGTGGCACAGAGGGTACAAAAGGGCGGGCATGGCATAAAGGAAGAAGATATACGGAGACGGTACGAACATTCCCTGAAAAATCTTAAGAAAGCAATTTTGCTGTGCGATTTTGTGAGAATATACGATAATACCACCGGATATATTTCTGTGGCCGCCTTTCGGCAGGGAATACAGATAGACGGAGGGCACATTTGGACTACATGGCTTAGGAGGGCCTTGGGCATGGAAGAGGCGGGGGAGCGAAGAGACGGAACCGACTCCGCAAGCGGCAAAAAGAAAGACAGCTGCGAAACGACAGAATGAAACTATGAAAAAATTGATATTAATGGGACGCAGCGAAAGCGGGAAAACTACGTTAAAGCAGGCGTTGTCCAAAGAAAAAATTCAGTATGATAAAACGCAGTATATTCATTATGGCGACGTGCTGATAGATACTCCCGGTGAATACGCCCAGACCCATCGGCTCGGCCATGCTCTGGCGCTGTACTCCTATGAGGCGGATGTGGTGGGGCTGCTTGCGGCGGCCACGGAGAGCTATACTTTATTTCCGCCCAATATTACCTGTATGGTGAACAGGGAGGTCATCGGGATAGTCACTAAGATCAACGAACCCAAAGCAAATCCGTCTTTGGCGGAATTGTGGCTGCGCAAGGCGGGCTGCAGGGAAATTTTCTTTGTGGATTCGGTGACAGGGGAAGGAGTGGATGCCATTTTGGAATATTTAAACCGTCCCAAGGTGAAAAAGACCTTAAAACCACAAAAATAAACTAAAAACGGCAGAAATCAACACTATTTTGTTGACTTGTCCGATAGGGGGATTTATAATGTAACTTATGAGGACTTATTTTTCAGCTTCTGATAAAAAGCGTGCATCCAAGTGCCGCATTTGATGATTAGGAAGCTGTTTCCGCACCCTAAATATAGGATAGGGAATATATAAAATATGCACCTGTTCGGCAGAATTGGTTTTATGGAAGGGCTTACAGGATTTATCGGATGTAAAGATGTGGATGTAAAACCGTATGCCGGGTAGAAATAAAGCGGACGGACGCCTGTGTGCTTTCGCGGAGTCCGCGGCGCAGAAAGAAAATAATTTTGAAAAAAATTCAGGAGGAATCAAAATGCAAAACGAGTATGAAATCAAAAAAGAGATTTGTGACATCGGAAAGAGAATCTACAACAGAAATATGGTTGCCGCAAATGACGGAAATATTTCCGTGAAGCTGAGCGATAACGAATTTCTCTGCACCCCTACCGGCGTGTCCAAGGGCTTTATGACGCCCGAGTATATCTGCAAGGTGGACGCTCAGGGCAATGTGATTCAGGCAAACGGCAGTTTCAAGCCCTCCAGCGAGATTAAGATGCATATGAGAGTATATCAGGAGAGGCCCGATGTGAGAAGCGTTGTGCATGCCCATCCCGTATACGCAACCAGCTTCGCCATTGCGGGAATTCCCCTGACTCAGCCCATCATGCCGGAAGCCGTGATTGCCCTTGGCTGCGTGCCCATCGCAAAATACGGCAGACCCTCCACTATGGAGATTCCCGACGCAGTGTCTGAATATGTACAGTATTTTGACGCCGTGCTGCTGGAGAACCATGGCGCCCTGACGTATTCGGATTCTCTGCTGAGCGCGTATTTGAAAATGGAGTCCGTGGAGTTCTACGCACAGCTTTTATATCAGTCAAGGCTTTTGGGCGGCCCCAAGGAGTTCACGCCCGAGCAGGTGGAGGATTTGTATGAAATCAGAAGACAGTTCGGCATGAAGGGCCGCCATCCGGCAAATCTCTGCCCGAACGCAAGGGAAGGCAAGCCCAGCTGCCATACCTGCGGCGGCGGATGCTCCAGCAAGAAGGAAGCTTCCACAGCAGCGTCTCCTGAACTGGTGGCGGAGATTACCAAGAAGATTCTGGAACAGTTAGGAAAATGATGGAACAACGAGAGATAGAAGCCATTGTCAGTGAAGTGCTGGGAAATGCAAAGCGCAGCGGCCTGACCTCTGCAAACGGCGGTCTGGTGCGGACGTCCATGCCCCTTGCGCTGGCGGTAAAGCTGATCGAACGGATAGAGGCCAAGGCCGCGGAGTGGAATATGCGCGTTGTCACCGCCGTGTCCGACGCGTCGGGCAGGCCGGTGGCGGTTCACTGCATGGACGGCGCTTATATGGGAAGCTTTGACGTGGCTTTAAATAAGACTTATACATCCATAGCGTTTCAGATGTCCACCGCGGAGTTGGGAAAATTAAGCGGGCCGGGGGAAAGCCTTTATGGAATTCAGTTCACCAATGAGGGCAGAATTGTTGTCTTCGGCGGCGGCGAGGTGCTGAAACGGGACGGGGTCATCATAGGCGCGCTGGGGGTCAGCGGCGGAAGCGCACAGCAGGACACGGATTTGGCGGCCTATGGGAAAACAATTTTCGGGGAGGTAATCAAGTGCTTGTAAACGAGAGCATGGTACAGGATATTGTACAGGAAGTGATTGCAAAAATGCAGATTGCGGAGCCCACGGGGAAAATGCACGGCGTTTTTACCGATATGAATGACGCGATTGCGGCGGCAAAAGCGTCGCAGGCGATTATCCGCAGAATGTCCCTTGATCAGAGGGAACAGATTATCAGCAACATTCGCAGAAAGACCCATGAAAATGCGGAAGTGATAGCCAGAATGGGCGTAAACGAGACTGGCATGGGCAATGTGGGACATAAAATATTGAAGCATCATCTGGTGGCCGACAAGACGCCGGGAACGGAGGACTTGAAGACGACGGCATGGTCCGGAGACAGAGGGCTGACCTTGATTGAGATGGGGCCTTTCGGCGTGATCGGCGCGATTACGCCCTGCACCAATCCCAGCGAGACGGTAATCTGCAATTCCATCGGCATGATAGCGGCGGGGAACACGGTGGTGTTCAATCCCCACCCGCAGGCGATTAAGACCTCCATTTTTGCTCTGAATATGATCAACGAGGCGTCCTTGGAGGCGGGGGGGCCGGATAATGTGGCGTGTACCGTGGAAAAACCCACCCTGCAGACCAGCGACATTATGATGAAACATAAAGATATTCCCCTGATTGCGGCAACCGGAGGTCCGGGGGTTGTGACCGCGGTGCTTTCCTCCGGGAAAAGAGGCATCGGCGCGGGAGCCGGCAATCCTCCCGCGGTGGTGGACGAGACGGCGGACGTCAGGAAAGCGGCGGAGGATATCGTCAACGGATGTACCTTTGATAATAATCTGCCCTGTATTGCGGAGAAGGAAATTGTGGCGGTGGATTCCATTGCGGACGAGCTGATGCATTACATGATTTCCGAACAGGGCTGCTATCTGATTTCCAAGGAGGAGCAGGACAGGCTTGCGGCGACGGTATTAACGCCCAAGGGCTTGAACCGTAAATGCGTGGGCCGTGACGCCAAGACTCTGCTGGGGATGATCGGCGTGACCGTACCCGACAATATTCGCTGCATCGTATTTGAGGGAGAGAAGGAGCATCCCTTGATTGCGGAAGAGCTGATGATGCCGATTCTGGGCATGGTTCGGGCGAAGGATATCGACGACGCCATTGAGAAGGCCGTATGGCTGGAGCATGGCAACCGCCATTCCGCACATATTCACTCCAAGAACATTGACAATATCACAAAATACGCAAGAGAAATCGACACGGCGATTTTGGTGAAGAACGCGCCTTCTTATGCGGCTCTGGGCTTCGGCGGGGAAGGATACTGCACCTTTACCATTGCCAGCCGCACGGGTGAAGGTCTGACCAGCGCGAAATCCTTTACCAAGAGCAGAAGATGTGTTATGGCAGACAGCCTCTGCATACGTTAAGCAGGAAGGAAATGAAAATCTCAGGAATTATTTGAGGAGTATAACATTGAGATTAAAACCAATGAGGGAGAGGCGGAAGCTTTTGTGGCAGAAGTCTTTTGAAAATTTATATGAGAGAGGAGAGAATAAAATGGCTGATACGGCACAAATAGAAGAGATCGTAAAGCAGGTGCTTGCCAGCATGTCGGGCGCGGCGGCTCCCGCGGCAAACGGCAGCAGCACGGCAGGCGGCGCGATTCCGAAGACGGCCCATGTGGCAATGCTTACGAGTCTGGAGCATTTTGACGTAAAGGAATTCCCCATGCCGGAAGTAGGGGACGACGATATTCTGGTCAAAGTGGAGGGCTGCGGCGTCTGCGGCACGGACGCCCATGAGTTTAAGAGAGATCCCTTCGGACTGATTCCCGTTGCGCTGGGACATGAGGGCACCGGCGAAATCGTGAAGATGGGCAAAAATGTCAAAAAGGACAGCGCGGGCAAGGATTTGAAGCTGGGAGATAAGGTTGTCACCTGTATGATATTCAAGGACAATCCGGATATCACCATGTATGACTTGAACAAGCAGAATGTGGGCGGCGCCGATGTGTACGGGCTTCTTCCGGATGACGATATTCATCTAAACGGGTGGTTTTCCGATTACATTTTGATTCGGGGCGGTTCCACGGTGTTTAATGTCAGCGATCTGGATCTGTATTCCAGAGTGCTGATTGAGCCCTGCGCAGTGCTGGTACATGCGGTGGAGCGCGCGAAGAGCACGGGCATCCTTCGCTTTAACAGCAGGGTTGTGGTTCAGGGCTGCGGCCCCATCGGTTTGATCTGCATTGCGATTCTGCGCACCATGGGAATCAACAAGATCGTGGCGGTGGACGGGGAGCAGAAGAGGCTTGATTTCGCGAAGGAGCTGGGCGCTTCCGATGCTGTGAACTTTAAGGATCACAAGGGCATTGAGGCGCTGACTGCGGCAGTGCAGGAGAAGTGCGAAAGGCATCTGGCAGATTTTGCATTCCAGTGTACCGGTTCCCCTGCGGGTCATTCCAATATTTATAAATTTATTCGCAACGGCGGCGGGCTCTGCGAGCTGGGCTTCTTTATCAACGGCGGCGACGCGACGATTAACCCGCATTTTGATATCTGTTCCAAGGAAATCACCACGGTGGGTTCATGGGTATATACTCTCAGAGATTATGCCACCACCTTTGATTTCCTCAAGAGCGCGAAAAAAATCGGCCTTCCCATTGACAAGCTGATTACCCACACCTATCCTTTGGAGGAAATCAACGAGGCGCTGAAGACCAATCTGGCGATGACGGGCCTTAAGATTGCGATTATCAACAAATAGCTGTGCGGATGGCGGAAAGAAATCGCGGATGGTTCCAAAGGGTTATGAAGCAGGTTTAGGAAGAACCTTGGAGCAGTGGAAGGAACAATAGGCAGTCTCAGGGAACTGGCAATAGTTTTCTGGAAGAAAGAGGAAAAGAATCTATGGAAGCTAGGGAAGAAGCAGTAGGACTGCTGGAGGTATACGGACTGACCTGCGCATTCCTTGCGGCCGACGCAGGCTGCAAGGCGGCCGACGTCAGGCTGGAAACCTTCGATAAGAATAAGCCCGCAAACGCGGACGCGCTGCCGGTGCCATTGCTGGTGACGGTAAAGTTCCGCGGCAGCGTGGCGGCAGTGGAAGCCGCCATGGAGGCGGGGGAGGCAATGGCAAAATCCCTTACCGGCGTGGTGCAGAGGCATATTATCCCAAGGCCCACCGGAGATACGGAAAAAATGTTGAAGCTGAATGCTTTTGATAAAAATTAATTCGGCTGGTTTTAGAAAGGAGAATATTATGGCACAGGAAGCATTGGGAATGGTAGAAACAAGAGGTTTGACAGCGGCGATTGAAGCGGCGGACGCAATGACCAAATCCGCGGAGGTTACTTTGATCGGCACCGAGAAGATCGGTTCCGGGCTTGTCACTGTGATGGTGCGCGGCGATGTGGGCGCTGTCAAGGCTTCTGTTGAAAATGGTTCCGCAGCGGCAAGCAGATTGGGCGAGCTGGTGGCGGCGCATGTGATTCCCAGACCTCATTCTGATGTGGAGAAGATTTTACCCAAGATTTAAGATCAGGGTGACATAAGTAAAGGAGCCGATAAATGGGCAATACATCATTGGGCTTTATTGAAATTTCAGGCGTGGTTGCGGCGGTGGACGCGCTGGATATCATGTGCAAGACTTCCGGCGTGGAGCTGGCCACATGGGAGCGGAAACTGGGCGGAAGGCTTGTCACCATTGTCGTAAAGGGAGATGTGGCTTCCGTCACGGAAGCGGTGCAGACCGCCGCCGAGAAGGCAATCAAAAAGCCGGTAGCTCAGGGCGTCATCGCGAACCCTCACAGCGAAATCATGAAGCTGGTAAACCTAAGCGCCAGCAGATTCATGGATAAGCCGCCGGAGGAGAGCACGCTTGACGCTCGGACGATTCAGGAAGTGTAAGAAGAGCGGAACAAGTTTCCGCCTGCGGGAACTTTGAAACTAAAAACAGTCTCGAAACGAAAGCGCAATGTGCCTGACGGCACAGGGAAGGAATTTCAGACGCAGAGGCGGCTGAAATTTCTTCCCTATAGGGGCGCTGTAGTGAAGAGACGGAACTATTAATAGGAGGAAAAGAAATGGCACAAGAAGCATTGGGAATGGTGGAAACAAGAGGTTTGGTTGCGGCGATCGAGGCGGCGGATGCTATGTGCAAGGCTGCAAATGTGGCGCTGGTCGGTACGGAGAAGATTGGTTCCGGACTGGTAACGGTAATGGTGCGCGGCGATGTGGGCGCTGTAAAGTCCTCCGTTGAGGCAGGCGCATCCAGCGCATCCAAATTGGGCGAGCTGGTAGCTACCCATGTGATTCCTCGTCCTCATACGGATGTTGAAATGATTCTTCCCAAAGTGAAGGAGTGAGATACGGAACAAAGTTCTGATTTCAGCATGCAGACCGGAGGGAAGATATGGAACAACAGACAGTTGAAATGATTACGCAGATGGTTCTGCAGACCATCAACGGGATAGAGGAAAAAAGCAGCGGCTATCGAGTGCCAGTGGGGGTATCGGCCAGACATATCCATCTGACGCAGGAGCATGTGGAAGCTCTGTTTGGGGAAGGCTATCATCTCACAAAGAAAAAGGATCTCATGGGCGGGCAGTTTGCCTCCAATGAAACCGTCACAATTGTGGGATTGAAACTGCGCGCGATCGAGAATGTGAGAGTTCTCGGCCCCGTCAGGAAGGCTTCGCAGGTGGAAATATCCGCTACGGACGCTATGAAGCTGGGGATCGCGGCTCCCATCAGAGAATCCGGCAATATCGCCGGAAGCGCGCCCATCGCGGTGGTCGGCCCCAAGGGAGCCCTTTATCTGAAAGAAGGCTGTATCATCGCAATGCGCCATATCCATATGTCGCCGGCAGACGCTATGGCGGCGGGAGTGAAAGACGGCGATATTGTGTCCGTAAAAGCGGATAACGAAAGAGGCACTGTCTTTGGGCAGGTAAAGATTCGGGTCAATGAAAGCTTTACGCTGGAAATGCATATTGACACGGATGAGGCAAATGCCAGCAAAATTAAAACAGGTGATCAGGTGACGATTATCAGGCAGTAAAAGAGCGGCGGGAAAGCCGTAATACATGTACGCGGATTTATGCCATGGAGAGCGGCGCTTTCTGTGGCATAAGCGTCCGTGAAAACAAGAGGATGAGAGTTGATTTGTCCCGTCCGACAGGAGATGATATCATGATTGTAGGCAGGGTGATAGGAAGTATCGTATCTACGAGAAAATGCGAGAATCTGATTGGAAATAAGTTTATGATTATTGAGCCGCTGGAGGAGATGAGTGGGAGTACTGCCCGGTTTGTGGCAATAGACAATATCGGCGCAGGTATCGGAGAAACGGTTTTGGTGGCGACGGGAAGCGCGGCACGTGTGGGGATGGAAAATGCACCCGTGGACGCGGCGATTGTGGGAATTGTTGACGAGTAGCAGATGGAAATAAATTAGAAATAAGGTAAAAGTCGTCGGGAATAAAGCAAGGTTAGGTTTAAGGAAAAGTATGTCCCAATTAAGACGAAAATTGGCTAGGATTGAGTAAAATATGCTGAAATTAAGACCAAACTAAGTAAGGACTTAGAAAAATATGTTGAAATTGAGACGAGACGAAGTCAAAATTCAGAAAACATTTGAACCTGAGACGGGGCGAGGTCAGAATTCAAAAAACAACTTGAAGCTGAGACGAAAAAAGTCAGAAAATGCTGAAATGAATCAGCGTTAAGGCATAAGTAAGTCGAAATTAAGTTGGAAATATGTCAGGGATTCGATAAAGTCGAGATAGAAATATGTCAGAGATTAAATGAAATCGAGATAGAAATATATCAGTGGAAAGTAAGATAGAATAAGACAGGAATGTGCTGTGAACCTGTGAGATTGGGCGGTGACGGTATGGGGGTAGAAATGGAGAAAAAGCCTTCTATGGAAAAAAAGCCTTCCATGGAAATAGATAATTCCATAGAAAAAGAAAATTTCATAGAGATTCAGACCTTAAAACGGATTCTACAGGAAAATGGAATTGTAGGTGCGGGCGGCGCGGGCTTTCCCACCTATGCAAAGCTGGATGAGCGTGCGGAAATTATTTTGATGAACTGCGCCGAATGCGAACCATTGCTGAAGCTTCACAGACAGCTGCTGGAACAGCGTGCGGAAGAAATATTGAAAGCCTTTGACGTCATTGCCCGGACAGTGGGGGCAAAGGAAGCTGTCATCGGAATTAAAAGAGAATATAAGCCGACTTTAAAAGCGATAGATAAATATATTGATTATTATCCTCATATGCGCGTACAGCTGCTGGACAGCGCATATCCTATGGGGGATGAAGTGGTATTGATTTATGAGGCCACAGGAAGGGTCATCCGGCCCGGCGGACTTCCGATTGAGGAAGGCGTGGCGGTGTTCAATGTGGAAACTGTCTATAATGTATACCGTGCCTTGGAACAGAATGTTCCGGTGGTGGATAAGCTGGTATCCGTAGTGGGGGAGGTGGAGCATCCCATTACGGTGCGCGTACCCATTGGCGCGGCCATTCGGGACGTGACTGCTTATGCGGGAGAGATTAAGGTGAAAAATCCCGTATATTTGATTGGCGGACCGATGATGGGAAATCTGGCGGATGAAAACGCGCTGGTGACAAAGACCACTAATGCGGTGATTGTGCTGGATCGGTCTCACACGTTGGTACAGCGCAAAAACAGGAATACGGCCATTGATCTGAAACGGGCGGCATCGGCCTGCTGTCAGTGCGAGACCTGCACAAATCTCTGTCCCCGCCATGCGCTGGGACACCCCATCGAGCCTCATAAGTTTATGCGCAGCGCGGCAAACAAGGATTTTCAGGATACCAATGTATTTTTGAATACATTATTCTGCAGCTCCTGCGGTTTATGTGAGAATTTTTCCTGTCCACAGGGTCTTGCGCCCAGAAGTCTGATTGCGGATTATAAACTGGGCCTGCGAAAAGCGGGTGTGAAGGCGCCGGCGGATATTTCGCCCGCTCCTGTGAAGGAGAGCAGGGCTTATCGCAAGGTGCCGGAGGAGAGATTGGAAGCAAGGCTGGGGCTGGCGAAATATGATGTGGATGCGCCCCTGCAGGCCGATGACTATTGGAAGGAAGAGCATTTTATCCATAAAGTAAAGATACTGCTGAGCCAGCATATCGGCGCGTCGGCCGTGCCCAGCGTGAAAAAAGGCGATTCCGTGAAGGCGGGGGACTGCATTGCAAAGCCCGCGGGGGGATTGAGCGTAGGAATTCATGCTTCCGTGGAAGGCGTCGTGCAGGAAGTGACCGATACATATATTACGATTGCAGAAAGGTAGGGAAGGCCCCATGAGCAAGGCTTTGGGAATGATAGAATTTAAGACGGTTTCCGCCGGGGTAACTGCGGCGGACGCCATGGTTAAGACGGCCGCTGTGGAGTTAATCGAAGCCCAGACCGTGTGTCCCGGCAAGTACATAGCCCTGATAACCGGGGATTTGAGCGCGGTGGACGCGGCGGTTGCTACAGCAAAGGTACAATATGGGGAACAGCTGATTGACAGCTTTGTGCTGGGCAATCCCCATGAGGGTATTTTCCCTGCAATTTATGGTACTACCCATGTGGAACATATCAGCTCCCTTGGAATCTTGGAGACCTTTGATGCGGCGGCAATTATCGTGGCGGCGGATGTGGCGGCCAAAACGGCGGATGTGGAGCTGATTGAGCTTCGGATTGCCAAGGGCATGTGCGGGAAGTCCTATGTGTTTTTGTGCGGGGAAGTATCCGCGGTGGAGGCGGCGATTGCAAGGGCGAGGGCAGGCGTGTCCGAGGGCGGCATGTACCTTGATTCCACAGTGATTGCCCATCCTGACCCGCAGATTTGCAAGTCTATCTTATAAGATATGCTAAAATTTTTTGTGCAGTTTTCTGGATTTGCTGGAACTTAGCAAATAGATGAAGAGAATGAAAATGTGTATTGGTTGATAATATATCTGCGGCGGGAGGACATTAGAACGGAGTTTTAGGAGCGGACGTGGACATTTATATTGAGAGGCCGGGGCGGGAAATTACATTAAAAGAATGGAAGGAATATGTGGCGGGAGAAGAGTGGCTGCGGCTGGAAGAAGAAGCCGTGGGCGTAAATCCGATGACGAAACAGTCTCTTGCCATAAAGATGCCCGGGAGGGCGTGCTGTGAGGATGGAGAAATTATTTTTTCAAAGGGCAGGATTGGAATAGAAGGCATGTCGGCGGAATTGGTGGAGAGGCTGCGCCATATAGCGCTCCGGCTCGGGGCAAAAATTTATGACTGCGGGGAAGAGATATCGACCGGGAGAAATGCTAAAAATTAAATTTATCATTTGTCCTTTGGAGTTTTTCGGCTGCCGTTCTATGTTACATAGGCAAAATTGAGAAAAAACAAGGAGTGAGCATCGGATGCTTGCCGTAGAACGAAGAAATCTGATTTTGGAGAAATTACAGGACGAGAAAAAAGTGGTAGTCAGCGAGCTGAGTATCCTTTTTGACGTTTCCGAGGAAACAATACGCCGGGATTTAGATAAGCTTGATAAGGAAGGGCTTGCGACGAAAAGCTACGGCGGTGCGGTTTTAAATGAAAATACCAGTCTTGATATGCCTTTTAATGTCCGGAAGAAACGAAATATGCGCGGCAAGCAGCTGATTGCGGAGCTGGTAAGCGATTTGATTCAGGAGGGAGAACATATTATTGTAGATCCCAGCACTACGGCGGTGGCGATTGCCAAGGCATTGAAGAACAGGAAGAGGCTGACGGTGATTACCAACTCCATCGAGGTGCTGGTGGAGCTGTCGGACGTCACCGGATGGGATATCATCTGTACCGGAGGTACTCTGCGGGAAAATTATCTGGCGCTGGTGGGTCCCAAGGCGACGGATGTTATCAGCTCGTTTCATGCGGACAAGGTAATTTTGTCCTGCAAGGGAATTGACAGGGAGCGGGGAATCACGGATTCCAACGAAATGTTCTCCCAAGTGAAGCAGACGATGATGAAGTCTGCAAAACAGCGCATTTTGGCGGTGGATTATACTAAATTTGACAATGTGGCATTTTCACAGATATGCGAACTTCCGCTCATTGATTTGGTGGTGACGGATGTACGGCCCTCCGATGAATGGCTGGAGTATTTTGCACAGAAAGGGATAGAGTGCCTCTATGGCAGAGAAGAAGACGAAGACCATAGCTTTTGCGAATAACAAGGGCGGGAGCGGTAAGACTACCAGTTGTGCGAATGTGGGATATTCGTTGTCCACACTCGGGAAAAAAGTACTTGTGATTGACGGTGATATGCAGCTGAATTTGTCCCTCTCTTTTTTCTCGGAGGAGACGATTCTGGAATATGCTGCGGGAGAAAAGAACCTTTACCATGCCATGAAAAAAGAGGAGGATTTGTCGTCATATGTGGTGCATACCCCATATGAGAATCTGGATCTGATTCCTTCCACGACGCTCATGAGCAGCATTGAGTATGAACTATTTGCCAAATGGCAGAGAGAGCTGATTTTGTCAAGGAGTCTTGAAAAAATAAAGGAGAGCGGCGAGTATGATTATATTCTGATTGACGCGCCGCCCACTTTGGGGGGCTGGGTCATGAATATTCTGTGCGCCTCCGATTATGTGCTCATTCCGGTGGAGGCAAGTCCATGGGGGCTGTTTGGGGTGGCTAATATGTTTGAATTTCTGGAAAGTGTGAAGAGGCTGGCGCCGGGGCTGTCTCTGTTAGGCGTGGTGATTACCAAGCTGGACGCCAGAAAGAATTATGGGAAACAGACTCTTGAGGTATTGCAGGAATACAAGGAAGTCACGGTATTTGATACGGTAATTCGGGTTGACAGCGAGATTGAATGGGCGCAGGATAACTCCAAGCCCGTTATGGTGCATAAAAAGAATGCCAGAAGCGCGGGAGAATATTTGGAATTGGCAAAGGAGGTAGAGGAATATGTCCGTAGGAGCGGGAAGCATTAAGAGAGCGGCGGGCGCGGTGAACGCGGCGAACAACGCTGCGGCATCAAACGTCATTGCGTCACCGGACGACGCTGTGCTGTCAGATGTTATGGCCTCATTAGACGCCATTGGTTTGGCAGGCGGTGCGGATGTAGATAGAAAAGAAGAGAAGAGTACGCAGGAAAGGACAGGATCCATTATTCAAAAGGCTGAGAGCAGGCTTGCCGCCAGAAAGGCGGCGGAGGGGAAGTCTGTGTCCGGAAGGACGGCGGATAAGCCTGCAAAAACGGAAGCTTTCGCAGGAAAGAACCAGACTGCGGGAAAAGCTCAGACCACGGTGAAAAGCGGCGCAGGACAGTCTCAGACGGCGGCAAAAAGCGGCGGAGCAGGACACTCCCAGACCGCAGTGAAAGGCGGCGCGGGCGGGGTTGGAGCTGAACAAAAGCAGGCGGCGCTGAAGGCTCAAGAAGCAGAAGCCAAACGTACAGCGGCGGAAACGGCGAAGAAGACAGAGACGTCGGAGAAGACGGAAAAAGCGGAAGAGTCAATGAACCGGAATCAGACAGCAGAGTCGGCCCAAATTCCGGAAGAAAACGGAGCGACAGGGAAAAACGCAATCTCAGAGAAATCAGCGGAGGCTTCCGCCGACAATGGAGCCGGGAACTATGTCATATATGGGATAGGACAGGAGCTTCCGGTATATCTTATGTAGGATAAATGGCCGTCAGCGGCTTTACAGTCAGGCTTGACGGTTTTTCTTTTTGGAAATAAGAGCTGTGGAATGGGTTATCAGAGCAATACTATAAAATGTGTATTTTGGCAGGGATTTCATTGGAAGAAAAGGACGGGTGAGAGTGATGGAATTAGAAGTGTTGAGAAAAGATATGGTTGCGGCTATGAAGGCAAGGGATAAGGAGCGCAAAGATGCGATTTCCTCTTTGGTGTCCGCGGTAAAGAAGGCGGCGATTGACGGGGGATGCCGGGAAGATGTTCCTCAGGAGCTGGTTGACAGGATAATTCTGAAAGAGTTAAAAACTGTGGAGGAACAGCTGGATAGCTGTCCGGCGGATCGGGAGGAGCT
Organism: uncultured bacterium; assembly: GCA_948467735.1. GTDB lineage: Bacteria > Bacillota > Clostridia > Lachnospirales > Lachnospiraceae > Acetatifactor. Next base: position 33,300 of record CAOKFN010000038.1, read on the forward strand.
GCGGGCGGAATATCAGAGACGGTACGATGTGATAGCGGAATATGCGCCTAAGCTGATGTCGCCGGAGGAAGTGAGGACATACATTGAAGAGAATTTTGCGGAGCTGATTGCGGCCAAGAATAAAGGTCAGGTCATGAAAGCCGTGATGGCTGTGCTGAAAGGAAAAGCGGATGGAAAGCTCATCAATGAAACGGTGACGGAATTATGTAAATAAAGACAACGAACAGCTTCTTTCTGCATGTAAAAATATTCCGTGATAGAAAATAAGCATTGTGTGAGATACGGTATGGGTATTGGACATAATACAAAATATGCTGTAGAATAAGGAATTGTTCCAAAATAAACTCTGTGGAGTCATAGGATTTTTATGAAAACATTTGCATTTTGATAATCAAATGGCACATATTTATTTTGATGCAGTTTCTAAGAACAATTATGCAGGGAGGCAGGCGGAAATGGATTTAAGAGAGAGGGACGGAGAAGGAAGCGGCGTTAAGAATAGACATCCGTGGGAACTGAGCAGGACAAAAAAGGTATCGGAAGTATTTGAAAAATATATAGATAAGCTTCATGGAGAAAGCGGAAAAAGAACATATGTTAATGTGGGAGCCGGAGATTTGTACTTCGACAGGCGGCTTTTAGAAAAATATACAAAAGACAGTGTATATGCGGTGGATCTGGAGTACGATGCTTCGGTTCCCGATTATCCGAGAACGGTAAAGTGTCACTATCTCGAGGAAGTGCCGGATAAAATGGACTATGGCATAATGATGGATTCTCTGGAGTATATGCCAGAGGACGAGGCATATGTCAAGGCGCTGGGCGATAAGGTAAAAAGGGGAGGCTATTTGTTTTTTACGCTGCCTGCGATTCCGTCGGTGTATTCGGAATATGATTACATTGTCAAGAATCTGAAACGTTATGATATCAAGAGCTTTGAAAAAATGATTGCTTCCATTCCTGAATTAAAAATAGTGGACTGTCATTATTTTTATCATATACTGTTTCTGATTCGCTATGTTCAAGTGCGTATGAGGCTGCGGATTGACAAGAAGAGAAAGACGACGTCCCATTGGAAATATTCGGAGAAGAGTCCGATTACAAGGCTGATTGTACGGATTTTGGATATGGATTTTACGATAAGCCGATGGCTGTCCAGAGTAGGCTTAAATCTGCCGGGGCTGTCCATGCTGGTGGTGTGCAGGAAGGTGAAATGATTTTGGCGCATCAGTGAAAGGGCATTGCGGTACTGTAGTGAGAGATTGATAGGGGTGCGGGGCATGGAAGTGAATTGCTCGGAAGCGGCGGCCGGATTTGCCGCTTATGTGAAGGATTACGATATCAAGGATGAAAAAATTCGGCTCAAAGTAGAGCATACCGTAAAGGTGGCGGAGCTGTGTCGGGAAATCGCGGAATCGGAGGAATTTTCTCCGGAGGATGCGGAAACGGCATGGCTGATCGGTCTGCTTCACGACGTGGGGCGGTTTGAGCAGGTCCGCCGGTTTGGGACGTTTGTGGACTCACAGTCCATAGATCATGCCGCTTTCGGCGCGGATCTGCTGTTTCGGGACGGGTTGATACGGGAATTTGTCAAGGATGATTCCTGTGATCTGCTGATAGAACGTGCCGTCCGCACTCACAGCATGTTCCGCCTGCCGTCGGATTTCGATGAAAGAACCCTTCGCTTCTGCAATGTCATTAGGGATGCGGATAAGGTGGATATCATGCGGGTGAATGTGGAAACGCCCCTTGAAGAATTATACAATGTTACGACCGAGCGGCTGCGGAGGGATGAAATTTCGCCGAAGGTTCTGGACAGTTTTTTGGAAGAACATGCAACTCTTCGGGAGTATAAGAAAACAACCATAGATTTTCTTGCCGCTCATATCTCGCTTGTCTACGAGCTGGTATATCCTCATAGTGTATATACGGCATATCGTCAGGGATTTCTCTATAAAATGATGGATTTCAAATCGGATAACCCGTGTACCCAAGAACAATTTGCATTCATAAGAGAGCGTGTGAACGCATATCTGCACAGGCGTCTGAATCTATGCTCATAATCGTTAGAGTCTGCCAAGCCGCACGGCCGCCCTGTCTTTCACTGAAAAGAAAAAGTACATAGAGCGTGTTTATGTGGTTTTATGTGTGGAATGATTTGTTTGGCGACAGCTATGACGAATACGAGTGTCCTTCTTTGAAATGGATTCTCAGTGAAATGGTAAAGACAAATAATATTAAACTTTTTTAAATATAAGCATTGGAACACTTTTCCCAAAAGGGAGTAAAAAATTCCTGCGGGAGAACTGAAATAGGAGGCATTCGTATGATTTTGGATAACGTACAGGAAGAGCTGCGGAAAATTTTTATGGATTCTCTGCAGCTTACGAAGAAGAATGAGGAGCTGGCGCAGGAATATCTGGATATGGACAGGGAAGAGGCGCCGGAGCTTCTTGACAGGGCGGAGAGGCAGGATTTCTCGGCTGTGAAGTTTCAAAACACTGTGAGGGAGCAGTATCTGGGATGGCTGTATAAGAAAAAAAGAAAAGAGGAGTTGGGGCGCTTTGTGCGTTTCCTCGTGAAAATAGGCGGCGTCACCGCATGGAAATATTTCTCGGGAAAATATTATATGCATTTGAACAGGACGGCGGAGCTGGACAAGATGCTGGTATTTTTGACCGGGGAGGAAGCCCGGGAACAGAAAATCGCCTTGAAGGCGGAGCTTTTGGGCTTTTGGATCAACGAGGCGATGCCGGAGGACGTGAAAGCCTTATGTGAGGCGGGAGAGGAAGAGCCGGAGATTTTTCTGAGGGCCATGAAGTACTGCCGGAGCATATATGTGGGCGCGGAGGATAAAAGGGACAATGCGAGGATGCTTTTGACGGCCATGTATCTGCATTGGACGCCGCCTTTGGCAGCGCCTGAGCTGACGGCATATTTGGAGGAGAATCTGACGGCGGCCATAGAGGATATTATGCCCTTTGAATTCCACGAACTTGCACAGTTACAGACTTATGCCCAAAACGCCCGGAGGGATACGCCGTTTCCCCAGAGCATTATGAACATCTTCAGCCAGAGAAATCAGAGAGGCAGTACCGTTTTTTTTACTGCCTGTGCGTTTCTGGCAGTCAGGCATTCCATGCGGTTTGAAATTCTTCTCCGGCTGGCAGCAGCCACGGAGTACAGGTTTGCGGACAGGAAATTCGTGCTGGATACCTGCCGGGGCATTGTGGAGGAGGACTGGTTTCAGGCTCGGATGGCAGAAATGGAGGATATGCTGCCCATCGAGGATGAGGATTACATACTGTGGGCTTTGAAGACGGACTGTCAGGCCGTGGCGGAGCGGATGACGGCAAAGTGCCCCGAGGGCGTCAAAAGAGCCGCGGAAAAGGCGGAATCGGAGCTGTACGAAAAATTGATGAAAATTGTACGGGACATAAATCCCGCCCTCTATGGGGAAATGAAGGACTCCTATTGGGATACGCTTCGCCGTAAGATCGCCGATGAAGCGCTGCTGCATAACTATTATGGAAAGAACGAAGTGTCCAAAAGATATCTTTTGCAGGAGGCGTCGGCGGAGGAGCTGGCTCCTTATGCGGCGGAATGGGTATATTTGGGATACGTTTCTCTCATAGATGAGGAAAAATATAAGAAGATAGATTCTCTAAGGAAAAAAGGGGAGTTTTCCATGTACCGCCGGGCAGCTGCATTGGCGCTGATGCACAAGGAGATAGATTTCTTTAAACGGTATAAAGTATATGCGACGCAGGAAAGCTCGGAGCGGACGACGGAGGACAGTTCCGGCGGTTTCGACGGCCGGACGGGTTCTCTGCTGGAGGACAAAGGGCAGCTGAGGAGCATATTTGATTTGATGCAGGTAGAAGAGCTTCCCTTTTGGATGAGGGCGGACGCTTTGGGAGGAATCTGCGAAAGCATCAAGGATAAAAAGAAAAAAGCCCTGCAGACTCGGCTGACTGCGGAAGTTTTTGTCGAATGGCTGAGGGAGCAGAAGGAAGAACGCCGGGAAGAATCATGTTGGGAAGAATCGCTGAAGGAGGCGGTTTCCAAAACTGTGCCGTCCTGTACCTTTACCCTTCGGGTGCTGGAGAAAATGGGGGCCGGGCGGTATCGTGACATCATTCTTTCCTGTGCGGGAAACAGTGTGAAACCGGTCCGGGAGCTGCTGCTGGAAATCTGCGGAAAGCATGAGGAATGGGAAGGGGAGATTTTGGCGCTGCTTTCCTCCAAGAAGCAGAAGGAAAGGGAATTTGCCGTACTTGTGCTGGGAGAATGGTGCCGTCCCTCCTGCCTTGAGGCGGTCAGGGCGGCGGGAGAGACGGAGAAAAATAAGAAGCTGGCGGCGATGCTTGAAGAATTGACAGTGGATTTGGAGAGCGCTGCAGACTTGGGAGGAGCTGTAGATTCGGAGAGAGCGTCAGACTTGGGTGGAGCCGCGGATTCGGAGAGAGCGTCAGACTTGGGCGGAGCCGCGGATTCGGAGAGAGCGTCAGACTTAGCGGGAGCTGCTGGTTTGGAGAGAGCCGCAGACTTGGGAGGAGCCGCGGATTCGGAGGGAGCGGCAGATTTTGAGAGAACTGCGGGTTCGGAGAAAGCGGCGGATTCGGAATCGACGCAGACAGGAAGAGGAAGCGCTCTGCTTGGAAGAGCGGAAGAGAAGCTTGCAGCCAAGATATTGAGAGGCGCCAGAAAGAAGAAGGTGGAATGGGCGCAGGGCATGACACTGCCGGAGGTACATCGGGCGGACGGAGCGCTTGTCTCGGAGGAGTATCTGCTTGCGATTTTGGCCCTCTATGCGGATATGGATGTGCCGGGCATACCGGAGGATGCGGTACGGCTGACACGGCCGCTTGCTCAAAAGGAGCTGTGGGGTTATCTGCATGCCTTGTATGAGGGCTGGATGTCCATGGGGGCGGAGGCCAAGAAGCGCTGGGTGCTCTATGCGGTTTCCATTCACGGGGGCCCGGCAATGGTATCTGTGCTCTATCAGCAGATCAAGGAATGGGCGGAGCATTCCAGAGGAGCCATAGCGGCGGAGGCCGTCCGGGCGCTGGCGCTGAACGGCAGCCCGGAGGCCTTGATTTTGGTGGATCAGATGTCCAGAAAATTCAAGTTCCGTCAGATTAAAAACGCGGCGGGGGAGGCGCTTTCCAATGCGGCCTCGGCGCTTGGAATCAGCAGGGAGGCGCTGGAGGACAGGATTGTGCCGAATCTGGGATTGGACCCGCAGGGAGAGAGGGTCTTTGATTACGGCGTCCGCCGCTTTACGGTGCGGCTTAGTCCGGCGCTGGAAATAGAGATTTATGACGGAAATGGGAAACTGCTGAAAAATATGCCTTCTCCCGGGAAACAGGACGACCCGGAGAAGGCGGGGCAGGCTTCGGAAGAATTCAAGCAGATGAAAAAACAGCTGAAAACCGTGGTTCAGAATCAGAAACTGCGTCTGGAACAGGCGCTCAGCACGGCCCGCTTTTGGAAGGCGCAGGACTGGAAGAAATTATTTGTGGAAAATCCTATGATGCATCGGTTCGCGGCGGGATTGATCTGGGGCGTATATGAGGGCGGAGTTTTGAAGGAAGCCTTCCGGTATATGGAGGACGGAAGCTTTAATACGGCGGACGAGGAGGAATATGTGTTTCCGGAAGGAGGATTTTTGAAAGATGCATCCGCGGAGCAGCCGCTTGAGAACGGCGGGGCGGAGGAATCGGGAATACAGGAAGAGCCCGGTGTGCCGGAAGAATCAATAAGACAGGAACGTATGATAGGGCTGGTACATCCGCTGGAATTATCCAAGGAGGAGCTTTCGGCATGGAAGACTCAGCTGGAGGATTATGAGACGGCACAGCCCTTTGAACAGCTGAACCGTCCGGTATATGGGATGACGGAGGAGGAGAAGGAGGAAGGCGTGCTTGGGAGATTCCACGACACTCTCATCAACGGCTTGTCCCTGTCGGGCAGGCTTTTGGGAATGGGGTGGTCTCGAGGAGAGATCATGGACGCGGGATTTTTTGAGAGCTATTATCGAAAGGACGGCGTAATGGGCGCGGAGCTGACGTTTTCCGGCAGTTCGGTGGGATGTGAGAATGACGAGGTGACGGTTTATGATCTGTATTTTTACCGCCAATCGGATAGAATGCCGGAAACCGGGGCCTGCGCTTTGTTTTCCAAAGAGAACCGATGCCGGATAAAGGATGTGAATCCCCGATATTTCAGCGAAGTCGTTTTGCAGATTGCCAAGGCGGTGGAGGGTAGAGGAAAATGAAGCCTATACAAACAGCGGCGCTTATCGTAATGGCGATATTCTATCTTGCATACTATGCTAAAATGTTTTTACAGCACCGAAAAGGTGTGCAGACGGACCAGATTGGCAGGGGCAGAAAGCCCCGGAAAACGCTTGTTATCGAAATATTGATGAAAATTGCAGCCTGTTTCATAGCAGCCGTAGAGGTAATCAGTATTCTATATGATTTCCGCATGTGGAAATCCCCTTTTTCTCGGATGGGCGTGGGCTTGGCAGCTCTTGGGGTTCTTGTCTTTATCGCGGCTATGGCGACGATGAGAGACAGCTGGAGGGCGGGCATACCTGCGGAGGACGAAACACGGCTTGTGACGGCGGGAATTTACCGTATCAGCCGAAATCCCGCATTTCTTGGCTTTGATTTGATGTATCTTGGCCTGCTGATGGCATTTTTTAACTATCTGCATTTAATTTTCGTGCTTTATGCGGTGATAATGCTGCATTTGCAGATATTGCAGGAGGAAAAATTTCTGACCGATACCTTCGGAGAAGAATATACCGAGTATAAAATGCATACGGGAAGATATTTGATATTTGACAGGCCCTGTTCCAAAAAGAAAATGATGATAATTATGGCGTCAATGGTTCTTTGCATTCTCTTGGGGCTGGGAGGATTGATGATTTACGGCGGACGTCAAATGAGTCGGCTGCCGGAGCTTGCCTTTACCGAAGCCCTTGCATACACGACGAAAAATAACCCAGACGCGGTAATAACTGTTGGTATCATAAAGGACGGGCAGATTTCCTATAAGGTGTACGGAAAAGACGGCAAAGAGCTTCCCGCCGAGCCTTATACATACGAAATCGGCTCGCTTACAAAGACATTTACCGCCGCCTTGATAAATAAGGCGGCCAATGAAGGGAAAATCAGCCTTGAAAGCACGATAGACAACTATCTGCCGCTCCCCGACGGCGGCGAATATCCGGCCGTAAAAGAGCTTTTAACCCATACGTCGGGATATAAAGGCTATTATTTTGAAGCTCCTATGATTATGAATTTTCTTGTGGGCAGAAACGATTTTTATGGCATTTCAAAGGAAGCGGTACTTGACAAGGCGGGGGATCTGAGGACGGGGAACGGGAGCCGGGGCTTTTGTTATTCCAACTACGGGTATGCGGTTTTAGGGCTTGTCCTAGAAGCGGTATATGATACCGATTATACGGCCTTGGTAAATGATTTTGCCCAAAACGAACTTGGATTGGCGGACACAAAGATTTCGGATCAAAGCGGCGATCTGGATAACTATTGGGATTGGAAAGTGGACGACGCTTATCTGTCGGCGGGGGCGCTCACATCGAACATAACGGACATGCTTGCCTATGGGCGGATGCAGCTGGAGAGCAGTCCCTATTTTGCCCAATGTCATAAAGGGCTTGAAACAATCGATGCTGCTTCCGAGTCATACAAGGCTATGGGCATCCGCATGGACGAAATCGGAATGGCTTGGATCATTGACAGCGAAAACGGCATCATATGGCATAATGGCGGTACGGGAGATTATAACTGTTACCTTGGATTCCATCGGGAAACGGGAACGGCGGTGGTGGTGCTTTCCAATCTTGCGCCGGGCTATCGAATCCCCGCGACGGTATTGGGGGTAAAATTATTGACGGAATTAGTGAAATGACATGGCGGACATCCTACAGGGGATTAGAACCCTGCGGGATGTTTTTTTGCTAAAATGTGTGCGGGCCTTCATGAATATCTGCCGTTAAGCAGTTTGGGCGGCAAAAAAGTTGCTCCCGGAGGCCGCACGGAGGCGCATCCCCGGGAGTATATGTTTGTTGTGTTTCTTAGGCTTTGTTTTTTACTTCTGTTCCCTGAAATTGTTAAGCCTCTTTCGCAAGATTTTTCTGCGCCGTAGAGAGCATCAGCTTTATCCTGTTTAACTGGTTTACTTCGCTGGCGCCCGGATCGTAGTCGATGGCCACGATATTGGATTCGGGATATGCTTTCCGCAGCGCCTTGATAACACCCTTTCCCACCACATGATTGGGCAGGCAGCCGAAGGGCTGGGTACATACGATATTGGGCACGTTGTCGTGAATCAATTCCACCATTTCCCCGGTCAAAAACCATCCTTCCCCGGTCTGGTTGCCGATGGACACAATGGGTTTCGCGAAAGACGCGATTTCCCGGATGGGAGTGGGAGGCGTAAAGTGTCTGGACTTTTTAAATTCTTTTACTGCGGTTCCCCTGAGCACATGTTCGATTGCCCAGATTCCCAAGGCCGAGATACGGGCGGTTTTCCTGCTCATCCCCAGACTGTCCGCTTTGTAAATTTGATTATAAAAGCAGTACAGCATAAAATCGATTAAATCCGGCACCACGGGCTCCGCGCCCTCGGCCTCCAAAAGCTCCACCAGATGGTTATTGCCCGCGGGGGAGAATTTCACCAGAATCTCACCCACCACGCCCACTCTGGGCTTCTGAATATCCAGAATCGGAATATTGTCAAAATCCCGTATGATTTCCCGGCATAATTTCTTGAATTTCAGGAAATTGATATGCTTCGCGGCCACAAATTTCTGCAGCACCTCCACCCATTTCCTGTGCGCGGCGTCCACGCTTCCGGCCTTGGCTTCATAGGGACGCATCCGGTATACGCAGCGCATGAGGATATCGCCGAACTGGGCGGCAACGGCGGCGCGAAGCATCAAATCCGCGTTCAGATGGAAGCCGGGATTGCTCTCAATCCCGCCCAGATTCAGGGAAATGACGGGAATCTGTTCCATGCCTGCTTTTTTCAGGGCCCTGCGGATAAAACCGATATAATTGGTGGCACGGCAGCCGCCCCCGGTCTGGCTCATGACAATGGCCGTGCGGTTTAAATCATATCTGCCGGACAGAAGCGCTTCCATAATCTGCCCCACCACCAGCAGGGAGGGATAGCAGGCGTCGTTGTTCACATATTTCAGGCCAACGTCCACGGAATGCTTGTTGTCGTTGTCCAATACCACAAAATGGTATCCGCAGGCGTTGAAGGCGGGTTCCATAATCTCAAAATGGATGGGCGACATCTGGGGACAGATAATGGTGTAATTTTTGCGCATTTCTTCGGTAAAAGATACCTTTTCAATGGCGGCGGAATGCAGCTCCCGCTCTTTATGCAGCTTTTCCCGCACCCGGATGGCGGACAAGAGAGAACGCACCCGGATTCTGGCGGCGCCTAAATTATTGACCTCGTCAATTTTTAAACAGGTATAAATTTTGCCGGAACCGGACAAAATATCATTAACCTGATCCGTGGTGACTGCGTCCAGACCGCAGCCGAAGGAATTTAATTGAATCAAATCAAGGTTTTCCGTACTCTTTACATAGCTTGCGGCGGCGTAGAGGCGGGAATGGTACATCCACTGGTCGGACACGATAAGGGGCCTCTCGGGACGCCCCAAATGGGAGATGGAGTCCTCCGTCAGCACCGCAATGTCAAAGGAGGTGATGAGCTCCGGAATGCCATGGTTGATTTCCGGGTCAATATGATAGGGGCGTCCGGCCAGCACGATTCCCCGTTTTCCGGTTTCCTTCAAATAAGCCAGAACCTCCTCCCCCTTTTGCTGAACGTCCTTTCTGGCGCGGGAAAGCTCCTCCCATCCCGCTTTTGCGGCGCTTTTTACTTCCTCCGCGGGAAGCTCCGCAAATTCCTTTAACAGACTCTGGGTCACAGTCGCCAAATCCCGGAAGGACATGAAGGGATTGCGCAGTCTGGCCTGTCCGCTGCTGATTTCCTCCACATTGTTTTTAATGTTCTCGGAATAGGAGGTGACAATGGGGCAGTTGTAATGATTGTTGGCGCCCTCCACCTCATCCCGTTCATAGAACAGGGCGGGATAAAACACAAAATCCACCTTCTGCTTAATGAGCCAAGTGACATGGCCGTGAGCCAGCTTTGCCGGATAGCATTCGGATTCGCTGGGGATGGATTCGATGCCAAGCTCGTAAATCTGGCGGGTGGAGCTGGGGGATAGCACCACCCGGTATCCCAATCCGGTAAAAAATGTGTGCCAGAAGGGGTAATTTTCATACATGTTCAGCACCCTCGGGATGCCCACCGTGCCTCTGGGGGCTTTGTCAGGCTCCAAAGAGGGATAGGAAAAAATCCTTTTTAACTTATACTCAAATAAGTTCGGCACATTATTGGCATTTTTCTGTCCTCCGATGCCCCGCTCGCAGCGGTTGCCGGAGATAAACTGCCTTCCGCCGGAAAATTTGTTGATGGTAAGCCGGCAGCTGTTATTGCAGCCCCTGCATTTTGCCATGGAAGTATCATATTGAAGCGCGCAGAGCTTTTCGTAGGAGAGCATGGCCGTCTCATAGCCCGCCTCGTACCGTTCTCTGGCGATAAGCGCGGCTCCGAAGGCCCCCATAATGCCTGCGATATCCGGCCGGACCGCCTCGCAGTCCGCGATTTTCTCAAAGCTGCGGAGCACGGCGTCGTTGTAGAAGGTGCCTCCTTGGACAACGATATTCCTGCCCAGCTCCGAGGCGTCGGATACCTTGATTACTTTAAACAGCGCGTTTTTGATCACCGAGTAGGCCAGTCCGGCGGAAATATCGGAGACGCCCGCCCCTTCCTTCTGGGCCTGCTTTACTCTGGAATTCATGAATACGGTACAGCGGGTTCCAAGGTCGATGGGATGCTTGGCAAAAATCGCCGCCTTCGCAAAGTCTTCCACACTGTAATTCAAGGATTTGGCAAAGGTTTCGATAAAGGAACCGCAGCCGGAGGAGCAGGCTTCGTTTAACTGTACGCTGTCCACGGCCTGATTCTTGATTTTAATGCATTTCATATCCTGACCGCCGATATCCAGAATGCAGTCCACCTCCGGATTGAAAAAGGCGGCGGCGTAATAATGGGCCACGGTCTCCACTTCTCCGTCGTCTAACAGGAAGGCGGCTTTCATCAGCGCCTCTCCGTAGCCTGTGGAGCAGGAGCGGACAATGCGCACTCCCTCGGGAAGCCGTTCGTAGATTTCCTTTAGGGAGCGGATGGCGGTTTTCAAAGGGCTTCCGTCGTTGCCGGCGTAAAAGGAGTAGAGCAGGGAGCCGTTCTCGTCCACCAGCGCGATCTTGGTGGTGGTGGAACCGGCGTCGATGCCAAGATAAGCGTTTCCCCGGTAGGAGGATAAATCTCCGGTACACACATGGGCCTTTTTGTGCCGCTCTTTGAAGGCGTTATATTCCGTCTGGTCTGCAAACAGCGGCTCCATCCGCTCGACTTCAAACTCCATCTTGATGTCGGAGGAAAGCCTGCGGGCCATCTCTTCCATGGTGACGCCAAGGGAGGCCGCCGGGCTTTTGGAAGCGTTCCGGCCTGTCAAGGAGTTTTCGGAAGCGTTCCGGTTTGCCAAGGAGCTTTCGGAAGCATTCCGGCCTGCGGCGGCCTGATTGGAACAGCCATCTGCCGAGCGGCCCGCCTGCTCCTCGGCGTGGAGCGCTGCTCCCATGGCGGCGAAAAGGTGGGAATTGGCCGTGTCGATGATATGTTCTTCATCCAAATTCAGGGTGCGGATAAAGGCCTTCTTCAGCTCCGACAAGAAGTGCAGGGGGCCGCCCAGAAAGGCCACATGTCCCCGGATGGGCTTGCCGCAG
>CAOKFN010000039.1 GCA_948467735.1 uncultured bacterium
TCGCCTTTAACTCTTCCTGACTCGCTTTTAACTCTTCCTGACTCGCTTTTAACTCTTTCTGGCCAGCCCTTAACTCTGACATTTCAGATTCAAGTTTTTCAAGCCGTCTGCTAATCGGCTGCAGCTTTTCATCAAATTTCTTATCAATCATATTTGATAATTCCTGCATTAATTGTTCATTGTCCATATCTTTATTCCTCCCTGTAGGTTAATTATATCACATTCAAAATATAAAGTCTATGAAATGATGGCAGCACCCATTGAACGGAAATTGATTCAAAACAGCCGTATATCACTCACATGACCTTCCGTAATACTCTACATGCTTTGCCCCTCGCGCCTCCTATTCCTTTCCGACAGATATTTCCAGTTTTCTCTTATATTGTCTTTAAAAACTGATAACCCTTGCAGGAATAAAAATGAAAACACAAAGTTTAAAATAAATCCCTGACAAAGCTGCGCTATCAGAAATATAAAAAATTATATTGTTTTTTCACTGGAAAATATATTGCAAGAAGAATCTAATCAAGAAAATTTATGAATTTTCCGAGCCAAAGAACTGCCTGATTTCCATCCAGACAAAAATATAAATATGTTTAAAACTGAAATCCGTCAAGAAATTCCGCAGGTTTTACAGCCGTCACCCCGCTGTCCATAAAGTCTCTGCTGTTTCTGGTAATAATATAATCCGCTCTCACACGGGATGCACACGCGCTCTGAACCGCATCCTCATAATTCTTAAAATTCATGAACGACGCTCTCTTCAAGTCCTCGTTTTTTAACTCGGCAATCATAAAAATCAAGGAGAGCATATCCAATACTTCCCGTATTCTTTTCGCATCCAATTCTTTTTTCATAATAAAGACAATACTAGGAATCGACAGTGCGGATACTACTCCTGTTACTTTCCGAACTTCACACAATTTAAAAACCTTTGCCGAATCCTCGTAGAATTCCGGTCTTCTGCACAAAACATCAAGAATAATATTGGTATCAACCAGCACCTTCATATTTTCGCATCCTTTCTTCCCTCTCCGCTCTGTCATCATAATCACCTTTCAGCACTCCAAGCAATGAATCCGTCAAAAAAGACACGCTTTTTTCATAAGAAACCAGTCTGGCCGCCTCTTTCCCGTTTTTCAGCACAACCACCTCTCCTCCCTCTTGGACCATCTGAAGATATTTTCCGAAATTGTTCTGAACCTCCGTTGCAGTAGCTGTCGTCACAAAAATGTCCCCCTCTCCAGCCTCATCACTTCTTAAAATAAGAATATCTCATTTTTTATCCTTTGTCAAGTAAGTTAGCTAATATTTTTTATTTAATTTTAGCTAATCATTGTTCTTTAACTGAGTCTGCGGCCGTTGTAATTCAATACCCCGCAGCAGCAGCCAAGCCGGTCAAATCTGCTTTGACATGAAACACGGCTCTATGTCCGCGCCAGCGCGGCCGCCATCCGGACGTCGGCGCATAATTCCCCACGCTTCCTCCCGCCATCCGTCCGCTTCCTCTGGAATAGCTCTGCCGTACATTTTATAGAAGCGGGGATTTAACCGCCGTCAGACAGTCTAAGCGGGAAAGCCATAAAACGGCCTTCCCGCCCACTTTAATAAGAAAGGCGAACTCAGCTTCTCCCGATATCATTACAAAGTCTCCGTCAAAAGGATCGTATCGTACATAATCCTTCCGCCTTCCACGCCAAGCCTTACAATATTTTCCCCCCTGCGAAGCTCCGCAGGATCAACCTCCAGTTTCAAGCGGCGGTAACGGCCGTTCTTGGTGGCGCTGCGATAAATCGCCCCATCGTTGAGCAGAAACGCTTTTTTCAATATCCGGCCGTTCAGCTCCACCGTCAGGCGGGGCTGCTTCCTGCTCTCGGTGTCCTCCCTGCTTGCTCCGGCCAGCGCGGCAATCAGGTAACACTTCGATGTGGGCAGTTCTTCCAGCTGAAAATGAATATACCAGCTTCCCGTATGGGTCTGGGCGTAATACCAATCCTCCTCTTCCCTGCTCTGCCCTATGTAAAAATCAACCGTCTCCGGCACCATGCCCATCCATTTGTAATTCCGCAGTTCCCCTCCATAACGGAAGCCCTCACAGGTCCGGGTGGCCCTGCCCAGCTGCCAGAGGACTCTCTCCGCAGGCAGACGCCAAGTAATGGGCGCAAGCGCCTCTTCCCGCTGCGCAATGCGGATATCATCCACCTTCATCTGTTCCGTATTGCTTCCTCCCGTCTGGTAGGCGTATAGGGAATAGGTTCCGAAACGGACATTGTTCAGGACAAATTTCCCTTCGGAATCCGTCTCCGTATAATAAATATAATCTTCAGACTGAAATTCAACGGGCAGTTCCTTCTGTCCAAGGGTCACCGTGGTGCTTCTGCAGGGCGAGCCGTCCTCGAAGCACAGCTTTCCGGCCACATGGCTGCGCACAAGAGGGTACAGGGGGTCTTCCACCCACTGATAGGGCCACTTTGCCTGCTCCGCCTCCGCGACCTTCAGCGCGTCCCGAATCAGCTCCTCCGGATCCTCAGCCTCATTCACATAATAGTAAAAAGGGCCGTAAAACTTTTTCCAGCCGATGGGAACATGCAGATTGCCGTTGCCAAAATGAGATCCGGTAAAATAATTCAACACAATACCGTCATAATGCACCAAAAGCTCCTGCTTCAACGGCCCTGCGGGATAGAATTCCTTGGAGGCCGGAATCAGGAAAAATCCGTAACCGTGCCCGTACTGCCCCCACATGGGACTTTGGGAAAAATAGCTGGCATAATCATATTTGGAATACACCTCTCCATTGGTGTATTTCTCCCCGTCCGGCAGACGGTATGTCTCATCCTGAAGCTTTTCATACTGTTCCATGTACTTATGGGTGGGCTGCAGACACTGGCGCTCACTGTTATATGCATGGTCGAAAATACGGGTGCCAAAACGGCATACAATCCTGAATTCGGCCAGTTCAAAGGGGGCGTCCGTATTATTTGCCCCAATGACATAGGAATAAAAACCGCTTTCTCCCCTCATCAATATAATATGGAGTTCCACCGCCAGATAGCCCGTGGTATCCACATAAGCGATATGGGCCATATCCCCCTTGTCTTCGATAACCTCCAGCTTAGGATCGCCCAGCCAGCGAAATCCCCCGTCCGCATGGTAATTCACATAAAATGCATTCCTGCCGTCCGTGTCGGAACGATCCGGCATGTTCCGCACCAGTTCCACACCGTTTCTGCTCATGGAACCCAGCGTTCCGTCTTCTTTCCAGAATAATGACAAAATACCGTTGGAAATCGTACAGGCATTGCCTGACACATTTAATACTACAGACTCCATCATAAACCCTCCTATTCCAGTCCCGTTCTGATTCCAGTTCCGTTCTGATTCCAGTCCCGTTCCTGCTCTACAATGCCCCTAAGGGAAAGGAATCTTCAGCCGCTTCCGCGTCTGAAATTCCTTTCGGGCATTTCCGTTCCGGAACTGTTTTTTATTTTGATTCCAGTCCCGTTCCTGCTCTTGAATCGCCCTATCTTTTCTTCTTCCAGTCCTCGTTTCTGCCGCTGCTTGAAGCCGTCGCCTTGGTAATCTGCAATACGATCTCGCTGAAATATCTCTCCGGCACTTCCGACAAAGGACATGCTTTCTCCTCCTCTTCTTTGCCGTAATACCATGTGACCAGCTCGCCCGCCTTGAAAAATCTTATCTCAAATATGGTCACGTCCTCATTGAGTCCTCCCACATAGGTTCCGGAGAAGCTGAGCACAGCCCCTAAGTTAAGCTCCTTATCCTCCCTGTAATATGTAAAGAATCCGCCCGCGTCCTCGACAGAACCGCGATACCAGCCCTGTGCGGTCAGTTTTCCTCCCAGAGACAGGTCATTGACAATCAAACCGCCGAACCGTTCAAGCGCTTTCTGCGTTCCCTCTTCCTCCGTCCTGTAGTACACCGGCCTGCTAAGCTGGTCGATCGGCTGAGTGATTTCATAGTCCTCCAGCTGTTCCTTCCAAGTATTTAAAGATTCCTCCGACAGTTCGATGGGATGCACAAGGCCGATAAATCGTCCTTGACCGCCGGACTCAGCCCCGGCGGACGCGTCAGCCGTCTCCTCCGGCAGAGTAAATTCCTCCTCGTCCTCCGTGTTGAAGGAGCCGTCCTCCATGTAGCGGAAGCTGGTCACAAGCTTTCTGTCCTCATACACGCCCCAGATTAATCCGATGGCAAACTGGTGCATGATGGGATTCTTCACAAACAAATCCTTCCACGCCTTGGCGCTCCACCGGCGCTCGGTGGACAGAGCCATTTCCAGACGCATTTTCTGACTTGTCACCGTGGTCTTCATCTGCTTCTTCATCTGCTTAAATTCATCATAAGCCGCGGCGGCCTTCGCCTCGTCATCCTTCTTGCCGGGCGCGGGAAGATTCTTCAGTTTCCTGCCGCTCTCGTCAAATACCTCTATCTCAAGGGCCGGGGTAATGGTCACGGTAAACTTCCGCTCTCCGTAATCGAAAACGCGCTGCATATTCTCGTCAAATCCCAAATTGGGTACAATCCGATCCGCCAGCTCCTCCGTCGTAATTCCCAGCTGGGAGGCGGCGAATTCCAGCGCCTTCACCGCTGCTGCCTTCACCTGCTTGAATTTGAATTTCCGGGAAATGCCGTCCACGATCAAAAGTCCTTGGGGTTTGGGGCTTAGGGCAAGGGCCTGAACCGCCTCTCCCGCGATGGCACCTCTGGCGGCCTGCGGCCACTCCTGAATCTGGTGATGCAGCTTCTTTACAATGTCGTCGCCCCCATGGATTGCCGCCGCATACAGCACCCAGCGCTTTTTGGATTCCGCTCCGGCTTCCATCCATTTGTCAAAAAGCTCGTTGACATAGACTGCAAACTCCCTTTCGTCCAGCGCTTCCGCCAACGCCTTTGCGCTCTGGTTGACGCCGCAGGGCGACATGGAAGAATAACAGAGGAAAATAGCCTGTAGATACTCCTCGTCCGCCTCCGTGCCGTCTTTTTTATGCACCTTGGAAAAAGGCGTTTCGTAAGCCCACGCAAGGGAACGCTTTTTATTCCCCTTGTGGATATCCTTTACCAAATCAGCCTCCGAAACCGTCCTGCCGTCGGAGGACTCCATGCTCTTGTGCAGCAGATTTTCCAAAAGCGCCCGCACCTTGGCATTTTTTTCCGCCTCCAATGCCTGCATCAAAATCTGGGCATAATGTTCCGCGGACTGACCCTTGCCGCTCTGGCCGCCCTCCCCGGCTGACGACTCCTTTCCGACTGACGCGCTCCCTGCATCCGCCGTGCCTTCCCCGGCTGACGCGCCCTTCGCATTGGCCTGTTCCGCCTCCGCCTTCCATTTTGCCAGCACATTTACCGCCGTCTCTCTGTCCGCCGCCTTTTTCGAGGAAAGCAGGCTGACTACCTCTGTCTCCCAGCCCTTCTGCCCATAAAGAATATCCAGCAGCGCCTCTTTCACCGATTTGGCCGTATCCTGCGCAAAGCCAAGAATCGTCTCTTTATTTGTCTGTGCGTCCTCCCCCATGACCTGCAGACCGAACCTCCGGCCCACGCTTCCCGCCTTTGAAAACGCGGCCAGCGTCTCCTCCCGCCGATTGGCAAGGTAATCCTTAAATATCTCCTTTGCCTCTTTTTCCAGCGCATTCGTCCATTTCTCATTATATCCGCCGTCAACCAGCCCCGCATAGCCGTTTAACTGGCTCACCAAATCCAAGCCTTCCGAATCCACCGCGGCGAAGAGCCTCTTTACCTCCGGCCCGTCCACTTCCCCGTCCTTCACAAAGAACTGATAAAAACTGCTTCCGTTCCCGGCCAGCAGCAGAGTCTCGCATCGATTGCTGAAAGCGTCGTATCCGTAAACTGCCTGATAGCTCTTCAACACCGTATGGGCGCTGCTCCCCCAATAATAGCACTCCCGCAGGGGTTTACCGCAGGCTTCCACCTGCTCCATGCCGCCTTCCCCTCTCAAATATTTCTTCATATCCTCCAAAATCGAGGGCACCCGATTGTTTGTACTCTTCACAAAGGCGTCTATCACCTTGGCCTGCTGCCTGTAGACCTCCCCGCTCACCCGTTTGTTGAACAATTCCGGATCCATCTGCTTTACAATGGGAGCCATGGTATTATAGATGTCATAATCGGCAGAGTCCATATAATCCATATACGCCTCTCTGTTTCTGCCAAACTGCTCCTTCAATATGGCCAGCTTATGATTCTTGGCCGCCCACTGAATGAATTTCGCGCTGTCTATCCGGAACATCACATCCAGACATCTGCCCAGCTTGTCCATATCCCCCCGCATGTCCATTCCCTGAAGGAAATTCAGCGCGGTCTCCACATCCGTTGCAAAACAGACGCACGCGGTATTCGCCAGCTTACGCGACAGCGCAAAATTCATAAAAGCGGCGGTACTGACGACACGCATGGCAAAAGCATCCTGCTTCAAGTAGCCTGCCGCCGCCAGATTCAGAATACGACCGTCCACCCTGTCATTGGCCGCCGCTTCCATAATCTCATCCGCGTCCTGCTGAGGGAAGCGGCGGGCGTCATATATTTGAGGGATACGGCTGATCACGATATTTTCATACTGCTTCAGCAGGGGGATATCTTCCTCTTCTACCTGAACCTGCGGCTTGGAAGCGTCAAAAAGCCCCCCTATGGCAGACAATCCCCCCTTCTTCCCCTCTTTTTCTTCCTGCGGCTCCGTGTTGGGATATTTGAGGAAAAAATACGCCATGAGCAGTATCAGAATGCCGCTTACGGCCTTTCCCGTCCGGCACTCTATGGCCTTCTTTACAATTTCCGGCTTGTGCTCCGCCAGCTCAAGGAGTTCCTCAAAATTCTGCTTTTTAAAGCAGGACATCATCTCCCCCATGTTTGCGGCGTAAAGCGCCGCCTTCTGGGCCGACTCCAGCCGAAAGGTCTTCGCCCATTCCTTCTGAAATACAACGGCAGGAAACACCCGATAGCCGCTGACCTCGCCCACGGCATAGAAAAACCTTCCGATTCTCCCAGCCTCTTCCGTTCTTCCCCTTTCGGCCAGAGTCCTGCATTGATAATAGATTTCCGTATGGCGCGACATGCCGGACAGATCCCGCCATGCAAACTTCTCCAATATTTCCTCTCCCGCATCCCCGTTAAAATAATCCTCCATGAGGGATAGTTCCTCCGCCGAGAACAGATTCTCCGCCTCTATCAACTCTACAATTTTCTCAATACACTGATCCGATGGATTAATCATCTCCAGCCCCCTTACTATCTTCTATTTTTCCAGTTTTCATTTTTCCCGCTGTTGGAAGCAGCTGCCTTGGCAATCTGCAAGACAACCTCGCTGAAATACCTTTCCGGAATTTCTCCCAGAGCGCATGCCTTTTTTTCCATTCCTTTGTCATAGCTCCATATCACCAGCTCTCCCGCTTTAAAAAACAAGGTTTCATATACGGTCACATCGCTGTTTTCCCCGCCCACATAGGTACCGGAGAAATGGAGCACAGCCCCCAGCCCAAGCTCCTTATCCTCTCTGTAATAGGTATAGAATCCGCCCCCGTCTTCCACGGAACCGCGATACCAGCCTTGGGCCGTAAGCTTTCCGCCCAGAGAAAGATCGTTGACAATCAGGCCGCCGAACCGGTCAAGACTCTTCTGCGCCTTCTCCTCCTCCGTTATATAGAAAATCTGCCTGTCAAGCTGCTCAATAGGCTGAATAATTTCATAGTCCTCCAGCTGTTCCTTCCATGTCTTGATGGATTCCTCCGACAGCTCGATTGGGTGAACAAGACCTATACACCGGTCTCGACCGATAACTTGTTCTTGACCGGCAGCCACATCTGAACCCGCCGAACCGCTCTGTCCGCCGGAATCACCCTGTCCTGAATCCTCTTCCGACAGAACAATTTCCTCCTCGTCCTCTGTGTTGAAGGAACCGTCCTCCATGTAGCGGAAGCTCGTCACCAGCTTTCTGTCCTCATACACGCCCCAGATTAACCCGATGGCGAATTGATGCATAATAGGATTCTTCACAAACAGATCCTTCCAAGCCTTGACGCTCCACATGCGTTCGGTGGAAAGCGCCATTTCCAAGCGCATCTTCTGACTGGAAACCGTGGTCTTCATCTGCTTTTTCATCTGTTTAAAATCCTCATACGCCTCAGCCGCCTTGACCTCGTCGTCCCTCTTGCCGGGGGAGGGAAGGTTCTTTAACTTTTTGCCGCTCTCGTCAAATACCTCTATCTCAAGGGCCGGGGTAATGGTTACGGTAAATTTGCGCGGGCCGTAATCGAAAACGCGCTGCATATTCTCGTCAAAGCCCAGATTCGGCACAATTCGATCCGCCAGCTCTTCGGTGGTGATGCCAAGCTGGGAAGCGGCGAATTCCAGCGCCTTTACCGCACCTGCTTTGACCTGCTTGAACTTAAATTTCCTTGATATTCCGTCCACAAGCAAAAGCCCTTGGGGCGTGGGACTCAAGGCTAGGGCCTGCACCGCCTCCGTCGCGATGGCGCCTCTGGCCTCCTTGGGCCACTCCTGAATCTGCTGATACAGCTTCTTTACGATATCGTCGCCGCCGTGAATGACGGCCGCATACATCACCCAGCGCTTTTTGGATTCGGCGCCCGCCTCCAGCCACTTATCGAAAAGCTCGTTGACATACACCGCAAACTCCCTCTCATTCAGCGTTTCCGCCAGAGACGCCGCGCTTGGATTCACACCGTATGGCGACATGGTGGAATAACAGAGGCAAATCGCCTGTAGATACTCTTCTTCCGCCTCTGTGCCGTCCTTTTTATGTACTTTGGAAAAAGGCGTCTCATACGCCCATGCAAGGGAACGTTTCTTATTGCCCTTATGAAGCTCCTTCACCAAATCCGTCCGCGATACCGCGCCGTCCTCTTTGACTTCCGCGCTCACATTCAGAATGCCCTCCAGAAGAGTCTTTACTTTTACATTCTTTTCCTTTTCCAGCGCCCCGGTCAAAATCCGGACGTATTCTTCCGCCTTCAACTTTCCGTTCCCGACGGAATTCCCCTCTCCCTTCTGCACGTCCGCGCCGGCAGAAGCCTCCTCTCCTTTCTGCACGTCCGCGCCGACAGAAGCTTTTTTGGAGATCGCGTCCGCCTCCTCCTTCCACTTTGCTATCACATGAACGGCCATTTCCCTCTCCGCGGCTTTCTTTGAGGAAAGAAGACCTGCAATCTCCGCCTCCCATTCCTTCTTTTGATAAAGAATGGGAAGCAGAGTTTCTTTTACGGATTTAGCGGTGTCCTGTGCAAAGCTCAAAATATTCTCCTTGTATTCCTCCGCGCTCTCCGCCATCAACTGCAGGCCAAAGCATCGCCCTGCGCTTCCCGCTTTCCGGAATGCATCCAAAGTCTCCTCCCTCCGGTTGGCGAGATGTCCCCGAAATGCCTCCTTCACCACCTTTTCCAGTATCTGCTTGTGTTTCTCCTGATATCCGGAATCATACAGATACGCATATGCGTTCAGCTGACTTGCCAGATCCAATCCCTCCGAATCCGCCGCCGCAAAGATACGTTCGGCCACATCTTGATGCTTTTCCTTTTTATTTCCGAAAAACTCATAGATACCCAGCCCATGCCCTGCCAGCAGCAGCGTCTCACATCGATTGCTGAAATCATCATATCCGTAATTTACCTGATATTTCGTCAGCTCGCCGCGTACCCTGCTGCCCCAGTAATAACAGCCCTTCAAGATTTCCTTGCAGGCATTGAGGTGCTCTATGCCGCCCTGACCGCTCAAGTACATCCTCATGTCGTCTGCCGCCGGGGACAGCTGGGCAGAAGCCTGATTCACAAAGGAATCGATTAATTTGGACTGCTGTCTGTCGATTTCTCCCTCCACTCTCTGCCGGAACAGCTCCGGGGCCATTTTCTTGACAGTGGACGCCATATAGTTGTAGGTTTCATAATCGGCGGCGTCCATACATTGCAGATACGTCTCCCGATTCTTGGCAAACTGCTCCTTTAATATCTTCGATTTTTTCTCCGACGCCGCCCACGCGATATAATTTTTGACGTCCATTTGGAATATTTCGTCAAAACGGCTTCCTAATTTTCCCATGTCATGGCGCAGATCCAGATCCTCCATGTCTTCAAGGGCGGATTCCCAGTCCCCGGCGAGACAGATTGACGCCACATTTTTCAGACGGGGCGACAATGCGAAGTTCACAAACGCGGCGCCTGCGGCCAGACACAGCCAAAAAGAGTCCACGCCCGCCGTGGGTATCCGATTTAAAATACTTCCGTCCATCCTGTCCTGTCCGGCGGCATTGAGGATCTCCTCCTCATCCTTTTTGGAAAGACCCGGAAATATCTTCGGAATCGCTCCCATGAGCGCGTCTTCATAGCTTTTCATCAGGGCAAGGTCCGCCTCTTCCAGCCGTATCTCGGCCCCCGGCTCCAATTTAGGATATTTGAGCAGAAAATATGCCGTAAACAGCACCAAAAGCCCGTTCTCCGCTTCTCCCGTGCGGTACTCCAGCGCCTTCTTAACATTTGCAGCATCGTTTCCGGCAGCCTTCAGCAGATTTCCGAAATGCTCAGCCGACACTCTATATTCATTGTCGCCGATATAGGAGGCATAAACCGCCGCTTTTTGATCCGGCTTCAAAGGCCGGAGAGCCTCTTTCCAATTATAATTCCAGTTCATATACAATTCATGGCTGCTGGCTTCGCCAATCGCAAAGAAAAGGCGGCCCAATTTTTCCGCATCCTGATTCCGTCCCGCATCAATCAGCTCCATATAAATCGAATGGATTTCCGACGCGTCTATCTGAGACAAATCCTGCCATTCAAGCTCTGCCAGCGCCTCGTCGTCCTTATTTCCGGAAAGATATTCTTCTATCAGAAATAATTCGTCCTCAGTAAAGCCTGCTTCCTTTTCAAGCTGCTCCACAATTTTCACAATAAATCGATCCTTTGAGTTAATCATATTTGTTCCTCTTTTTCCGGTTTCTTCTCACCAACGCCTCAGCCAAAAAGTTCCCTTGCCTTTTCCATCCTCTCCACGATTTTCACTCCGAAGGGACATCTGCTCTCGCACCCGCCGCAGGCGATACAGTCGGATGCGTTTTTCTCAAGCGCCATATAATGGGCTTTTACGGATGCGGGCACCGAATCCTGCATTGCAGCCAAATCATAAAATTTATTGACCATAGCGATATCGATCCCCGCCGGACAGGGCCTGCAGTGATTGCAGTACATGCATTTTCCGCTGAAAGCGTGCTTTGGCGCGTCTGCAAGCACGCTGGCGTAATCCTTTTCCTCCTCGGAAGCATTCTCGTAGCCCGCCGCCTCCAGCACGTGCTCCGGCTTGGAAAAGCCCGCCATAATGCTCCCCACGCCGGGCCTCGTCAGCGCATAATGGATGCACTGAACGGGCGTCAGCGCCACGCCGAAGGGGGAGGCCTTCCCGTCAAACAGCCGTCCTCCCGCAAAGCCCTTCATCACCGTAATTCCCACATCCTGCCGCTCGCACAGCTCATAAAGCTCCGCCCTTTCCGGGTCCATTCCCGCAAGGGACGCGTCGTATTGTTCCGCAAAATAATCGTCTATGTTCTCCGTGGGCGGCATCAGGTCAAACGCCGGATTCACGCTGAACAGAAGCATTTCTATTTCCCCGGAAAGCACGGCCTTCTTCGCCGCCTTCGGATTATGGGAGCTGAGCCCGATATGCTTGATCACCCCTTTCTCCTTCAGTTCATGAACATACTCCATGAAGGGTCCTTTCACAATTTCCTCCCACTCCGTCTCCGAATCCACATAATGGATCATCCCAAAATCAATGTAATCCGTCCCCATTCTTGCCAGCAGGTCCTCAAACGCCGCCTTTACCTTGGGAACCTCACGGGTGCGCACATACTGCCCATCCTGCCATGTGGAGCCGATATGCCCCTGTATGTACCATTTTTCTCTGGCGTCCTTGATGCACATCCCGATTGCGCTCCTCACATTCGGCTCGGACATCCAGCAGTCCAAAATATTGATGCCCTGTTCCTCACAGGTTTTTATGACGGCCCTGCATTCCTCCGGCTTCATCCGCTCCAGCCATTCCGCGCCGAACCCGATTTCGCTTACCATCACTTCCGTTTTCCCCAAACGCCTGTACCTCATGCCTCTGCTCCTCCTATCGCTATATGTTCCTCCTGCCTTCCTGACATTTTATGCCTTGGCAGTTTATACCCTTGCCATATGATTCCATTCCTGATTCACAAACCGCTGCCGCTTGGAATTCTCTTCCATTCTAGCATAACTGACGGTAATTTTCAAGCATTCCCCAAAATATCGGGGGAACCGTCTGCCGCCGGACATAAAATTACCTTCTAAGCAGATTTTGGTTATTTCCCTTGTCTGCTTAGAAGGCATCCCATCACGGCGAAGCCGTTCCTATTATTTTTTCATATATTTTCCGGTCGCAGTCCTTAAAGACATTAAAGATAATCCGTTCCATGCATCCGCCGCAGACTTCTAAAAAAGCCGTTACCGTTTTCCATGCAATTTCCGCCGCCTTTTCATTGGGAAAATGAAATTCTCCCGTTGAAATACAGCAGAAGGCCACGGATTTGATATTGTTTTCCACACAGCACTTTAGCACATTTTCATAACAGCTTTGCAGATCATGGCAAAGCGCTTCATTTACCCCTGCTCGGCAGACAGGCCCCGCCGTATGAATCACATAATCGCAAGGAAGATTATAAGCCTTTGTCAAAATGGCCGTTCCCGTGGGTTCTTCATATCTCCCCCCATATTTCATCCGTCTGCGGTCCATGATCCGGGCGCATTCTTCCCTAAGCCCCATCCCCGCCGCGCTGTGAATGGCGTTGTCAATACAGCCGTGACATGGCACAAAACACCCCAGCATCCGGGAATTGGCGGCGTTTACAATCGCGCCCGCCTGCAGTCTGGTGATGTCTCCCTGCCAAAGAGAGATGCTGTCCGAAAAGGAAGCCTTACTGCCATACTGCTCCTGAATGGAGGGAATCTCCGACAACGCAATAACGCCCTTTGCTTTCAGTTCTTCCTGAAGGTAATTGTCCTGAAGGACCCTCAATTCATGGGGCAGCTCTCTTGGCATACGTATATTCATAAGCGCGCGGATTGTATTTTTCTTTTCTGCCGGACTATATCCGGCGGTGTCAAGTTTTTGATATTCCACGGAATCCTCTTTCAGCTGTTCTAAAAAAATATCCATGTATTTATTTACTGTCATCTCTTATTCCTGCCTTTTCTGCGAATCTTTGCCCCATCGGAAATGAAATCCTCGTTCAACAGCCATGTCAATATCCTGCAGCTATTCGGTACCAGTCATTGGGAATCAAGCCATCTTCCCGGTGATATGTGAAAGCTGTTTCAATACCTCCCCAATATCCCCGTCAATGCATACGGACTGCCCCTCTATCTCCTTCGGGCAAAACGCTTCCCTGTAATTTACACAGACATAAGCCGCCTTCGGATTCTCCGCCGTCATCTGCCAGAAGGGATACTTGATAATTCCCGGGGTGTTAAATCCGACGCCCAGTTCCAGCAGAACGCTCCTTTTCTTCCCGAGCTTATTCAGGAAGTCCCGATAACGTCCCGCCGCCTCATGCCAGTGCTCATCTTCCACGAAATATTGGTCGCAGCGCAGATGCATCGTCATATTACCGCCGCAGACCGGACATTTGGGCACCAGATGAGAAGGAATCTCGCAGTCATGCCTTGCCTGATCCATCCGATAAAACAAATCCTCCGCTTCATAAATTTTCGGGTGACATCCTTTTTCACACTGTATATTCCCATAATCGCCCTGCACTGCAAAGATACGTTCCGGCGAAAATCCCGCTTTATGAAATTGATGGTCAACATTTGTGGTCAATACAAAATAATCCTTTTCTTTTACAAGCTCATAAAGCTGTTGGTACAAGGGCAGGGCCGTCGGCAGAAAACGGTTGAGCATACTATGCTTAGACCAATACCCCCATTTTGCCTCCTGCGTGGGAAAGGGATAAAAACCGGCGGCATACATATCCGTCATATATTTAGAACCATATTTTTCTATAAACTCGCCAAAATGCTCCTGAAAGCGGCTCCCGCCGTAAGTAAGCCCGGCGGATGCGGAAGCTCCCGCTCCCGCGCCGATAAGTATCGTTTCCGCCTCCCCGATGAAAGCCGCCGCACGTTTTATCTGTCTTAACATTTTTCTACCTCTTTCATAACCGCTCCTACGGCGTCCGCCGCAATGGGGATTTTTCAAAATTTTCCGTTTGTGTTCCGCCAGCTTTCCCTGTCCGCAATGGGTTCCATCACATCCCAATGTTCCGCAATTTTGCCGTTTTCCACTCTCCATAAATCATAATAGCTGGTCGGCGTTCCCCCAAAGGTTCCCTCGCTGACGGCAAGCACATAATTTCCCTGTGCAAGCACCTGATGAACGGTGGTATAAATCATCTGAATATTCTGTTTGGCAAGCGCCGCCAAAGCCGCCCCCAGCCCGGACAGACCGTCCGCAATCCCGGTATTGTGCTGGATATAGAAGTCTCCCTCAAAGTAATCCGGCGTCTTGGCCGGGTTGTTTCCCTGCATTACATCATACAAAAATTCCTTCACAAGCCGACGGTTTTCCTCCGTCTTCTCCAAATCCTCAACTGCCGCCCCATTGTCAATCTGCGTATGGCCGGAGGGGCTGACGCCTGTCAGCGCCGCCAGATTATCCCAGTGTTCCGCAATTTTTCCCTCGCTGTCAAAGCGGAAAATATCAAATGCCGCCTGCTCCCCGGCTCCGGCAAAATTATAAACCGTATGCAGGAATACTTTATCATGATCCTCATACGCCCGTATATTGTTTACGGTTGTCTTGACGGGAGCGGATGCAAGATATCTTACGCTGTCCAAAAAAGCCTCCCGTCCCGTGCCATATGCGAGATTATGCTGAATATACCCCTCTGCCAGAAGGGACTGCGCCTTTTGGACGTCGCCTTCTGCGAATGTGTTAATAAGTTCCTTTGCCTTTTCAATCTGTGTCATTGTGATATCCTCCTATGCTTTAAGCTTTTTATTGATGTAACTTTAACTGTTACATCTTATGATGATACTATAACACAGTTTTGATGTAATGTCAATAGTTACATTATATTTTTTTACCTCCGCCCCAAGAGATGTTATGTTTTATCTTCATAAAATCCGCAGAACCTAGAAAATACTAGATGGATAATAAGTGAACCTGTCTTTATTCTTTCCCTCGTATGATATCTTTTCCCAACCATTTTGGCAAACGATGGACGGCATCGTCCGGAAACGTACAGACAGTTAGGATTTTTCAAAGCATGGGCGGGAGTTACGGATGACCTGTGAAAAGGCATGAAGTGAAGAATTTGATAGGAATCTATCCGAGATATGCGTGAAAGGCATTGGGGTATAGCAATGGAGGATTTATCTCCATCTTCTGGTTAAGGGGGCGTGCTTGTTTCCAAGAAGCGGCGGGCGCTCTATCCCATGGAAGCCCTGCCTGCCCGCCGTCTGCGCTTTTCCTTCTGCTCGTATGGCCGCTTGAAATGCAGCGGCTCAAGTCCGATTTGTATATTTGATTATAAAATCTTTCTCTGCCGCTGACAATGTATATTTCAAGTCATTTTCCAATGGGTACGCCATTCCGAAAAGGAAAGTCTTTTATTTGCTTCGGCTTTTATTACGGTTTTAATCATGCCTTTTCCCCATGGAGATACTTCTCCGTATCCCTCTTTAAATCCTCCAGCGTAATGGAGGCAAGCTCCTTTTCCATGGCATCCTGCACCCGGAGCAGCTTATCGTCCAAAATATGATGAATATTTCTCCCCACAGGGCATTCGGTACTTGGATTTTCATGAAAATGAAACAAATCCCCATTCTCAACACATTCCACGGCATGATACACATCTAAAAATGTGATTTCATTTAACGGTTTTGCGGCCGTAGTACCGCCGGTTCCCCGGGCCACCTCAATCAGACCTGCTTTTTTGAGCTGTCCTAAAATTTTTCTGATAATCACAGGATTCACATTCGTACTTCCCGCAAGGAAATCGCTTGTAATTTTGTACTCATCCCCAAAAGCATCCATACAGGCAAAAATGTGGATTGCCAGCGTAAATCGACTTGAAATCTGCATTTCACATACCGCCTTTCCTTTTCACTTTCTATTTTTCCTCCAATCCTCATCCCGTCCCCTGCCCAAAGCCGCCGCCTGCGAAACCTGCCATACCATTTCGCTAAAATACCTGTCCGACAGCTCCTTCAAGGCACATGCCCGCATTTCTGATGTTGAACCGCTTCCCACGCCATATCCGCCTGCGGTCAACGAGCTGTTTCCCGCCCTGCCTCTGCCGCCTGCAGCCGACAAACTGCCTTCCTGCCCATACCTGCCGCCTGCCGCAGCGGCCCCTGTTTTGTAGAAATTTACCTCATAAATGGTTACATCCTGATTCATATCCCCTATATAACTGCCGGAAAAGAGAAGCTCCGCTCTCAGAGAAAGCTCCTTGTCCTCCCTGTAATATGTATCAAATTCCCCGGCTTCCGCCTGTCCCCGGCACCAGCCAAGGGCAGTTAATTTCCCTCCCAGAGCCAGATGATTTACAATGACGCCCCCAAACCGCTCCAAGCTCTTCCGGCCCGCCTCCTCTTCGGTTCTATGATACACAGGCCTCTCTATTTGAATCAGGGGCTGGACAATCTCATAATCCGCAAGCTGTTCTTTCCACGCGTTTATGGAATCCTCGGACAACTCTATTGGGTGTACAAGACCAATAAATTGGTCTCGGCCAATCAATTGGTCTCGACTAATGGAGCCGCCTTGACCGACGGAACTGCTTTGGCCGACGGAGCCGCCTTGGCCGACGGAGCCGCCTTGACCAATGGAGCCGCCTTTGCCGACGGAGCCGCCTTGACCAACGGAGCCGCCTTGACCGAGGGAACCGCCTTGACCGAGGGAACCGCCTTGACCGACGGAGCCGCCTTGACCGAGGGAGCCGCCTTGGCCAATGGCGCGCTCCCGGCCGACAGTTTTATCCTCCCCGGCGAACCGGCCTTGCGCGGCAGGCTGCCCCGCATTTAGGCCTGCACCGGCCTCTTCCCCGGGCAGGGCAAATTCCTCTCCCTCCTCCGTATTGAAAGAACCGTCCTCCATATATCGGAATGCCGTCTTTAGCTTTCCGTTCTCATACACTCCCCATATCAGCCCTATGGCAAACTGGTGCATCACGGGATTCTTCACAAAGAGCTTCTTCCACGCCTGAACGCTCCACTGCCGCCCCGTGGAAAGCGCGGACTCCAGCCGCAGCTTCTGGCCGGACGCCACGGTCTTTAGCTGCTTTTTCAGCCGCTTAAATTCCTCATAGGCCTCCGCCGCCTTCTCCTCCTCATCCCGCTTTCCCGGCGCGGGCATACTTTTCAGCCTCCCGCCCTTCTCGTCGAATACCTCCGCCTCAAGAGCCGTGGTGATTCTCACCGTAAACCTGCGGCTTCCATAGTCGAAAACCCGCTCCATCCTCTCGTCAAACCCTAAATCCGGAACAGTCCTGTCCGCCAGCTCCTCCTCGGTGATTCCAATCTGGGAAGCCGCATATTCCAACGCTTTCCCCGCCGCCGTTTTCACCTGCTTGTACTTAAATCTGCGCGATATTGCGTCCACAGTCAGCAGGCCCTGCGGATCCGGGCTCAGCGCCAGCGCCATAACCGCCTCCGCCGCCATAACCCCCCTTGCTTCTTTGGACCATTCCTGAATCTGACGGTACAGCTTCCTCACCATCTCCCCGCCGCCATGGATTGCCGCGGCATAGAGCACCCAGCGCTTCTTCGCCTCCGCTCCCGCTTCCAGCCACCTGTCATAAAGCTCGTTTACATAGACCGCAAGCTCCCGCTCCTCAAGGGACGCCGCAAGAAAAGAAGCCTCCCCGCTTACGCCGAGGGGAACCATCACATAATAGCAGAGCAGAATCGCCTGTAAATATTCTTCCTCCGCCTCCCTGCCGTCCTTTCTGTGAACCTTGGAAAAAGGCGAGGCATAAGCCCATGCGAGAACCCGCTTCCTATTCCCTTTATGGATTTCCTTGACCAATTCCTCCTCCGACAGAGTGCTTCCGCCTTCCCCGCCGCCTGTCTGCAGGGCTTTTTGAATGTAACCCTTGATTTTGGCGCTCTTTTCCTTTTCCAGCGCCTGCCTCAACATCTCCATATACCTGTCATGCAGCTGTTTCGTCCGGGAAGCAGCATCCCCCGCGGGAGAGCCCGTCTCCTCCAGCCATCCCGCCAGCACCCGGACGCCGATTTCTCGGACGGGCGCCTTTTTGGCATGAAGAAGCCCTTCCGCTTCCTCCACCCAGCCCGTTTGATCATGCAGTATCCTCAGCAGAACCTCCCTCACCTGCTTCGAGGCGTCCTCCGTATATTTCAAAATCTCTTCCCGATTCCTCTCCGCATCCTGCGCCATGATCTCCAAAGCCAGAATCCGGCCTGCGTCCCCCGCCTTCCGGAAAGCCTCCTGCGCCCCGCTACCACTTTGGGCAAAATATGCCCCAAAAACCTCTTTTCCGACCTCCCTCATTACCCTCATCTCGTCTTCGGTATCCGTACTTTCATAAAGACTCACATAAGCGCCCAATTGATGCTCCACATCCACCCCTTCGGATTCCATAGACGCAAACAGCCTTTTCAGCACCTCTCTCGCATCCTGCGCCCCATCCGCCCCATGCCGTGCATCCTTAAAAATCTCATAGGTGCTGAGGGCCTGCGCCGCTGCCAGCAGGGTCTCGCAGCGACTGCTGAAAACATCATACCCATACTTTTTCTGATAAGTCTGCAAAGTACCCCACAGGCCGAAAGCCCAGAACATCGCTCCTCCTGTCGCTGCCTTACAGGCGTAAACCGCCTCCAGCCCATTCCCGTGCCACAGATACTCCCGCACTTCCTCCGCCAGCCCCTTGTCCGCCTTCTTCAAGCGCCGATCAACCGCATCCGCAAAAATCTCCGCAATCCTCTTCCTCTCGGAATACGACGCCCGGTTCTGCCACGTCCGAGAGGCCTCCTCCCCCTGAGCCTCCACAATGGGAATCATCCTGCAATAGATATAAAAATTCGCCTCCCTCATGCAAGCCAGATACGCTACCGGATTCCTTCTAAACTGCTCCTCCAAAATCCCTTTGTCATCATGCTCCGCCGCCCACCGGATCAATTTCCGGCTGTCAACCCCGAAAATCGTGTCAAAATCCCCGCCCTGTTTCCTCAGCACACCCCATATATCCGCATCCTTTATCGCTCCCAGCGCGGTTTCCGCATCTGCCGCAAGACATATGGACGCCATATTCCGAAGCTTTTCCGATAAGGTATAGTTCAAAAAGGCGCAGACAGTCATAAGCCGGAATGAAATATCCGTCATGCGCCCCCTCACACTTATCCGCTTCAAAAGCTCTTCGTCCACCTCATCCTGTTTCACCGCATGGACAGCACGCTCCACCGTCTCCTTTCCAAGCATGCTCTGGTACACATAGGGCAGCATATCCAGAAGCAGCCCCTCATACTGCTCCAGCAGCCGCCTCTCCTGATCGCCTAGAGGCGACTCCTGACTGCCTCGGCATTCCATAGCCGTGCCGTTCTGGCCGCCTTGGTTCTCTGCATCCATGCCGTCCTGACTGCTTTGGCTTTCCATACCCGTGCCGCCCTGACCGCCTTGGCCTTCCGCCTCCACGCATAATTCCGGACGCCGAAAAGCAAAATATGCCGCCAAAAGCACCAGCCTGCCGTTCTGCGCAGCTTTTGACCCACCTTCTGACTCACAATCCGCAGCTCTCCCAAGATAGTCCATGGCTTTCCTGAGATTCTCCAAGCGGCAGTCCGCCGTCTGAAACAGCCTCTGAAAAGACTTTCCTTTCAAAGAGCTGCTTCCCCTCCCCATCGCCATGGCAAAAAGCGCCGCCTTCCCGGAAGGTTCCATCCACAGCTCCTCCCCCTGACAGAAGAAATAATCCGCCGGATACAGCTCATATCCCGATGCCCGACCCGCGGCAAAAAGAAGCCTTCCCAGCCTCCCGGCCGGCGCATAATCCTTTCTCCTGAGCAATTCTCCAAATATGCCGCATATCTGCGCCGCCTCCGGCATCTCCCGCAAATCCCGATACGGGAACTCGTCAAGCGCCTCCTGCCCCGCAGCCCCGGACAGATACTCCTCCGCGCCCGAAATCTCCTCCTCAGTAAATCTGCCGGACATTTCCAGCAGACCCGCAATATCTTCCATCCTCTCGTCACCCAAACGATCCATACCGCCCTCCCTGTCACAGCCCCGCCACGACTCTAATCGTATGCGAAATGCCATATATTGATATCTTCCCGCTTATTCAAGTCCCGTCCCGCCAAATCCGCCGCCGTTCATTCTGCGCCTTCCTCTTCCTGAATCAAATCCCCCGCGGCATTCGCCAGCTATCCAAGCCAGCCGCGGATTGGGTTTGCTCGCGGGAATAAGCGAATAAACCTTCTTCTCACATGTCCCAATCCGCAGGAATATTCTTTTCCATCCCGAAGCTTTTCAAAAGCAGCCCGTCGCCGCCATACCAAAAAACCACATCAAACTCCGTATTTTCAACCGCCCCAAAATATGTCAGCCTTATCTCCTCCGGCGGCACAAGGCGTATGTAAGCCGCCTCGAAATGTTCGTCAAACTTACCGTCCCCTCCGTAAAGCCCGCTGTACTTCTGGGCCATGAAATCCATTTCACACAGATGAAGGGCTGTGAAAGCAATCAAAGGCTTTAATTCCTCAAACGCCCCTTCCTGCCCTCTCAAAATCACCGCCACATCCTCATGCCACTGATCCTCACGATAAACGATAACCTCCGCTCCGTCCGTCAGCTTATATTCGTCCATATCCGCAATCAATCTGCTTTTATCGTCATATCGTTTATGTACCATCAAGCTTCCTCTTCTTCCCGCCCGTCTTCCGTATAATAGTACATTCCCCGGTCATATGCGGCTTTCTGCCTGCTCAGATTCAGGTATTCGTTCAAACTGGTATAAAGCTCCGCCGTCAATGTCTTTTTCTCCGTGGCACGCAGCTCCTCCGTCCGATGCCGCCCTGCGGATATCTCCCCCGCAAGCTTTCCCAAAAGCTCGGATAAATACTTCATCCCATATTGTTCGGTCAGCTTGGCCGCCTTTTCCAAATCCGCCAGAGTGCTGTCATGCACCGTATCAAATCCGCTTTGATACAGGTCTTCCAAAAGCTTTAACATCTCGTCGGATAATTCTTCTATCGCCTCGTATTTTGATTGATATCCATCCATCCCTTCTCATCTCCCCGCGTTTCATATCATAGTTCCGCTCATAATTTCTTCTATGAAAATCTCTTTTTCCATACCATCACCGGATACATTCGTATCCTCCCGTCCCGCAGATAAATCTTTCCCAGAAAGCAGGAAGGGTCCTTTTCGGAAATCCGTTCAAGATACCGGATGGAACTGGATTCTTCTTTGGAATAAGCCATTTCAATGACTATCTCCCGTCCCGCTCCGTCATAGAGAGGCATGAAAAGCGTCTGGCCTGTCTGGGAAAATTCCGCCTTCACACAGTCCGCAGGCTGTACAAATACAAGCTCCACGCCCTTTGACATCTCCTCCTGCCCGTACAGCCAGTTCTTTCTGGGCGGCTCAATGCGCTCCTTGAAAAGCTTCCCGAAATCTTCATAATACCAGTCCGAAATATCGGACAACCCAAGCCCCTGCTCTCCTCTGATTTCCCCTCGGGTCTCCTGACTGGAAGAAAGACGTTTTCTGGCGTCGCACTTGGCCCCCGTCAAACGAATCCTGACCTTAGCCATATCTGCAATGGGAATATTCAGCCCCCATGGGGCCTGACTTTTCTCCATAAACTTCCGATTTCTTCCCGTCTCATAAAACATAGGTCTGGCATTGGTATAGGTATACCATTGTTTTGTATTTTCTTCCAGAAAATAAATCGTATCCCCCTCATACCCTGTCTGCGTCTGAAAATGCTCCATGGTAATTCCAATCAAGTCCAGATTGCCCGCAGGCATATAATCCGCCCGAAATTCTCCGGCCTGCTTCAGCACCTCATTATTATCGCCCGACTTTACCGCCTTCTCCAACAGCTCCACCCGCTTATAGAGCCTAGTCATCTGCTCCATCAGCTCCCCGGCGCGAAACTGGGCCTTCCTCTGGAAATATCCGTCGTAGGAATCGGAAAGGGCGCGAAAATATCCTTCAAATCTTGCCAGCCCTCCGTTATGACTGATAATGGCAAGGCGTTCCAGATAATCCAGCACATCCGGAGAGGTGCGGGACAATCCGGTACAAAGAAGCTCCTCCAAAAACTCCTTCATCTGTCCTGCGGCCTCCCCCGCCTTATCCATCCGGAAAGCGGGTGTATCTGCCGCATCCGGCGCCAGATCCGACTCCTTCACCGTCCCGGCCTCCAGCTGGCACCAGAGGATAGCCGACGCTTTATGAACGCACATCTCCTTCTTGTGGCAGGTACAGGAAGAATATTCCAAAGGGGAAAGAAGCTTTACCACCATATTCTGCTCCGGAAGCTGCACGGTTACAATGGAAGAATACTGTATTTGAGGCTTGATTCCCGATAAGAGCTGATTGTGAAGAATCTGCAGATGACGGCTTCCCAGCGCCTTCTTTAACTGTGCGAAAGGATACTGCTCGATCTCGCCGCGCACCTTCGCCCCGGCGGCTCCTTGACCTAAAGCCGCATCCCTGCCGGAAGCCGACTGACTGACTGCGCCTTCTGCCGCGCCCTGACTCGAGCCGCCTTCCGCTGAGCCTCCTTGACCCGAAGCGCCTTTTACGGAATTTCCTTGACTCGAAGCATTTTCCGCTGAATCTCCCTGAACCGAGTCGCCTTCCGCTGAGTCCGCCTGATTTAACGCGCCTTCCGCCATGCCCTGCCCGCCGCTTTCTTCCTCAGCTTCCGCTCCTTTGCCGCAGCTCTCCTTCAGGACCAGAATCGCCTGCACCACATGTCTGCAGATACTTCTGGACGGACAGGTACATCTGCTTTCTCCCAAGGGAAATTTCACCGTCACCGTTTCCTCTCCCACCTTAACGGAAGCCTCTTCCCCCATCCCTTCAACGGACGCGGGAACCTCCTCTTTGTCCTTATACGCCCTTTTTACAATCCCCTTATTACTGATGCCGACCAGATAATCATCATCCACATCCGCCAGCAGATTTTTCCATTGTCCCATATCGCTCTCTCATCCTCCGAACCGCCCAAAGCCGCAGCATTCCGCTTCCCCGCCCGCCGCTTTGGCTGATACCTATATTCTGATAAAAGTATAACATGTGCCCCCTGCAATATCAATCAAAAAATCCATTCAAAACGCCTGCCTGTCAAACAATGCCGACGGCTCCACGGCCTCCTGCAAAACCAAGAAACGGCACAGCCCGCAGGCTGCGCCGTTTCCAGAAAACATTTCCGCCCCAATTTATACTGCACACCGATAAAGCCCGCCGCGAATCCCGACTACAGACCGCCGATACAATACCCTTGCTCCTGTTCCTACTGTAAATTCCGGCGGCCTTTAGCATAAGATGCCGCCTCTGACAAGCTTTCTTTTTACATAAAACCGCATTTACGGCTTAAAAGTCTCTTTTTCTACCACAGCATAAATATCCCTGCCCGTTTTTCTCTCAAAATGCTCCTTTAATTTGATATTAATATCCCATTTGTCCTGCGGATAATACCCATACCTGCGCTTTACGTCTCCCATCCGCTCCTCTATATCCAGCACGCCCTCCGCTCCCGCCAGAGAATCGCATAACTGAATCAATCTGTCATACTCATCCATATGAACTGATTTTAAGGCGTCCTGAAGCATTTTCAGTTCCTCCTCGGTGGTATCGACCTTTCCAATGTACCCATCCAAGGTCTGATAATGGAAGGAATGGGTCAGGCATATCTGCGCCGCCTCGTCATATCCCAAAGACGTCATATAGGAATATCCGTCCGCTACATGTCCCAGATGCCTCCCGCCGAATTTTCTCCCGATATCATGCAGCAGTCCAAGGATATACGCCTTATCCGAATCCAAATCGCCGCATTCCCGCGCAATCCTCTCCGCGCAGTGGGCCGCTGTGCGGCTGTGATTTCCCCACGGCCCCGGATTGCATTCTTCCGCTTCCCTCAAAAGCTCTTCCGCCTTCTCTCTCGTTGGCAGCATACCGTCCTCCTTTTGATATTGTCAATATTGGCTGACACTTTATCCACAAAAATATCTTTTTCGGTTTTCGTATACGTAAACCTGCCTCTCTCGCAGGAACATCCCCCGCCTCCACAGGCATAAATAATCAGTGCAAATCCGAAAAATGCCAACCGAACAAGTAACTTGGCATTCTTCCTGAAATAACTGAAATTTTCTTAGGCCGGGTACAAAGAGGATGTATAAACGCCCTCTCTTAAGGCCTTAGCAAATCTTCATTTTCTTTCCGCTTTTGTCTTATAAACATATCATAAATGCAGGGAATCACCACCAATGTCAGCAGGGTGCCGTACACCAGTCCCCCGATCGTCACCACCGCCATGGGCTTCGCCATCTCGGAGCCCATATCGTCGCTAAATACCATGGTGGACAGCGCAAGAATGGTGGTGAGCGCCGTCATAAGCACAGGCCGAAGCCTCGTGCGGCCTGCGGTGAGAATCGCCTGCCGTTTCTCCATGCCGCCCTCTCTGAGCTGGTTCATATAGTCAATCAGCACGATACCGTTATTCACGATAACCCCCGCCAGCATGACGAACCCAATCAGGGCAATCACGCTCACCTCGCTGCCGCTGATATACAATCCCAAGAATCCGCCGGTAAAGGCAAGGGGAATGGTAAACATAATGATAAAGGGCGAGAGCAGGGACTGGAACTGAGCCACCATAATCAGATACATAAACAATACCGCCAGTATCAGCATCAGCACAATCTGTTCCATGGCGTCCACAATCATCTCATTCTCTCCGGAAAATACCAGACGGCATCCCGGCGGCAGCTGGTAATTGGCCAGCGCGGCCTCCACATCCGCGGAAACCAGCCCCACATTATACCCCTCCGCAATTCCCGCGGACACGGCCACATACCTTGTCTGATCCACACGGCTGATAGAAGCCAGCGCCTCCGCCGCCTCAAAAGACGCAATCTCCGACAAGGGCACTTTTACCTTCTCCCCGTTTTCATCGGTGCCCTCCACCTCCAGCGTCCTCACCAGCTCTCTGGTCAGGGCTGCATCGTTTCCGTTCATCACATATACGCTCAAATCCTTATCGGCCGCCTCCAAAGTGGTTGCTGCGCTGGCGCTGGCCAGCTTGACATAGAGCTGCTGGAATACCTGAGCCACCGTCAGGCCGTAATGCACCGCTTTCTCACGGTCAATCAATATCCTCAGCTCTTCCCCCGCGTCCTCCAGCCCGTCGCTGACGTCCGCGGTGCCCTCCACGCCTTCCACAATGGCCGCCACTTCTTCCGCGGTTCTTCGCAGGGTGTCCAGATCCCGGCCCCGCACTTGGATGGATATGCCGCTTCCTCCCATGGCGCTCATATCCATGCTGGAAGTATCTATGGTAATCTCCGCTTCCATCCCCGCGGTCTTTTCCATGATAACCTGTGCAATTTCCTCATTGCTCATGGATTTATCCTCTTTTGTCACCACATAGATTGTAGTGGAGTTGGTGCTTCCGCCGCCGATTCCTGCCAGCATGGACATGCTGGAACCGCTGGTCATTGCCCCCACATTCTCCACGTCCTCTATGGAAAGGATGGATTCCACCACTTGATTGGTCAGCTCGCCCGTCTCCTGAAGGGTCGCATCCTTCCCGAGAGTGACATTGACGGTCAGCTGGGTGGAGTCCATATCCGACATAAAGGCCGTGCCGTTAGTAAACGCCAGCATAATACTGCCTCCCAGCAGCACAAGAACGAAGATTATCACAATGGGCTTTACCTTCAAAGCGCCTGAAAGCAGTTTCTCATACCCGTTTAAGATGACGCCGAAGACCCTGCTCTCCTTCTGCTCCTTGGTCTTCACCAGCATCTTAGACGACATGGCCGGCACCACGGTCAGCGCAATGACCAGACTGGCAAGCAGGGAATAGGCTATGGTCAAGCCCATATCCACAAAGAGCTGTCTTGTGATGCCCTCCGTAAATACGATGGGCAGGAATACGCACACGGTTGTCAGCGTGGACGCCAGAATGGCCCCGGCCACTTCTCCCGCTCCCGCCATGGCCGCGTCTTTCACGGAATACCCCTCGCTGCGCAGGCGGTAAATATTTTCAATCACCACGATGGAATTGTCCACCAGCATACCAATGCCCAGCGCCAAGCCCGACAGGGAAATAATATTTAAGGTCACGCCGCTGAAATACATGCACACGATGGCGGTGACAAGACTGATAGGAATGGAAAACGCCACCACCAGCGTGGGCCGAAGGTCTTTTAAAAACAAAAGCAGTATGGCGATGGCCAGAACCCCGCCAAATAAAATATTGCTGACGATGGAGTCCATGACCAGATCAATGTAAATTCCCTGATCCATCAAAGTAACCAAGGACAAACGCTCGTCCGCCTCCATCAATTCATCGAAACGTTCCGCCAGCAGGTCGGACACCTCGCCGGTGGAATACCCTGTCTGCTTCTGAATGGTCAGCATGACGCCGGCGCTTCCGTCCACATTGGTATAAATGGACGCGGAATTGTCCGTATAAAACACATCCGCCACATCCGAAAGCGTGATCACCGGCACATTGTCCATATGCAGATCCATCAGCGGAAGCGCCCCCAGCGCCTCCACATCCGCGGGCTTATCTCCCACCCGCACCATATAGCTGATGCCTTCTTCCGTCACATAGCCCGCGGGCATGGAGAAATTCTGGGCCGTCAGAAGCCCCTTCACGGTATCCACCGTCAAAATGCCCGTCATATCCGCCTTGTCATAGGCGTCTTCTTTCGCGTCCTCTAACTGCTTCCAGCCCTCGGCAATCTGTTCCTCCGCCTCTTCCAGCTGTTCCTCCCCGCTCTTCACCTGTTCCAGCGCGCTGTCTAACTGAGCCTCCGCCTGCGCAATCTGAAGCTCTCCCAAGAGAATCTGGGTAGCCGCCTCCGCAAATCCCAAGGACGCTTCCATCTGCCCTTTTTCCACTTCCACAAGGCCAGCGTCCACCTTGGCAATCTGTTCGTCCAGCTCGGCAATGGTTTCATATACAATCCCCGCATAGGCGTCCAGCCCCACCCCGTTGGTCAACGCGTTCAGCGCCCCTTCCAGCTTCTCCCTCTGGGCCATAATCTCATTTGAGCCGCTCTGGGACAGCAATGTGAGCAGGGCCGTCACCGACACGAAATTGCCGCTGTCGCTCCAATCCATCTCTTCCAGACTGGCAAGCAGTTCGTCCAGCTGAGCGTCCACCCCCCTCATCTGGGAGACGATCTCGCTCTCAAAGAACTCTCTTTTCAAGTTCTCTATATCCTGTTTTGCCTGTTCCACCGCCCCTTGGTCGCCCCCGGACGTCCCGGAAATATATGCCTGACACGCCCGCAGATACCTCTCCGGCGCGTTCACCAAGATATCCGTCAGCGCGTTTATCTGGGCGATTCCCTCATTCAGCTGCCTTGCCGCCGTCAGATCCGCGTTCAGCCCCATCTTGACGGCCTCCAAATCCGCCTTTGCCGTAAGCAGATCCTTTTTGGTGTCCGCAAGCTTCTGCATGGTCTCGGCCTTCTTATCCTCTAGCTCTTTTTTGCCGTTCGCAGCTTCCGCCTTTTTGTCCGCGATTTCCTTTTTGCCGTCCTCTAACTCCTTCCTGCCGTCGGCCAGTTCCTTTCTGCCGTCCTCGATAGTTTTGCTGCCGTCTTCCAGTTCGTCCCGGGCTTCCTGCATTTTATCGTCGATAGCGGCAAAAACCTTTTCGTTCACCGCGTCGATCTTTTCCTGCCGGATGACCACGTTTACGCTCTCCTCCAAAAGTCCCGCCGCGCTGACGCTGGCCACGCCCTCGATGCTCTCCAGCTCCGGCATCACGGACTCCTGCGCATATGTACTGATCTGCGCGTAATCCATGCCCTCCACGCCCACCGCCGCAATCATTACCGGCAGCATATCAGGGTTCATTTTAATGATGATGGGATTGCCGATTTCATCGCTCCAATAGCTTTTGATCTGATCCAGACTTTCCCTGATTTCCAGAGAAACGGCGTTCATATCCGCTGTCTGGGCAAATTCCAAGATAACCATGGAATAATTTTCGTTGGAAACGGAGCTGATGCTCTCAATATTGCTCACCGTAGCCATGGAGGCCTCCAAAGGCTGAGTGACCGCCGCCTCCACCGTCTCGGGCCCGGCTCCCGGATACGTCGTCATCACGATGACATAGGGCAGACTGATGCTGGGCAGCAGATCCGCCGTCATCCGGGTAAAGGAAACCACCCCTAGGATAATCGCCAGCACCACGCCCACCAGCACCGTATACGGTTTTTTTACGCTGAAATTTGAAATCATGTCCGCTCCTTCTTATGCCGCGCCATCCATGGCAGCATTGAAAAGAAAAGCCCGCATCCGCTCTGCCGGCCCCTTTTCCCACATAAAATTTCTCTCTTTTCGGAAAAAAATTCCCTCTTTTTATTGCTCCCTGCAAATCGAAATTTAACTATTTCTGCGAATCTGAATCAATCGCAAAACATCGTTATACAGCTTTCCTTTATCCTCTAAATCAATCATTAGCCATCTCTGTCCATTTCCTTCCTTTGTCTGATGATATATATCACATAATTTCATTGTGAATTCTGGAAGCATTGCCTCAACAAGAGCTTTCTCTTTTGCGCCTATTACAACCATAACTGTAAAATAGCATTCCCGCGGATATACTGTACATAATGTTTTTCCAGCCTTTTTCAGTTTAATATTCCATCCCTTTTCCCAGCTGCAGGAACTGTACTCTATTTTTTCATTGCATTTGTATGTGTTCTTGATTTCTGAACAAAACTGCAGGAAAACAGGATTCCTCACATATTCGCTTATGGTCTCAATATCAGGACAATGTTTCTTATCTTGTAAATCAATCATATCAATGAGTCTCTCTTTCAAATCTCCGCCGCTGTTTTTACTCCGTTGATTATATGCCCGCCGCACTTTTCCTGTCAATAAAAGGAATCTTTCCTAAATATAAAATTTTTGTTACAGCATTCTTTTTATCTTGGATTTCAGACGCTGCAGCGCATTGTCCGCCGCCTTCTCCTCCCTCCCCAGCACCTTGGCAATCTGGCTGTAAGTCATTCCGGTCATGTATAAGTCAAGCACCTGCTTCTCAAATTCGCTGAGTTCTTCTTCCATGGCCTTTTCCAGATAAGCCACCCGCTCTTTGTCCAAGAACAGCTCCTCCGGACTTAATTCCGCCCTGTCTGCCAGAAGCTCCGCCAGATTCAGCCCCTCCTTATCATCTCCGGCGGCCCCGCTGTCCAAGGAAATATAAGTATTCAGCGGAAAATGTTTCCGCCGTTTGGAAGCCTGCACCGCCGTATACATCTGCCTGCTGATGCACAGCTCCGCAAACGTGGAGAAGCTGGCATCCCTGCCCGCGTCATAATCCCGCACGGCCTTAAACAGCCCAATCATGCCCTCCTGAATCAAATCCTCATTGTCCGCCCCCAGAATGAACATGGACTTTGCCTTAATCCGCACCAGATTTTTATATTTTTCGCAGATATAATCCATAACTGCCGTCTCCCCCCTGCGGAGGCGTTCAATCAATTCTCCGTCGCTGCAATGCGCATAATTTGAATATCTGTCCGTCATGTCGCCGCACCTTCTTCACCCCAAGCTATGTCTCCGGTCATCCAGCTCCGCCGTTTGATCCGGCGGCGGTTTTGTCCATACAGCGCACTAACATGAAAACCGCCGCGCCCCATCACATCGTCCTCTGGCGCACAATCTCATATGCCAGCACCCCCGCCGCCACCGAAGCGTTCAGGGAATCTATATTGCCTTTCATGGGAATGGCCGCGGAAAAATCACATTTCTCCTTCACAAGCCTGCCCACGCCTTCGCCTTCATTTCCGATGACAAGCCCTATGGGGCCCTTCAGATCCACCTGATACATCAGAGTGCCTTCCATATCCGCACAGACGAACCACAGCCCCTCCTTCTTCAAATCTTCAATGGTTTTCGCCATGTTCGTCACCTTTGCCACCGGCGTATAGTTCAGCGCTCCCGCCGAAGTCCTCGCCGCTATGGCAGTCAGCCCCGCCGCTCTGTTTTTGGGAATAATGACCCCGTGGGCCCCCGCCAGATTGGCGGTGCGGATAATCGCCCCCAGATTGTGAGGATCCTCAATATTGTCCAGCAGAATCAGAAAAGGCGGCTCCCCTTTCTCTTCTGCCGCCCGCAGCATATCTTCCACAGAAGCATATTCATAGGCGGCCGCAATGGCGATAACCCCTTGATGCTTTCCTGTCTGGGAAATCTGATTTAAACGCTCTTTGGAAACATATTTTATCAGGCAGTCCTGCTTTTTCGCTTCCCGCTTAATCGTCATAACAGGGCCGTCCTGACAGCCCTCCTGAATGTACAGCTTGTCTATGGTTTTACCGGCGCGGAACGCCTCGATCACCGCATTCCGGCCCTCAATCGTAAATTCTTCGTATGCCATTTTCGTTTCTCCTATTCCAGTTCCCGCTTGCGGGAACTTTTTCCGCCTGCGGGAACTTTTTCCGCCTGCGGGAACTTTTTCCGTTCTCTGCTCTACAACGCCCTTATTTCGGGGAGGAATTTTTATCATTTTTTCCCTCAATGACTGCGACGCCTTTTTTAACCAGATCCAGCACCCGTTCCATATTGTCTGTAAGGTACAGCCAGCCCAGCACTGCCTCAAAGCCGGTGGCCCGCATATAATCTGCGGTACTGGCGTTTTTGGCGGTGGTATGGGGCTTTGAATTTCTTCCCCGGCGATAAACAGCCTGTTCCTCCTCCGTAAAACCGTCCATCAATGCCCGTACAATTTTTGCCTGCGCATTTGCGCTGACATATTTTATCGTATGCCTGTGCAGCACGTTGGCCGGACGATTGGCCCGCTCCACCACCACTGTCCGGATAACCAAATCATAAACGGCGTCGCCGATATAGGCCAGCGTCAGAGGGGAATAGGTGCGGATATCCTGCTTTTTCCCCGGGAAAGCCTCTAGGATGGCGGACAGGAGGCTTATTTCCTGCCCTTCCATTATTTCCTGCTCTCCCATTCTGTCACGATTTTCCATTATTTCACGCGCTTCCACTTTGTACCCTCCCGGGTGTCTTCCAGCGCGATTCCCCTTTCCAAAAGCTCCGCCCGAATCTCATCCGCCCTCGCAAAATTCCGCTCCTTCTTGGCCGCTTTTCTCTCCTCTATTTTCGCCAATACATACTGCTCCAGCTCGGCGTCCACCGTTTCTTCGGCCTTCTCTCCATGGGCCGACACAAGATCAAGAGAAAGCACTTTGTCAAAGCTCTCCGCAAGGGCATATTTAGCGGCGTCCGTCATATCGCTTTTCAACATGTCATACAACACCGTGATTGCCATGGAGGAGTTCAAATCATCGCAGAGAGCCGCCTCGAATTTTTCCTTGTATTCCGCAATTTTTTCCTGCTCCGAGCGGCTTCCCATGGAATTCCCCTCTTCCATGGAATTCCCCTCTTCCATGGAATGCTCCCCTTCCATGGAATGCTCCCCTTCCATGGAACGCTCCCCCTCTGTGGAAGGCTCCTTTTCCACTTTTAACGCGGCAACTCTTTTAATCAGTTTGTCATAAGCCGCCCCCATATTGTCCAGCGCCTCATAGGAAAATTCCAGCGGCTTGCGATAATGGGACTGCAGACAGAACAGCCTGTAAGCCAGCGGGTGATACCCTTTGGATTCCAAAAGCGATACCGTGAGAAATTCCCCCGAGGATTTGCTCATCTTGCCGGACTGGCCGGTTTTGCCCGATTTGTCGTTCAAATGATTTACATGGAACCAATAATTGCACCATTTATGTCCCAGATACGCCTCGCTTTGGGCAATTTCATTGGTGTGATGGGGGAAAATATTATCCACGCCCCCGCAGTGAATATCCATATACTCTCCCAGATGCTTCATGCTGATGCAGGAGCACTCAATATGCCAGCCCGGATAGCCGGTTCCCCAAGGGCTCTCCCATTTCAGCTCCTGATCGTCGAACTTGGACTTGGTAAACCACAGCACAAAATCGCTCTGATTCCTCTTATTGCCGTCCTCCTCCACATCCTCCCGCACCCCTACCAGAAGCTCCTGCTCGCTCTGGTTTGACAGCACATAGTATTCCTTCAGCTTAGAGGTATCGAAATAAATATTCCCTCCGCTCTCATAAGCATAGCCCTTTTCCATCAATGCCTCAATGACGCGGATAAATTCCGAAATGCATCCTGTGGCGGGCTCCACCACATCGGGAGTCTTGATATTTAA
Organism: uncultured bacterium; assembly: GCA_948467735.1. Classification (GTDB taxonomy): domain Bacteria; phylum Bacillota; class Clostridia; order Lachnospirales; family Lachnospiraceae; genus Acetatifactor. The sequence continues at coordinate 32,477 of CAOKFN010000039.1, forward strand.
TTTCCCGCAGTCCTCAAAAAAAGCGTCCGTATAGAATCTGGCAATTTCCATCACCGTCTTATGCTCCCGCCTTGCCCCTTTGAGCATCTTATCCTCGCCCGTATCCGCATCGCTGGACAAATGCCCCACGTCCGTGATATTCATGACCCGCTTCACGTCGTATCCCAGATACCGAAGGGTTTTCTCCAATAGATCCTCCATAATATAGCTTCTCAGATTGCCGATATGAGCATAATGATAAACCGTAGGCCCGCAGGTGTACATCGAAACCTTTCCTTCTTCATTGGGAATAAACCTCTCTACCTTTTTGGTTAAGGTGTTATAAAAATAAAGTTTGTTTTCCATGCGATATCCTCCTTCGTGCTTTTGCACGCATGATTTCCCTTCCCCGCACCGCTTCACAAACCACAGTATGCCCCTGCGGCGGGGAGCCTTTCCATGATAACAATGCATCTATATTTTTTAGCCTGCCTTTCAAATAAGACATAGCTTATGTCCGTATCCTCTAATCCCCGCCCTGTGACTGTCCGAAACATTGGGGAACGCCCAGCTGCCTTACCTGACGCTCAAGCTCCAAAACCCGGTTAATCAGCTCCGTATTGGCACGCTGCAGATTGGCAATATCCTCCTTGACCGGGTCGGGCAGGTCCGTCTGGTTCATGGTTTCCTGCGGCAGCGCCACATGATTGCGCTTCACCACACGTCCCGGCACCCCCACCACGGTGGAGTCCGGCGGCACCTCGCTCAAAACCACGCTTCCCGCCCCGATTTTGGAATTATCCCCAATGGTAAAGGACCCCAGCACCTTCGCCCCGGCGCTGATCATCACATTATTGCCGATGGTAGGATGGCGCTTTCCGTGCTCCTTGCCGGTCCCCCCCAGAGTAACTCCCTGATACAGCGTCACATTATCCCCGATCACAGTGGTCTCACCCACAATCACGCCGTTTCCATGATCAATGAAAAATCCTTTTCCGATTTCCGCCCCCGGATGAATCTCAATTCCGGTCTTGCGCACGCCCCTCTGGGACACCCATCTGGCCCAGAAAAAATGTCCCTTTTTATATAATTTATGCGCAAGCCTGTAATGCAGCATTACCTTAAAGCTGGGGTATAAAAATACCTCCATAGAAGAATGTATCGCCGGATCCCGTTCCCGGATCACCCGGATTTCTTCCTTGATATTGCCGATGATTCCCATTTAAAATCTCCTCTCCCAAGGCATAACTACCCGTTCCCGCAGTCAGACGGTCATCCGCGTCCTCTCCGCCATGCTTATCCAAATACAGATTCGCTCCCTGCGTCTCCGAAGTCAAGCTCCCGCGCAAAAACCGCGGATAAATTCCCTCCCTAGAGACGAATTTATCCGCGGTTCCACTCTACTTAAGGGCTTTCGCCCTTCCCTCCATACGCTTAACGCACGTCAACGAGTCAGCCTACTCTGCCCGGCTGGGCATTTGGGCAAACCTGCTCCCGGACGCACTTCCTTTTTTTCAGGCGAGGACTGTTTCCAGCTCTTCTGACAGCCCCTCTCTGACGCCTTCCCAAAAAGTACTCTTTCCGTTCCCTGCATTTTATCTATTAAACAGAATATGCAAAAAACTTCGATTTGTCAACTCAATTTTCTTTTACGACAATTAATTTTTCTTCGTTTATCAGCCGGCAGCTTTTGTCCGCCTGATTCCACTCTGCGCTCCATCCTCATATACTGCTACTCTGCTTTCGGACAGCCGCTGCAGCCGCCGCAGTTCCCCGCAATCTGTCCGGCCGTCAAGTCAAAGGGACTGGTCAGAAGACATACCGCCTGCGCAGATATCCCTTCTCCCGTCCCGGTAAAGCCTAACCCTTCCTCCGTGGTCGCCTTCACGTTCACATGCGCCGCGTCCAGCCCCAATGTCTCGGCAATATTCTCCCGCATCGCATCGATATAGGGACGCATCTTAGGCGCCTGTGCGATAATTACCGCATCGATATTTTCAATCAGAAAACCCTCTTTTGTCAAAAGCTCTCCCACTTTTTCCAGAAGCGTCAGGGAAGAAATTCCCTTGTATGCTTGGTCAGTATCCGGAAAGTGCTTTCCGATATCGCCCATGGCCGCCGCACCCAATAAAGCGTCCATAACGGCATGCAGAAGCACATCTGCATCGGAATGTCCCAAGAGTCCTTTTTCATAAGGTATCTTCACACCTCCCATGACGAAATCTCTGCCTTCCACAAGCCTGTGGACGTCATATCCTATCCCAACTCTCATATGCCTCACACTTCCCGTCATGCCCTTTCCAGCCTTAGAAAAGCTTCATTCCGTTCACACTTTTTTCTTTTTCTTTTTAGGAAAGGAAAAGGCCAATCCCCTCTCGCTTCCATCCATCCTCACATCACGGGCCTTTACTGCGCGGCCTTCTTCGCGTTCGCTTCTCCTGCGGCTGTTCTCATACCCTTCCCAGTCAGCTTCGCGAATGCTTCTCCTCCTGCTCTCCCGATTTCCCCGGCTCTCTTCGCGCTCGCTTCTCCTGCGGCTCTCCCGATTCTCACGGCCTTCCTCGCGCTCGCTTCTCCTGCGGCTCTCCCGATTCTCACGGCCTTCCTCGCGCTCGCTTCTTCTGCGGCTCTCCCGATTCTCACGGCTCTCTTCGCGCTCGCTTCTCCTGCGGCTCTCCCGATTCTCACGGCCTTCTTCGCGTTCGCTTCTCCTGCGGCCGTCTCTCTCCCGGCCGCTCCTGCTGCGCCTTCCGTCCGAACGTCCTCTGCGAACTTCTTCATTGTCAGCCTCGATTTCGGGTCCTCTGTCCCCTATCTGAAATTTCAGCATGGCCGCCGCCAATTCCAAAGCATCGCACTCTTCCGCGTCAATCTTTCGCTGCAGATATTTCTTCATCAGCTCCATATCCTCATGCTCATGAAGCTCCCATGCCTTATCCAAGTATTTTGCCGCCTTAGATTTTAATACCTTCGACGCCCCCGGCAGTTTTTTCTCTTCAATGGAAGTATGGCAGATACGCTCTATATCTCGTATGCGATGCAGCTCCCTTGCACTGGCAAACGTAAACGACTGTCCCGTTTTTCCGGCGCGCCCCGTCCTGCCGATTCGATGTACATAATATTCAATATCCTGCGGCAAGTCATAATTGATGACCACTTCCACATTATCCACATCAATTCCTCTGGCCGCCACATCCGTAGCAATCAAAATATTTGTGCTGTTATTTCTAAAGCGGTTCATCGCCACGTCTCTCTGGTGCTGGGACATATCGCCGTGAAGCCCTTCCGCCTGAAATCCTTCTTTCTTTAATACTTCCGCCAGCTCGTCCACCTTCAGTTTCGTATTACAGAATATCAGACAGAGATTGGGCTGATAATATTCCAACAGACGAATACATGCCGCATCCTTATCCTGACGTTTCACCTTATAATATTTTTGGGACACCAAAGGAATTGTCAATTCTTTTGCCGCCACTCTCACCAGTCTTGCGTCCTTCTGGAACTGACTGGTAATGTCTAGGATGGGTTTGGGCATGGTGGCTGAAAACAGCGCTGTCTGATGCTCATTGGGAATCTGTCCCAATATCAGCTCCATATCTTCCCGGAATCCCATGTTCAGCATCTCATCCGCTTCATCCAGAACTACCATATTCACATCGTCCAGCTTAATCGTATTGCGGCGCATATGATCCATAACACGTCCGGGTGTTCCCACAATAATCTGCGCGCCGTGAAGTCCTCTGATCTGCCTGCTGATTTCCTGTCCGCCATAGACGGGAAGCACCTTGATTCCATGCATATATTTCGCAATTTTGCGGATTTCCTCCGCCGCCTGCATGGCCAGCTCCCTCGTAGGGCATAGAATGATAGTCTGCAGCTTCTTGGAATCCGGATCAATTTTCTGCAGGGCCGGAATGGCAAACGCCGCCGTTTTACCGGTTCCCGTCTGCGCCTGTCCTATGATATCTTCCCCTTTGAGCAGATAGGGGATTGCCTGTTCCTGAATCGGCGTAAGTCTTTCAAATCCCATTTCTCTGACCGCACGCGCAATGCGCTCGTCCAAAAATTCATCCAAAAAAGCTAATGCATCCGTCTCCTGTTCCATATCGTTCTCCGTTTCCGCATCCATTTCCATATCAATCTCTTTTTCGTCCATTGTTCCCAAATTCATTCCTCTTAATTCCTTTCTTATTCAAAGTTCCGTCTCTTTGCTTCCACACCTTGTCCGGGAAGGATTTTCACAGGATTTTTTCCATGCCTGTCTTTTGCGGCGTCAGCCCGCACTTTCTGTAAAACTCTTCTGCTCCGGGATTACATTTCCACACATTCAGCGTCACATTGTAACACCCTGCTTTTCTGGCAGTTTCCAGCACATACTCATATAACTGCCTGCCGATATGCCGTCCCCGGCAGACTTCGTCCACACATAAGTCGTCAATGTACAGCGTCTTAATGTCAGTCAATATGTTATCGTTCTCATGCTGCTGAAACACACAGAATGCATAACCCAATATGCCGCCGCTATCATCCGCTGCCACAAATATAGGTTTTGCATCATCCTGAAGCATTACCAATAGTTCATCATTTGTATATTTTTCCGCATTGCTTTTAAATAAATCAGGCCTTCCCTCATGATGAACCATCAACACTTGACGAAGCAGCCTGTGAATCCCTGCCAAATCCTTTTCTTCACCACGTCTGATATTCATAATACTTGTTTACAGCGTCCCCGGATGGGGGCTGTATCTATTCCTTTCTATCCGCATCTCCATTCAAAAGCTGTTCTTCCGAAGGCCTCCATAACCTGCGCAATGGAAATCGTGCTCCGGAAGGTTCCTGTTATCACAAATAAAAATCCTGAAAACCCTTTCTTCACAAGGCTTTCAGGACTTCCCTTATGGCGAGAGGGGGATTTGAACCCTCGACACTGCGGGTATGAACCGCATGCTCTAGCCAACTGAGCTATCTCGCCACATATGCCAACTTACGTTGGTATGGAACCTATAGGGCTCGAACCTATGACCCTCTGCTTGTAAGGCAGATGCTCTCCCAGCTGAGCTAAGATTCCGTTTTGCCGACCATTTGTACAACCGACTTTGTTAGTATACAATGATATGATTCATTTGTCAACAAATTTTTTTAAAATTTTTACTCTGTCCCAAACGTATACTTTTAATATCCCTTTGGTACATCTCTAATATCTGGATAAATTTTACAAAACTGTATAGGATAATATGGACTATATAATCTTCAGGAGGATATAGGCAATGAGTAAAGAATTTTTCAGAGAACGGCTCGATACTGCGGGCAGGATACGACAGATTCGCGAAAATGCCGAACTGACGCAGGAGGAATTTGCGGAAATATTAGGGATATCGTCATCCGGATACAAGAAAATAGAAAATGCCGATAATCAGATTTCTTTGAACGGTTTGAGACGGCTGGAACGTAAACTGCATGTATCCGCGGATTACATTTTATTTGGGAAAGGCGAGCAGTCGGGGGATCTGTGGGAACGTATCATGAATTGTTCAGACTCGGACAAAATGTTTTTAATGATAAAGCTTTTGGTGTATTTCACCAAAACCGAAAACAGCATGTTTTATTTCAAAGATGCGCAGAATGATATCGACCAATCAATATTCCTTATGATGAACGAGATTAAAAAATATATCAGTGATTGAGACGGGACATTAAAATAATTTTCGTCAAAATGATGGAGCATCCTATATAAACAATATGAGAACGCTTGGACGTTTTCTATTGTCATGAATAACAAAAAGAGCGGGGATTATACAAATGATAAACATTTACATAGAAGCAGGAAAGAGAATACATGCGACAAGGATTCGCCGTGGTTACACAAGGAAATACTTAGCGGAACAATCCTCTATTTCTTCAAAATTTTTATATGAGATTGAAAATGGCAAGAAAGGATTTTCCGCACAGGTCCTATATAATCTCTGCAATGCACTACAGGTAGACTGCGACTATATTATGTCGGGAAGAGAAAAACCTAATTTTGTTAATTGTCTGGAAGAAGCATAGCCAAGCGGCCGAAAAAGGCCTTCTATTTTCGCGGCGCCTTTAAGACCGCGTATCCATAAGAAAAACAAGAATAAAACGAGAATGCTGGTTTTTGATTGGTATATTGCAATACATAATACTATGTTATATGCTAAACTTTTCAAAAACCAGCAGTCTTTATGCGTCATGGGTTCTTTTCTCCAAAACATTTTTACAGAAAACCTTGCAAGCATCCGGAAACTATTATATGATACAAAGAGATGTCTACAATATAACAAAAAAGAAGAGGTACTGTCATGACAAACGCAGAAAATAATAAAGCTCTTTTTATGCATGAAAAATGGAACGGCAAGCTGGAAATCGTCTCCAAGGCCCCGGTAAAATCCAGAGAAGATCTGGCTGTCGCCTACACGCCGGGAGTGGCTGAGCCATGCAGGGTCATCGCAAAAGACAAGGAGGCCGCCTATCGGTATACCATGAAGGCCAACACCGTAGCTGTGGTCTCCGACGGCAGCGCCGTTCTGGGTCTGGGCAATATCGGCCCTCACGCCGCCATGCCTGTCATGGAAGGGAAGGCGGTGCTGTTCAAGGAATTCGGCGGCGTCAACGCCGTTCCCATCTGTCTGGACACACAGGATACCGAGGAAATCATCAAAGCCGTCACTTGGCTGGCTCCCGCTTTCGGCGGCATCAATCTGGAGGATATCAGCGCTCCCAGATGCTTTGAAATTGAGGAACGCTTAAAAGCAATATTGGATATCCCTGTCTTCCACGACGACCAGCATGGCACCGCCATCGTGGTATTGGCGGGCATCATCAACGCCTTGAAGGTGGTACATAAGAAAAAAGAAGACTGCCGCGTGGTAATCAACGGCGCCGGAAGCGCCGGAATTGCCATTGCAAAACTGCTCCTTACCTATGGCTTCCCCCATATTATTTTATGCGACAAGTCTGGAATCATCTCCCGGTCCACGGAAGGCTTGAACTGGATGCAGCAGGAAATGGCAAAAGTAACGAATCTATCCGGCGAAACGGGCACTCTGGCGGACGCCTTAAAGGGCGCCGACATCTTCATAGGCGTCTCCGCCCCTAATATTGTTACCCCTGAAATGGTAAAATCCATGAACCGCGATTCCATTCTCTTTCCCATGGCAAATCCGGTGCCCGAGATTATGCCGGACGCCGCAAAGGCGGCAGGAGCACGGGTTGTAGGAACGGGCCGGAGCGATTTCCCCAATCAGGTAAACAATGTAATGGCGTTTCCCGGCATCTTTAAGGGCGCATTGGAAGGCCGTGCCGTGAAGATTACAGAAGAAATGAAGCTTGCCGCCGCGGAAGCCATCGCCGGTCTGGTTCCCGAAAATGAATTAAGCGAAGATAATATCATGCCGGAAGCCTTCAATCCCAAGGTCGTGGAATTGGTGGCGGACGCGGTCAAATCCCATATCGCACACTAATAGAAGCTAAGGAGGCACCATGCTGCAAGACCCTCTGACTCTCTATAAATTAATTTTGCTTTACATGCTGAATCGGGTGAATTTTCCCATGACGGCCGCTCAAATCAGCGACTATATCCTTGACAGAGAATATACCAATTATCTGACGCTCCAGCAGGTCATCCATGAACTGCTGGAGGCCAGACTCCTATCCTCCAAAACGACCCACAACCGCACTCTCCTGTCCATCACCTCGGAGGGCCGACAGACGCTGCACTTTTTTCAAAACCGCATCAGCGACGCTATCAAACAGGATATCGACTCTTATTTTCAGGAAAATGAATACGACCTGCGGAATGAAGTCTCCGTCTTGGGAGATTACTATAAATCCACCTCCGGAGAATTTGAGGCTCATCTGACGGCTCAGGAACAGGGCGTTACTCTGGTGGATATCACCCTGTCCGTCCCTGTGGAAGCCACCGCCGCAGCCATCTGCGACAATTGGCAGAAAAAAAATCAGGAAATATATCAATACTTGGTAGGACAGCTTTTTTAGGGCGTGTCAGAACTTATTTCCCCTGCCGCGCCTCTTCCTTAATTTTCCGCATATGTTCCCGTATCTTAGCCTCATACCCGTTTCCCGAAGGCCGATAAAATTCCTGCCCGTTTAATTCATAAGGCAGATACTGCTGTTCCACATAATGATTGGGATAGTCATGGGCATACAGATACCCCGTGCCATGCCCCAGTTTGGCGGCTCCCTTGTAATGCGCGTCCTGCAGATGCGCAGGAATCGGCAGATTTCCGGTCTGCTTCACCGCTTCCATGGCCCGAAACACGGCTTCACAGCTGGCATTGCTCTTAGGCGCGCACGCCACATAAGCAGCCGCCTGCGCCAGAATAATCTGGGCCTCCGGCATACCGATCCTCTCCACCGCCATAGACGCGTTCACCGCCACCGTCAAGGCATTGGGATCCGCATTTCCCACATCCTCCGCGGCGCAGATCATAATCCGCCTGGCAATAAAAGTCACGCTTTCCCCCGCATAAAGCATCCGCGCCAGATAATAAACCGCCGCGTCCGGATCGGAACCCCTCATGCTCTTGATGAAAGCGGATACGGTGTCATAATGGTTATCGCCGGACTTATCATAACGCACCGCCCTCTTCTGGATACACTCCTGCGCCGTCTCCAGCGTAATATGAATCCGCCCGTCCCCGCCGCGCTCCGTGGTCATAATCCCCAATTCAACGGCATTCAAAGCCTGCCTTGCATCCCCGCCTGAAATATCCGCCAGAAAATCCAAAGCATCCTCCTCAATCACCGCATCATAAGCGCCCATGCCCCTGTCGGCGTCATAGACCGCCTTCCGCAGCAGCTCTTTCACCGCCTCCTTGGGAATGGGCTTCAGCTCAAATATGATGGAACGGGACAACAGCGCGCCGTTCACCTCAAAGTACGGATTCTCCGTGGTAGCGCCAATCAGAGTCAGCGTCCCGTCCTCCACAAAGGGAAGCAGATAATCCTGCTGCCCTTTGTTAAAGCGATGAATCTCGTCGATAAAAAGGATGGTGCGCCTTCCGTACATCCCCTGAACCTCTTTGGCCCGCGCAACCGCTTCCTCCATATCCTTCTTGCCCGCCGTGGTGGCGTTCAGCTGCTTAAATTCCGCGCTGGTGGTGTTGGCAATCACCTTTGCCAATGTGGTTTTCCCCGTCCCGGGCGGCCCGTAAAAAAGTACGGACCTGATTTTATCCGCTTTAATCGCACGGTAAAGCAGCTTGTCCTTTCCGACGATATGCTCCTGCCCCGCCACTTCCTCTAACGTCCTCGGACGCATTCTTGCGGCCAGGGGCGCTTCCTTCTCCATATCGCTGTCCCGCATATATTCAAATATATTCAAATCCATTTTCCGCCCGCTATCTTCTGTTCTTTAAAGAGACTTCATTTTCATGCACCGTTACCGAGCCAAGGCTTCGCAGGAAGCTGGAAATCCTGTTATAGCCAAACTGTTTGAAGTCCAGCTGTTTATATTTCTTATGGAGTTCGTCGTTCAGGTAGGCCAGATTCTCCACCATGCCGCCGTTCTTCTCTATAATGCGGCATATCTCCTCCTCCAGCTCCTCCTTCGTCAAGACGGAGCGCCGTTCCACATAATGCTGGTTATTGATTTTTTTAATGTTCAAATCCGCCGCAAGCTCCTGTGAAATCATGGTGCTCAGCTTGGTATATTCATAATTGCGGACGTCAAAATCCGAAAATTTATCATTCAAACGGCTTCCGACCTGCGCCAAATCCACGCTTTTGCCGCCGTTTTCATTGATCAGAGCCAAAATCGCCTGACGCACTTCGGAAATCGGCGTCACGTTCTGTTCTTCGCCCGCTTCTTCCTCCAAAGCCGCAGGTCCCCCGTTCGCCTTGGAATTCCTCTCCACCATATTCTGCTCCGCCACCAGATTCAAATGGATGAATTTATTGCAGGCCCTCGCCAGAGCCAAGGGTGTCTTAGACTCCCCCATCCCCAGCACAAACATATTCTCCTCCCTAAGCCGCATGGCAAGCCTTGTAAAATCGCTGTCGCTTGTCACCAGACAGAATCCCTGCACCTTATTTTTATAGAGAATATCCATGGCGTCAATGACCATCGCCATATCCGTGGCATTTTTTCCTGTGGTATAGGAAAACTGCTGTACCGGCATAATGGAATACTCTAACAGCATCCCCTCCGACCAGCCGTTGCCCTTCGACCAATTGCCGTAAATACGGCGATACGTTGACAACCCGTACTTTTCCAATTCCTCAAAAATAGTAACCACATATTTTGAACTGATATTGTCGGCGTCTATTAACACGGCAAACTGCATTCTCTCCCCCGATATTGCGTCTATAATTTCTTCCATTTCTACGCCTGCCCTTTCTTATACTTTGCTGTCTGAACCTTGCTGTCTAAATAACTTATCAGAACCTGACGCTTTCTCGTCCGGCCCGACTCTCTTTGGCATTACGGCCAAACTGCCGCCTGTTCACGGCGCTTTCCGCTCGTGAGTCAGGCGGCTTGGCCAACTTTTGTGATTGTGAATATAAATTGTCCGGCAGAGTATCCATAAGTATCTCCATCCCTGCCAATCTGTGAAAAATCTGGCAGAAACTGCCCGAATGTGCGAGACGCACCCCTCCACGAATCCATTCATCCAGTATTGAAAAATTTCCTGTAAAACCAAGAAACGGCGGATAAAGATGCTGGATGCCAGCATAGAAATTAACCGCCGCTTAGATTCATCAATATTATTATGATAGTTTATTTTGCTCCGTTTGTCAACCCCAACATCACTTTGAGCTTCCTTTTTTCCAGTGTTATCTCCCCATTAACTTCCACTTTTTTACGGCCTGACATACGCAGACACAAAACCTCCAAACGGACAAGTCCTACTTCGCATATCTTGGGTCTAATAAGGGTTTCCCCTCCCGATCCACCAAGACGGTAATCCCTCCGATATTGGTCCAATGCGCCATTAAATACTGCACGCCCGTCTCGGTGTCAACAATAATTCTGGTTCCTTCCATAAACCCATCCTTTTCTACGATTTCAAATCTTTTTCTCATGATTTTTCCTCCTCAATCCCCTCTCTTCCAAAACGTATGCACGATTCCCACCACCAAAAGCATAATCGCCAATCCATGGCAGAAGCCTTTCAGGCAGCTCAGCAGAAACTGATGACTGTACCTCCATACCGGCACCGCGTACCCGATTCCATTCAGCAGACAGCTCACAGGAATGAACAAGGAAAGATTCTTTCTCCCCGCCCCCTCGGGTCTTTGGCCGATTCTCTGCTTCAGCTCATCCAAAATCTCGTCCACACGCCAGACCTCTCTAATCATTCCGATAATGAACGCCGCAATCAAGAAGCTGCACGCCAATGCAGCCCACGAAGCGCTCCCTCCATATGCGGCCGCCAGCAGTTCCATTATCAGACAAAGACACTCTATCAAAGCAAAAACCTTAAACATCTTTCTGATTTTCGTATAGTGGGTGATATTGGACTCCACATCGGTATACAACACAAAATCCCCCTCTGCCGCCTTTCTCCGAAGAAGCACCCACATTCCCCCCAGACATACGATTTCAACGCCCGCCTCCCTCATAAACTCCCTGTAATCATTGCTCACCCGAAACGGCCCTTCACTGATGTCAATCTGATACACATACTCTCCCGGCTCGCATCTGTCAAATATGTAAAATCCCGCAAAAAACCCCGTCATGGCATATCCATTCCGCGCCATTTCATTCAGCCATTCCGTGTCCTTATCTTTGTTAAAACACATCCGAAACTTCATCATTTCCCTCACCCTCCATCAGCTTTGCATTGCACAGAAGCTCCGCCAAACGCTTTTTTTCCTCCGCAAAGATGGCTTTCCCCAAGTCCGTAATGATATATTCCTTTTTCTTCCGGGAATCGGTTTCCGCGCTGTATATCCGAATCCAGCCCTTTGCAGTCATCGTCTGTATAGCGCCGTACAACGTTCCCGGCCCAAGCGCCACCCTGCCCATGGTCAGCTTCTCCACTTCCTGAATAATTCCGTAGCCATGATTGGGCTTTCTCACCGACAATAAAATATAAAATAGAGCCTCCGTCAACGGGATATTTTTCTGAATACCCTCATTCGCATCCATTTTTATCACTTCTTTCCATCATCCCCTCCTATAATCCCTCAATCCCTCAATCCCTCAATCCCTCAATCCCTCAATCCCTCAATCCCTCAATCC
>CAOKFN010000040.1 GCA_948467735.1 uncultured bacterium
ATGCGGAGAAGACCATCGCTTCCATCAAGAGGGATATGGGTACGGACAACGGACGCAATATTGACGGCAAGAAGTATTCCCCTCAGCAGATTTCCGCAATGATCCTGCAGAAGCTGAAGGCGGATGCGGAGAGCTATCTGGGCGAGAAGGTGAGCGAGGCCGTTATCACCGTTCCGGCATATTTTAACGACGCTCAGCGTCAGGCCACCAAGGATGCGGGCAAGATTGCCGGTCTGGATGTAAAGCGTATTATCAACGAGCCTACCGCGGCGGCGCTGGCTTACGGCCTTGACAATGAAAAAGAGCAGAAGATCATGGTATATGACCTTGGCGGCGGTACCTTCGACGTATCCATTATTGAAATCGCAGACGGCGTTATCGCGGTTCTGGCCACCAACGGCGATACCCATCTTGGAGGCGATGACTTTGACAACAAGATTATCGGCTGGATGCTGTCCGAGTTCAAGAAGACGGAGGGCGTTGATCTGTCCAATGATAAGATGGCGATGCAGAGATTAAAAGAAGCGGCTGAGAAGGCGAAGAAGGAGCTTTCCAGCGCTGTGACCACCAATATCAATCTTCCCTTCATCACGGCGACCGCAGAGGGGCCTAAGCATTTTGACATGAACTTAAGCCGCGCTCAGTTTGACGAGCTGACGAGGGATTTGGTGGAAAGAACCGCAATTCCCGTGCAGAACGCCATGAAGGACGCCGGACTGACCAACGCGGATCTGGGTCAGGTGCTTTTGGTGGGCGGTTCCACCCGTATTCCTGCGGTTCAGGATAAGGTGAGACAGCTCACGGGCAAGGAACCCAGCAAGACGCTGAATCCGGATGAGTGCGTTGCCATCGGCGCTTCCGTACAGGGCGGCAAGCTGGCAGGAGACAGCGGCGCGGGCGATATCTTGCTTTTGGACGTCACTCCTCTGACACTGTCCATTGAGACCCAAGGGGGCATCGCAACTCCTCTGATTGAGAGAAACACCACCATTCCTACCAGAAAGAGTCAGGTATTTTCCACGGCGTCCGATAACCAGACGGCCGTTGATATCGTGGTGGTACAGGGTGAGAGAAAGTTCGTCAGGGATAACAAATCCCTTGGACAGTTCCGTCTGGACGGCATTCCTCCCGCGAGAAGGGGCGTGCCTCAGATTGAAGTCACCTTTGATATTGACGCAAACGGCATTGTCAATGTGTCCGCAAAGGATCTGGGAACCGGAAAGGAGCAGCATATCACGATTACCGCAGGCTCCAATATGTCCGATGACGAAATTGAGAGAGCCGTGAAGGAAGCACAGGAATTCGAGGCGCAGGACAAGAAGAGGAAGGAAGCCGTGGAGGTGAGAAATGATGCGGATTCCTTTGTATTCCAGACAGAGAACGCTTTGAACGAAGTGGGCGATAAGCTGAGCGACAGCGATAAATCTGCTGTTCAGGCTGATTTGGATGCGGTGAAGGCAATCTTAGACAGAACCAAGGATCAGGAACTGAGCGACAGCGATGTGGATGAATTGAGGGCCGCAAAGGAGAAGCTGACAAACAGCGCCCAGAGCCTGTTTACCAAGATGTATGAGAATATGCAGCAGAATCAGGGCGGAGCTGCCGGCCCCGATATGAGCGGCGCTTCCGCAGGCACAGGAAGCTCTTCCGCTCCCGACGACGACGTCATTGACGGAGATTACAGAGAGGTCTAGGATGCGGCGTTATGCCAAGAACAGCATGGCGGAATGAGGGACTGCTTTCATGGTGGTGCTGAGAGAGCGGGTTCGTTCAGGAAGGCGCTGCTGATTTATGACTGTGAAAAAGGCAATGGCGGGTTTTGCTGAGAAAAGGGTTGAATAATTCCGCGGAATGTGTTAATTTAGAATAGAATTTGTAAAATAGTGGCAGCACAGGATAGGTATGGGGCATGATTTCGGAATCACTGAAGTGTCAGGTGCGTATTCTGTGCCGCCGTGTTTGCGATAGAAGGAGTTTGACTATGGCTGAGCAGAAAAGGGACTATTATGAGGTCTTGGGTGTGGAAAAGAATGCAGATGATGCTGCGATTAAGAAAGCGTATCGCGTGCTGGCAAAAAAATATCATCCGGACATGAATCCCGGCGACGCAGATGCGGAGAAGAAATTCAAGGAGGCATCGGAAGCTTATGCTGTGTTGAGCGATCCGGAAAAAAGGCGCCAGTACGATCAATTTGGCCATGCAGCCTTTGACGGCGGAGCAGGGGCAGGCGGTTTTGATTTCAGCGGCGCTGATTTCAGTGATATTTTTGGAGATCTTTTCGGCGACTTTTTTGGCGGGCGAAGCAGAAGCCAGAGTAACGGCCCCATGAAAGGAGCAAACCTGCGCACCAGTGTACGCATTTCCTTCGAGGAGGCTGTGTTCGGCTGTAAGAAGGAAATAGAACTCACCGTCAAGGAAACTTGTAAAACCTGTAACGGTTCCGGGGCGAAACCGGGAACCAGTCCTGAAACCTGTACGAAGTGCGGCGGAAAAGGGCAGGTGGTATTTACGAGGCAGTCCTTATTCGGCGGGACGATCCGCAGTGTGGAACCCTGCCCCGACTGTCAGGGCAGCGGCAAGGTCATTAAGGAGAAATGTCTTGACTGCGGAGGCACGGGCTATATTCCTATGAAGAAACGCTATTCCGTTGATATTCCGGCGGGTATCGACAACGGCCAGTCCACGCGTATGCCCGGATTGGGAGAACCGGGTATCAACGGCGGTCCCAGAGGAGATGTACTTATTGAAGTGATTGTGGGACGACATCCTATCTTCCAGAGGCAGGACTTTGACATCTACTCCACGGTACCCATGTCCTTTGCGGTTGCGGCGCTGGGCGGAGAAATCCTGATTGATACTGTGGACGGCAAGGTAATCTATGATGTGAAACCGGGCACCCAGACCGATACCAGAGTGCGGCTGAGAGGCAAGGGAGTGCCTTCTTGGAGAAATAAGGATGTGCGGGGCGACCATTATGTGACGCTGGTAGTACAGGTCCCCGATAGATTAAAACCGGAGGCAAAGGAGCTGCTGCGGCAGTTTGACGAACTGACCGGAGATACGCTGAATGCCGCGAAAGCCGCTTCGGGGCAGGATGGTTCCGGAGAGGGCAAAGAGAGCAGCCCGAAAGAAGGAAAGAAGAAAAAGTTCTGGAAATAAAGCAGGAAGCCGTTTGGATGGAGAACGGGAGAAGAGAATTGGAAGAAAGTTAGGGTAAGAGGCTAGGTTAAGAAATTTGGAAAACAAAGTTGGAGCAGAAGCGTTTTGAACAACTCTGGCGGGTAAAGCAGTTTTTGCCCGTCAGAGTTGTTTTTATGAGCAGGACTCTTTTCAAACGCGCCAAAAGAGTGTATAATCTATCATTATGGATAAAGGAAAAAATGAATTTTTAGGGCTTTTGTGCAATCTGTATCTGACTGCGCTGCTGGTAGTACTGCCCCTGTATACGGGGAAGGATGGGTACTGGAAGCTGGGCGATACGAAATATGAACTGTTTCGGAATATTTCGCTGCTCTGTCTGGGGAGCTGGCTGGTGCTGGGGATGCCCGGGCGAATCAGAACAGTTTTAGAGAAATTTGGAATCGTGCGGGGCGGCCGGGAAGAGCCTGTGGAAGCGCGGGAGGCGGATAAGTCAGTCCGGGAACGGCATTCCGTAAAACGGGAGGCGGATGAGTCAGTTCGGGAACGGCTTGTCGCGGAACGGAAAACGGATGGAGCAGTTTGGGAACGGTTTGGAAGAGATCGGAAGATAGGTGCGGCGGTGCGGCAGTCGTTCAGCATGGTGGATTGTGCCGTGGCAGCGTATGGACTCTGCGCGGCGATTTCCGCATTGTGCAGTTCTTATGGGCAGCTTGCATGGATCGGCTATAATGAGTGGTATATGGGCGGGATTTCGCAGCTGATATTTGTGGGAATTTATTTCTTTGTATCAAGACAGTATGATGGCAGGACATTTCCTCTGTATCTGGGAGAAGCGGCTATTTTTTTGGTGACTTTATTTGGCCTGCTTCACCGGCTGGGCATAGACCCGCTGGGTCTGCAGGCCGGATGGAACAGCGGAGACTGGGAATATAATCATATGCTTTCCACGCTGGGAAATATTAACTGGCTGTGCGGATTTTACAGTGCTGCGCTGGCCTTTGCGGCGACGCATTATCTGCAGGAGAAAAGAGTCTGGCTTCAGATTCCGCTGTACATAACGGTTACGGCGATTTATGTCCTCCTAGGGGTTCAGGGCAGTCAGGGCGGAAGACTGATTCTGGCGGTGTGTACTGTGGTGTGCGTGCTGGCAGGATGGAGGCGGAAGGCCGTTTTAAAGAAAGTATTTTTGATGCTGACGGGCTTCTTTCTGTGTATGCCGTTGATGGAGCTGTTGACGAAAATGCGCGGTAAAATGGCGGCTGTGGCGGCGGACGGAGATGTGTTTGAACATGTGAGGTGGTATGGCTGGGTGATTGCGGCGGCAGTCAGCTTCCTATCTTTTTTTATCTTGAGGAGAAAACCTGCGGATGGCAGAAGTCTGGCGCGTCGGCATGTCATAACGGGAGTGTGCGCCGCGCTGGCAGGCGTATGTATTGTTCTGGCGGGATGCCTGCTCTTTCAAAGACTGCGGACTCAGGGAACCGATTCGGGCCAAACAGGATGGTTCGGCATAGATGACAGTTTTGGCAGCGGACGGGGTTTTTTATGGCGGATTGCCTTGGAGGGGTTTCGACAGGCGGATGGAAAGGACAAGCTCTTGGGGGCGGGGCCGGACTGCTATGGCGAGGCTGTCTTTCAAAGGCTTGGCTCGGGGACGGACGTCTGGAAAGGGGAACATTGGGAGGGCGCTGTCTTTACCAATGCCCATAATGAGATTTTAAGCCAGCTGATTAATGTGGGAATTCTGGGCACCGCTTGTTACGCGGCGATTTTCCTGACGGGGCTATGGAGATATGGGGAACAAAAGTTCCGTGCAAAAGAAGAGACGGCAGAATGCGTCCGATGGCTTGGGCTTTTGGCGATTGCCATGTATGGCGCCCATTCCATGATTAGTTTCCAGCAGGTTCTGAACACGCCCCTTTTGTTCGCTGCATTGGGGCTGTGCGAGTATGGAATGCGCGGACAGAGAGAGAATATGGAGGATCAGGATAGTGAAGTGGATGAAATTTAAAATAAATACCATTACCGAGGCGGAAGATATCATTATCAGCACATTGTATGAGATTGGACTGGAAGGCGCGCAGATTGAGGACAAGGTTCCTTTGACCCCGTTGGAAAAGGAGAGGATGTTTGTGGATATTCTGCCCGACAGCCCGGAAGACGACGGACTTGCTGTTTTGAGCTTCTTTGCGGAAGAGAAGGAAGACGGCAGCTTGGAAGTGATGGGGGAGAGGACGACGCCGGAGGAGGTTTTGGAGAAGGTAGGGAAGGAACTGGAAGACCTTCGGCAGTTTTGCGACATCGGCGAGGGAAGAGTTTCCGTAGAAGAGACGGAAGATGTTGACTGGATAAATAACTGGAAACAGTATTTCCATCAATTTTATATTGATGATATTTTGGTGGTTCCCTCATGGGAAGACGTCAAGGCGGAGGATGAGGGCAGAATGGTGCTGCATATTGATCCGGGGACTGCCTTCGGGACGGGGATGCATGAGACCACCCAGCTGTGTATCCGACAGCTGCGCAGATATGTGACGCCGGATACGAAGCTTTTGGATGTGGGCACGGGCAGCGGGATTCTGGCGATTCTTTCGCTGATGTTTGGCGCGAGCCATGCGGTTGGGACGGATTTGGACGAATGCGCGGTGGATGCCGTCGAGCAGAATTGTCAGGCGAACGGTATTCTGCCCTCTCAGTTTGATATGCTGATTGGAAATATTATCACGGACAAGGAAATTCAGGACAGGGTGGGATATGGCTGTTATGATATTGCTGCGGCGAATATTCTGGCGGAGGTGCTGGTGCCGTTGACTCCCGTGATTGTGAATCATTTAAAGGTGGGAGGGATTTATATTGCTTCCGGGATTATTGACGATAAGGAAGACGTGGTGGTGGAGGCCGTGAAAGCGGCAGGGCTTACGGTACTGGAAGTGAAACGACAGGGTGAATGGGTGTGCGTCACAGCGCGCAAAGAAACGCTGAGATGATAAGGGACATTATCGTAGAGTTTCTAAGCCGTATGCGGGGAAAATGGCTGGGGGAGGGATATGTATCAGTTTTTTGTGGAGCCGGGGCAGGTTCATATGGAGGAGAAGCAGGTAGTCATTCTGGGAGCGGATGTGAATCATATCAAAAATGTTCTGCGCATGAAGCCGGGGGAGGAGATTTCTGTCAGCGACGGCCGGGACGGAAAAGAGTATCGCTGCGGAATTCTTTCGTTTGCGGAGGATAAGGTGCTGTGCGAGCTGCGTTTTGTGAAGGAAAACAACGTGGAGCTTCCTTCCCGGATTTATTTATTTCAGGCGCTGCCCAAGGCGGATAAGATGGAGCTGATAGTCCAAAAGGCAGTGGAGCTGGGAGTGTATCAGATCATTCCTGTGGCGGCGGGGCGGTGTGTGGTAAAGCTGGATGATAAAAAGGCGGCTTCCAGAACCGCGCGGTGGCAGGGGATTGCGGAGGCCGCCGCCAAACAGAGCAGGCGCGCCATCGTACCGGAAGTGTCTTCGGTGATTTCTTTTGAACAGGCGGTTCAAAAAGCGGTTTCCATGAATGTGAAGATGATTCCATATGAGCTGGCGGAGAATATGTCCCGGACAAGGGAGATTATGGAGGGATTGACGCCCGGGCAGGAAATCGCCGTATTTATCGGCCCCGAAGGGGGATTTCAGGAGGCGGAAATTGGGCTGGCGCTGGAGAACGGCGTGGAACCCGTCACATTGGGCAGGCGTATTCTTCGGACGGAAACGGCGGGGCTGACGGTGCTTTCTTGGATGATGTACATGCTGGAGCAGAAGCTGTGAATTGTCGGACTGGGAGAAAAAGCCGTTTGCTATCATGTATGATGGATGTAATATTTTAAGCGCAGGGACAGGGCTTTCAGCATATGATATGATAACTTGATTGCTGCGCATATGCATTTTGACATAATCATTCTGCGACGGTATTTTCATCCTTGTATACATTGCGGAACCGCTGAAGACGATTCTGCCAATTGCCAAAGAAAAGAAGCGTTTTAGGGAAGGCTCGTTTTTCTAATGGATGAAAATGGCAGACAGGAAGAAGACAAATATAGGGGAGCGGCCGACATATCGTTTGAATCACGGCGGCAGGATGAAAATAAAACAGAGATAAGTCGAATATAAGGCGGAGGCAGGATGAATATAAGGCAGAAGAAAGCCGAATGCAGGCGCGGCAGTCAATTGATATAAAGGAGCAGAATTATGGAAGTGTATTTGGACAATTCGGCTACTACCAGAGTTTTTCCCGAGGCAGCGGAATTGATGACAAAGATTATGTGTGTGGATTACGGCAACCCTTCCAGCCTCCATATGAAGGGAGTCGAAGCGGAACAATATCTGACAAATGCAAGAGAGATTCTTGCCGGAATTCTGAAGGTGAAGGAAAAGGAAATACTCTTTACTTCCGGGGGCACGGAGTCTGATAATCTGGCCATTATGGGATGCGCCGCCGCAAATAACAGAAGAGGAAGGCATCTGATTACCACGCAGGTGGAACATCCTGCCGTCCTGAATACCATGCATTACATGGAGACCATGGGCTATCGGGTCACGTATCTGCCGGTCAACGCATATGGACAGATATCGTTGGAAGAGCTGCAGCGCCAAATCAGGCCGGATACGATTCTGGTATCCATAATGCATACCAACAATGAAATCGGCGCCCTGCAGCCCATAGGGGAGGCCGGCGCCCTGATAAAACGCATGAATCCAAATACGCTGTTTCATGTGGACGCGGTGCAGGGCTTTGGAAAAGCAAGAATATATCCTAAGAGGATGAATATTGACCTGCTGTCCATCAGCGGGCATAAGATTCACGGACCCAAGGGTATCGGCGTTTTGTATGTGGGTGAAAAGGTAAAGCTTGCGCCCATTGTCCATGGGGGAGGACAGCAGAGAAATCTGCGTTCGGGCACGGATAATGTTCCCGGAGCGGCGGGGCTGGCAAAGGCGGCGGAGCTTTTGTACGCCCACTATGAAGAAGATATGGAGCGGCTGTATTGGTGCAAGAGGTATTTTATGGAGGGTGTGAGGAAGCTGGAAGGCGTGAAAATCAACGGCCTGCTTCCGGAGAAACCAAACGGCGAGGGAACGGCCCCCCATATTATCAGCGTGTCCATAAGCGGCGTCAGAAGCGAGGTTCTGCTGCATGCCTTGGAGGAGGACGGAATCTATGTGTCGGCGGGAAGCGCCTGCGCAGCCCGAAAGCCCCAGCCTTCAGCCACCCTGAAAGCTATCGGAGTTGACAGGGCGCTGTTGGAATCCACCATACGGTTTAGTTTTTCCGTTTATACCACAAGAGAAGAAATAGACTATACATTGAGGGCATTATATGATAAAATTCCTATACTGCGAAAATATACGCGAAGGAGTTAGTGTGAGAAGAGTTTCCGGCCGCCCGCAGCATTGGCGGCTTCGGGGAGAAACTCTAAGAAAGAGGGGTTTACACACCCTCTTGCAAGGCGGGCAGATGGGAATTCGTGTGAGTCACACATCCGGATTTGTACGCCCGCCAAGGCGGGCAGATGGGAGTTAGAAGGGAATGTTTACATCATTTTTGATAAAATATGCCGAAATCGGCGTAAAGGGAAGGAACCGCTATCTGTTTGAGGACGCGCTGGTGCGTCAGATAAAATATGCCCTAAAAAAATGCGAGGGAGAATTTACGGTTCATAAATCTCAGGGACGCATTTATGTGGAGGCATGCGGAGAGTTTGATTATGAGGAGACCATCGCATATCTACAGAAGGTATTCGGAATTTCCGGCATCTGCCCGGTGGTATCCGTGGAGGATGAGGGATTTGAGAAGCTCTGTCATACGGTGGTACAGTATATGGCGGACGTCTATCCGGATAGGAACAAAACCTTCAAGGTTCATTCCAGACGCGCCCGCAAGAATTATCCCAAGGAATCCATGGAAATCAATGCGGATTTAGGGGAAGCGATTCTTCATGCATATCCGGAAATGTCAGTGGATGTGCATCAGCCGGATATCCTGCTGAATATTGAAGTGAGGGAAAAGATTCATATTTATTCCGAGGTGATACCCGGTCCCGGGGGAATGCCCTCCGGCACAGGAGGCAAAGGTATGCTTCTTTTGTCCGGCGGAATCGATTCTCCCGTGGCGGGGTATATGATAGCAAAGCGCGGCGTGAAGCTGGATGCGGTTTATTTCCATGCGCCGCCATATACCGGCGAACGGGCCAAACAGAAGGTGGTGGATCTGGCAAGAATTGTATCGGAGTACACCGGACCCATTTATCTTCATGTGATTCAATTTACGGATATTCAGCTTTACATCCATGAAAAATGTCCCCATGAGGAGCTGACCATTATTATGCGCCGTTATATGATGCGGATTGCAGAGCATATCGCCAAAGAGACGGGCTGTCTGGGACTGATTACAGGCGAGAGCATCGGACAGGTTGCCTCCCAGACCATGAATTCGCTGATTGCTACCAACGAAGTATGCGAACTGCCCGTATATCGCCCGCTGATTGGATTTGACAAGCAGGAGATCGTGGAGGCGGCGCAGAAAATAGGAACCTTTGAGACGTCCATTCTTCCCTATGAGGACTGCTGCACCATATTTGTGGCAAAGCATCCCGTGACCAAACCCAGCCTCAAGGTCATTCGCCGCCATGAGCATCATCTGGACGAAAAAATAGAAGAATTGGTGCAGACTGCGCTGGATACGGACGAGCTGATTATTGTGGGGGAATCGTAACAAAGGCCTCAAGGCAGAGCGTGATAATAGAATCCTTGTAAAACAGATTCCGCTGGCTTTGGCGTTGAGACCTTTGCGGCAGAAAGCCTATGTGTTGGAATGAATTCTAGATCATATAGGGCTTCAATACTTCCATTACTTCATTTACGCTGTCTTCCGAATGGATGTTTAAGTCGATGGGCTTTGACAAATCCAGACTGAAGATACCCATGATGGACTTTGCGTCGATCACATATCTGCCGGACACAAGGTCAAAGTCACAGTCGAATTTGGAAATATCGTTGACAAAGGACTTTACTTTGTCGATAGAATTTAAAGAAATCTGAACGGTTTTCATTATAGTCTCCTCCTTGCTATAGGTCTGTGATTCCTGTCTCCATATTAAAGGCTTGCAGAGCAAAAGTCAAGGAAAAGTCTTGTAGAAATGAGGTGAAGTTTGAAAGGTTGAAGTACGAAAGTAAGATTTCATGGGACGAAATCTAAGAACATCATCTGATTTCGGCGGGCAGTGAGCCAAGTCAACTATGCCGGCTTTGCGTCGTTCAAAAAACGGACAAGGCTTGGCTGGACGGCCGACGGACGCCGCGAGGGCAGATAACCCGCAGCTAGTGCTGCACATTTCTTTAATAAATCGGGCAGGAGGGTATCAATATGAAAAAGGTGGCGCTGCATAATCTGGGCTGTAAAGTGAATTCCTATGAGACGGAAGTCATGCGGCAGGCTTTGGAGGAGAAGGGATACCATATTGTGCCTTTTGAGGAGGCTGCGGATATTTATATCATAAATACCTGTACCGTTACCAATATTGCGGACAGGAAGAGCAGGCAGATGCTTCATCGGGCCAGACAGCGCAGTCCGGAAGCCGTCATTGTGGCGGTGGGATGTTATGTGCAGACGGGAAGAGAGGACTTGGTTGAGGAATGCGTTGACTTGGCGGTGGGCAACAGCCGCAAAAAAGATATCGCTCTGATTCTGGAGGAGTATCTGCGGGAACATCCGAAGCAGAATGCATGCAGGAGGAACATTCCGGATATCGGTCGGATCCGTGAGTATGAGGAAATGCAGTTAAAACATATGGGAGAGCATACAAGGGCTTATATCAAGATTCAGGATGGCTGCAATCAGTTCTGCTCCTACTGCGTTATCCCTTATGCCCGGGGAAGAGTGCGCAGCCGCAGGGCGGAGGATATTCTCACGGAGATAGAGGGGCTGGCGGCGAAGGGCTGTCAGGAGGTGGTGCTTACCGGAATCCATATCAGCTCCTATGGCATTGACTTTGAGGAAAATGCGTGGAAGGAAGGCAGGAGCGAGAGAAGCCTTGACGGGGAGCGGCAGGAGTACTCGGGCGGCGGCAGACTCATCGACCTAGTGGAGCGGATTCATGGGATAGAAGGGATCCAAAGAATCCGCCTTGGTTCGCTGGAACCCAGAATTATCACGGAGGATTCGGCAGGAAGGCTGTCCAAGCTGTCCAAGCTCTGTCCCCATTTCCACCTGTCTCTCCAGAGCGGGTGCGACACAACATTGAAAAGGATGAATAGACATTACACTACCGGGGAATACTATGGCTGTGTGGAAATTTTGAGGAGATTTTTTGATCATCCGGCCATTACCACGGATGTGATTGTGGGATTTCCGGGAGAAACCGAAGAGGAATTCTGCGTGACAAAGGAATTCTTGGAAAAAGTATGCTTTTATGAAATGCATGTCTTTAAATATTCCAAAAGAGAGGGAACTGCCGCGGCCTCTATGCCGGGACAGACGCCGGAACAGGTGAAGGCCCGGCGAAGCGGCGAGCTTCTTAAGATGGAGGGCAGGCAGTCCATGGAATTCCGCAGACGCTACATAGGAAGAGAGGCAGAAGTGCTTCTGGAGGAAACAAGGGAGATTGAAGGACGTATTTATCGCATCGGCCATACGAAGGATTATGTGAAGGTTGCCGTGGAAGCGGGGAGCTTCGGACAGGAAAAAGAAGCGCCCGCGGAAAATACGATGGTGAAGGTTGTCGTGAAGGGCTTTCTGACCGATGAAATAATGCAGTAATCAAAAGCGGGAACGCTTGAATTTTGGCTGTAAATGAGGTATAGTAAAAAAGGAATAGTGTTCGGAGATAAATGCCAAGACGGGTATAGGGGTGTAAGTATGCAGAATTTGGGAAATACACAATTTTTTAGAGTGGACTCGGAGCCGGAACCCGGGGCAAAGGTGGTATTGTCCGCCGTATATGAGGCGCTGACGGAGAAAGGCTACAATCCGGTGAATCAGATTGTGGGGTATATTATGAGCGGCGACCCCACTTATATTACCAGCCATAAGAATGCGAGGAGCCTGATTATGAAGGTGGAGCGGGACGAACTGGTGGAGGAGCTTTTGACGGAATATATTCGGGCGCTGGAAGGGAAATAGGGGGCTGTTATGGCAGTACCCTTAAGAAAATGACAGGAGAAGATTTATGCGGATTATGGGGCTGGACTTTGGTTCCAAGACAGTGGGCGTGGCTGTCAGCGACAGCCTGCTGATTACGGCGCAGGGATTGGAGATTATCCGCCGCAAGGAGGAGAATAAGCAGCGCCGGACACTGGCTCGGATTGAAGAGTTGATTGATGAATATGAGGTAGGAGAAATCGTTCTTGGACTGCCGAAGCATATGAACGCATCGGAGGGAGAGCGCGTGGAGCTGACACGGGAATTCGGGGAGCGGCTTGAGCGCAGAACCGGACTGCCGGTGATTTTATGGGATGAGCGGCTGACGACGGCTGCGGCCGATAAGGCGATGATGGAGGCCGGGATACGGAGAGAAAAACGGAAAGACTTTGTGGACAAGATAGCGGCGGCGCTGATACTTCAGGGGTATCTGGATCACCGCAGAATGTGCGGCGGAGAGCAGGAATCGTCGGAGGGATGACGCTGAGAGCAGAAAAACGGCGCAGGCGGCAGGAGAAAACCTGAGAGCAGAAAAACGGCGCAGGCGGCAGAAAAAGCTGCCGGCAGGAAAAATAAACCTGTCGGCGGAAAAACCAAGCTGTGAGAAAGATGGGACAGGTTATGGAAGAGTTGAAGAAGATTTCGTTTCAGCCCGAAGGGGAAAGTCCGGTGGAGTATTATGTTCTGGAACAGACCCGCATTGGGGGCTTTGATTACATTCTTTTATCCGATACCATGGAGGGCGACGGAGAAGCGTTAATCTTGAAGGATATCTCTAAGGACGGAGAGGAAGAAAGCGTATATACCATGATTTCGGATGAAGAAGAATTGGCCGCCGTTGCGGAGGTATTTGAGAGCATGCTGGATGATGTTACGATTGAAGAATGATTTATGGCAGAAGAAATGTTGGAGTCAGCGGTGGATAGAGGGCAGTTTAGAGAGCTTTTAAAAGACAAGGGGCTGAAAGTCACCAAGCAGAGAATGAAGGTGCTGGAGGCGATTGCGTCCTGCCCTGAAGAACATTTGACCGCGGAAGATATATTTGCGCTTGTAAAAGTGGACTGTCCGGATATAGGGCTGGCCACTGTTTATAGAACAATACAACTGCTGAACGAGCTTCATCTGATTGACCGGGTGAATTTTGACGATGGTTTTGTGCGTTATGAGATAGGGAATGCTGCGGAAGGCGGACAGAAGCACCATCATCATCATTTAATCTGCATGAAATGCGGTAAAGTGATTTCTTTTCAGGAGGATTTACTGGAGGGACTGGAAGCGAAAATTGCTGATCAGACCGGATTTCATGTTGTGAATCATGAGGTTAAGCTCTATGGCTTTTGTAAGAAATGTGGAGGTAATTTGATTGAAGAAAAAAGAGAATAGCAGCGGCTCCGGGCTGAAAATTATCCCTTTGGGGGGACTGGAGCAGATCGGTTTGAACATTACTGCCTTTGAATACGAAGACAATATTGTTGTGGTGGACTGCGGTCTGTCGTTCCCGGCGGACGATATGCTGGGAATCGATCTTGTGATTCCCGATGTGACTTATTTAAAGGATAATATCGATAAGGTGAAGGGCTTTGTGATTACCCATGGACATGAGGATCATATCGGAGCCCTGCCCTATGTGCTCAGGGAAATCAACGTCCCCATCTATGGCACAAGGCTCACCATGGGCATCATTGAAAACAAGCTGAAAGAGCACAATCTGACGAAAGTAAAGAGGAAGGTTGTGAAATTCGGTCAGTCCATCAATTTAGGAAAGTTTCGTGTGGAATTTATCAAGACAAATCACAGCATTGTGGACGCGGCTGCGCTGGCCATTTACTCTCCCGCGGGCGTGGTAGTGCATACGGGAGACTTTAAGGTGGATTACACTCCGGTATTCGGAGACGTCATTGACCTGCAGCGGTTTGCGGAGCTGGGCAGAAAAGGCGTGCTGGCGCTGATGTGTGATTCCACCAATGCGGAACGTCCCGGATTCACCCCGTCGGAGAGAACGGTGGGCAAGACGTTCGACACATTGTTTGAGGAACACAAAAATACAAGAATTTTTGTGGCTACATTCGCTTCCAATGTGGACCGGGTTCAGCAGATTATCAACAGCGCATATAAATTCGGCCGTAAGGTATGCGTGGAAGGCCGCAGTATGGTCAGCATAATAGAGACGGCGAGGAATCTGGAGTGTATCAGCATCCCGGATAATACGCTGATAGAAATTGAGCAGCTGAAGGACTATCCCGACGAGCAGCAGGTCATTATCACCACCGGAAGCCAAGGGGAAAGTATGGCGGCGTTAAGCCGCATGGCCAACGGGATGCATCGCAAGATTACCATTGGCGTGGGAGACACGGTTATTTTTTCCTCCAACCCCATACCCGGCAATGAGAAACCCATTACCAAAATCATAAACGAACTGCTCAGGAAGGGTACGGACGTTATTTTTCAAGACGCGCATGTATCGGGACATGCCTGTCAGGAGGAAATCAAGCTGATTTACTCCCTGATTCGCCCTAAATATACCGTTCCTGCCCATGGAGAAATCAAGCATCTGAAAGCGCAGGCAAAGATAGCCGAGAGCCTTGGGATGGATAAGGATCATATTTTTATTCTCTCCTCAGGGGATGTGCTGGAATTGAAAGAGGACAGTGCAAAGGTTGTGGGCAGAGTGCCTGTGGGAGCGATTTTGGTAGATGGTCTGGGCGTGGGAGATGTGGGCAATGTTGTGCTCCGTGACCGTCAGCATTTGGCGGAGGACGGCATTATGGTAGTTGTCATGAGCCTTGACAGGGGAAGCGGCATGCTGGCGGCGGGTCCCGACATTGTTTCCAGAGGCTTTGTGTATGTGAAGGAAGCCGACGAGTTGATTGATGAGGCAAGGCAGGTGGTGGACGAGGCGCTTCAGAGGTGTCTGGACAGAGGAATTACCGACTGGGGCAAGCTGAAGAACACCACAAAGGACGCTCTGAGCGATTATGTCTGGAAAAAGACGAAGAGACGGCCTATGATACTGCCGATTATTATGGAAGTATGAACGAAATGAAGATTTTCTAAGTTCATTCATTGGCGAAGGGAAATTGAAATTGTATATAAATCAGCGGTGATCGGAGTAGTGACTTATGAGTGATATGGATAGGGCGAGAGACGCTTTTGTCTCGGCGATATTGGCTACGGAGGAATATCAGTTGTATGTGAAAGAGCTGGATAAGGTGAAACAGCATCCGGAGCTGAAAGCGCAGATTGATGATTTCCGCAGACGCAATTATGAACTGCAGTCGGGCACAAATATTGATTTTGAGAAAATCGACAGGTTTGAGAAGGAATATGAAACGTTTCGGGAGAATTCCCTTGTGGCGGATTTCCTTGCGGCAGAGCTGGATTTCTGCAGGATGATGCAGAAACTGAATATGCAGATTATTGAGAGGCTGGATTTTGAATGAAATTGGCGCCCAAGACTTGAGGTGATGGGCAGTAACTGCGAAAGGCATGGTTGATTGAGATGAAAACAACAAGTGTGGTGGGAGCTGTGCTTGGCACGGTTTTCAGAGTAGCTGCGGTCATATTGGTGGTGTATTTGATTTATCAAGGCTCTGAAATCTGCTATGATTATGGCTATCGTGTTTTTACCGAACCGGCTATGACGTCCGAAGAACGTGCCAGAACGGTTCGAGTGACAATTACCTCAGATATGTCCCCTTGGGATATTGGAAAGCTTCTGGAGAGCAGAGGGATGGTAAGGGACGGAAAGCTTTTTGTATTGCAGTATTATCTCTCGGAAAATCTGAAGGATGTGGGACCGGGAGTGTTTGATTTGAATACTTCCATGACCGCAGAAGACATCATGGCCGCAATGGTTCAGGAGAAGCCGAAGGAGGACTCGGAGAAGGATGAGCAGTAGGGGCGCTTATGATTATAGAAGATAGGATGGCGGCGTTTATCGATTCTTTGGACAGGGGCAATCCTCCGTTTCTGGATGAAATAGAGAAATATGCGCTGGAAACGGGAGTGCCCGTTGTGCGCAGAGCCACACAAAGCCTGTTGAAATTTCTGCTTGCGTATTCAAAGCCGAAGAGCGTCTTGGAAGTCGGGACTGCAATCGGCTTTTCCGCGCTATTGATGAGCGAGTATGGACCGGAAGACTGTCACATTACCACAATAGAGAAATACGAAAAAAGAATTCCCATAGCGAAGGACAATTTCAGCCGGGCGGGAAAAGAAGATAAAATTACGCTGTTGGAGGGAGACGCCGCAGATATATTAAAGAAACTTACAGGCCGTTACGATATGGTATTTATGGATGCGGCCAAGGGACAGTACTTAAACTTTCTGCCGGACGTTCTGCGGCTGTTATCGCCGGGAGGGCTGCTGATATCGGACAATGTACTTCAGGAGGGAGATATTATACAGTCGCGTTTCGCGGTAAACAGGCGGGACCGCACGATTCATGCCAGAATGCGGGAATATCTGTATGTACTGAAGCACTCCGACGAGCTTGAAACGATAATACTTCCCGTAGGAGACGGCGCGGCGCTGACCATAAAAATCAGCGGCGGCAGGCTCCCGCAGGCGGGCGCTGAAACGCAGAGAGCGGAACAAATTCCCTGATTGGGAATTAAATTAGAGGTATCATTATGCAGAAAAGAAAAAAGCCGGAGCTGCTGGTTCCGGCAGGCAGTCCGGAGGTATTGCACACGGCGGTTATTTACGGCGCGGATGCGGTTTATATCGGCGGAGAGGCATTTGGACTGCGCGCCAAGGCCAAGAATTTTTCTCCTGAGGAAATGGCGGAAGGAATTGCGTTCGCCCATTCCCATGGGGTAAAGGTGTATGTCACCGCCAATATTCTGGCCCACAATGAGGATTTGGACGGGGCGCGGGAATATTTCCGGGAGCTTCGGGACATGAAGCCGGAGCATTGCGACGCGCTGATTCTCTCCGACCCGGGGATGTTTGATATTGTGAAGGAGGTCTGGCCCGAGGTGGAAATCCATATTTCCACCCAAGCCAACAATACCAATTATCAAACGTTTCTGTTTTGGTGGAAACAGGGGGCGAAACGAGTGGTTTCCGCAAGGGAATTATCTCTGAGGGAAATAAAAGAGATTCGAGAGCGGATACCTAAGGAAATGGAGATAGAATGTTTTGTCCACGGCGCTATGTGCATATCTTATTCGGGCCGTTGTCTGCTGAGCAGCTATTTTACGGGCCGGGATGCGAACCAAGGCGCATGTACGCACCCCTGCCGATGGAAATATGCGGTGGTGGAGGAGACAAGGCCGGGGGAATACTTTCCGGTATATGAGAATGAACGGGGGACTTTTCTCTTTAATTCCAAAGATTTATGCATGGTAGAGCATATCCCTGAGCTGGTGGAGGCGGGGATTGACAGTCTGAAAATTGAAGGGCGCATGAAAACGGCGCTTTATGCTGCGACAGTGGCGAGAACTTACCGCAGGGCCATAGACGATTACTTTGAATCGGAGGAGACGTATGCCTCCCGCATGGACTGGTATCGGGCGGAGATTGCCAAGTGTACCCACCGTCGGTTCTCCACGGGATTTTATTTTGGAAAGCCTTCGGAGGACGCGCAGATTTATGACAACGGCACTTATGTAAATGAATATACCTATCTGGGGATGGCGGAAGAGGTACGGGCGGGAGGCGGACTGCCTTGGCTTCAAGACGCTGCGGCGAGGGACGGGGAGACGGCTGCTTCGGATAAAGGGAAGCCGGAGCAGGAATTCTACTCGGCGCAAGGGAAATCGAACCTATTGGTACGTTTTGAACAGCGCAATAAATTTTCCGTGGGAGACGTCATTGAGATTATGAAACCGGATGGGCAGAATTTATCGGCCCTTGTAAAAGCCATGTACAATGAACAGGGGGAGGCTGTGGAAAGCTGCCCCCACGCCAGACAGACATTGTGGGCGGAATTTTCTGAGAGGGTGGAGAAATATGATATTTTAAGGCGGAAAGCCGGCGCGTCTGAATAATCCTTCCCCTATAGGGGTATCGTAGTGGAGAGACAGAACTTTATGCTAGGAGGAATGGAACATGTGTACGGCGGCAACATATCGGACAAAGGATTTCTATTTTGGGCGTACTTTGGATTACGATTTTTCTTACGGAGAGGAGATTACGGTGACGCCCCGCTGCTATCCCTTTCATTTCCGCAGAATGGGAGAGTTGAATAAGCATTATGCGCTGATAGGAATGGCCCATATTGAGGAGGAGTACCCCCTGTACTATGAGGCGATGAACGAAAAAGGACTTGGAATGGCGGGGCTGAATTTCGTGGGGAATGCGGTTTATCGGGAAGCGGCGCAGGAAAAGGACAATGTGGCGGTTTTTGAACTGATACCATGGGTTCTTGGCCAATGTGCATCGGTGAAGGAGGCAAGGGCGCTGCTGGGCAAATTGAATCTGATCGATATACCTTTTGACGAAAAACTGCCCACGGCCCAGCTCCATTGGCTGATTGCGGACCGCGAGGAAGCCGTTACGGTGGAATCGGTTCAGGAGGGAATCCGGATTTATGAGAATCCTGTGGGAGTGCTGGCAAATAATCCCCCTTTTGACGAGCAGATGTTTCAGCTGAATAATTATATGCGCCTGTCGCCAAGAGATCCTGAAAATCATTTTTCAAGCAGTCTGCCCCTGCAAATTTACAGCCGCGGTATGGGAGCCTTGGGGCTTCCGGGGGATTTGTCCTCCGGTTCCCGTTTTGTCAGGGCTTCTTTTGTCAAAATGAATTCCATTTCCGGAGATTCGGAGGCGGAGAGCGTCAACCAATTCTTTCATATTCTTGGTTCCGTGGAACAGCAGAGGGGCTGCTGCTGTCTGGCGGACGGAAAGCATGAAATTACGATATATACCTGCTGCTGCAATGCTCAAAAGGGAAGGTATTATTATACGACCTATGGAAATCACCAGATTTCCGCAGTGGATATGTGGAAGGAGGATTTGGACGGAACTTCCTTGGCGAAGTATCCGCTGGTGGAAGGGGAGAAGATTAACATGCAGAACTAAAGAGAATGGTATCAAATCAAGTAACGGAAGAATGAATTTCATATGGCATAAACAGGGGGAATCCTTATGGAGCGGGATTTCCCTGTTTTTATGCCCACAGGCATTTAAAGGGAGGCTGTGGGCATAGCTGACGAGTACGCGGCGCGCGAGGGGGTCACTGGGTGGGGCTTGGAAGTTTCTCCAGCAGGGCTTCGTACATTTTCCTTACCTTTTCTCCATTGGCCTTCACGTAATCAAGATTTCCGTCCTTGCACGCCAGTTCCAAGGCTTTGGCGGCTTCCGAAAGCTCCACCGCGCCGATGGAAAGGGAGGTGCTTTTCAGGGCATGGACAACAATTCTGTAATTAGCCCAATCCTCTGCTTCATAGTATTTCAGCAGCTCCGGCGTTTTGTTTCCGTTTTTGTATTCTTGTATCATTTCCAGATAAAAATTTTCATCATTCATACAGTAGGCCATGCCTGTTTCCGTGTCAAGGCAATCCAGCCGGGCAATGAGTCCCGCAGGGGAGTTATCCTCCAAGGTCTGCATATCCGAAGTTTTTTCTTTGCTCTGGATTTGGGCAGAACCGCACCCCGAAGGGGTCATGTCGGAAGAACTGCCCGCAGCTTTCTCTTGAACCTGACCCGGACAGGAGGCCTCTTCGGGCGAATGCTCCTTTGGAGCAGGCTCTTTGGAGGCAGGCAGAAGCTCCGGCCTTAGATATTTCCCCAGCAGTTCCTTCAGCTCTTCTTCCCGGACAGGTTTGGTCAGGTAATCGCTGAACCCGGCCTTGAGATATTCTTCCCTTGCGCCTAGGATGGCATTGGCGGTCAGCATAACCACAGGGGTGGAGGCGTTGGCAGCGCAGGGCGTCCTGCGCATATGACGCAGGGTTTCCACGCCGTCCATCTCCGGCATCATATGATCCAGAAAGATAATATCGTATGACTTTTCCTTGGCCAGTGCAAGGCAGTCTCGGCCGCTTGCGGCGGTATCCACTTGAATCAGGGTCTCTTTTAAAAGTCCCCGCATGACTTTCAGATTCATTTCCACATCGTCCACCACCAAAATCCTTGCATCGGGCGCGATAATCTTGTTTTGATGCTGCCGGGAGTCGGAGATAAACTCATGATACCTCTTGGAAAAGTCGCCCAGAGGCTCACGATTGATAACCTTTTGGGGAATTTTTGCGGTAAATACGGAGCCTAGGCCGTAGATGCTGTCCACGGTGATTTCGCCGCCCATCATTTCCGTCAGGCGTTTGGTCAGATTCAAACCCAGACCGGTTCCTTCAATATTCCGATTGCGTTTCTCTTCAAGTCGCTGGAACGAGGCAAAGAGCCTGCTCAAATCCTCTTTTTTGATGCCGATGCCCGTATCCCGGACTTCAATCACCAAAAGAATGGTATCCTCCCCCGATTCTTGATAGTCGAGGGAAAGGGTGATGCTGCCCTCCTTTGTGTATTTGACCGCATTGGAGAGCAGATTGTTCATGACCTGCCGCACGCGGACTTCGTCGCCGAACAGCCCGGAAGGGAGCAGGGGATTGATTTTCATCTTAAGCTCCAGCGCTTTGTCCTGCGCCCGGAAATAAACCATATTATAACAATCGTTTAATATGGAAAACAGTTCATATTCCACCGGCAGGATGTCCATTCTGCCGGATTCGATTTTTGAAATGTCGAGGA
Organism: uncultured bacterium; assembly: GCA_948467735.1. Taxonomy (GTDB): domain Bacteria; phylum Bacillota; class Clostridia; order Lachnospirales; family Lachnospiraceae; genus Acetatifactor. The sequence goes on from CAOKFN010000040.1 coordinate 21,008, forward strand.
TGTCGTTCACGATGGAAAGCAGGGACTGGCTGGCGCTCTGGATATTTTTCGCGTATTCCAGAAGCTGCTCGTCGCCGCATTCCTTCATCAGCATGGCGTCCATTCCCAAGATTCCGTTGATGGGAGTGCGGATTTCATGGGACATATTTGCCAGAAACAGGCTTTTGGCGTTATTGGCCGCGTCCGCCTCCTGCTTCAATTCCAAGAGGCTCTGCCTCTGCCTGTAGTTCTGCAGCTTTGATTGGTGCAGCTTATAAAATCCAAAGCCGGAGCTCACATAGGCCACCACGTAGAGAAGGGGGAATCTCAGGAAGAAAACATCGCCGTAATCATATTGGACAAAGGACCTCAAAGGGGTATAGAACAGCGCAAATAAATATATCACAAAATAAGTGGATAATATCATTCCGTTTTTAAAATTCATAATCAGCATGGAGGCCGGGGGAACCAGCAGAATCCACAGAATGGCGAATCCCTCATTGCCGCCCACAATGGCGTAAAAACTAAAGAGAGCCATAAAGGAGAGATTGATTCCCACGATGCATGCGGCTTCCTTTTTAAAAATCTGGCAGCACAGCCCCGCAGTCAGGGACACAATGCCTCCAAACAGGGTGGATGCAAGCATAAGCCATGATTTCTGGGTAACGTTAATTATGCTCATAAACAGGAAAAAGACGGTTAGGATATAAGTGAACTGGATATAGCGCCGGGCTGCCTGCGTATGTGCGGAAGGCTCATTATCGGGGTTGGTGTTGATATCTTTTATAATGTGTTTGATTTTTTCTTTTAACAATGGATGCTGGTTCCTTTTCTTTTCGTATTTGTTATGTCTATTATTGTACCGTAACATGGCGGAAAACGCAATGTTATAATCGTTGGTGAAAAATAATTGTTGCGGAGGCCATTCTGTGTTATAGTAAATATAGCAGAAACTGGTTCCACAAGATATAAGCTTGAAAGCAGAGAGGTCAATGATAGGAATGCTGCACATGGGGCCGTATTTTTTATCAGAACCTTGAAAGGCAAGTGCCGATTAGCTATACCCTAGGAAGCAAGGGAGGCTTCCCATAAGCGAATGGTGCGTATAAGAACGGCGCCTTTTGCCAAAGCATGTAACGATAAGTATATAATAAGGAGAATCAGCAGGTTCCAATAGGTGATATTTAAGGAGGATTTATTTATGGAAGCATATTACAGCGACGGACGGGGGCGTTATAGTACGGGGGAAAGCTATGACTGGTTCTATAAATACGAGGACTGCGACGACCCTCAAATCTTTACAAGCAGCGACGGGCTGTGGACCTATGGTTTTGCAGACCCGGACAACCCTTCCGACGAAATAGAAATCTTACGCTACAATGGCTGTGAAATCAATATAAATATCCCGTCGGTCATTGACGGCAGAAAGGTTGTGGCGCTTGACAGCACATTTGACGGCTTCTTCGAGCTGGAAAGCGTTATCGTACCGGAAGGCATTACTGATATCCTTGGCGCTTTCAACGGATGCGAGGGTCTTAAAAAGGTCGTTCTTCCCCAAAGCCTTGAAAACATAGAATATGGCTTTAACTGCTGTTTTTCCCTTAAGGAAATCAAGATTCCCCCGAATGTGAAAGATTTTTCCTATGCGTTTATGGGAACGGAGATTGAAAGCATCGATTTCCCGCAGGGAACCCAAAATATCAATAATTCATTTGCCGACAGTGATTTTATAAAAAAGGTGAGGATACCGGGAAGCGTGCGAAGCACTCATGGGGCGTTCAGCGATTGTGAAAATCTTACGGAGGTTACGATAGAAGACGGCGTTGAAGGTATTGAAGATTATACATTTTACCACTGTACCTCGCTTATGGAGCTGACCATTCCGGAGAGCGTCAGGACATTTGGAAGGTTTTCCGTCGGATACATGGAAATAAGAGAATATGTCGATGCGGAGAAAACCGCGTACCGCATCAAAGGAGAATGTATTGTTCCGGGGTTTTGCATCAAAGGGGTGAAAGGTTCTGCCGCGGAAAAGTACGCGGAGGAGCATCATATACCTTTTTATCCGTTATAACTGCGCGGCCTTCTTTAAGGCCTTCCATGGACGCCCGCTGCCTGCTGCGGGCGCCGACTGTTTTGGGGGCGGAAATGCGATTTATTATAGAAAAAGTGGAAATACAGGGCTGTATGACAATCGTTACGGGGGCGTCATCGATGGGTATGATGAAGGGAATATGGAAAGGCAGGGAAACGCCCGCCGCGGGAAAAGAATATCATATCGAATTAAGCATAGATAATCCCGAGGAAGCGGACATTCCCCGCAAGGGAAAGCAATCCCCCTTTGTATGCCTTCACAATGATATCGTCACGTTTCAGGGGATTTGCGAAGGGATGGACGACGAGGTTTATTATCTGCGTTTTGATATTGACTGGATGGAGATGCTTGATATTCATGTGACTGCTTTCAAAAAGAAAAAGGGGGAATATATATCGTTTTCAGCCGGCGTCTATGGAATTGGGATATATCCTTACACAATATAATGAAGAATCAGAGAGGAGCAAAAGAAGAATGGATATCGATGATTTTTTAACCGAATTGGAAGGCATAGACTGGTTTAAGAACAGCGGAATTCCAAATGAGAAATATCATATGATATATTCCATGTATGAGGCATACGACGGATGGAATGAACAGACTTTGGAGGTATGGGAGCCGAACATATATTTAGTGGAAGACAAAGCATGTGAAGAAATAGGCGACGATGAAATTGACGAGATATTTTCCGCCGTCTGCGAGGCTGTCGAGGATGTGATCTGGAACAAATTAGGCGAATTCATGGACAGGCGGAATTTGAGGGAAGAATCCGGGGTGGCGATAGAGCTTTTTGATGCGGTGAAGCGGGATATATGCTGGGCCTGTATAGAAAGAGTCGTAGGGATGAACGGATTTCATACGGCATTATTAAATATTTATAAAGACGGGTATTTCCCGTGTTCATGGATCGGAGAATACCCGTCGGGGCAGGCTGTCGTCTTGTGAGAAGCTTGTATCTGCCGGTGAGTTATCCCTGAATGTTGAATGAAATAAAGTTATTTTGGAGGCTGGTCATGAGTTATGATTTGATGGTATTTCATCCTTTGAAGGTTTCTCATGGATTGGGAGAAGTACGGACATGGTTTCACGCCCATATGGAAGACGATGTGCTTTTGGATAAGCCGCCGGATATCTTCCGCACATTTTTACAAAGCGTGGAAAAAATTTTCCCGCCGCTCAATCGCTGCCCGGAGGAGCGGCTTGATTATGCCTGCGAGTATGGGATACATGAGGATTTTATTTATATGTGTTTTGGGTATTCTGTCGCAAAGGAGGCCCATGAGATTGTGAAGCGTCAGGCAAGGATTGATAATTTAGGCTTTTGGGATGTCAGCCAGTCCTTTGACAAAACATTTCCGGTTACATTTCCCGGGGATCTATGGCCCATGCTTGCGGAAGCGGAATGGATAAAATACGGCAGACATTTTGTATATGATTATGAGTCGGTCCGAAAGATTATTGTGCAGATGAAAACGGAGGGACGGAGCAGTTTCTGTCTGACGGACCGATATGGCAATTATATGCAGGCCGGGGGGTATCAGGATGCGTTTATCGTGGAACTGCGCAGATATGTGGATGCCGTGACATATGAACAGCTGCGGGCGGATTTGGAAGAGGAGAGTTCGGAGGAAGAGGCGTCTGCGTCGATTAACGGCTGGGAATTAAAGGCTCCAAGGTCGCAGATTCTGCCGAAAGCCAAAGTATTCCGGCTTTTTCAGGACTTTACGGAGGAAATGAAGCTGGAGGAGGGGGAAGTTTTTTGGAAGAGGATCGAAGTTTAGCGAGGCGCTATTGAGCGTAACGATTCCAATAAAACAGGTATTGGAAGGCGCTGCAGCAAGTGAAACGGAACAACCAGATTGAATAAGGAGCAGAAAATGGATTATATCATAGAGCAGATAAAGAAAATAGAGAAGCTTTTCATTGAGAATGGGGAAGAATTAACGGAGGAAGAAATTGACCCGGAAGAGATTGACGAATACTTTGAGATAGAAGGGGCTGGGGAAGAAGAGCTGCAGGCATTTGAAAATCAATTCCAAATAAAACTGCCGGAGGACTTTAAGGCCGTATACAGGTACAAAAACGGAAGCGGCTCCATGAGCCTGCTCTGGCCGCAGAAGGGGTTCTATCGAGGATATCGCCTGTTGTCGCTGGAGGAAATGAGCAGGAAAAAATCATATTTTCAGAACCAAAACCGCGAGATGAGGGAGTTTCCGGAGATAATTGACGAGAACCAGCTGAAGCAGTTAGATAAGCGCATCAAGCCATATTTGTCCTGTGAGCGGTGGTTTCCGTTTGCGGAATATGCGGGTTCGCTTTATTTGATGCTGGATTATGATCCGAGTGAAAAGGGTGAGGAGGGTCAGATTATCTGTTATGTGCATGATCCGGATTTTGTATATTATATTGCCTCAAATATGACGGAAGCATTGGAGCTGACGGAAGAGGTTATCGAGGATCTGCTCTAAGTGGGAACGGAACGAAGGTGTTCTGCGGCTCCGCAGAGCGGAACCTGCCTGCACGGAAGCGCGGAAGAATTGCCCGCATGATTCTTTCAGGGATTTTCACGAATCCGGATTCGCTCGGATCCGGATGCTTTCGGATCAGGACTTTTTCGGATGATGAGAAAGTCCCCTTTTTCCCATATGGGGCATTGTGTGATTTATGGCGGCATTGATAATTTATAAGGGCGATAGCGGTTAGGCTGTCGCCCTTTTGAAATCGGAAAATTTATAACTGGATTTTATAAATATCTGCCGCTTGATTTTCAAAAGAAAAGCTCCGTCCCTACATGCCGCCGTTTTTTGTATGACCTTGATTGACGCACGGCTTGGCGTTCAGCGTGACAGAGGACAGCCATTCCTCATAGCTTTTTGGAAATCCATCCTGCCCCTGAAGGGAAGAAGTATGTCCTTGTCATGGACAATGCGGCATGGCACAAGAAAATCAGGCGTTTTTCTGCGCCCAAAAGGAGGGACATGAGCGACGATATTCAAGCTGCCGTCACAGGGCAGGCACTGGATCCAGTCGGTATTGTTCTGTAAATAATACTGCCGCTATTCATAAAACTGCGGCGCTTTCTTCAATGTCTGGAACAGATCCCAGTCATGGGCGGGAATAACGGCAGCATTGTATTTTTTCTGCAGCATACGGACCCTTTCGATGGACTTAAAGTATTGCGTCCGGTCAAACAGCAGTCCTGACGCTTTCGCAGGAGGGCCGTAAATCTCATTTGTATATACGGCATCCATGGGGAAGATAAAGGTGCCTTCCTTTTCCGTGTGTATGACTAGGCCGAGCAGGCCGGGCGTATGTCCCGGCAGATTGATAGCTTCGACACCCGGGATGATCTCAAAATCTTCATCCACAAGGTGGTACTGCCTTACCACGACATCCATGTCGTTCTTGCAGTAGCCGCAGTAAGTATCCGGGTCAGCGCATAGCCGCACGGTGGTCTGCGCCGTGACAAAATCGTCCTTTGGCACATAGATATCCGCATCCTGAAACAACCGGATATTGCCTGTGTGGTCGAAATGCATATGGGATAAGATAACCGTATGGATCTGCTCTGCACGAACCCCGCACATGGCAAGCTGAACCTCGATATTCTGCTCAACGGTCTGGTGCAGTTCATAGGAATCCTGCAGGCTTTCCGGCCAATATCCGTTCATGGAGTGCATATTGCTCCCGGTGTCGTAGAGAATATAGCCGTTTTCGTGTTCGATCAGAATGCACATGACCGGGAGCTGATAAAAGGTATGCTGTACCTGCGGATGTTTTCTGGTACACATGGTTGAATTGGCCACCACATTGTTTTTATCCGTTTTCAAATATCCGGTGTCTAAAATATAGAATCGCATTGTGCCGTTTTCCTTTCCGATAAAATTTTATTTCCTATATACTGATACAGCCTTGGGCTGTTGCGCGGATCAAATTCGGTTATTTTGCTGCTATAAAAAAGAACCTCCGGAAACGCAGCAGTACATTGCCATCGCTCCTGACGGGATAAGCTTCCACGGTACGGCGGAGGATTTCCTTTTCAAAAAGAACTGCATTTTCGCTGTCAAGCGCATCAAGGCAGGGGCGCAGGCGGGTTCCCTTTATCCAGTCCACCAGAGCATGGTGGGAGGGCAGTGCGTGATAGTAAACGGTTTCCCACATTTGGAAATCTGAGGAGCAGCCTGATAAAATGTGATAATACTCATCAGGGCACAGTGTATCATTAGGCTGGAAACATTCGCCAAGCTCCCACCGTGGATTCGATGCCGTTTCTCCAATGATGCGGAAAAGGGGTTCCTCATGGTTCATGGGCAGCTGTACGGCAAGGACACCGCCGCCGTTAAGCTTGTCCATCAGCCATGGCAGGAGTGACGCATGATCCGGCAGCCACTGCAGGCAGGCATTGGAAAAGAGGATGTCAAACCCGCCCGGCATATCGTTTATATCACAGAGATGGAATGTCAGCGCAGGGTGTTCTTTCATGGCCTTATCGATCATGTCCTGTGAATTGTCGATACCGTGGATCTCGGAATGTGGGAATACAGACCGCAGCACTTCCGTACTGTTGCCGGGACCGCATCCGATGTCAGCAATCTTTTCAGGATGGTATGCGCGGAGCCTGTTGGCAAGATCGACTGCCGGCTGTGTGCGTTCTTTTTTGAATTTCAGATACAGGGATGAATTCCAGTCTGTCATTTTCAATCCTCCATTCCGTTGTTGAATCAAAGATACGGTTTCATTCTCAGCAGCTTGTTTCAAGGTAGTTCATCAAAGATAGGTTTCTGGTGGTCAGTAATTTTCATCTGCCCCCGGCCAATCCTTTTGTCGCTTGCCGGAATTCATTTATCTTCAACAGTTCCAATGAGAATATTTCATATAAAGTGTAACCGGATATGCGGGATCTGTCAAGCATATATCAAAGACGGGAAATGCGATCCGGTATTGGTGTTTGACAAAATCATGGAGGAGATTAAAATACAAAAGTATCTGAAGCTCCAGCCAGCCTTTCCACTTGGCAGGCCGGGATATAATCGTGTCAACATGCTAAAGACAGTCTTCTTCGGGTTTATGGACACAGGGTATGCGTCCTTGGGAGAACTGAAAAGGAGCCGCAGTATCAGGTTTTTCTGTACAGAACCGGAAATTTGCAGTATAATAATAACAATTCGGCGCTGCAGCCGAAAAAACAGTAACCCTCGCCGCCGCGCCGGAAACAATCTCCGACGGCGATGCCGCCGTGGACTGCCTTGCGAAAAAGGACGGCGGAAGCAGTGGAAGGAGGGGGACGGGATTAGAATGGGAGAACAAGATGGAGGATTATCGTTTTAAAGTAAATCTGGGGGGCATGATTGAAATATTGTCGGATCATCTCTACAGCAGCCCGGACGTATACATCAGGGAACTGCTGCAGAATGCGGTGGATGCCGTCACCGGACGCAGAAAGCTGGAGGATGCGAAAGAGTCCGTCGGCGGGACAGAAAACGGCTCTTCGGCGGCTTCGGAAGCGTCTGTGTCGGAGGAAAAGGGAGTCTGCGCTCGGGAGGCAGGGATTCAAAATGGAGCAGAAGGGCGCATTTTAGTGGAAATTGAGGAGGGCAGGAGCATTGCCTTTTCCGATAACGGTCAGGGACTTACGGAGGAGGAGATTCATCAGTTCTTAGCCATCATCGGAGAATCGTCCAAACGCAGTCTGGAAAGCGGAAGGATAGAGACGGATTATATCGGGCGTTTCGGCATCGGCCTGTTATCCTGCTTTATGGTATCTGATGAAATCCGGATGCTGACCCGTTCCTGCAGGAGCGGGGACGCGCCTGTGCTGGAGTGGCGGGGGAAGCCGGACGGCACCTACACCATAAAGAAGATGGGAGCGGAGGACTTTGGCGGGGAGGAGGAAGAGCAGTACAAGGCGCTGGCGGCCTCCTGCGGAACCAGCGTGCTCCTCACGGCCAAAGCCGGAATGGAGGAGTATTTCACCAGAGAGACGATTGAGAGGCTGATTACATATTACGGACTTCTTCTGCCCTTTCCCATCATTATCCGCCAGCATGGGCAGGAAAAGCAGATTAACCCCACGTATCTGCCGTGGGAGGGGCGCGATACCAACAGGCAGGAGCTGCTTTTGTTCGGGCAGGTGATGTTTGACGAGCAGTTTTTTGACTGCGTGCCTTTTCATTCTGAGGAAGGGAAGGTGTCGGGCGTCGCGTATATCAGAAATTATCCGGTGCTGCCTTCCGCAAGGGTGAGCCATAGAATTTATCTGAAAAACATGCTGCTGACAGAGAAGGGGGACAATCTGATTCCGGATTGGGCGGTGTTTACCAAGTGCATCGTCAATGCGGTGGATCTGCGTCCCACCGCTTCCAGAGAGGGCTTTTATGTGGACGAGGTGCTGGAGGCCGCAAGGGAGGCCATAGAGAACTGTCTGACGGAGTATATCGCGGCTTTGGCAGAGGAGGAACCGGACAGGTTCCGGCAGTTTTTCCAGATTCACCACCTTACCTTGATGTCTCTGGCGCTGGCCTCTCCGAAGCTGTTCGGCACGTTGGCGGATTATTTCCGCTTTGAGACCACCCGGGGCGATAAGTCGGGCTATGAGCTTCGGACCGAGGGCGAGCCGCTGATATACGCGCCCACGGAGGAAAAATACAAGCAGCTTTCCCAGCTTTTTTTCGCTCAGGACAAGCTGCTGATCAATGTGTCCTATGTGCATTCGCTGGATCTGCTCAAGCGTCTGGGGGCCATGTATCAGCTGGAGGTCAGCGCCGTGGAAGACTGGGCGGTGGAGGATCTGATGAAGGATTTGTCGCCGGAGGATCAGGACGAGGGCTTTGAATTCCTGAAAATAGCGGATCGTATTCTGAAGCCCTTTGACTGCAGGGCGGAGCTGAAGTATTTTTCTCCGTACCATCTGCCTGCCTTTTATCTGATGGATGAAAATACATTGCTGAAACGCCAGATTGCCAATTCAAGGTCGAAGGCCGGCTCGCTTTTTTATAAAATGCTGGACGCCTTTGCGTCGGATTTGTCCAATGAGAGGGCCGCGTCCTTGTATTTTAATTACAATAATCCGCTGGTGCGGAAGCTGGCGGGCTGTGAGAAAGAGCAGGATATCAGGATTTTTGTGGAGATTTTATATGTGCAGGCTTTGCAGATCGGCGGCTTTGCCCTTCACAATAATGAGATGGGAATGTTGAACCGCAATATTATGACCTTGATGGAGAGGGGGCTGTCCGATGTATAATCCGGAGGAAATAAAAGACACTTACGATAAAATAGAGCATGGAAAGGCCAGAGTATCCGCAATCCGCGCCGCGGCCGCAGAGGCGGACCAGCATGGGGACGTGCCCTATCAGATGTTTTTCCGCGCGGATTTATGCCATGAATCCTGTTTCTATGGGGACGGCATGGATATGATGGTGGTGTTTCCGGAGCTTTTGGCATTGTCGGATAAGCATCCGGACGCGCCGACCACGGTATTTGACGAATATGTGTATGCGGACGCGCTGGATCATGTGCTGTGGATCTATAAGTGGGTGCTGTCCCACTGCGAGTCTTTTTATCAGATACCTATGGAGGACTGTCTGAAATTTTTTGAGGACTGCAAGGCGAGGTTCCTTGCCTACGGGTATAATTTGAGGCCTTGGCATCTCATCCGATATGACTTCTATCAGCATATTGACCGGGCGGAGGCGGAGGCGTCGTTCCATGAATTTGAGAAGCTGCCCCGGGATTTAAACAGCGACTGCGAGGCCTGCGAGCGGAATACGGAGATTTTGTTCTATTTGGAGAAGGGGGATTTGAAAAAGGCGAAGGCCCTTGCAAGGGATATTGAGAATTTTAAACTGACCTGCGGCGAGAAAATGGCCGCTTGGCTTCGGCTGAAGAAACATTACATGCATTATTATATGAAGCGGAAGGAATTTGACAAGGCGCTGGAATATTGCAGGATGATGGAGCGGAATCTTCTGGAGGAAAGCGAATACGAGCGCTGGGATGACTTCCTTGCCTGTTATGCCTATTCGGATATCGGGAAGGCGTTGAAAATATACAAGGAGCATTGGAAGGATTGGCTGAATTGGCGGGATCCTTCGGATGAATTTCATTTTTCCATCAATGTCTGCCGGTTTTTCCGGGAATTGGAGAAGGATAGAGGGAATATGGGAGCAGGAAGCCTTGAAGCAGCGGACAGGAAAACGGGGAATGGTGAGTCGGCGGAACCGACGATTCGGCTGTCCTTTGACTCTTCGTTCCCGTTATATGAGGAGAGCGGACAGTACAGCATCCGGAGGCTGTATGATTTCTATTATGGGAGAGCAGAGGAGCTGGCGGCGAAATTTGACGCCCGCAACGGGACGGACAGTTACCGGAAGGAGTTGGAGGAGGCTTTATGTACGACCCGGCAGGTTTAAGGAAGAAATATATCGAGATGGAGCGGGGCAGGGCGCGGATGTCCGGGATTCGCACGGCCATAGAAGCGGCGGATTCGCATAAGGATGTTCCCTATCAGATTTATTTTCGCATACAGTTTTGTAATGAATCTATGTTTTATGGGGACGATTTGGATATGGTGGTAATGTTCCCGGAGCTTCTGGCGCTGGCGGACAGACACCCGGACGCTCCTGTGACGCAGTACAATCGAGGCTTCGGCAGCAGTATGGCTCATGTGATGTGGGTATACAAATGGCTGCTGGACGCCTGCACGCAGTTTTATCAGATTCCTATGGAAGACTGTATGAAGTTTTTTGAGGATTACAAGGAGCGCTGTCTTGGGATGGGGTACAGCCTGCGGCCCTATTATGGGTGTCTGTATTATTTTTATGACTGCATGGGGAGTCCAAAAAGCGAGGAGGCTTTCGCCATGTTTGAGAGGATGCCCCATGACAGGAACAGCAACTGCAGAGCCTGCGAACGGAATCAGGAAATTGAGTATTATCTGGATCATGACAATCTGCAGCAGGCGGTAAGGCTTTCCAGAGAAATCGAGAATTTTACGCTGACCTGCGGGTCGGAGGAAAAATACACGTCGTGGCTGAGAATGAAGAAGCATTTTCTGCAATATTATGTGCGGAAAAAGGATGAAAAGAAGATTGTGGAGTACAGCCGCCAGATAGAACGCCATATGAATCAGGAGCGGGAATTTGCATGCTGGGATGATTTTATGGAGGGCTATGCCTATGCGGACATAGGAAAAGCGCTGAAAATCTATAAGAATCATTGGAAGGACTGGCTGACGGAACGGTGCCCGGCGGATATCTACGAATGTAACAGGAGCGCCTGTGTCTTTTTTAGGGAGCTTAAAAAGGACCGGAAGGGAGAGTTCATCAAGATTTCCTTTGACAATACGTTTCCTTTGTATGTGGAAAGCGGAAAGTATCGAATAGAGGAATTATATCAGTTTCATTATGGCAGGGCAAGGGACATAGCGGAGAAATTCGATGCCCGCAACGGGACGGATGCGTACTGTAAGAGACTGGAGGAGCTGGCCGAATAAGAGCGCAGAAGGGCAGGAGCGGAACATGGCTGCGGCTGGGAATACAGTTTTCCTTGGAAACTGTAAAATAACAGTTCCGAGCAAGTGAAAGAAATTGGAATGTGTTTTTGCCGGAAATATAGTTTCCGTCGGGACATGGAATAGGAGGATAAATTTGAAAAAAGGCTGGAAAAAAAATCGGGGGAAGAAAGCCCCGCAGAGTGAGGTCTGGGCAATATTCTGCCGGGAGGACAATCTGGACCGTATCAGAAACATTATCTGCGACGCATTTGAAGTGGAGAGGCTGGACGGCGGAAGTAAAGTGAAAGTCACCGGGGAGAACTGCAGCGTGGAAGTAATCGTCCTGCTGCCTTCCATGGGAGAGGATGAGAAGAAATTTGTTTTCGATGAGAAGAATGCCATGTGCGGCTTTTATTCCCAGCTTCCGGAGGCAGATGAGGATATCAAAATCAATTTGTGCCATCATATTCAGCAGGCCCGGGCGTTTATTTCCGTCTGCATAGAAGCCTTGGAAGAAGGCGCGGATATGCAGGCTGATTTGGATGGTGTGAGAGACCTTATGGTAAAGGTGACGGAGCAAGTGGAGGGAGTATTTATTGTAGAACATGGCGCCGTGGCGCTGGGGGTCGTGGACGGCTGTGAGAGCGTGATTTTAAGTGCGGACGGCCGCAGCGATCTGGAATCCTATTTTCCGTTTACGCTGGAGGAGCATCCTAAATTTCTGGAGGGCTGTACGGAGGGGCAGAAAAAGCGCAGGGATCGGAATATGAAATACCTGTTTGACAGAGGGATTTATGTGTGCGAGCTGCCGCTGAATGAGGACGAGGAAAGCGTATCCCTGCGGAGCAAAGAGGAGGTGGCGCGCAGGATGCTGGGGGTGCTGGCGACTGCGCTGTACTCGGAGGCCATGCTGAATCCGGCGGAACATATGACCGTGACGGAGGCCGGAGAGTTTATCGGTCGCGTGATGGGGGGACTGGGAATCGAAGATCCGGAAGAAATCCTGACCCCGGAGGAGCTTGCCTACCTGCGGGACGACGCGCCGGAGGAACAGACCAAGATAGATTATTCATGGAATTATGAACATTTGTATCTGCTGGAATGGATTCTAGGGCTTGCGGAGTGGAACGATCCGGTGGAAATCTGCGACGTGGGGCTTATGGTGCGCAATATCAAAGGGTTTCATTCCGTGGAGGAAATCTGTGAGAAAACCACCATGCGCAGTCCCAGTGAGATTCTGGATAAGGCGGACTTGATTTACCGCATGGACTGGGCGGCGGTGGACGCCAGAATTCATCGCATGAGCGGTCCGGCGGGACTGGTACACGGGGTGGTTCAGGCAAGGCATAAGACCTTGAACTGGATGATTCGCTTCGGCGGGGACGAGTGGGACGACGTAGATACGCCCACTTGAGCTTTCACCATTCTTTCAGCTTTGCCTCCCGTTTTATACGGAGAATTTCCAGCTGATACAGGGCCGCCGGAATCAGCCCGGCCAGAAGGAATAAACCGATGACCGCGTATCCCGGGCCAAATCCCGGTATCAGCAGGAATATCAAAAACATTGCCCCAAAGCAGAGCCATGGGCGCTGAAGGCTTTTTGCATATTTGATTTTGTCCTCCAAGGTGGTATGCAGTTCAAAGGGTTTTCCGTCCTTTGGCTTTTCTATTAGCAGAAGCTCCTTATTCAGTGTCGTCGCCGCAGTGCCCAATCTGCCGCCCTTCTCGGCCCATGGGCGGTAATAGACCCTGCCTGCGGAATAGTCGAGATTGATATTCTTGTAAAATACCTGATATCCCATGTCTTCTAGGAAGCGTTTGTATTCTTCGGCGTTTTGATGCGTTTTGTCTCCGATATATTCGACACAATATTCATAGGAATTCGGTTCGCAGTCTTCAAATTCATAGGAAAGCCTGCCGGTGCTGACAAGACGGTATCCCTTGGAGGCCATGCGGTTTAAGAAACGGGTCTGCAAACCCATCAACCCGGCATAAAAACGATAGCATTTTTTTCTCATAATATTATTCTCCTATTTTAGTTCCCCATCCGCTCTCCCGAACTTGGACATAAAGCCATGGACCATGTCAAATTCAATTTCAAATTGGCTTGGCGAATGCCGCAAGGTATTTGATTTTCAGCCAATTACAAGTACACCCTCAGATTTTGATAAGCTTGAGGGGGATGTTTGGGATGCAGCGGGGCTGTCGGCAAAGGTATGTTTGGGCCGGGCTATAATTTCCGCCGCGATGGCTGTAAGCTCTTTTAGTCTGTAAAGTTCTTTCTCTGCGATTTCTTTTCCCTGAGACGTAATCAGATATTCTTTTTTTCTGGGTTCTTTGTTTCTGCTGTCCTTGCTGTTTTCATATGGCGCAATCCAGCCCTTTTCCAGCAGAGAATTCAATGCTCCATACAGGGTGCCGGCTCCGAGGGAAAGCCGCCCGCCTGTTTGTTCTTCAATAAACTGCATGACCGCATAGCCATGTCTTGGGGTATAAAGGGATAGTAGAATATAAAATGTCACCTCTGTTAATGCGCCGCCTTTTACATGCTCTCTCATTGATATCTCTTCTTCTTATAACGGCTGTAAGCCTGAATTGATTCAACGCAGGCTGTGAGCCAAGCCGATTAAGTGAATTGGCCCGAATTACGGTTACTGTAGTAAATATATCATTAAACGTAATAAATGTCAAGAAAAAGCTGGGGATGGGACACGGCAAACGCATAATTCCATTTAACCGATTCCGTTTCTGCTCTAATAAAGATTTTTGAGATAATAAAACCTGTTCTTTATCATAATTAGGGTTATCCATAATTTTCTTAATGTCCATCAATGGGATTTCTAATTCTCTAAAGAACAAAATTTCCTGCAGCTTTTCCAACGCTTTGCTGTCATAGAGCCGATAACCAGCTTCTGTTAATTCCGTTGGCTTTAGCAGACCGATTTCATCATAATATCTCAACGTCCTTATACTTATTCCGGTTATCTCCGATACATCTTTTATGGTTTTCATTATTTCCTCCTTTCGGTTCAATCGTAAACCGTTACGCTGCGAGAGAGTCAAAACTGAATTTGCATTTTTTCTATTCTATTATAAATAATACTCTGCTGTTTTTCCATGGGCTCTATTTTGGCTCTGACATTTTTCAGTGGACTTGATAGTGTGTATGTGCTAAGATGGTAGGAGAAAAAGGCGTATCCTATATCTTTTTAAGGCGTATCCAATGGATAAGCATTGGGGGCAGAAAGAATAGAATAAGCATCAATAGAAAAGAACAAAAAAATCACATGGAGGAAAGAACAGCATGGGAGAAAAGAACAGCGCAGCGGAAGGTAATGGCATGTGGGAAAAGGAATTTGTGGAGAAGGCGTTTCAAAGGTGTTTGGAGAGAGGATGGATGAAGGAATTGATTCCGTCCGCGATCACCGAGCAGGAAATCGCGGATTTTGAGGAAAAATATCAAGTGAAGCTGCCCTCTCTTTTTAAGGCGTATTTAACAACATACCGGCTGCCGGAAAGCGATTTTGAAATCTGTGGAATTGCCGACCATGCAGGAGAGATCAGCCCGCTGTGGCTGATGCTGTGCGGCTATGCCAATATGAAGGATTTGGCGGAAGCGGTGGAAGGGTTTCGGGGTGATGTGGATCTCTATGGGGACGTAACGGCAAAAAACTGCGGAAATATTATTCCCATAGGCGACTGGGGCGCGGGATGGGGTCCTTTGTATCTGGATTTGGCGAAGCCGGAGGAGCTGGTGGACGAGGAGGACGAAAGCACTTGGGCTCTGCGCTGGTTTGACCATGAGGAATTTCATTGGGATGAGTATTATTTGGGAAAAGACGGCCTGCTGCACGGCACTCCTGCGGCGCCGGATTTAAAGACGCTGCTGGAGTGGTATTTCTGTGGTTCACTGGAACCGGAATTTGAGGAAGAGTATCAGGTGAAGGTGAGTTATGAGCGGCTGAACAATGAGGAATTCTGCGATAGCTATTGGGATGATAAATGGAAATGAGGCCCATGACGGCTGTTGAGCATAACAGGGCGAAAGGAGTCCGGATGAAGATATTAGTGATAGGCGGGAGTTATTTCTTTGGCAGAGTTTTTGTCATGCAGGCGGCAAAAGAGCATGATATTACGGTGGTAAACCGCGGCACTTATTCCATGGAGGAATGGGGAGTAAAGCAGGTGAAGGGAGACAGAAAGGACGAGGGCTTGTGGAAGTCATTAGGGGACGACTACGATGTGATCGTGGATTTCTGTGCCTATGAGGAGAATGATATCAGCAGGGTGCTTCGGAATATGCCGGGGAAAGTGAAGCAGTATATCTTTATCAGCACGGTGGATGTGTATGAACGACACGGCCTGTCAAAACAGGTCGCGGAAAGCTTGGGGAGGGAGTCCGGCCGGGAAGCGAAAGGATGGAAAGAAGACAGCGGCAGCTGGAAAAAAGAAAACGCTCCTTTGGAAAACAGAGTTTTCCCCGGGGAGGCAGGGAGCTATATCGCCGGAAAGACTGCCTTGGAGCGGGAAGTGAGGGAGGAATGCGCCGCAGGGCATATTCATTATACGGTGCTTCGTCCGGCCGTTTTGTACGGGCCCTATAATTACGCGCCCAGAGAATCGGCATATATTCAGCTGATGATACAGAATCATATCCTGCCCCATATCACGGATGCGTCCGGCGCTTTTCAGTTCCTCTATGTGAAAGACGCGGCGGAGGCGGTGATAAAATGCCTTTTGAATGAAGCCGCCTATGGTCAGGCTTATAATTTGTGTCAGGATGAGATGATGACCTATGATTTGTTCTTTGAGGAATTAAAGAAGGCGGCGGATGTGGAGCTGACCGAAATTGCCGTCACGGTGGAAGAGGCCCGCCGCCAAGGAATCCCGCTTCCGTTTCCTGTGACGGAGGCGGAAACGGAACTATATTCCAATGAGAAAAGCAAAGAAGCATTGGGAATCCGGTACACAAGTATTTCAGATGGGATGGCAAGAACCTATCGCGCCATGAAAGGGGTGTACGGGGGATAAGAGGGAACAGCTTCAATCGTTTTTCCTATTGTCTATAAGTATTCCTCTTCTGCCAATGGTTCACTACATGCAGAACATCTTCCTGCTTTCGCAGAGGAATCTGTACAATTGAGCCGTCGGACATAATCAAATCATTTCTAAGCCGCCCGTTTACGTGATTCAGGTTGATGACAAAGCTTCGTCCCACGGGCAGAAAATTATTGTTATTACAGAAAAAATCCGCAATCTGAGACAGGGCGCCTCGAAAAACAACAGTATCGGACACCGTATGCAGGATGACAGTGTGCGGCTGTCCGGTTTCAAAAAATAAGATATCCGTGCAGGGAATGGCTATTTCTTTCTTTTTTTTCACAAACGTAAAATACTGCCCGGCATTTTGAAGAGCCTGACTGCATTGTTCCATGATGTCTATGAAATGGTCATAGTCAAAAGGCCTGCGCAGATAATACAGGGGGCTCATATTGTCAATGGGTTCTTCCGTGTCTCCCGACGAAACAGTAAAGATAACGTTTCCCATATAACCCATCTTCCAAAGCGCTTTTGCCGTATCCGTGCCGTTTTCGCTGTCAGAGCGGATATCGAGGAATAAAAGGTCCGGCTGCCGTATTGCCTGACTGTAATCTGCGGACAGTTCTTTGCCGGAGGAAAAAGGGATCACCTCGAGATCCAGCCGTTTTTCCTGAGAAAAGGTACACAGAAAATGCTTTAACTGTAATGTGTCATTTTCTGATTCCTCACATATGTAGATCAGCATAGGACATTTCTCCTTACAAAAACAAAACAAAATGCAGCATCATATGTTATACTCGCGGTCGCTGAGATTTGCCATGCCCCTCGACTCGCAAGCGGAGAGCGGTATGAATTGATGGCAAAGCTAACCGCTCGTGAGTATAAATTTTATCAAAGGAACGCTTGTTTGAATAAGGCCGAAAAATATCTTGAGCCTTTGGCGCTGCCCTTTTTGTACATTATACCACATTGTCAAGATTTTTTTTATAACAATTATGATTATTTTTTGACAATTATGATGATTTACATTGAAATACATGCTTTTATAAGCTAAAATATACTAGAAAGCTAAAATTATAAGAGCCTTATTTTACCTTAATGATTTGAAGGTATGTGGGCTTGGATAACAAGGAACTGCAGGGGTAAGATTTTCGTGAGGGAGAAAGGATATAGATGACATGAATCAAAGAAGGAGCTGGTCGTTTGCTGCATATGGTACGAGCGTGGATTTGAAGCATAATGGTTTTTCCGGCAGTGCGGACGCGGGGGATTTGACATTGTGGAGTCTGTGCGGAAAAGGTAAGCTGGTTCCGGCGTCCACGGACGGGGTTGCGTTTTATTATACAAAGCTGGACGCGGCGGAAAATTTTACGCTGGCCGCAGACATTGAAGTGGAACAGTGGACTTTTTCCAACGGACAGGATGGCTTCGGCCTGATGGCGGCGGACACCGTCGGAGCCGACGGAGAACAGACAAGCTTTTGGAATAATTCTTATATGGCCAGCGTTACAAGGGTGGAGTATCAATTTGATAAGCAGCTGGGCTGTGTGTCAAATACGGGGGAGAAGTATTCCATGAGGCTGGGCGTGGGGGCGCAGGAGAAAAAGGGAATTACGCCCCTTGTTAATAAAGAGGGTACGCAGGCCGCGCATTTTCAAAGCACTATGAGGACGCTGGAGACTTACGCGCCAAAACAGGGAATGGGGTCGGGAATTTATAATATCGTCGGCGCTTACACAAATGCGCCTGAAAAAATGCGGGATATTGCGGGTCTTACGAAATTTCATCTGTTTCTCCGGCGGATGAGTGACGGCTATCTGCTGGGCTATACGGACGAAGAAGGCATGACGACGGATTGGAAGTACTATCATGGGGAGGAGGGGGACGCGTTGACGAAGCTGGACGAAAAGAATATCTATGTGGGATTCTTCGCCTCCCGAAATGCGAAAATACGAGTGAGAAATGTCGTCCTGAAAACCATGCTTCCCTCCGAGGATACCCCGTCATCCCCCCGGCCCATCGCCTTGGTAACGCCGGCCTGCAGGATTCTCTCCGCGGATACCGCCAACAGGGAGAATTATCTGCTCACAGCCTATGGGAATGCGGACGGACTTCTGGAGGTATTTCATGAGGATACGGAGGGACGGCCGGAAGCGTTTCATGAGGATGCGGGAAGGAAAGCGGGGGAGGCGCAGACTCAGGCGTGGAAGAAATGCCGCGTTCCGGTTCGGCTGCATGGGGGGGATAATGGGTTTCGGATATCGTTTACGCCCAAGGCGGATTTTTGCCCTTCTCCGTATGAAAGGCTGCGAAGCTATGAAACCTTTACATTTTCTTTTCATGTGTTTTATGGCGTTCATGAGAGGAAGGAGATTATGGTTAGCCCGGAGGGAAAAGAGACCGGGGCAGGCACAAGAGAAGACCCCATGGATATCTATACGGCGGTGAAGGGCGCGGGCCCCGGACTGAAGCTGATTCTAATGGGGGGAAGGTATTTGCTGGAAAGGGCCCTTGTGATCGCTAGGGGCATGAATGGCAGCAGGGAGGAGCCCATATGTCTGACGGCGGAAGAGGGACGGCGGCCGGTGCTTGACTTTTGCGGGAAAGGGAAGGGCTTGGTCATCGTCGGCGATTACTGGCATTGCAGCGGGTTTGATGTGACCAATACCGCCGCTTCGGTCCGGGGGGTGCATCTGGCGGGCAGTCATAATGTATTGGAACGGATTTACGTTTATCGGAACGGCAATACGGGGCTTCAGATCGGAACTTATCAAGAAAGCGACGACAGGTCAGAGTGGCCCTGTGATAACAGGGTCGTCAACTGTACTTCCTATTTGAACGCGGATCCGGGCTATACGGATTCCGACGGCTTTGCAGCCAAGATTACGGTGGGGGAGGGAAATGTGTTCGACGGATGCATTTCGGCCTATAACGCGGACGACGGCTTTGATCTTTTTGCCAAGGTGGAACGGGGCGTAACGGGAAGCGTGCTGATTCGGAACTGTCTGGCGTTCCGAAACGGTTATATCTTGGACGAAGAGGGAAGGGAAGCGCATGTGGGGCTGGGAAACGGTTTTAAATTAGGAGGTTCCAGCATTGCCTGCGGACACAGGCTGGAGGACAGCATTGCCTTTGCCAACGGGGAGAAGGGCATTGACGCCAACAGCAGTCCGGACGGACGCGTTAAAAACGTGATTTCATATAATAATGATTCTCACAATGTCGCGCTTTACACGACGGATGCGGATAATACGGCCTTTGTGGTCAGGGGAGTGCTGTCCGTGAGAACCGAAGGGAATGTTCCCGACAAATTAGAGCCGAGAGGCGCCCAGATTATGGGGGATATTTATGATAGCTCCAATTATTACTTTGATGGTGAGAGAAGCGTGAACCAAGAAAGGGAGGAGGCGGACATTTCCCGTTTTGCTGATATGGATATCCATAAGGCGATTCATGGAGGCATTACAAGACGGGAGGACGGGAGCGTCTGCCGGAATGGTTTTCTGGAATTTCGGCCGCTGGAGAATTAGGGGGCGGATAACCGACTGTGTAAGGGAGGCTTTTCTTTATCCAAAGCGCCGGGAAAGTATTTGCAGGAGGAAATGACAGATGCATTATGTAAAGGCAAAGGGAATATTGTCGGCAAAAAACGGAATGAATTTATATCGCGGCTGTTCCCATGGGTGCATTTATTGTGATTCCAGAAGCAGATGCTATCATATGGAACATGAATTTGAGGACATTGAGGTAAAGGAGAATGCCTTGGAACTGCTGGAGGCGGCTCTGAAATCCAAACGGAAGAAATGCATGATCGGCATGGGTTCCATGACGGATCCCTATATTCCTTTGGAGAAGAGATTGGGCAATGTGAGGAAGGCCCTGCTTTTGATAGAGAAATATGGTTTTGGCTTTACCGTCATTACAAAATCCGAGGAAATTCTGAGGGATATCGACCTGCTGCAGAGGATAAACGATAAGACGAAATGTGTCGTCCAGATGACTCTGACCACCTTGGAGGATGATTTATGCGCTAAAATTGAGCCGAATGTATGCGTCACCAGCAGGCGCGTGGAGGTGTTAAAGAGAATGCGGGAGGCGGGCGTCCCCACGGTTGTCTGGCTTTCGCCGATTCTTCCCTTTATCAATGATACGCGGGAGAATATCTCCGGTATATTGGAGCTGTGTATTGAGGCCGGGATATATGGGGTGATCTGCTTTGGCATGGGACTGACGCTTCGGGAGGGGAACAGGGAATATTTTTATAAACAGCTGGATCTGCGTTTCCCGGGGATGAAGGAAAAATATATTCAAGCCTATGGCGGGCAGTATATAGCGGCCAGCCCTGACAACGCCGGATTGATGAAGCTTTTTCACGCCAAATGCGGGGAAAACGGCATTGTGCATAACAATGACAAAATATTTGAATACTTGGCTTCGTTTGAAGAGAAAACAAGGCAGATATGCCTGTGGGATTTGTGAGGGATGTGAAGGACGCATTTCCCGCTGGGCGGTTCAAATTTCAGGCCCCGCCGCCCGAGGCGGGGTTATTGACTGATTTGTGCGGCAGTTCGTAAGCCGCAGTTCAATAAAACGTTCTTCATATCCCAGCAGTCTGGCCAGCTGCGAGACGGTATAGCCCTGATATTCCAGAATGGTATCCTCCTCAATCAGCAGCTCCGCCGCAAATAAATTAGCCTCAATCTCTGTTTTGGAATTAAGAAGAAGCGTTTTATTCCTGATAAAGCAGCAATTCTGTTTTTTGTGCAGTATGGCATGTCCCAGCTCATGGGCCATGACCTGCAGCAATTCCATTTCTTCCAAATCCTGATCAAGAAATATGTATCTGTGATTTTTTAGGAACATATAGCACCCGGCGCATCCGGGCGTGCCAAGCTGTACTTCAATGCCCAGTAAATCAGCCAGTTTAAAAGGATTTCTGGTATTGTATTTTAAAGTATATTTCCGTACTATGTCTTTTATATAATTCCCCAATTATATCACCTACTCTTTGTATTTTTTGGGAGTGTACTTCTCCTTATTTATAATTTTCAATCGTTTCAGGGCAATGTTCAGCTCTTCCCTGAAAAGCTCCATTGCTTCCGGAGATAATTCTTCGCCGTCATAACTGGCGGGCCCGTCGCTGCCGGACTTTAGCTTGTTCATAATGGAATCAAGGTCTTTGGCGATATCGCGCTCGTCTTTTGGAGTCAAGGGAGCTTCCTTTTTCTCGTCTATGGAAGGCTCATTGCCGTCAAGCATTCCAAATAAGACATTGAAGTCCATTTCCATGCCTTCTGCTGCCTGTTTTATGCTTTGAATCGATGGGGCAATAGGCTTTCCGGTTTTAGGGTGTCGGTTTTTCTCGAGCAGGGAAATATAAGCCTTGCTGATTCCGCTTTTTTCTGCAAATAAGTCCATGCTCATGTTGTGGGATTTTCTATAATCTTTGATAACATCTCCTAGCGTCATTCTTACTGCCTCCTAACGTTTAATTAATTATACAATATGAAAATACGTTTGTCAAATATTTTAAACAAAAGTGTTGACAAAGATTGTCTAATATATTAAACTGATTTTGTTGAATAAGTTGGACACCCCGTAAGTGCAGAGTCAGCCCATACAAAGCCGGTTAGAATCGGTTTGCGCAATGCTTGGGTATGCGGCTTGGACTTATGGGAAGCGGGCAGAAATAGAAAGGAAGCGTGCCATGACAGCAAGAGAATATTTGCAGCAGATACAAAAAGCGGACGTCATTATCAATCAGAGGATTCAGGAAAAGGCCGATCTTCGGAGGTCGCTGATCAGCATATCGGCCCCGGATATGTCCCGGGAAAGAGTACAGGGGGGGAAACTGCAGGGAGATAAAGGGTATTCCCAGAAGGTCGTCAAGCTGATAGATTTAGAGACGGAAATCGACGGCCTTATCGACGATTATGTGGATTTGAAGCATAAAATCATTGGAGAAATACATGGTTTGCAGAAAGCGGAGCACATAAAACTGCTGTATAAGCGGTATATTGAGAACAAGAAATTCGAGCGGATCGCCGACGAAATGAATTTTGCATACCAGTATGCAAAAGAGCTTCACAGCCACGCGCTGAAAGAATTTGAAAGAACCTACCCAAACCTACTTTGAGATGTGCTATTATGGTATTGTCAAAAATCAGCTGACAGGGATTTGCTCGGGTCGGCTGGTTTTGAGATTAAAATGGTTGATTATCTCAAAAAAGCCTTGATTTACGGGCATACAAGCAGG
>CAOKFN010000041.1 GCA_948467735.1 uncultured bacterium
TTAAAAAGCATGCCTCGAGTGGTAAAGGGATAAAGACATTCATGCGTTTGTCGTGATGTTTACGGATTTTTCCTTGACAATCCTGAAAGAGTATGGCATACTATAAAAGTAATTTAGTCAGATTTTAAGAGGAGGTGATTGATATGACAAGCTTATATTTATCGGATGTCGTGGATATCACCAATGACTGCTTTGTCTGACATTCAGTCATTTGCATGGAAGGGCACATCCGGTTTCGGGTGTGTTTTTTGTTTTGGCAGGACAGGAATCGGCGCCCGGAAGGGTGCTTTTTTTATGGATAATACTCGCGGGCGATCAAATCTGCCGACAGTATAATTTCATATTTGGCTCTCTGAATATAGGCTTTGGACTGCGGGACAGGAGGCGCTTCCGGTTCGGGAAGCAGGAAAAGGCGGCGTCCGGCTCATGCCTGAATGGGAGGAACGGATTACTGCCGCAGAGCAGAAAGGAGAGACAAATTTGAAAAGACTGAAAAAAATATTATTGGATATGGACGCCGATACCGCCTCTTATGGGGAAATGTATAGGGGAAGAATCATTATCAGGGGTTCGGACGGTTCCCGGCCGTCGCTGCCGGAAGAAGAGCCCATATATTACCAAAATGATATCGGCTATGAGATTACGGTTTCTCATAGGATGGCAAAGGATAAACCGACTATTACGGTAATGATACCAAGGCATATGATATTCTCAGGGAAAGAAGCTGACGATACATGCCGTGAAGCAATGGACAAGAAAAGCGGAATCTGTCAAGAAACGCCGCAGGAAAGCGTCGGCTGGGGAGAGCCTTTGCATGCCGCAGGAAAGATTACGGGGAAATGCGACGCAGCGGCTGCGGATTTCTGCCTGCGGAAATTTAAGGAGTATATGGAGGAGCTGAACGCCGAATTGTACAACAAGAACCGTTCGGAGAAGGAAAACGGGAAATACTGCCTGTGTGACTGCGGAAGCGAGGTGCTTGTGAGAAATGCGGCGTATTTTGCCCTGTGTCCCCAGAAGGACTATGAAAACGGTTCCGGAGCGGCCGTGTATCCGTACAATGACGGTATACCGCGTCTGCCAAGGATGTGCCTGTGCCTGAAGCTGCAGGTGCAGCTTCCCAAGGGGAGGCTGCGCAAAACCATTCAGATGCTGTGCAAGGATCTGCCGGATGCGGTGGAAAGATTTGTGGCGGAGCTTGACCATGACGGCTTGAACCGGGCCCTTGGGCTTGCAAAGAAACAGGCGGCCATCCGGGCGTGGCTGAAACAGAGTCAATACATCGCGTTTATTGCGGACGGAAGCGTCCTGCCAAGGCAAGGCGGCACGGATCTGCCCATGCCCGGGGCGGTGCCCTTCCGTTCCACGCCGCAGGATGCGGTTGAAATCTGCGGCGTCCGGGGCATGGGCATCAAAAGAGAGGTAACAGTGATCACAGGGGGCGGCTATTCGGGGAAATCAACTTTGCTGAACGCTATAGCTTCGGGGATTTACGACCATATTCCGGGGGATGGAAGGGAGCTGTGCATTACGGACGAAACGGCCGTGACCATATCCGCGGAGGACGGGCGGAGCGTCAGACATATAAATATTTCCCCTTTTATCCGGTGGATGCAGGACGGAGATACAAGGGATTTTTCCACGGAGCATGCTTCCGGCTCCACTTCTCAGGCGGCAAATGTGATGGAGGCCGTGGACGGCGGCGCGAAGCTGCTGCTGATCGATGAGGACAGAAGCGCCGCGAATTTTATGATTCGCGACAGGATGATGAAGGAGCTGATTGCCAAGGAGCCCATTATCCCATTCACGGACCGGGCGGGAGAGCTTGCCCGGGAGCTTGGGGTGTCCACGATTCTGGTAATCGGCGGAAGCGGAGAGTATCTGCTGGCGGCGGATAAGGTTTTCTTGATGGAGGATTACATGATCCGAAATGTGACGGAAGAATCAAAGCGCATCTGCCGCAAATATGAGATGGAAGCTCCAAGATCCCCAAAAGCATGGTGGGGGCAGGACAGGGTTTGGTATGAGGAGGGCTTTACCCCGTATCCCGAGGGGAAGGGCAGCGAGGAGCTGATGGTTTCGGACATGGGATTTCTGGTCATAGGGGATGAAAAGATTGACGTCCGGGGAATGCATGATATCGTGTCGCCCTGCCAGCGAAACGCCCTTGGCTTTATGCTGCGTTATCTGGAGGTCAGGAACGACAGCCGTGAGATTGATTTGCAGGGGAGGCTGGAGGAGCTGTATGAGAGGATAGCGGAGGAAGGGCTGGATTTCCTCTATTCTTCTTTCTTTACGACCTGCGACAGATTCCTTGCCCTGCCCCGCAGGCAGGAGCTGCTGGCGCTGCTGAACCGTATGCGGAGGGTTCATGTGGAGACGCGGCTGGGATTACCGTCCCGATAATATATATGGAACGTGTTATATCTTCTTACAAGCGGCAGGCTCAATCCCTGCCTTGACGACATAACAGGCAGGCGCAGGAACGCTTTGAACGGCTCATAGAGGGCGTGAAACAGGCGCAGGGTACACGGAACAGCTGCAGGAAGAAAATGCCTTAGAATGGGGCGGACGGCTGGGTAACATAAGGGCTTGTGTGATGGAGATTGTGGAGAGGAAACTTATATACACGTAGATTATATTGATTATTTTCTGAGAGCCAATGCACTTGTGCAGTATTTGCAAGTGATTGGCTCTTCTTAAAATTTATATTTGCTTGTCGGAATAGATGGCAAGCAGGCGTTTTGTACCTGTTATTTCAGCATCTACCAAATCAATCATTCTTTTTACATTTGCTGCATGAACGGTAGAAACTTCGCTTTCCCATAATGGATTCACTTGCTTTTCAATGCCTGTACGGTATTTATGCAGGACGGTAAGGCGTTCCTGTAAAAGCTCCTGCTGTTCCTCTGGCGTGAATATATTCAAGAAAAATGCGGCAATGGAAAAGATGTTTGTGTCGTAATTAAATTGTAGGATGGATGCTTTCAGCGCAGCTATAAGCTCGTCCTTCCCTTTGTCAGAAAGACTATAAACAGTACGGTCGGGCATATTTCCGACTTTCTCGGCTGTGCCTGATATGAACTCCTTTTTTTCAAGAGTTTTCAGCGTAGAATAAACGGTTGAATCAGCGATATTAAACCACCATTTTACATTCATGTAGTTTAAGAGCTTTATTATCTCATATGCGTTAAGAGGTTTTTCATAAATAAGTCCTAAAAGCATTGTGGCAGGTTTTGATAACATACAGTTTCCTCCTTGACATCCTGTTGTATTTGAAGTACTATATATATGAAGTAGTCTTTGCAAACACTACTATTATACAACAATCTAATTGAAAATGGAATACCGGAAAAGGAGGTTTTTTATGCCACAGCTGAATAAGGGCGGTAAATTTGTATTTGGGCTTTCTGTTATACACCCAGATTTAACAATTTATATTCCACCGCAGGCATTGCTGGAGTACGATGCGGCACGAGATGGAAAAGTTATTATCTTTACAGGAAGCAAAATAACGGGCGGTTTTTGTGTTACTACATATTCGCTGCTGCAGGGCTCAAAGTTAAAGCATATTTTAGAGGATTGTCCTGCATTAAGGGATTGTCTGCTTTCAGAGGGTGAGTTTATGCAATATAAAGGGCGTAAATATGCATGGCTTACTATTGATAAAAATGGCATGATTACATTGCCGCATAGCGCTTTGGCGGTCTTAGAACTGCAGTCTGGAATGGAGCTGTTATCTATTCGCAGCAGTGATATTGCCTTTACGATGGGCGCAAAAGGGCCGCTGCTTCAAAAAGCCTATAACTTTCAGGGAAGTATAGAGAAATATTAGGAGAATAACGAAATGAGAAACATAGCGGACAATCGGTTCTTTCATATGATTTTATTATTCACAATCATGGGCGAGTTTATTGTTCCGTGGATATTGGAACTATTTTATTCTGATTATAACGGCAAGATAATGGTTATGAGTGCTTTGGGCAGTCCGCAGAGTCCGGTTCGACTTGTTTATAATTTATGGCTTATCTGGCTTGGGGGTTTCTTGGCATATACAGCAGGTGCATATTATTTGTCATTCAGAGCAAAGTTTCCTGTTCTGGCGGTTTTCACGCTTTTTTCAATTGGATTTTTTGCTGTTGGCGCAGGGCTTATTTCTGGATTTTTTAGCGTAAACGAGAGCAAAGATGTAGTTACTGCAGCCTCAAAGATACATGGCATATGTGCTGCAATCGGTTTTATGGCTCTGCTGTTTTTTCCGCTGTTAAATGGGATTGTATCTTTTAAGCAGAATGGCACGGTTGAGGGCATTGTCAGTATAAGCTCATTTGTTTTATCGCTTATTTCCTTTGCCTGTTTTGTTATGGGAGATAAGGAGCAATTTCAAAACACTATTTTGAAATATGAAGGCTTATGGGAACGCCTTACTTTGTTTTGTATGTATATTCCTTTTGTTTATAAATCTATGAGCAGCTTGTTCTTGTAGTGCGATAGCGGGGGATTGAAATGACAAAAATAGAATGGATACTCAGAGAAGATGCCGTTCTTTTGAATTTTCCCCTATACTGTCCGAAGTAATCAAAAAGGGAGATACCCTATTAGAAATAGGCGCAAAAACCCGCAGGGCAGAGAATAGTCGAAAGCCTTAACGCCAAACAATAAATGGCCGATATATAAAAAGGTATGGAGATGGAAATGTGGGCATGCCATCGAGAATAGCGGGCTTTTGGAGATGGACGAAGATGAAACTATATGACAAAAAACAGATAGATTGGAATAATATTTTATTTGACAACAGGGCGCTGTTTTGGCTGCTTGCGCCGATAGTCATAGAGCAGTTTTTGAATTCTCTCATGGGAATGGCAGATACGATGATGGTTTCGACGGTCGGCAGCGAGGCGATAGCGGCGGTGGCGCTTGTGGATGCGGTTAACAACCTTGTCATACAAATTTTTGCCGCAATGGCGGCGGGAGCCGCCATTGTCTGTTCGCAGTATATCGGCAGCGGGGACAAAGAAAAAAGCAATCAATCCGCAGAGCAGGTCGTGCTTATGGTGTTTGCGATTTCGCTCTCCATTACGGCATTTTGTATGCTGGGTGGAAAACAGCTCTTGCATATATATGCTGGAACCGTAGAAATTTCCGTCATGGAAAATGCGCTGATTTATTTCAGGATAACGGCCGCTTCCTATCCGTTTCTGGCGTTATTCAGCGCGGGGGCGGCGTTTTACAGGGCCTCTGGCAGCTCGAAGTTCCCTGCGAAGGTATCCGTCGTCTCAAATGTTATAAATGTGATAGGAAACGCATTGTTTATCTATGGCTTTCAGTGGGGGGCGGCGGGAGCTGCCTATGCGACGCTGTTATCAAGAGTTTTTTGTACGATTGTGGTTTTTTATTGTTTAAGGAAGCCAAGACAGGCAATTGTAGTAAAGGACTATTTGAAAATTCGCCCCGATATGTCGTTGATAGCAGCAGTCATGGCCATAGGCGTTCCGGCGGGAATTGAGAACGGAATGTTCCAGTTTGGAAAGCTTGCCGTTCAGTCCACAGTTTCGACAATGGGGACAATGGCAATGTCGGCGCAGGCGATGACAAACATGCTCGAGAACGTGAACGGCATTTTCGGAAACAGTGTGGGAATCGGGCTTATGACGGTGGCTGGCCAGTGCGTCGGCGCAAATAGGAAAGAGGAGGCAAAGTATTACATTGCAAAGCTGATGGGCATTGCGGGAGCCGGAACATTAGTATCATGTCTTTTGGTTCTTGCAGTCACAAAGCCAGTGACATGGCTTGCCGGCATGGAGATGGAAGCGGCGCGGATGTGTTTTGAGCTGACTGCCGCAATGACAGTGGTAAAACCATTCGTGTGGGTAGGCGCATTTGGACTTCCCTATGGGCTTAGGGCGGCAGGGGATGTGAGATTCTCGATGATAGCTTCTGTGGGCGTAATGTGGGGCTTTCGCGTGGCGCTCGGCATTTTCCTCGTAAGGGTGTGCCGCCTCGGACTCATGGGAGTGTGGATCGGAATGTTTGCCGACTGGATTGTCAGAGCGGTTATATTTACGGGAAGATTTGTGAGTGGGAAATATTGGGAGGCGCATAGCAATGATTCGTACCTTTGACTTTGTATTTATCCTTCGGCGGTCGGAAGAAGAGCGTAGAAAAATAGTTTCTATGATGGAACAAACCGAAAATGCGGAGTGCGATATCAAGGGCTGGCATTTATTGTTTCAACAGGAGCGGAAGGCGGTGACTGTCACAAATAACGGGACGGATGATTATTTAGCATGGAAATTTATTCCTGCACAGATAAGCTATGATTCCCTCCGCACACTCATGGGCATGGAAGCCGGAAATCAGAATGCAGAGCTTGATATAAGGTACCTTTCTTCTTGTGAGCAGACCTTGCCCGCCAAGCAGGCCTTGCCTTGAGCAGAGCGAGGTTTATGAACAATTCGTGGAGGAAGGCGGAACGGATTTTTGTGCTGCGGGAGGGGACGATTGCGGAGGAGGGCAGTCATGAGCAGCTGATGGCCAAAGGGGGGCTGTATGCACGGATGTATGGGGCGCAGGCGGATATCAATTTCATGCCTAAAATTGGCGTTGACTAAATCTCTTTCTTTTGGTGCAAAAAAGACGCATGATTCTGATATTCTTATTAGCATTCAAAATCATGCGCTTTTTCATATACTATAAACCGTTCTTTTAATTGATGGGTTGAGGATAGCTGTCTATCCTTTGGAGGAAAGAGATATAAATTGATAATCTGCCGGTCAGGTTTATTCTCCGACAAGCCAGTGAATGAGGTCGATTTCGTCACTTAAATAAGCAAGTCTGGGAACGTCAGTATGTGCGGCGCCGTCAAATTCTGTTATAACCGCTTGGGAATTCCTGCGGGTCAGCAGCTCCATAAAATGAATGGCGGTCTGGGGGCTGACCACCGTATCTTCGGTGCCAACGAACGTCCAGATTTTCATATCGCTCAATGCGGAAAGAGCAGCTTTACTGGCGCGCACGCCTCCGCTGCAGGGCGCAATACACCGGAACAGTGCCGGATAAGAAGCGGCGATATTCCACACGCCCGCTCCGCCCATGCTAAACCCGGTCAGGCTGATATTGCCGCTGTCAATCTGATAGGTTTCCACTGTTTCCTGAATTGCGGATACAACTTCCGTTTTTTTGGTCAGCCAATCCTTTTCGTCTGACGGAAGCTGCGGGATCAGGACATAGGCGGGGATATCCCCCAATGTTCCGTCCGCCAGCCACTGGACAAATCCCTCCGAATCCAACAGCTTATCCAGATTATCGCCTTTTCCGGCGGTGCCATGAAGATAAACGATCAACGGCATATTTTCGGACGCAGTTTTCGGGGCATACAGCAGGCAGTTCAGCCCGCTTATATTGATTTTTTCCATAGAGGAGGCAGCGGCGGCGCTGCCGCAGGTTATCTTGACGCTGTTTTCAGGGGATACGTTATCGGCAGTCCCGACATAAGAAATCGGCTGAACAATATAGCTGTGGGTGCTGCCCGGTTCCAGACCATGTATCGTAACAGCTGTTTTTTTCACAGCATCAAGCATTTTGAACAGACCCGTGTCTTCAAAATACTCGAAAAGCTGATATTCCACTGCACCATCGACAGGCTGCCATGAGAGGGCAATGCTGTCGGATCCGGCGGAGGCTGTAGATACAACAGGAGCGTCAAGGGCTGCAAGCTCAATACTTTGTTCAGGTTCTTTCCCATTTAAAACTTGAATAACCCGGAAACCTACATCTTCATAGCCCTCTGCGGCGTTCCTGCCTTCCCTGCGGTGTTCGGTACGGCACTCTGTCCTGTCGGAGCGCCAAGAGCCGCCCTTGACGCCCAGCGTAATAATTCCGTTATGATTGTTTCTTACAGTGGAAGTCCATTCCCAGACATTCCCCCAGAAATCGACAGCGCCGTGGGCGCCCCTTGTAACGCCCTCATACTGTACCACGGGCGTTCTTCCGTCGTTGACGCCGCAGTTGAAATCAGCGTCTTTGGGCATATGTCCTGCCGCCAGTTCCCATTCGCTTTCGCTGGGAAGGCGATAGGCGTTGACACCGTCCTGTTCTGTCAGCCATGCGCAGTAGGCCTCTGCGTCCGCATAGGAGACAAAATTGACCGGGTAATTGTCTTCGCCTTCCGGATACTGTCCGTTTGTCCAGTTGGACGGAGCCTGCGCTCCCGCCGCCTTGACGAAGGCAGCATATTCCTGATTCGTGACAGGAGCATACTTGACATAAATGCTTTCCCCCGCCCCCATGACGGGGATATACTCGTATCCGGCCGCATGGGAGGTCTTCCATTTCAGAAGTCTGGAATCAGTGAAACGGAGCATGCTGCTATTGATGCGATCCCAGTAGGTGAGATACATTTCCTGAACAATTTCTTCCATCTCCGCGACCTTTTCTTCACCGCCGGGCTTTCCGGCAGTTTCCGCTTTCAGCTCGGCAAGTTTCGCCTCCTTGCGGTCAAGAACGGCGTTGTAGTTTTCAATCACCATATCCCGAAGCTTCAGATAATTTTCCTCTGTGGGTGTTTTCTGATAGAGGGAGATCAGCTTTTTTGTTTCCTCGCTGAGTTCCGGCTGCTCCGTCTCGATAAAGCTGCTGTTTTGAAATGCGTTTGCCGCACCTGCCTTCATTGTGGGAACAGGGAGCAGGGGAAACGCCATGAGCGCCGCTATGCATACCCCTGTAATTTTTTTGAATCCCCGTATTTTTTGGGCCTCATAATGCTTCATATTGACTCCTCCTTATTTTGGGTTTTGCATCTGCCTTTCAGGAGACCGGAGAACGTTGTCCGCTTGTAAGACACAGTCTGCTGTTCGGGAAGATGCTGTGAAAATATTTTTTGGCATTTCTTAGCCGGGCTTTTAGAGTCCGAAATTGAAAATGCCTGAACGCAAGTATATTGTATCGCAGAATCTCCCGGCAGTTCGAGGGTGAAAGTGAGGCAAAACTGTGGCAGGTGTTTACGAAACGCAGGGCAGGTGGTATGATAGGAAAAAACGAAACGGGGGTGCATTCCATGCCGCAAAAAATATACCTTGCGGATGATGAAAAAAATATCCGGGATCTGATTGCCGCCTTTCTCACCCATGAGGGTTTCGAGGTCAAAACCTTTGGAAACGGAGATGAGCTGCTGGCCGCCTGCAATGCCGTCCTGCCGGATCTGGTGATATTGGACGTTATGATGCCGGGAACGGACGGATTGAGCGTCTGCTCTGCACTGCGCAGGGCCGACGTCGGCCTGCCCATTATCATTGTTTCGGCAAAGGACAGTCCCTATGACCGGGTAACGGGCCTGACCCTTGGCAGTGATGATTACCTGATTAAGCCTTTTCTGCCGCTGGAGCTGGCGGCCAGAGTCCGCGCCCTTCTGCGGCGGTCACAGAAAACGGCCCCGCCAAGCGGTCAGCCGCAGGAATTGGCTTATGGGCCTCTTCGGATGTTCCCAAAGCGGCGGGACGCGTTTTTAAATGATACGCCGCTGACGCTTACGCCGACGGAATTTGATTTCCTCGCCTATTTGGTGCAGCATAAGGAACGGGCGGTCAGCCGGGATGAACTGCTGCAGGCTCTATGGCAGGTAAACTGGCAGGCGGACACGCGGGCGGCGGATGATTTGGTGAAGCGCCTGCGGCGCAAGCTGAGGGAGCGGCAGAGCCCGGTGCGGGTGGAAACCGTATGGGGATTTGGGTTTCGGATTTCCATGGAGGCAGGCGTATGAGGACACGAAAGATTTTCAGCCGTCTCATGGTTCCCACGATGGCGGCGCTGTTTCTGCTTCCCCCATTGTTCTGCATGGTTTTCTATCAGACCGCGAAAAGGTACGCTTATCATGAGGCAGTGGAGGAATTGAAAAACCTGCAGGAGCGGATAGTGCCTGTGATGGAACACAGTTTTTCGGAGGACAAAAAGGGAACATGGGGAGATGATGTGTCTGATCCGGTAAAATTATTTCTAGGGAAAGCCGGGCCTCTTGCTTCTCAAATGGGTGGAAATGCCCGGCTGTTGATTTTGGCCGGGCAGATGCAGGTGGTTTATCCAAGGGATGAACAGCTCCGCACGGCGGTCATGCCCTTGGCGGAGGAATTTACGAAATATATTCAAAACGGCGGCATTGCCCCAAATGATACGGCCGCCCTTAAGACAAGCGACGGGGAAACATATCTTGTCAGCATTTATGAGGCTCCTGTGCAGTCCCAGCGTATACAGTATGTCATTGTCTACTGCCCTGCTTCCCGGATTGGCGGCTGGGTGGGGGAAGCCGCCGTCATGGTGCTGGCAATCGCATCGGTGTTCGCTGTGCTGGTGTCCGCCGTTCTCTGGGCGGCCGTCCGCAGCATCACCCAGCCCCTGCACCGGCTCTGCCGGGAATCGGAACAAATAGGCGGCGGAAGCTTCACGGAAATTGAGCCTGCATTTTCGCTGAAGGAGTTGGAGGACCTGCGGATTGCCATGAACAGGATGTCGGCTCAGCTCCTGCGCTCCGACCAGAGCCAGAAGAATTTCTTTCAGAACGTGTCCCATGAACTGCGCAATCCCCTTATGTCCATCAGCGGTTACGCACAGGGAATCGAACAGGGAGTATTTCAGCCGCCTCGGGATGCGGCACATATTATTTTGACGGAAAGCCTGAGATTGACTGAATTAGTCAACAGCCTGCTTGCCCTCTCCCGGCTGGAAAGCAGCCAAGAGGACGCTGTCCTTGGCCCGATCCGGGTGTCCGAAGCGGCGGAAGACTGTATTGATCGGCTGAATGGACTGGCCGTCCAGAGGGGGATTTCCATAGTGATGGTTCCTTTTTGGCAGGGTATCATGGCTTGGGGAGAAGAAGAGCTTTTAGGAAAGGTTCTGGATAATCTGCTTACAAATGCGATTCGTTACGCAGAGACCACTGTGACAATTTCGGTCGCAGCAGAAAAAGAGCAGGTACTCATTTCTGTATCTGACGATGGCGGCGGGATCGACGAAAAAGACCTGCCTCATGTGTTTGAACGCTGCTATAAGGGCAGGGGAGGCAGCTTTGGAATCGGCCTTGCTATCGCCGGTTCTGCGGCAGAGAAGATGGGGGGACGTTTGACGGCGGCAAATCAGGATGGGGGCGGTGCGGTTTTTACATTGTCTTTGCTGCCCGCTTGTTAGAACCAATTTGTTCATAAAGGAGGGAAATTGCTTGACGATATAGAGAGGAACTGCTATGGAAGAAATATTTACTGTATTTTGGGTGATAATGGGGCTGCTTTTACTCATGCTGCTTCTTGCGGCCTTATGGCTGCTGCTTCTTTTGGCGAAGAGCCTGCGGCTGACAGAAGCAGTTGATAATATGCGTACCCTCTCACGGTTGGAAAGCGGTCGGCAGGACGCTGCCCTTGGCCCGGTTTTGGCAGCGAAAGCGTTAAGGGATTGTCTTAACCGGATGAACGGCTTAGCCCACCAGCGGGGGATTTCCCTGATTTTAGATCCCTTTGAGCAAAGCATCATGGTTTACGGTAAGGAAGAGCTTTTAGGAAAGGTTCTGGAAAATCTGCTGGCAGATGCGATTTGTCACGCAAGAACTACCGTGACGATTTCAGTCAAGGCAGAAAAAAAGCAGGTTTCCATTTCTGTATCTGACGATGGCGGCAGGATTGACGAAAAAGACCTGCCCTATCTGTTGGAAGGCCGTTCTATGGACAGGAGCGGCAGCCTTGGCATAGGTTTTGCGATTGCCCGAACCGCGGCGGAGAAAATGGAGGGCCGTTTAGAAGCGGCAGATCAACATAAGGGGAAGGCGGCATTTACGCTTTTATTGAAAATGGTATCATATTGACGCTGATCTTGGAGCCGTATCAGATTTGGAGCAGAGAAAGTTCCCGCGCTGGAGAGGAACCGCTTATGTCGTGCAGATTTATGTCACGGAGACCGTTTCAGGTTTAGAGGCACGGACATCATTTCACACAAAGTTGTTTTTTCGGACTTTCGTTTTTTCTTGTACTCTGTTTTCTCAAAATGCAAAATCTCATTTTATGGCTTCTTGACGAAACACATTTCATCTGGTAGGATGAATGTACAATAGTGTCGTGTGAAAGAGGCGGGCTTAGTCC
Source organism: uncultured bacterium (assembly GCA_948467735.1). Lineage (GTDB taxonomy): Bacteria > Bacillota > Clostridia > Lachnospirales > Lachnospiraceae > Acetatifactor. The sequence continues at coordinate 12,117 of CAOKFN010000041.1, forward strand.
GCCGATAGGCGTATGAAAAACAGTCTCGAGATGAAAGCGCAAGGCGTCTATTGGACGCCCGGAAGGGTTTTCAGACGCTTATGCGGCTGAATAACCCTTCTCCTGTCGGGGAGCCGGAGGGAAGAGACGGTACTGGAAAAGGAGGAACGTGTCAGTGAAAAAGATACTGCTTGGCAATGAAGCCATAGCGAGAGGCGCTTATGAAGCGGGTGTGAAGGTGTCGGCGGCTTATCCCGGCACGCCAAGTACGGAAATCAGCGAGAGCATTGTCAAATATGAGGAGGTCTATGCGGAGTGGTCGCCCAATGAGAAAGTGGCGGCGGAGACCGCCATCGGCGCGTCCATTGCCGGAGTCCGGGCCATGTGCAGCATGAAGCACGTGGGGGTGAACGTGGCGGCGGATCCGCTGTTTACGGCGGCTTACACGGGCGTCGGCGGCGGTTTAGTGGTAGTGGCGGCGGACGACCCCGGCATGTACAGCTCCCAGAATGAGCAGGACAGCCGGATGATTGCCAGAGCGGCCATGATCCCTGTTCTGGAGCCGTCGGACAGTGCGGAGGCCAAGGAATTTACGAAGCTTGCTTTTGATTTGAGCGAGCAGTATGACACGCCGGTAATGGTGCGGTCTACCACAAGGCTTTCCCATTCTCAGGGAATCGTGGAGCTGGGTGAGAGGACGGAGCGGGAGCCGTTTCCCTATGAGCGAAATGTCGCCAAATATGTGATGATGCCGGCAAACGCCATAAAGCGTCATCTGGTGGTGGAAGCACGGATGAAAAGGCTGGGGGAGGACGCCTGCGAGATGGCGGTGAACCGGGCGGAATATCGGGATTTGTCCGTGGGATTTATCACCAGCGGAATTCCCTATCAGTATGTGAGGGAGGCAATGCCGGAGGCCAGCGTGCTGAAGCTGGGTCTGGTGCATCCTCTTCCGAGAAAGCTGATAGAGGAATTTGCGGCCAAGGTGGATCAGCTGTACATATTTGAAGAATTGGAACCGGTGATTGAGGAACAGGTAAAATCTTGGGGGATTCTAAAGGCCGTGGGCAAGGAGCTGTTCACGGTACAGGGGGAGTACAGCGCCAATATGATCCGGGAGAGGGTATTGGGGCAGAAATATGAGACGGAAATTCCGGCGCTGGTGCCCGCCAGACCGCCGATTCTATGTCCCGGCTGTCCCCACCGCAGCGTGTACTCGGTGATGAACCGGCTGAAAATTCATGGGGCGGGAGATATCGGCTGTTATACGCTGGGGGCCGCCGCGCCGCTTGGGGTGGTGGATACCACCATCTGCATGGGCTCCAGCATCAGCACCCTTCACGGGATGGAAAAGGCCAGAGGGCGGGAATATATCCGGAACTGGGCCGCGGTCATCGGGGATTCCACCTTTCTGCATACGGGGATTAATTCCTTGATGAATATGGTCTATAATCAGTCCGCGGGAACGGTGGTGATTCTGGACAATTCCACCACCGGCATGACGGGGCATCAAGACCATGCGGCCACGGGGAAGACCTTGAAGGGGGAGGTGGTTCCGGCCATCAATATCGCCGCTCTGTGCCGCAGTCTGGGCATCGAGCATGTGTATGAGATCAGCGCCTATGATTTGGATGGTCTTGAGGAGGCGCTGCGGCGGGAAACCGCAAGGGACGCGGTGTCGGTCATTATCACCAAGGCGCCCTGCGTGCTGCTCAAAGGGGTGACATTCCCGAATAAATGCGTTCCCATTCCGGAAAAGTGTAAAAAGTGCGGCGCCTGCCTGCGTCCGGGCTGCCCTGCCCTGACGAAAAACGAGGACGGGACAGTGTCCATTGACGAGACCATGTGCAACGGGTGCGGATTATGCGAGAAGCTGTGCAGATTTGGGGCCATCGAGACCAGAAAGGCGGACAGGACATGAGCGTGAAGAATATTATGATTGTGGGCGTTGGCGGACAGGGAACGCTTTTGACCAGCCGGATTCTGGGGAATCTGGCCATTCGGACAGGATATGACGTGAAGCTGTCGGAGGTTCACGGCATGGCCCAGAGGGGCGGCAGCGTGGTGACTTTTGTGCGGTACGGGGATCAGGTGGCGGAGCCCATTGTGGAAGAGGGGCGGGCGGATGTGCTGATTGCGTTTGAGAAGCTGGAGGCGCTCAGGTACCTGCATTTCCTGAAAAAAGACGGGGTGGCAATCGTCAATGACTGGCGGATCGACCCCATTACCGTGGTGACGGGGGCGGCGAAGTATCCCGAAGGGGTGCTGGACGCCCTCCGCGCCGTCAGAAAGACCGTCGTGGTGGAGGCCATGAAGACGGCCAAGGAGTTAGGGGCGCCAAAGTCGTTCAATGTGGTGGTCTTAGGGGCGGCGGCCCGTTATGTGGGATTTGACAGGGAGGACTGGCTGAAGGTGATTGAGGAAACCGTGCCGCCTAAGACTGTGGAGATAAACCGTAAGGCGTTCGAGGCGGGGTATCTTCTGTGATGTCATGGCGCGCTGCATCCGATGGGGGCGGCGCGCAGGGTGAGCGCAGGGATACGCTGCCTTGGAGCTATAGGGCGGAGCTTTATGTGAGAAGGGAAAGAAGAAACGGTGTTTGAAAAAAATCATCTGCCTGCATTGTATCAAAAGATGCAGGAATTGGGCCTTATGGATCTTGGGCATATGCAGGAACCTTTTATGCGGTAGTTGGAAGACAGAGAGGGATTGTTCCTGCAATGACGGATTCGGAACAAAGGAAGAATATTTTTAAGCTTGATGAACGAGCCGGAACGAAAACGGCTCGGGCAGAGCCGGAAACAGCGGAGTAAGAGCTGAAAACAGCGGAATCAGAGCCGAAAACAGGAGGACAGCATGATTTGGAATGAGACAAAGGAATGTATGAGCAGGGATGAGATGAGCAGCCTGCAGGGAGCGAGGCTGGTAAAGCTGGTGGACAGGGTATACCACAATGTGGAGTTCTACCGGAAGAAGATGCAGGCGGTGGGATTGGAGCCGGGGGATATCCGGGGATTGGAGGATTTGACAAAGCTCCCCTTCACCACCAAGGACGATTTGCGGGATACCTATCCCTTCGGGATGTTTGCCGTTCCTAACTCCCAGATTGTGCGGATTCATGCTTCCAGCGGGACTACGGGGAAAGCCACGGTGGTGGGCTATACCAGAAGGGATATCGATATGTGGAGCGAGTGCGTGGCGCGCTGTATCACCATGGCTGGTCTGGGGCGTGAGGATATCATTCAGGTGGCCTATGGCTACGGATTGTTTACCGGGGGACTGGGCGGCCATTACGGCGCGGAGAAAATGGGGGCCACGGTGGTGCCCATGTCCACGGGAAATACCAAAAAGCTGGTCAATATGATGGTGGATTTTGGGGTCACAGGAATATTGTGTACGCCTTCTTATTTGATGCATATTGCGGAAGTTATTGAAGAAATGGGGCTTAAGGACAAGATTAAGCTAAAGGCCTCGTTAAACGGGGCGGAGCCTTGGACGGAGAAGATGCGGGATAAGATTGAGGAAAAATTGGGGATTCACGCCCATGATATCTATGGACTCAGCGAAATCATGGGGCCGGGGGTCGCCACGGACTGCCAGTTCCACAAGGGCCTTCATGTCCATGAGGATTATTTCCTGCCGGAGATTGTGGATCGGGAAACCTTCCAGCCCGTGGCGGACGGCGTCGTAGGGGAGCTGGTGATTTCCACGCTTACCAAGGAGGGAATCCCGCTGATCCGCTATCGCACCAAGGATTTGACCAGCATTGACCACACTCCCTGCCAGTGCGGCAGAACCACGGCCAGAATCGCAAGGTTTACGGGCAGAAGCGACGATATGCTGATTATCCGGGGCGTCAATGTATTTCCGTCTCAGGTGGAGGCGGCGCTTCTGGAAATGGGCGGCACCACTTCTCATTATCTGATGATTGTGGATCGGGTGAACAATCTGGACACTTTGGAGATACAGGTGGAGGTGGAGGAGCATTTCTTCTCCGACGAAATCAGGGAGCTGGAAAACCTCACCAGAAAGATTGAGCATGTCATTCAGCAGGCCATCGGGCTGGCGGTGAAGGTGAAGCTGGTGGAGCCTAAGTCTTTGGAGCGCAGCATGGGTAAATCGGTGCATGTGATTGACAAGCGGAAATTTGATTAGAAGCGGCGGCTGGGAAACAGGCGGATGGAAGCCTTAATGGGAAACAGACGGATAGGATGGCGGAAACGGAAAGCGAGGGAAGGTTATGTTTGTAAAACAGATATCGGTATTTATGGAAAATCGCGAGGGCAGGCTGGAACAGGCGACGGAGGTGCTCAAACAGGAGGGAATCAATATCTTGTCCCTGAGCATGGCGGACACCACGGAATACGGAATGCTCCGCATGGTGGTGTCGAATCCGGAGCTGGCCAAAACGGCTTTGCAGGAGAAGGGATTTTCCGCCAGATTGACGGATGTTTTAGCTGTCCGGCTGGAGGATCGGGCGGGAGAATTGTATAAGCTGACGCATATTCTGTCGGCGAAAGGTTTAAATATCGAGTATATGTATGCGCTTGTGTCAGGGGATCGCAAGGCGATGGTTGTGAAGGCGTCGGACGGCGCCGCCGCCGAAAAGGCTGTCTTGGACGGAGGGCTGGAGCTGTACGGCAATGAGGAGCTGTGCGGGCAGTGACAGGATTCGCGAAGCGGTTCCTGTAGTATAATCCATGACAACAGGGTTCGCGAAGCGGTTCCTGTTGTATAACAAGCCGGAACAAATTTTCATATATGGGGACTGAAGATGAAATACAGTTTCGGAACAGAAACGAGCAAAGCTGGTAAAAAAGGAGCCGGTCTACATGAATCAGGAGAAAATGATCGAGGATATTCTGCGGCATCTGGACGCGGAAACCCAGATGGGCGTGGTACGGATGAGCGTGGAGATGGACGCCGGGAAAAGCGGCGGCGGAGACGTCTCACATAAATGCTGTAATATGTACGGCCGCCCTGCAAACGAGACGGTGGGGCTGCTGGACTGTTATACTGACATGAACGCGGGAAAGCCCGATAACGAGCGTTGACAGAAATATTGAAAACATAATTCATTGGATTAGGCTGAAGTATTGTCCGACGGATACAGGCGGAAAAAGAAATAGTATCCATGGGGATGGAACCGAAAGCCAACGGTGGAACAGTATAAACTAAGGAAGATTTTTATGGCGGATTTATTGGAAAACCTCAATGAAAGACAGAGGGAAGCGGTACTTGAAACAGAGGGGTATGTAAGGGTGATTGCCGGCGCGGGAAGCGGAAAGACAAAGCTGCTTGTGAGCCGTTACGCCTATTTGGTGCAGGATTACGGGATTGATTCCGCCAATATTTTATGCGTCACCTTTACCAATAAAGCCGCCGGAGAAATGAAAAAGAGGATACGGGGACTGATAGGGGCGGAGAACGATACCGGCCTTATATGCACTTATCATGGCTTCTGCAATCGGCTTCTGCGGGAAAATCCGGAGAAGTTATTTTTGAACAAACAATTTCAGATTATTGATAACAGCCAGCAGAAGGCGATTCTCGGAGATATTTATCAGAAATTTGAGCTGAAGCTGGACTATGCAAGCTTTGAATCCATTCTCAGGAAAATCGGCGTGGTAAAAAGGGACGGGGCGTATGTGACAAGGATGTGCAATCCGGAGCCCTGTCAGATTTTGAACGAGATAAAGAGCAGAGACGACCGGATTATAGAAGAATTTTTACAGAGGCAGAAGGCGGCGTATCTGCTGGATTTCCATGATTTGATATCCTTTGCCATCCATGTATTGGAAACCTTTGACGATATCCGTGAAAAATGGCAGGACAGGCTGAATTATATTATGGTGGATGAGTTTCAGGACAGTTCTTCCGTGGAAATGCGTCTGGTGGATATACTGTCCGAAAAGTATCGGAATATGATGATTGTGGGGGATCCGGACCAAAACATCTATGAATGGAGGGGCTCCGACGTAAGCCTGCTTGTGGACTTCGATAAGGCCCATGAGCCGACTAAGACCATTATCCTGAATCAGAATTACCGTTCCACGCCCCAGATACTTCAATGTGCAAACGCCCTGATAGAGAAAAACGAGCAGCGGCTGAAAAAGGATTTGTTTACAAAAAATCCCGCGGGGTCGTCGGTGGTTCATTATCATTCCAGAAATGATTTGGAGGAAATGGATCATGTAATCGAACAAATAAAACGTCTGTCCATAAAGGAAGGGTTCAGGTATTCGGATTTTGCGATTCTGTATCGTTCCGGTTTTCTGTCGCGCATTGCGGAGAAAAAGCTGGTGGAGAAAAATATTCCCTATGAGATTTTTGGAGGGGTCCGTTTTTATCAGAGAATGGAAATTCTGGATATTCTGGCATATTTAAAGCTGATTGCCTATGACGACGACGTGTCGTTTAGAAGAGTTATCAATACGCCCCGCAGGAGATTTGGACGTGCAAAGCTGAATTTCCTAGAGGAGCTGAAGGAACGGGGGCCGCTGCAGCAAGAAAGCATGATGCAGGGCGATTTGTTTGACTTTTTCCCGGGGACGGGGATAGGCGAAGGAGTCGGGACGGGGTTGAACGGAGCGGATGGAGAGGCGGCGGACGGCTTTGGCATGGGCGGAGTGAGAGCGGATGGTGCGGCTGTGAAGGAAGCCGCTGTAGGCGGGAGTTTGTTTGCGGTGCTTTCGGCTCATCTGGATGCGAGGGAATTTGCAGACAGCGATGCGGGGAGCTTTGTGCGTTTTATCAATCATATGCGTGCAGGTTATAAGAAAAAGCGTATTTCTGATATCGTGAATGAGGTGACGAAGGATTCCGGCTATGAGAGTTATATTCGGGAACTTGGGGATGAGGAGAGGCTGAATAATCTGGCGGAATTTAAACGGATTGCCAATGAATTTGAGCGGGAATTCGGTGAGAACATGAGCTTGGAGGGATTTTTACAGCAGATAGCCCTTCAATCGGGAGAGGACGGCGGCGACGGGAAGGACGCCGTTAAATTGATGACCATACATTCCTCGAAGGGTCTGGAGTTCCCTGTGGTGTTCATACTGGGCTTTACGGAAGGGGTATTTCCCTCTGCGAAAACTCTTGAGGAAAGGAAGAAGCTGGGGCTGGAGGAAGAGCGCAGGCTCTGTTATGTGGCGATTACCAGAGCGGAAAAGCACCTTTTCCTGATGGATTCCGAGGGGACGTCGGACAACGGGATAAAGAAGATGATTTCACGGTTCTTAGAGGAAATCGGGGAGAAGAATTATGTCAGGATTGGCCGGATTTCTGAGGAGCTTAGGAAGGAGAGCCGACAATACGCGGCGAAGCTGAATCGGGAGATGCAGTCTGAGACAGGGACTGCGAAGGTCGAAAGAAAAATTGGCGACGGGGTGGAGCATCATGTATTCGGCAGGGGAATCATTCAAGCCATAGATAAGAAACGCAGAAGCTATCTTGTGAAATTTGAGAAGCTGGAACAGCCGAGAAATATTTCCGAAAGTTATTTTGAGAAGAAACATGAGGATGTCCGTCGGAAAGCGAATGAATCCGAGAGATTGAGGAATCTGCCGGAGGAAATGTCCCAATTTAACAATATAAATAATCAGGGAGCCCATAAGGAGAGCTTGAAAGAGACTTCTGTAGAAATGAAGCAGGAGGAAGAACCGCTGACTGCCGACGCTGTGGAAACGGATGCGCCAAGTGCCGTTATGCCGGAAGAATTAAGGGAAGAGCAGCTGAGTATTTGGACACTGGAAAGGTTCGGAGAGGTTCCGCCGGACGGATTAAAATTTAAAGAGCCGGCTCATGAAGAAGCGGAGCCGGAAGAACCGAAATTGGCAGAGCCGGAAAGACCAAAGAAGAACGGGATGGATGAACCAGAGGAGGAAGACCCCAAAAAGAATGGGCGGGATGAACCGGAGGAGGAAGACCCCAAAAAGTATGGGCGGGATGAACTGGAGGAGGAAGACCCCGAGAAGTATGGGGGGGATGAACCGGAGGAGGAAGACCCCGAGAAGTATGAGCGGGAAGAATCCGAGGATTACGAGCCGGAACAAGAGCAGGCGGAGCAGATAGATTCTCCGGAAATTTCGGGAAATGAAAAAAATCAGGCTGCTCATCTGAAGAAACTGAAAGAAAACAGTCCCAACCTATGGAAACGGGAGGATGTTCCTCATATGGGCTGGAAGTGTGTGGGCGTGGAGGATTTGGGAGCGCCTGTGGGAATCTGTGAAATGTGCGGATATCAGATTATCTGTTACGCCCATCAAATGGAGCATCCCCTTTATCGCAGTCTGTCCGTGGGATGCGTCTGCGCGGGAAAAATGGAAGGGGACATTGCGGAGGCAAAGCAGAGAGAGGCGGAATTTAAAAAGAAGCAGGCCAGACGCATCAGCTTTTTTCAGCGCAAGTGGAACCGTTCCAAAAAGGGGAATGAATATCTTAAAATAGACGGACATGTGATTGTGCTCTACAACCTTGAGAAAGCAAAGCATATCTGGAAATATGCGGTTGACAACCAATTCTGCAAAGATACCTATGCCTCTCGGGAAAGGGCGCTGGCGGGAGTGTTTGACGCGCTGGAGCGATTGAGGAAATAACAATGGGGACTGCCAATATTGACTTAGACAGTCAGGATATCCTGCCGTTTCCGGCACATACGGCTAAGCAGGAGGTAATATGAAAATTGACCGTCTGATCGGCATTATAACGATATTATTGCAGAAGGATAAGGTGACAGCTCCCGAACTGGCAGAGCGTTTTGAGGTATCAAGGCGGACGATTAACAGGGACATTGAGGATATATGCAGGGCCGGAGTCCCGATTGTCACCATGCAGGGCAGCGGTGGCGGTATTTCCATTCTCGACAGTTATAAGATGGAAAAAGCCCTTTTGAGCGACGACGAGCTGCAGGCCGTGTTTTCGGGTTTGAAAGGCATTGACAGCGTATCGAAGACTTCGTATCTTGCGCGTCTGGTTGAGAAGTTATCGGAAAAGCACGCCCGAATTCAGCCGGATGAAACCGTCATTATTGACCTTGCTTCCCATTATCAGAAGCCTTTGACTGAAAAAATCGAGGTGATTAAGAATGCGGTGGGGGCAGGACGCTGTATTTCATTTCGGTATTATTATGAAAAAGGAGAGGGCATAAGGACTATCGAACCTTATCATCTGATATTCAAATGGTCGTCATGGTACGTTCTTGGCTATTGCCTTGACAGAGAGGACTATCGGCTCTTTAAGCTGAACAGACTGTGGGATATTTGCCTGTCAGATAAAGAATTTACGCCCCGTGAGATACCCGCGCGGGCGCTGCGGTTTGAGGATTATTTATCGGAAAGCGCCTTTCACTTAAAGGCATTGTTTCAAAAAAGCGAAAAGTATCGTCTGATTGAAGAATATGGTGTGGAATGCTGTCAGGAAACGGAGAGCGGGGAGCTTCTTTTGGAGCGTGATTTCGCAAACTATCATCATATGCTCTCGTGGGTGTTGAGCTTCGGGGATAAGGTTGTGGTATTAGAACCAAGGCAGCTCTGCGAGGATAGAAAGAGGCAGGCTGAAAATATTTTGAAGTGCGTTTCACAATCCTGATTCAAATGTCCGCTAAAGCGGACAGAGGGGGAGTTAATGTGAAAAAGTGCGTTTCACAATCCTGAATAGGATGTCCGCTAAAGCGGACGTAGGGGAGTTAATGTGAAAAAGTGCGTTTCACAATCCTGAATAGAATGTCCGCTAAAGCGGACAGATGGGAGTTAATGTGAGACGGACGTTGCTCAGGAGAAATGAACCGGAAAAAGAGAGGAATCCTTTGAAGGAACACGACACACTGTTGTCGTGTTTTGTGTGTTATGCTGTAAGCAGGTAATGGAATTCATATAAGAAATCTCCGGCCCGTGAAATTCTATAGGGAGGAATTAGGGAAGGGCTGTTTTGGGTGATTTCCTGCTGCAAAAGAATGGAGGTAGAATGTTATGGTTGAATCAAGATGTGGAATTTTGTGCAGTGAATGTACTTATCGGGAACAGATGAACTGCAAAGGCTGTCTGCAGATCACAAAGCCCTTCTGGGGGGACGCCTGCCCCTTGAAGTCCTGCTGCGAGGAAAAGGAACAGGAGCATTGCGGCGGATGCAGCCAATTTCCCTGTGAAATGCTTCATCAGTTTGCTTACGATAAGGAACAGGGGGACGACGGAAAGAGGATCAAGCAGTGCGAGAAATGGAAGGAAGCGTAAGAGCGGGTTCTTATGGGGAATCTTAGGGAGGCATCCGTATTTTGCGGAGAAAAACACAGCCCTTTCTTCGGATTATTTTCCGGCAGAAAGGGCTGTGCTTCTGTAGGATTAATTCTGTCTGATACCGGTTACGGGGTCGAAATAATACTCTCTGCCCTCAATGGTTACATGGCCTTTGGCCATGGCGCCGGTAATCTCCTCGAAATAATACGTTCCGGCTTCCGTATTATCCCATCCTTTCACCATGCGGCCGTTTTCATCATAACGAACCCATTTGCCGGTGCCGTCCTCACGGTCGGGATATGCGCTGTAAGACTCTTGGTATACATCCTTGCTTACGGCTTTTGCTCCCTGCTGCACGCTGTCAAGCCAATACCATGCGTCGCTTGTCGGGTCATAGATTTCCTTGCCGCGGTAAGAACCGTCGGCAGGATCATAGCCTTGACGTTTCCAGTCTTCGTACCAGAAATCTTTCCCGTCGATCTGTACCCAAACCTTAGAATTTTCTCCTTTGACCAAATGTCCGTCAACTTCGTCAAAATAATAGGTCTGTCCGTTTATGTTCTGTGTTCCCTTTGCCATTTGGCCTGTGGCAGCGTCATAATATACCTGTCTGCCGTCTTCCAGAATTGCAGGCCCCTTTGTCATGGCTCCGGTGGTGGGATCAAAGTAGTACCAGCCGCCGTAACGATGGTCTTCCCCCTTGATCATTTCCCCCTTCTCGTTATAGCGAACCCATTTGCCGCCGTCGGCTAGGTATACATCTTTATCTACTGCCATGGTGCCGTCCGCATCGAACCAGCGCCATTGTCCGTTGACAAAGGCTTCCTTGGAAGCAGCCATCTCGCCGTTTTCATAGAAGTAATAATTGCCATTGCTATAGGTAAGGTCTCCCTCGGGATGAGGAGCCGGGGTTTCTTCAATGGGGGGGGCGGCTGTAGGTTCCGTTGAGGGAACCGGCGGCTGTTCCGGATTCTCGGAGGGCGTCGGCGTCTGCTCTGGATTCTCGGTGGGCGTCGGCGTCTGCTCCGGACTCTCAGAAGGCCCGGGTGTTTCTTCCGGTTTTTCCGTAGGAGACGGCGTTTCTTCCGGCGCCGGGGTGTAATTATAATGTATATTCACTTTTGACACTGCCGCCGCCGTATCGCCTATTTTGCCTATGCTGTTCCACTGCGATTCGGTGCCGGTATAGTATATATCACTCAGAGAAGAAGCTGAAAACGCTGCTGTTTTGATTGTCCTTACGCTGTCGGGAATGATGAGAGTGGTAAGGCTCTGGCAGGAAGCGAATGCCCAATCTCCGATACTTTCGGCACCCTGCGGAATTTCCACTCCCGCAAGCCCAAGACAGTTTTGGAACATCCCATTACTGATGCGGTCTATCTTTTTGGGCAATGTTACACGCATCAAATAGTAGCATTGGGTAAATAGATTGTCGCCCATCTTTACCTGATTGCTGCCGGGAGCAAACGACACGATTGTCAATTTCTGACATTGAAAAAATGCCGCGGCGCCCACCTCTTCAATGCTGGCAGGCAGAGCTATGGACGTGAGGCTTCCGCAGGCGTTGAAAGCATTCTGGCCGATGACTGCCACTCCCTCGGAAACCGTTACCGAGCTAAGATTCGTACATGCTTGGAAAGCGCTGTCGCCTATGGTTTTCACGCCGGAAGGAATGGTTACGGAAACAATCGAGGAACCGCGAAAAGCGCTGTTTCCAATGGACGTCACGGTGGAAGAGATTTCCGTGCTCAGAACGCCGCAGTTCCAGAAGGCGCAGGAACCGATGCCGGTAACGCCCTCTTCCAGAATAACCTTCCGGATTTTGTCGCTGTTATCTTTCCAAGGCTGCTCGTCGGCACTGCTATAATCCGGCATAGCCCCGCTGCCGGAGACGGTCAGCGTCCCCGCCTTGGTCAGTTTCCATGTAAGTCCCGCGGCAAGAGATCCGTCTGCAATAATGTCGTTGGCAGTGGGATCGTCAGGCGGAATATAGCCTTCGGGATAGCGGGTGATATAATGGCTGGTATCACGCATGACATCCTCCTTGGTCATTGCCCGCCCCCAATGAACGCTGCTGTTGTAGTTTCCTTCGGCAAGAACCACGCCCGCATCGCTCACTTCAAGGACGATTACGGTATGGACGTCATTGTTTACCTTCAGGATGTCCCCGACTTTAATCTCTTCAAAAGTGAAGCTGCCCGGCTCATACATCCTTGCGGGCAGATTGCCGAATGCCGTGTCGCTGAGGATAAAAGCGAAAGCAACGCAGCCCACGGCGACGATATTGTGTCCGCCGAGGAGGCCGCCCTTCCAACGATACTCATTTCCGCTGGAATAAGGCACATCGTTGGTCCAAGGCGTTCCCTCCTTATAGGCGTCCTGTTCGCTCAGGGCAATCATGGACTCGTAGACCTCCTGTGGGGAAGGAACCGTACTGTCGCAGGGAATGAGTTGGGATGTGGATTCTTCCACAGGAACAGCTTTTTGTGTCAAAGGGATTTCCTGTGATGCGTATGCCGTCATTGGCAGGGAAGAAGCACACAGGAGCAGCGCTAACGCTGCTGAAAGAATTTTTGATTTCAAATTTGCAGCCTCCTTATTTTTATTGGGGGGATTTGATATTTACAATATTTCCCTTTTTCAGTATATCGTTATCGGCGTTCTTTGTCAATCAGGTTCCGCGGCGGCGGATGGCTTTGGCGGCAGGACAAAAATGGTACAGGGAAGCATTGCTGTGATATGGCAGCAGTTCGGTCGAAGGCAGAACTGTTACGTTATATGATGAAAAAAGGAAACTATATGTTGACGAATTTTTATTAATAAATTATAATATTAATGTGAATGGCGTGTGGAAATATGAAATTGCGCTGTTTCCGATATTCTTCGATAATAAAAAGGGAAATCAGTACAGTTGGCTCAGAGGTTGAAAAAGGAAGGGGGATTTTTATGAAAATGAAAAGAGTAATAAAAGCGGGAATATGCTGTTTGGCATTTATGGGCATGGTTTCCATTCATATGTTTTCTGTGAAGGCGGCGGCCTGTAGTCATAAAATATTTGAAGCATTTTATGGTGTGAAGACATATTATTTTGAGGAGGACGGACACTATGGAGATTGTGGTCCTTCTTATATATGTGCCGACTGCGGTTATCAATATTGGGAAGATTTGGAGCTGCGGTATGAAAAAATTGGAGAGCATGAATGGGGATGCTATACATCAAGAACAGAAGATGGAGTAGAATATTTGGAAGCCGAATGTACAACACCTGACTGTCCTTATGTACGAGTAATAAGAGTGGATTAATATTTCGGTAAATGAAGATTGACAGACTGTATGATTGAATCCTGCGTGCATGGGACAAGTCAAATGATTGACTTTGCGGCGGCATCTATATTGACATAAAACCATGTTTTATGCCGGTTTGTAATTGGCTTGGTGATGCGGCGGGGACTTTGGCTTTGTTATCGGAAGCGTGAGAGGGGGAGATCTTTGATCGCCCCTTTTTGAATATAAAAATGTATGTGCAAATGCAGGAAAGGAATGCTTTTATGAAAAATATACGTTTTCGGCCCATACTGCTCCTGTGCGGTATTCTTTTGGCTGGCTGCGCGGACGGGGAAAGCAGAGAAGGAACATGGAGGGGCGTGCAGGCCGGCATGGACGATTTAACCGCAATTACCGAGAGGACGGAGTATTATGATATCGTTCAGGAATCGGAGGAGATTTTTCAACTGGACATGGGGGACCCCTATCCGGGAATAGCCCTGAAACAGACGGGAAGCGCAAAATTTTCTCTCGGCACGCAGTATGATTCGGATGAACCGGTGCTGCTCTGGGCGGAGGCGCGTTCCGCTCAATCGGATATCTATCTGTATCGGAAGGACGGAAGCCGTGAGCTTCTGCTGGAGGGCGTGCCTACGGGCTGCACTATTTTTGACGGGTTTTACGGCTGGCGGTGGTATATCGGCAGGGAGGGTGATTTCTACTGCTGGCATGACGCCAATTATTCAATCAGTCATCCTGACGACGTTGACGACGAGGATAAAAAGGAGGCTGCTTTCGCGAAAATTTCCGCTTCCGGGGAAATTTTGTATGAAAAGACTTTGGACCGAGGCATTTCCGTGGAGGATTTCCGCCAGATGTCCGACGGCAGGTGTTTCCTGATTCTGAAGAATGCGGCGGAGCAGACCAGAACGCTGGCGGAGCTTGACACTGCCGAGGGAAGCTTCCGGGCGGCCGACAGGGTGGGAATGCTCAGCCCTCTTTTCGGAGAGCAGTATCTGGGGGCGGCGGGAGCGGCGCTGGCCGTGTTCAATGACGATCCCCGCACCGACAGGGAAATTGTGGAACTGAACCCGGCGGAAGGGACGTCGGACTGCCTTTTGTCTTTTACGGGAACCACTTATATTGTAAATCATGCCGGAATGTCCCTTCAGGATTTCAGGGTGCTGGAGGACGGAAGCGTGGAAATCCTGTGGATTGATTCCGCCCGCAGAGCCGAAGGGATTTTGGAGAGGCTCCGAATGGCAAAAGTAGAAAAAATCCCCATTGTTATGCGCGGAAGCTTTGTTACGGACGGCTGGATTGCGGGGATTGTTTCCGACTTTAACAGACAGAGCGGCGATTACCATGTGATTATGGAGGACTGCGGGAAGGGCAATGATGTGGAGGACTTCGCAAGGCTGACCAGCATCCAGCTTGCATCCGGAAAAGGGCCGGACATCATACAGGCGGGCTTTATGGAGGACTATATCGCCGGGATGCTGGAAAAAGGGGTTTTCGAGGATCTAACCCCGTATATGGAAGAGAGCGGCGTTCGGGAGGAGGATTATTTTCCCGCCGTTTTCGGCACATGGCGGGAGGGCGGGCATATATACGGCGTCAATCCGAAGCTGAATGTTACCGGATACTGGCTGGACGAGACAGTGCTGGGAGGACGGGAGGAGCCGGACATGGAGACGCTGGCGGACGCGCTGCTTTCTTGGGAGGGAAAGGCTGTGTACCTGTCCGGAAGAGATTCCGGAGAGCTTTTGGAGCTGTTTTTCAAGGGAACGGATACTCTCTGGGGTATGGTGGACTGGGAACGGGGCCGCTGTGATTTTGGCGGGGAGCTGTTTGCCAAAATGCTGGAAGCGGCGAAACGGTACGGGGACGACGAAAGGAAGGGGCAGCTTCCCGCCCTAGGGGGATACAGAAATTTTGGCCGTATTTATAATTATGAGGGCTCTGCGGAGCAGGAGAGCGGCGGAAAGGTGACTTCGGGCGTCATGTTTGACGACGGATGCCATGGGGAGGTCTCCTCCCAGTGGACCATGGCGGTCAATTCTAATTCCGCCAACAAGGAGGGGGCGTGGGAATTTCTGCGTTTCCTGCTGGGGGAGGAGGCTCAGGGTCAGTCCGGTCTTCCGGTGAACAGAAGGGCGTTTGAACAGTGGCTGGAGAGGCAGAGGGAGAGTGTGGCCGACGGAAATAAGATACATGTAATCATGACCCAGCGGGATAAAACGACTTATGTGGAGACTTATGGGGAAGAGGATCTGACGGAGGAGAAAATTGCGGAATATAAAAAAGAGCTGGAGGAGGCGAAGGCCTGTCCTATTCGCACCGCGCCCATACTTGACGTTATCTTAGAGGAGTCGGAGAACTATTTCAACGGAAGCAGGAGCGCGGAGCAGGTAAGCGAAGTCGTCGCCAACAGAGTGCAGCTGTATCTGGATGAAATACGGAAAAACTGATTCGTCAGACGAACAGGACAAAGCGCTACAGGGAGAATCCTAAGCCTTGGATGGACTTGTAAAATCAGGGCTCTTATGGTAGTATGGAAATACAAAATGAAAAGGAAAGCAGGTGGAATGCAGCCATGATGGTGGATGGAAATATGCTTGGAGGGGACAGGGAAAACCGGAAGCTGAAGGAAGCTCTGGATCTTATGGAGCTTACCCAGAGCAACCGGGAGCTGGCGGAGGAGTATCTGGATATGTCCGAGCCGGAGAAGCCGGAGCTGTTAGAACGGGTGGAGCATCAGAGGTTCTATGATATTCCGGGGAAATCGAGACAGCCCCTGTATGATCTGGTGACTTATTTCGAGAAAAGAGAGGAGGCCCTTGCGGGCCGCTTGATCAAATTTGCCGCTCAGGTGGGAGGCGTCACCGCCCGGGTGGTTCTGACGCGCTACGGACGCAGTGATTTTGTATATATGAAGATGAAGAAAAGCCTGTCCGACCTGCAGATCGGGGCTATTTATGCGGACAGGATCGCGTGGAGCACCGGATTAATGCGGGAAGAAGAGCTCCGGCCGCTGATTGAGCTGGGAAAGAAGGATCCGGAGGTGTTCCCCAAGATGATAGAGATGTGCTATCATGAGGGTTCCTGCAATACCCAGATGCTTTTGAGCGCGCTGTACCTGCACTGCGTGAAGCCCAAGAAGGGGGCCGGGAGCAGGCTTTGCATGCCCGTGGAGGAAGATGGGAGGGCGGAAGGAAGCCCGGAGCGCATAGAAGAAATGCAGGATTATCTGGAACAGCGGCTGATGAATAATATCGACGGCCTTTTTACGGAGGCGGACGAGCCGGGAGAGGAGGACGTGGACAAGCTGAAGGCTTTTGTCAGGGAGTCCGACCCCGGAGAGGAATTCCCCTTTGAGATAAGGGCCATTTTGTCGGGAAGGAAACGGAATGATTTTAAGACGGTATTCCTTCCCATGCTGGCTTTTCTGGCGGTGGAGCATTCCAACCGGTTTGTGTCCATGATCCGTCTGGCGGCGGCAGTGGAATCGGACGCGATTCCCAGCCTCCCCATGGACGCCTGCCAGAGAATGGGGGAGGCATGGTTTCAGGGGCATATCAGGGCCTTGGAGGAGGTTCTGTGGATTCCCGACGAGACCTACATCCGCTGGGCCGTTCTGCGGAGGGAGAAGGAAATTGTGGAGCGGATGGCGGTAAAGGCGCCGAAGGTTATTGCGGAGGTCATCAAAAAGATTCCCACGGAGGATTACGGCTATCTGCTGGCGCAGGTAAAGACCGGAAATCCCCAATTATATGAGGAGGAAGGAAAGAAATACGCGGAGGATTACCGCAGAATCGCCGCCGAACAGGATGTGAGAAAGCTGACGGCAGGAAAGGACAAGGCCCTCAGCTATCTGCTGGGGGAGGCGGAGCTTGAGGAGATTCTGCCCTATGTGGGGGAGTGGCGGGGACTGTATCTTTTTGACTCACAGAAATACACCCGCATCCACCATTATCTGGACTATGGGGAGAAACAGCTCTACCGCCGGGCGCTGGTATTGGAAGTCTTATGTCTGTCAAAGGATTATTTCAGGCAGTATTGGGTGGAGGACGGCCCGGAGCTGAAAGAGGCGTGGCGCAACAACGCGAAATATCTGGACGAGCGCCAGATGGAGGGCATAGCCCGGCTTTTGGAGGAGGAAAAGGTTCCGGCCCGGTATCAGATTGATTTCTTTGGAACCATGTATCCCGGCGAATATGAGTACAACGGCGCAGAGCCCACTGCCGTCCTGCTCTGCATGAGGATGCTGGCGAAAAACCGGAAGGACTGGTATCAGGAATGGGTGGACGCCTCGAAGGACGGTTATATGGAATCGCGCATTATGGCCATCCGCGTCATGGGGCTGCGGTGGGAGGAGTTCAAGGATGTTCTGCTTGGCTGTGCCTCCGAGAGCGCCAAGCAGGTACGGGGATATCTTTGGACCATTTACACAAAGCATCCGGAATGGGAAAAGGATATCTTGGAAATGCTCAAGTCCCCCAAAGGGAGCTGCCGGGAGATGGCGGTGGAGGTGCTGAAGGTCTGGGGCGTGGAGCAGTATCGGCAGGTCTTGGAGCAGGCGCTGGCGGCGGAAAAAACGAAGAAATTAAAGACCATCATTCAGGAGCTTCTGTTCCCGAAGGAGGCGGCGGAAGGCGAAGGTCAGGCAGACGGTCAGTCGGCTGGCGGTTCGGGGGCCAAGGAGCCGACCTTGGAGGAGATTGTCAAGGAGAGCCTGATGGGCGGCAGGAAGCGGAAACTCACATGGCTGTCGCCGGAGACCTTGAGCAAGGTGCATAAGACGGACGGGGAAGAGGCCTCGGAGGATTATATGGCGGCCTTTCTGGTCTGTTATGCGGATATGGAGAAGCTGGGCGTCAACAAGGAGGCCGGGCGGCTGGCAGCAGGACTTCGGCCGGAGGAGCTGGGGGCCTACATACGGGAGGTATACGGGCGCTGGATGGAGGACGGCGCGCAGGCGAAAAAGAAATGGGTGCTTTACGCGTCCTCCATTTACGGCGGCGAGGCCATGGTGCCCCTGCTGTATTCCCAGATTCAGGAGTGGGCAAAGAATTCCAGAGGCGCCATGGCGGCGGAGGCGGTGAAGGCGCTGGCGTTAAACGGCACCTCCACAGCCCTGCTGCAGGTGGATCAGATTGCCAGAAAATTCAAATTCCGTCAGGTGAAGTCCGCCGCCGCGGAGGCGCTGGATTATGCCGCCGAACAGCTGGGAATTTCCAGAGAGGATTTGGAGGATCGGATTGTGCCCAATCTGGGCTTCGACGAGGGGATGGAGAGGATATTTGACTATGGAAAGCGGCAGTTTAAGGTGCTTCTGACCTCCAATCTGACTCTCGAGGTCTATGACGGCAATGGAAAAGAATTAAAGAATCTGCCCGCCCCCGGCAAAACGGACGATCCGGAGCTGTCCAAGGAGGCGAACGAGGCTTGGAAATTATTGAAGAAACAGCTGAAAACCGTGGTGGGGAATCAGAAGACGCGTTTGGAGCAGGCCCTTCGCATCAACCGCCAGTGGGATACGGAGAAATGGCAGGCGCTGTTTGTGAAGAACCCGGTGATGCACCAGTTCGCCATGGGGCTGGTCTGGGGCGTGTATGAAGACGGCGTTTTGAAGGATACCTTCCGCTACATGGAAGACGGCACCTTTAACACTTCGGACGGGGAAGAGTATGAGCTGCCCAAGGCGGAGAGTGCTGGCGGGAGTCAGGCCGGCACTCAGTACTGCGCCGAAGGGATAAAACGGGCCGATATCCAAGCAGCGGCCAGCGGCCAAGCGATTGGAGACGAGCAGGTTGACGGTTACGGACAGGTGGACGGCAATGGACAGACCGACGGCCACGGACAGGTTGACGGCTATGGACAAATTGACGGTCATGGACAGGTTGACGGCTACGGACAGGTTGACGGTTACGGACAGACCGACGGCCATGGACAGGTGGACGGCAATGGACAGATTGATGGCAATGGACAGACCGACGGCCACGGACAGGTTGACGGCTATGGACAAATTGACGGTCACGGACAGGTTGACGGCAATGGACAGACCGACGGTCACGGACAGGTTGACGGTTATGGACAGACCGACGGTCACGGACAGGTTGACGGTTATGGACAGACCGACGGCCAAGGGCAGGTTATCGGCCGAGGCCGATACATCGGCCTTGTACACCCGATTGAGCTTTCGGAGGATGCATTGGCGGCATGGAAGGAACAGCTGGCCGATTATGAGATTACCCAGCCCATCGAACAGCTGGAACGCCCTGTATACCGAGTGACGGAGGAGGAAAAGGAGGCGACGGAGCTGACTCGCTTCGGCGGCGTATCCTTAAATGGACTGTCTCTGTTCGGAAAGCTTCAGGATATGGGCTGGTACAGAGGCGAGGTGGGGGACGGGGGCTGTTACGACACCTTTTACCGATATGACCAGAACAGAGGCGTGGAGCTTGCATTTTCCGGAACATGGGTGGGCGGCGAAAACGAGACCATGGTGGTCTATGAGGCCTATTTCTACCAGCCGGGAGTGACGGAGAAGGTGGGGAATTATTACCGGCCCGTCCGGCACAAGCTGGGGCAGGTGGATCCCCGTTATTTCAGCGAGGTAGTGCTGCAGCTGACTCGTGCCACGGCATCCTCGCAGGAACGCCTTCCCTACCCTGACTGCAAAAAGCAGCGCTGAGAACGCCTCCGGTCAGGGAAGCGGCGGAGCGTCTGCGAGATAAGAAACTTAAAGTAACAAAGCAAAACCGGAATAAACAAGCCCAAAGAGTTCCAGCCTGAGAGACCCAAACGAACAAGCCCAAAGGTTCCAGCCTATGGGTACCGGAATGATAAAACAGTATCCGCCCCGAAGTGTCCGGAAGGAATGACTGACGAATGCGCTTATGGCAGCCATTCCTTTCACGAAACAGGGCTGTGAAGGGCGAATGGGGAAGGTATCAATCGAAGTTTGAGGAGAATTTCTAAGCCCGCATAGGAGGGTGTGTAACCCCACTCTTTAGACGCGGACTAAGAAATTCTAAAGTTTCGCACCGAAGAACGCAAGAGCGCCGTTTTTCATGGATTGGGAAGTGTGAAAGGATAGATTTAGCGTGAAAATAAGAACATATGAAGGGATTCCGGACTGCGCAAAAGAAATCAGACAGAAGGTGTTTGTGGAGGAACAGGGCTTTCGCGATGAGTTTGACGATATCGATAAAACGGCGGCGCATATTGTAATGTTTGACGAGGAGGAAAGGCCCGCTGCCGCCTGCCGCGTATTTTGGGATGCCGCAAGGAATATGCACATCATTGGAAGGCTGGCTGTTATCAAGGAATATCGCGGCAGGAACACAGGCTCCGCCATGCTGCAGGAAGCGGAGAGATATATTCGGCAGAGCGGGGGCAGATGCGCCGCTTTACATGCGCAGTGCAGGGCGGCGGCATTTTATCAAAAATCAGGATTTACGGAATTTGGCGATGCGGATGACGAGGAGGGCGTCCCTCATATTTGGATGAAAAAATATTTTTAGGCCCACAGGGACGCTTTTGCAAATGGAGAAAAAATATGGCATATAACAGTATCAGACCCGGCCAAGTATGGCTGGATACGGACGGAAAGCGGATTCAGGCCCATGGGGGCTCCGTGATTGCGGTGGACGGCACTTATTATTTTTACGGCGAAAACAAAGAAAAAACCGATGGGAAGAACGGCATCTGGCATTGGGGGGTCAGGGCCTATGCCTCCAAAGACCTATACAACTGGGAGGATAAGGGGCTGATCATCCCTCCGGAGCCGGAAGACGAGACCTCTTCCCTGCACCCGGCGTCCATGATGGACAGGCCCCATATCATATATAACACGCGAACGAAAAAGTATGTGGCATGGCTGAAAATCATGCAGAGAAACAAGGAACAGACGGAGACCATACTGACGGCGGATCATTTTCTGGGCCCTTATACGAAGGTGAAGGAGGGCCTGCGGCCCCTGAATATGTCCGCGGGAGACTTTGATTTGGCCGTGGCGCCGGACGGCAAGGCGTATTATTATTTTGAGAGGGTGCATTCCGAGACCATCTGCGCGGATTTGAATGAGGATTATACGGATGTGACGGGGTATTACAGCACCCATTTTCCCCATACCCACCCGCCCTATGTCCGGGAGGCCACAGCCCACTTTGTGCGAAATTACAGGCATTACCTGCTGACCAGCGGCACCACGGGCTATATGCCCAATCCCACGGAGGCGGCGGCCGCGGATACATGGCACGGCCCCTATACGGTGCTGGGAAATCCTCACCCCGGCGACCCAAGCAATACCTCCTTCCATTCCCAGATTTCCTCCGTGTTCAAGGTGCCGGGAAAAAAGGATTTGTACATCGCCTGCGGGGATCGGTGGCAGCCGAACTACATGGACGTCCCCTATGAACGCTATGAGAAGCTTTTTGACATGATGTTTGATCCAAATGCGGAGAAAGACAAGCTGGCGGAGCTGAAAAAGGATCATCCCGGGGATTCCCGCGCCAACACCTCCCTTGCGGATTATGTATGGCTTCCTCTGCGCTTTGTAGAACCCTGCGAGAAATATCCCCATGGGATGGTATTGATTGACTGGAAGGATGAGTGGAGAATCGAGGATTATGAATAGGTGTTGATGATGTTCTCGGCGGCTTTGCGTTTGGTGATGCATAGATCCATTGCCTGTTTTTCGATGTAGTGGTGGGCGTGGGGCTCATCCATTTTCAGCTCGTTGATGAGCAGCCATTTGGCACGGTTCACAAGCCGGATTTCCTCCATTTTTTCCTCGATGGATAAGGTTTTTTTCTCAATTCTGCGCAGGCGCTCCCTTGTGCTGGACATCCAGCTCAGCGCCTGCGTCAAGGTCTGCTTTGTGGTGGGCTTGGACAGGGTGAAAACCCCATGGCCCACCACTTTGTCGGAAATTCCTATATAAGTATCTGATTTTACAAGCAGTAACACAACCGTCCCCTTTCCGGTACAGGCGTCGATGGCAAAGCGTATGCCTGCGTCATCCGGCAGAGGGGAGTTGATAATAATAAAATCAAAGCCCTGTTCCGCGGACATTCTCTGGGCGGCGCCTACGCTGGAAACCGTATGGACGGGAGAGAAGGCGGATTCAGGAAGCAGGGGTGATAACGCCAAGTTAAAGTTCTCTGACGCCGAAACGACAAGAACGCTGTATACTCGTTCTTCCAAATTCATTTTCAATCCTCATTTCTGCACGCTTTTGTGGGCAGGTTATGCCGAGACGATGTACAAAGTCTTTCCTGTATGTATGTGCCGCAGGGCGGCCGGCAGCAGTTTGACAAACTACAGGGACCGCTGTTTTTCAGGGGCCGCGGTTTTGGCATGGCTGATAAACCGCATGTGTTTACAATGGCATGCTGCAGTAGATATCAAGTATGGCTTCGGGGATGCGCTCCTTGATGAAAGCGCTTTTTAAAGCGGTCTGGCGGGCTTTTTTCAGATCCGCGGGCAGCTGGCGGTATTCTGCCAGAACCGACGCGTCCGCTTTATATAGATTAAAATCCGCCGCCTCCGGGAGCTTTAACTTGTTTTCTATGCCATATAAGCCCGCGTACAGAATCAGGGCAAACGCAAGGTAGGGATTGGCCGCCGGGTCGGGGGAGCGAAGCTCCGCGCGGCGATATTCTCCTTGGGCGGCGGGAATTCTGACAAGCTGGGAACGGTTTTCGCTGGACCATGAAATATATTTCGGGGCCTTGTGGCTGCCAAAACGCTGGTAAGAGCTTTTATCCGGATTCAAAAATAAGGTCATCTGATCCACCGTCTCGAGAATGCCCGCTATCATGGGATAAATATAATCAATATGCTGTGAATTGTCAGCCGCTTTTACGGAGACGTTGATGTGGAAGCCGTTCCCCGGCTTGTAGGGCAGGGGGCAGGGGCCAAAATCCGCCGTAAGCCCGTTTCGGTAAGCGACGGTTTTGGCCACGGTCCGGAAGGTCATGGCATTGTCCGCGGCGGTGACGGGATCCGAATACCGAAAATCAATTTCGTTCTGGCCGGGCCCCTCCTCGTGATGGGACCGCTCGGGCTGTATGCCCATCTGCTCCAAGGTCAGACAGATTTCCCGGCGGATATTTTCTCCTCTGTCCTCCGGGGCAATGTCCATATAACCGGCCTCGTCGTAGGGAATTTTTGTCGCCTTTCCATGTTCGTCCAGCTGAAACAGATAGAACTCCTGTTCCGCGCCGAAGGCAAAACGATATCCCGCCTTTTCCGCTTCCGCAGCGGCATTTTTCAGCAATGCTCTGGTGTCGCATTCAAAGGGCCTGCCGTCGGAATAGGTGACGCCGGAGAACATGCGCACCACTTTGCCGTGCTCGGGCCGCCATGGGAGCAGCATTAACGTCTCCGGTTCCGGGCGGAGCAGCAGGTCGGAATGGGTCTCGTCCCCGAATCCGGCCACCGAAGAGGCGTCGAACGCAATGCCCGTTTCAAAGGCCCGGGGAAGCTCATGGGGCATAATGGAGATATTTTTCTGCCTGCCGAATACGTCGCAGAAGGCAAGGCGGATAAACTTCACATCTTCTTCGTTGACATATTGCAGAACCTCTTGCTGGGTATATTTCATAGGAATTACCATGCCTTTCTGAAAGTCCTGTCCTGCTCTGGTTATTCTGCCGTGACGAAAACCGCGTTTTGGCATTGCTTTCACAGAATGAGGAATGCGGATGTCAAAATGGATTTTCGGACATGACTTGGGGAAGTTTAATTAAAACCCCGTGGTTTTATTCCAGCTCTTGATTTTCTGTCTCTTGACAAATGCTTCTGAGCAGGAGAAAATGCCGGGATAATTATGGAAAAATAAAGGCGTCAAATTTAGTACAAATCTGTATCGGTTTGTACTGAAATGAACGCCTTTGTTCTCACATAAGAACTATATACCCGATTCCCTATGATGTCAAGGGTAAAATATTTGGAGCTTTCTATTTTTAGGGCATAAAATCTGTCAGACTAACTGCAACATAGTGATTTTTCGGAGTAAGTGCAACAGAATGTTGCGCTTACCTTGAAAATTTCCGTGGGCGGGTGGAATTATATTACATGAAAATCAGTACTTGACAAATCCTTCAAATGGGTGCATAATGCAGAGTGTAAAGGCAAGGGCGTCTCCAAGGCGTCTTTGTCTTTTTTGCGTGGTATGTAGTAGTAATGGCATAGGATACCAACGGCATATGCCGCCATAGGAAATCAAAGCAGGGAATCTGTTTCAACGAGGAAAAGGAGTGTATATTATGGAAAAAGTATCGGATTATTTCGGGTGTATGGTGTTTGACGACAGGGTGATGAAAGCCAGTCTCTCAGCCAAGGTGTACCAGTCTCTCAGGAAAACCATCGACGAAGGGGCAAAGCTGGACATCAGCGTGGCGAACGCGGTTGCGGCCGCAATGAAGGATTGGGCGGCAGCCCACGGCGCCACTCATTATACCCATTGGTTTCAGCCCTTGACGGGAGTTACGGCGGAGAAGCACGACAGCTTTATTTCCCCTTCTCCCGACGGCGGCGTGATCATGGAGTTTTCCGGAAAAGAATTGATCAAGGGAGAGCCGGACGCCTCTTCTTTTCCCTCCGGGGGCCTGCGGGCTACCTTTGAGGCTAGAGGCTATACCGCTTGGGATCCTACCTCCTACGCGTTTATCAAAGGGAAAACCCTGTGCATTCCCACCGCTTTCTGCTCCTACGGCGGGGAGGCGCTGGATAAGAAAACGCCCCTCCTGCGCTCCATGGAGGCGTTGAATAAACAGGCTCTGCGGATTCTAAGGCTTTTTGGCAACGATACGGTAAAATGCGTGCGGACCTGCGTGGGGCCGGAGCAGGAATATTTCCTGATCACCAAGGAGATGTACGACCAGCGTCCGGACCTTCGCTTTACGGGGAGAACCCTGTTCGGCGCAAGGCCGCCCAAGGGACAGGAGATGGACGATCACTATTTCGGCGTGATCAAGCCCAGAGTGGCCGCCTACATGGAAGAGCTGAATCAAGAGCTCTGGAAGCTGGGCATTCTGGCTAAGACGGAGCATAATGAGGTCGCGCCCGCACAGCATGAGCTGGCGCCCATCTATACCACCACCAATATCGCCACGGATCATAACCAGCTGACCATGGAAATCATGCAGAAGGTGGCCGCAAAGCACGGGCTGGTGTGCCTGCTCCATGAGAAGCCCTTTGCGGGAGTGAACGGTAGCGGCAAGCACAATAACTGGTCCATGGCTACCGACACAGGGGTGAACCTGCTTTCTCCCGGGGAGACTCCCTATGAAAACGCCCAGTTTCTTCTGTTCCTGTGCGCGGTGATCAAGGCGGTGGACGACTATCAGGATCTGCTGCGCCTTTCCGTTGCCACCGCCGGAAACGACCACAGGCTTGGGGCCAACGAGGCGCCGCCCGCCGTCATGTCCATATTTTTAGGGGATGAGCTGAACGCCGTGCTGGAGGCCATTGAATCCGGCAGGCCCTACAGCGGAACCGAGAAGAAGCAGATGAAGCTGGGAGTGGATGTGCTGCCCAGATTTAACCGCGATGCCACGGACAGGAACCGGACTTCTCCCTTTGCCTTTACCGGAAATAAATTTGAGTTCCGTATGCTGGGCTCCTCCAACAGCATTGCCTGCGCGAATATGATGCTCAACAGCGCCGTGGCGGAGAGCCTGAAAATATATGCGGACCGGCTGGAGGGGGCGGAGGATTTTGAGACCTCCCTTCATGAGATGATACGCAAGACCATCAGGGATCATAAACGCATTATTTTTAACGGGAACGGCTACGACGACACATGGATTGAAGAGGCGACGAAGAAGAGGGGACTGCTCAATTACCGCACTACCCCGGACTGCATGCCCCATCTTCTGGACAAGAAAAATGTGGATATGCTCACTTCCCATAAGGTTTTCTCCGAGGCGGAATTAAAATCCAGATGCGATATTATGCTGGAAAATTACTGCAAGACCGTTTTAATTGAGGCGAACACCATGGTGGATATGGCCAGAACCCAGATTGCGCCCGCAGTGGAGGCTTATACCTTGAAAATTGCCAAGACGGCCGCTGCCAAAAAGGCGCTGGACGCGGGATTAGCCTGCGGCTATGAGAGCGATCTGGTCAGGAAGCTTTCCGTTCTGGTGGACAGAATCGCGGAGAAGGTGGATGAGCTGGAAAGCACGCTGGCGGCAGTGCATACGGCGGATGGGATTGTCCGCGAGTCGGAGGCCATCCGGGACAATGTGCTTCCTAAGATGGCGGAGCTGAGGGCTTCCTGCGACGAGGCGGAGGGCTTGACGGCGAAAAGCGACTGGCCGTTCCCGTCCTATGGGGATCTGCTGTTCGGCGTGAGGTAAAAGCCCCCTTATCCTGCAGGCCGCCGGAATTTACAGTAGTAAAATGGGCAAAGGTATTTTGCCGGCGGTATGCAGCGGGGATTCGCGGCGAGTTTTGCCCACGTGCAGTACATAAGCGTGAGGCGGCTCCGTATGCGATGGAGGTTCGGCGTGAGACAGGGGCAGGATTTTCTCAGGCGGATAGAGAGAAGGTTCTGCCCTAAAAGAAATGAGGAGCGTATGACAAAATACATATTTATCACCGGGGGCGTGGTTTCGGGGCTGGGGAAGGGAATTACCGCCGCCTCCCTCGGAAGGCTGTTGAAGGCGAGGGGGCTGAAGGTGGCTGCCCAGAAGCTGGATCCCTATATCAACGTGGATCCGGGCACCATGAGCCCCTATCAGCACGGGGAAGTGTATGTGACCGAGGACGGGACGGAAACGGACTTGGACTTAGGGCATTATGAGCGTTTTATCGACGAGGATCTGAATAAGTATTCCAATCTTACCACGGGAAAAGTATACTGGAATGTGTTAAATAAAGAACGGCGGGGCGAGTACCTTGGTTCCACCGTTCAAGTAATTCCCCACATAACAAACGAAATCAAGGAATTTGTGTACAATGTGGGAAAAAAGACTTATGCGGACGTGGTGATTACCGAAATCGGCGGCACCATCGGCGATATCGAGTCCCAGCCCTTCATAGAAGCGGTGCGGCAGATTTCCCTTGAGGCGGGGCGGGAGAACAGCCTTTTTATCCATGTGACCCTGGTGCCCTTCCTGCGGGGCTCCGACGAGCATAAGTCCAAGCCCACCCAGCATTCCGTGAAGGAGCTTCAGGGGATGGGGATTCTTCCCAATCTTATCGTCCTGCGGTGCGACGAGCCGCTGGAGCAGGGGATTTTCAAAAAGATTTCCCTGTTCTGCAATGTAAAGCCGGACTGCGTGATTGAAAACATTACCCTTTCCAACCTGTATGAAGCGCCCCTGATGCTGGAACGTTCCCATTTTTCGGCGGTGGTATGCCGGGAGCTGGGGATTGAGGCGCCGGAGCCGGATCTGCGCGAGTGGACCCGGATGGTGGAGCGCAGCAGGAGCATTTCCGGAACGGTGCATATCGGCCTTGTGGGCAAATATGTGGGGCTTCACGACGCGTATCTGTCGGTGGCGGAGGCCCTGCGCCACGGAGGGTATTATCATCAGGTTCATGTGGAGATTCACTGGATTGATTCGGAGGAGCTGATTCCGGAAAACTATGAGGAAATGCTCTCCGGCCTTGACGGCATTCTGGTGCCGGGGGGCTTTGGCAGCAGGGGCATCAAGGGAATGATTCTGGCGGCAAAATACGCGAGGGAAAACGGAATCTCCTATTTCGGCATCTGCCTTGGGATGCAGATTGCGGTGATTGAGTTCGCCAGAAACGCCGCGGGAATCGGCGGCGCGGATTCCGGGGAGTTTGACGAGCAGTGCTGCCATAAGGTCATTGATTTTATGCCGGGGCAGAGCGGCGATATCAATAAAGGGGGAACCCTCCGGCTGGGGGCGTATCCCTGCGTCATTGCGCCCGGGACCACCATGGCGCGCTGTTATGGAAAGAGCGAAATCAGCGAACGGCACAGGCACCGCTATGAGTTTAACAATGATTACAGGGAGCGGCTGCAGGAGAAGGGGCTTGTTTTCAGCGGGACTTCTCCGGACGGCAGGCTGGTGGAGACGGTGGAGCTGGCGGATCGGCCCTTTTATGTGGGGGTTCAGTATCACCCGGAATTCAAGAGCCGCCCCAATCAGCCCCATCCGCTGTTTCGGGAGTTTGTCGGGGCCTGCGCGGGGAAGTGTGTAAAGAAATTCTAATCGGTCAGCCGAATTGCATTCGGCTTAGTACGCCCGCTAAGAATTTCTAAATTACACACTGAAAAACGCAGGAGCGGCGTTTTTCTCATGGATTGTTTGTGCTATCAAAGATGGCACTGCCGCCTTTGGCGGCATGACGGAAAGTGTGTAAAAAACGTTTAGGCAGTCAGAGTACGCCTGCCAAGAAGTATGGAGAGTTCATATGAGTCTGCATGAAGAATGTGGTGTGTTTGGCGTTATCAGTCCCGGGGCATGTGATGTGGCGGGACTTGCCTATTATGGTCTGTATGCGCTGCAGCATCGGGGACAGGAGAGCTGCGGCATTGTGATAAACGACGACGGGGTATTTTCTTCCCATAAGGATATGGGGCTGGTGGGGGAGGTATTTTCGGCGGATGCGCTGTCCCGCCTGCCGAGGGGGGACATGGCGGTGGGGCATGTGCGCTATGGCACCACGGGCGGCACGAACCGCAGCAACTGCCAGCCCATTGAGGTGAATCATCAAAAGGGAAAAATGGCGCTGGCACATAACGGCAACTTAAGCAATGCGGCGGAGCTTCGCAGTGAGCTTGAGTTGTCCGGCGCTATTTTTCATACCACCAGCGATACGGAAATTATTGCTTATATTGTCACAAGGGAGCGCCTGAAAACACCTTCCATCGAAGACGCTTTAAGCGCCGCCATGAATTTGCTGGACGGCGCATATTCCCTTGTATTGATGTCCGCCCAGAAGCTCATCTGCGCCAGAGACCCTTATGGATTCCGGCCGCTCTGTTATGGAAAAATGCCGGACGGAACCTATGCGGCGGCTTCGGAAAGCTGTGCCTTGAAGGCTGTGGGCGCCGAATTTGTGCGGGATTTGGAGCCGGGGGAGATTCTGGTGTTTAGCCGGGAGGGCAGCCCGGTGGACAGTCCGCTGAACATTGTTTCCCGCAGAGAACATTGCGGCAGGAAGAACAAAAAATCATGTATTTTTGAATATATTTATTTTGCAAGGCCGGATTCGGTGATTGACGGGGTATCGGTTCATGAGGCCAGAGTCCGCGCCGGGAAAATTCTGGCGAGAGTACATCCGGCGGAGGCGGATATTGTGGTGGGAGTGCCGGATTCCGGGCTGGACGCGGCGCTGGGGTTTGGCATGGAGTCCGGGATTCCGTATGGAATCGGACTGATTAAAAATAAGTACATCGGCAGAACCTTTATTTCTCCCGGCCAGAGTACAAGGCTGGATCAGGTGAGGATTAAATTGAGCGCCATTGAGGAAAGCGTCAGGGGGAAGAGAGTGGTTCTGATTGACGATTCCATTGTGAGGGGAACCACCAGCGGCCGTATTGTCAAGCTTCTCAGGGAGGCGGGGGCGAAGGAGGTTCATATGCGCATTTCTTCGCCGCCCTTCCTGCATCCTTGTTACTATGGCACGGATATTGATTCCGAAGAGCATTTGATTGCCTGTCATCACAGCGTATCGGAGACAGCGGGGATTATCGGGGCGGACAGTCTGGGGTATCTCCCCGTGTCGGAGCTGGGAGCGTTGATCGGGAGCGATGGTTACTGCAGCGCCTGTTTTGACGGAACATATCCCACGGCGATCCCTTTGAATACTCGCAAGGATCGGTTTGAGCGGAGGCTTTCGGAAAGGAAAAAGGGATGAATAGCGGGCGCGAAGGAAACAGGCCGGGTCAGGTATCGCTGGAGAAAGCTGGCAGGCTGGTTTCAGGCAGAAATCAATGACAGTGGTTTGGAAATGCGGCGGGGTTTTGATATTCCGGAAAACCCCGTCCCGTAAAATTTTATTTGACTATTGACAAGAACTGGCAGGAATGTTATTCTTATATTATCCCGTCTTTGGCAGTAGTATGGACGATGAATCGCTGTAACCCCAGTATTTAT
>CAOKFN010000042.1 GCA_948467735.1 uncultured bacterium
TCTGGAAATATAGTTTCTTTCGGAATTGCGGTTTCATCTGGAAATATAGTTTCTTCCGGAATTGCGGTTTCATCTGGAGAAATATAGTTGCTTTCGGGATTACATTTTTTGTGGAAATATAGTTGCTTTCGGGATTACAGTTTTTTCGGAAATATCGTTTCTTCCGGGATTACAGTTTTCTACGGAAATACCGTTTTTATGAATATTGGAATAATAAAATGGTCTCGCGGCGAAAGCATTCGGATGAAAAATTCAGCTGAGTTTCCTACAAATGTATTATTTACCAATGCGATAATTGAAGAAGAGACGGAATAAGCTATCGAATACGTATCTTAAAAAAGGAGAAAAAAGATGATAGGCTACAATATTAATACAAGTCCCATTTCATTTCTTGCCATTCTTGAACTGAAGCTGGAGATGGAGATCAACAGGCATGGGACAATGACCATTACAGGGTACATCAATGAGGAAGATGAGGAAACCTGCCTTAAGACGCTGTCGGGGGAAGTGTGGGAAAAGGTGGAAGAGGTGGGAAAGGATGGGGACAAGTCAGTTTTGTTCTGGGGAGTTGTGTCCGGCTTTTTTATTGAGAGGCTGAATGACCAGAGCAGGCTGACCTTGGAAATCATGACCGGGAGCAGTCTGATGGATGAGGAAAAGCATCTGCGTTCTTATCAGGATACTTCCATCAAGTACAAGCAGATATACCAGCAGACGAATGAAAGCTATGCTGACAACGGGATAATATTCAGCAGTCCGCTGCAGGAGAAGGTGGAAAATCTGATTTTACAGTATGATGAGACGGATTGGGCTTTCTTAAAGCGGCTAGCGTCCGGTCAGCATCAGTTTCTGGTGCCGGAGGCGGAAGAGAAGGGGACAAAGTTTTTCTACGGACTGCCCAAGGGCAGGGAGTTTCCTTTTCCCGAAAACATAAAGTACAGCGTGGGCAAAAATTTAAGCGAGTACCGGAACAAAAAATACGGGGGACTGCCGCAGGCGGCGGAAACGGATTATTTATTTTACCGGCTGCATCAATGTCGGGAGAAGCACGGTATTGGGGATTATGCGACTGTGGAGGGAAGGAAATTCTGTGTCTGCCGGATTCAGGGCAGTTATGCGGGCGGTGAAATGCTGTTTGACTATCTGCTAAAGCAGGAGGGCGGATTGGAAACGGCTGAAACATGGCAGAAGGATATGGCGGGCTGTTCTCTGGATGCGGTGGTGACAGAGGTAAAGGAAGACAAGGTGAAGGTGGAAATCTTGGAGGACGAGAATAAAGACTGCAAGAAGGAGATATGGTATCCCTATGCGACGGTTTATTCTACGGAGGACGGAACAGGCTGGTATTGTATGCCGGAACCCGGGGATGCGGTGCGGCTTACGGTGCCCGGAAAGAAGGAGAGCGAAGCGTTCGTCACAAGCTCCGTTCATATGGAGACGGATTCGGAGGACAGAAAGAATCCTGAGGTCAAGATTCTGAAGAATAAGCATCAGAAGGAGGTACGTTTTACTTCGGATTCCATTATTCTCACAAATAATCAGGGAACAAGAATCGAGCTGACGGATTCGGAAGGGATTCATATTATCAGCGCCCATTCCGTTATATTGGAGGCGGCGGAGGATATGACAATATCCAGCGGCTCCGGCTCCCTATTGGTGGCGGGCGCCTCTTCCGTCAACCTGCAGCAGAATAAAACCAGCATCTGTTTAGACAGCGGCATATCCTTCACGGGAGGGGAAATGCGGGTACAATAAATAAGAAAGGGGTTCCTTGATAGAGGGGCAGGGACTTTTGGCGGATGAGAACTGCGCTAATAAAGGCGCTGTAGTGCAGGAATGGAGGGCGAATGGCAAATATTCTGGAACGAAGGGAAGAACTGCTCAGGACGGCGGAAGAGCGGCACAAGAATCTGTTTGCGGTTAAAATCAGGGAACTGGAAGCGGAATATGAAAACAGACAGCGGCGGGAAACCATCATACAGGCGTTTCGGGATGTATTCCGCCGCTGGAATTTATCAGGCAGGAAAGCGGCAGGCGTAGGGATAGGTATTCTGTATAGCAGCGTACTGATGCGCACTTATGAGTACTATCTGGCGGCGTATGGGGAGGAATTTTATCTTGACCGGAATCCGACGGAAACTATGCTGAGGCCGCCCTGCTTTTTTGAAATGTTTGAGGAAGAAATGTCGGTCATATTGGACGAATTGAGAAGGCGGTATCCGAGGCTCTGCAGGTGCGAGGAGGATGCGGTCAGATATCAGTGTGTTGAATATTATCATGCGGCATTCCAAAAGCTCTGTGAGACGCTTCTGAAGGAGATTATGGACAGTCCGGAGTTCAGGGAGCTGAACAGGGCGGGAGACTTTTTCTTTTTCTTTGGAAGGTATCAGGGCGAGGGAGAGATATTGTATCGGTGCGGGAGATGACCGGCGAGGCGGGAAAAGGGGCATAGGGATATAGAGAGGGAAAAGAAGCATAAGAAAAAGAAGGGTAGAGGAAGGAAGTACAAGGGAAAAAGGCATGGGAGAAAGAAACATAGAGGAAAGAAATATAAGGGAAAGAACATAGGAGAAAGAAACATAGAGGAAAGAAATATCAATGGAACAATGCGTATTAGAGCGAATAGAGGCGATGGAATCATTTCTCAAGGAAGAAAAGGAGGGGCTTTTAAAGAGGAGACTCGCGGAGATTGAAAGCATGCTTCAAGGCGATGCAGGGGGCGTTTACGGCAGGCTGAAAGCGGCGTTTCATGAACTGACGCCGGAGGATGGCAGGGGAGTTTTGGCGCTTTCTTACCTGCGGAGCAGTTACATAACAGGCCGCCATGAGTTCTATCTTGCGTTTTATACGGGAGAGCCGTTTGTGGAGGAACCGGACGGCCTTTATTTGGATATGAAATCGGTATTTGAAGCCGCCGAAGACGATTTGCGGGAGATGAACCGAAGGCTGGGGGAGGAATTTGTCCGCATTATCCCGGCAGAAAAGGAAGAAATCCGCAGATGGTACATGGGGCAGCTCTACGGGAGGTTTGGCGAGGTCTTGGAGTCGCTGTCGGAAGATAAGGGGAGAGAGGTTTATTTCGGAGGTTATATGGAAGAACTGAAACCAGCGGGGCGGATGGGGGTGGAGGGTATATGATAAAGTATTTTCAGGTAGAGGTCAACGAAAATTATACGGCGCCTCAGCCGATTGGATGGTATGGGAAAATAGACCGAAAATCTTTGCAGGGAAAGAAGGCGTATCAGATGCCCAAACATCTGCTTTTCAAAGTGGAACAACATATGCAGATGGTATTTACCGATATTATTATGTTTCCCTGCTTTATGGCAAGCGGGATGGTGCGGGGCGTGATTGAACAGTATGCTTCGGATGTAAGGTTTGCGAGAGCCATTCTTTTTGACAAGGAAAAGAGAAAGAGCATGGCCTATTATATTCCCTTTCTGGAAAGGATTGAGCCTGCGGAAGGGGAGGCCGTGGAGCATGAGCATAAAGAGTTGAAAAAGATATTTGTAGATGAAGGCAGACTTGGGAATCGCGTTATTGCGGAGACGGCAGACGGGGATAAGGCCTGCGTGATCATGCGGATGGATTTGGTGGAGAGCATATTGAGAAGAGGGGCCGTGGGAATCGGGATAAAGGAAGTGGAGGTTGTCCGGGGTTTTGGCGGAGGTGGAAGATGACTTACCAAGATGAGATGATATTAAAGAAACGGGAAGCATTGAAGAAGGAAAAATATAAAACACTGGAAGACGGGATTTACATGGACGGAAAAATCCTGAGATTTGCCAGATGGGAAATTCCCGATGTGCTGTCAATTATGGTTCCGGATGAGATGGGGGAGATGCCAGAGGAGTATGCGAGAGTGAAATATCCGTCGGAATTTCGGCCTCAGATGATATTGACGACACCGGATCTTGCGGTCAACATGGGATTTACGGTATTTCCAAATCAAATCCGGAGTGATGATATGATGGAACTGTTAAGGCATATGCATGCCGCGATACATAGGGCGAATCCTGATTATCGAATGAATCCATGCAGGATTCTGCCTAAAATAGAGGGCTGTTATTTTGATTTCCGCAGTCATGCGATGGACAATGGGATTTATAATATGATGCTGCTGGTTTTGGTTGGGAAAAAATTGATACAAGGAGTTTTTAACTGCAATGATAGAGACTATGCCAAATGGGAAAAGGTGGTCTTAATGATGTGGGAGACCATTCGGGAAGCGGGGCAGGAGGAAGAGTGATATGCAGTCCAAGGCAGGGATTTTACGGGAGGTCAATGTCTTGTGGAGAAGCGCTGGGGGTATTGACGCCGCAGGCGGCATGACGGGAGCTTTGAAAAGTGTATGCGGAAAGGGGTACATAGAAGGGTGGAGATATGACGGATGAAATCATGGACATTTTAAAGGAGATGATACATATAGGGGAGACCGTATCAAAAAAACTGAACGTGAAGCGGCTGGAGCCTGCCGAGATTATCGACAGCGTAAAGGAAAACGAGGAGAAGGACGAGGAGCCGTGTACCTGCAATGCCCGGGTTATGTGTACCATGGCCTCTGAGGATTCCGTCCCCGTGCATATTGTAAAGGACGGGGCGAATGTGGAGGCGGCGGGGCTGGAAACGCTGGTCAGGACGGACATTGAGTTGGAGGAATGTTTTGCGGGGTGCATGTCGGAGGCTGTGCGCGGCCCCGAAGCGGGGGGAAACGCGGGGACGCCCGCCTGCACCGCGGCGGCGGAGGATATGGAGGGCGGGGGATGGATGGACCATAATGAGGGGCTTAAGGTGGACGGGGAGGGGACGCTGAAATTAGAAAGCTCCTATATGTTCTGCACAAAGGGATTCGGGCTTATATATTTTGAAAGCTCCGGTCAGGCCTTAAGGTCGGAGTGGGAGATGCTGGAGAAGTATGTCAATGAGGACGCTTTCCGCCATGCCAGCAGCAACTGGGACATAGACGGGTTTAAGGAGGTGTATGGGGAGGACATATTTGAGAGGATGAGAAGGCAGATGTTTGACGCGCATATAACGGAGGAGGCGAGCATCTGCGGGTTTATTGCTACGATTGGCGTGGAATCGGGGTGGGGGAGGGCTGTACTGGAAGATACAAAGGGTAAGGACTTTAAGACGAAAAAGTATACAATAAGTACGCGGGGGGTAGGGCTGATGCAGATTACGGGGCCGAACCAAAAGGATTTTATTACGTGGATAGAAGAAAACGGACTGGAAAAGGATCCGGATATGTTAAGCAAGCTGCTGGAATTAAAGAAGGGGTATAACGATGAATTTACAGTAGAGAACCAATCAAAAAATACGGAAACAGTAGAGGGAAGAGACGGAAAGGTCCAAAATGCAGCAGAGTTTCTGTCTGAGAATTATGCACTGGAAACAGCCATATGGTACTGGGCCTATCAGGAGTTTGATTATTTTGAGGATGTAGACAGCAAGGAAAAGTATTCGGAAACCAAAATAACGCTGAATGAATTTATGGTTCAGTATTCGCGGATAAACAGCAATGCGGACAATGTGTTTCTGGCGGCTCAGCTGTATGTGAACGACCAAGGAGGCTGGCGGCCTCAGCAGAGACAGAAAATTGCCTCAACAGAAGACAAAAGCGTCTACCGTGTGGCGGAGGCGATGCCGGAGGAATCAGAGCTGGAAGGGGAGGCAAGGAGGGGATGGTATGAAACGGCACCGGTGCTGACGGCGGAGGAGGCGGGGAAAGAGCAGCATAAAGATGACCAGACACAATACGGCATTTATTTTGAAGAAGACGGGGTCTTCCATGAGGGAAAAATATCGCAGCACTGGGGAACAAGATACCATGACTGGATTAAGCTGAAAGAGATGTGGTAAGGAAAGGCAGGGGAAGAAGGAATGATAAAGAAGCGGAAGCGTGCGGCAGGAATGATGCTGATGATTGGTCTGGCGGCAGGGTGCTCCCTGACCGGGCCGGAGAAGGAGGCGGACAGGACGGGGAGGGGCGAAGGCGGGTTCAGGTGCGCGCCGCCCGCCCGGGAGGAACAGGCCGGGAAGTCCCTGCCGACGGCGCTGGAGCAGTTCGGCGCGTACATGGGGGAGCTTCTGACGCAGGGGCGGTGGGCGGAGCGGAACCGGCACGTCATATCCCGCCCCATAGAATGGGAGGAGGCGGCCGACATGGCGGGGCTGGACCCGGCCTTTGAGCATTTTGCGCTGTACGGGGAACACCGCGCCAATTCAGAGGGGATGCTTATGGCGGAGGCGGATGTGGACGGGGACGGCATCGGGGACATCATAGAGTACCAGTTCAAAGCAGGGAAAGACCGCATCCATGTGTGCCGGCAGAACAGCCTTGCCATATACGCGGGCAGGCCGGAGGGCGGGTATGAAGTGATGTACAGCAGGCCTTATCTGGATACAGATGTACCGTATCTGGGCAGGATGTCGGCAGCGGAGTACAATGGCGCTGTTTTTCTGATTTTTGAGGAGAATTATCTGAGGGACGGGACGAATGATGTGGACGTCTATCAGGTGGACGGGGGCGGGCTGTCCGGAAGGCTCAGAATCCATTATGAGAATACAGGGATGGATGCGGAGACAGCATACTGCCGAAGGGGCATGGAGGAAAAGGCGCAGGAGCTGTGCATGAAGGCAGAGGAGTACTGGAAAACACTGCGGCGCTTCCCGGATTCCATTGCCGGGGATGCGGAGGAAGCGCTGGAGGAGGGGACGGAAGATTATATAAGGCTGGAAAGGATAGACGAGGAGAGATGGGAGCACTACAGGGCCGGATACGGGGAGGATGACAGGGGCAATGAGTACATGTTCACGACGATTTTAAACCGCTCCAAGCCGGAGGCCCATCAGAGCGATATAGACAATGACGGGGAGACGGAAGCCTATGCAAAGAGGAATGATCTTCTGGGCAGGACGGGGTATTATAGAACCAATGAAATCTACAAGACAGGGGAGCTGTACGGGAACGGAAGGCATGAGGGAAGATGGGGCCTTGACTATGTGATGGAGGACGGAGGGGAAGGGACGGACTTTGAAAAGCTCTGCGGACTGGACGTCTGGCAGGGGGAGTACACGCCGCAGGCATTCTGGGTGGACCGCTGCGGGGAGGAGAACATCACCTTCATGGCATATGCGGACAGGGAGTACATGGGGATGAGGATAGAAGGGTACTGCATCCGGAACGGAGGGTACGAAAGGGTGCTGTGCGTGGAATACAGGCCCAGAATCAAGTGTACGCTCCGGCATGACCGGAGGAAGGGGAACCAGGACGGGGGAGTGCTCAGCTATGCGGTGAACATGGTGCCGAGGGGGGAGAGGGAATATCCCAGGATATACGGCATGGAGGACGAGGGGCTTCAGGAGGAGATCAACGGCAGGCTGAAAGAAAAGCTGGAAGAGAAAACAGACGCTTTTTTTGATGAACGTCCTTACATTATAGACTGCGGCAGCTGGTGCAATGTGGAATCAGCCTCGGAGAAATTTCTGGTGCTGATGTATGACATCGTGTATGAATATGAGGACTGGGATCGCACATGGGGAGAAGAGATCTATGTGGGAATCAATCTGGAAAACGGGGAGATTGAATTCTATGAGAAATATAAGAACGAGATGCAGCCGGGCTGGTAGCCCGCCGCTGAAAAAAACATTCGATAACCGAAACAGGAGGAATACCGATATGCGTGCCGAAAAGTTAATAGTGGAGCCGTTTGATTTTATCAATTTTGTGGATATAAACTGCGTGAAAGAACTGAACCGCCACGGCGTGTTCCGTGCAGCAGGCCTGATTCATCGGGAGAAGGAGCAGGAATACATGGACTTAGCCGGGACGGAAACGTGGGTGAGCGTAAAGGCCGTTTTGGAAGACGGTGAAAAGAAAAATTATTTTGAGGGCGTTATGACCAGTCTGTGGATAAAAAAGGAAGGACAGGCTTCCGTTCTCACGATAGAGGCAAAAACAGGAAGCTTTCTGCTGGACGTCAAATCGCATACGCGTTCTTTTCAAGATACGGATTTGTTATATTCTCAAGTAATCAATGCCTGTATGGAACCGGCGCAGGGGCGGGTTATCATGCTGGATAAAAAAGAGGAGCGGACGGGCCGTTTCCTTTTCCAGTATCATGAAACGGATTGGGAATTCATGAAAAGGCTGGCTTCTTATGCGGGAACGGTTCTGATACCGGAAGATGCGACGCCGGGTAAAAAAGCTTATTTTGGATATAGGAAAAATAAAATATCGGAGGAAGTGGAAGCGGACAGTTATGAGGCGGAGCAGGATTATGGGGAATATAAGAGAAGGGCGGCGTCGGGACAGGAAGGACTGAGGATTGGAGATGTGGCAGGCTGTATTGTCGGGACAAGGGATATCTATGGTCTGGGAGAAGGGGTAAATTTCAAGGGAAAGAGCTATGTGGTGGGCAGGGTGACAGGCGGGCTGAAAGGGCAGGAATTGTATCATGAGTACTATTTGACTGCCCCAAGGAAGGGGATACTGCCGGGCTTTTGTAATCATAGTCTGGCCGGAGTGTCCGTGAAGGCGGAAGTTACGGCGGTGGAGCGGACAATGGTGCAGGTGCGGATAGAAGGGGATGAAAATTCGGACGGGGGCAGATGCCGCTGGTTTGATTATGCGACGGTTTATTCCACGCCTGACGGTACCGGCTGGTACTGCATGCCCGAGGTCGGAGACACGGTGAGGCTGGTATTTCCGGATGAAGATGAGAACCATGCATATGCGGCAGGCAGCATCCATGTGGGAACGGCGGGAGGAAGGACAAACCCGGAGGAAAAGTCGTGGAAGAACAGGCAGGATAAGGAGGTGCTGTTCACGCCGGATTCAATTATTTTGAGAAATAATAAAGGGCTGAGTCTGGAGCTGTCGGATGAGGAGGGAATCAAGCTGTGCAGCGACAAGGATATCACAATGCAGGCGGAGGGGGATATCAGGATTACCGGACAGGCAGGCGGCGTGCATATGTCGGCGAAGGGAGAGATTCTGCTGCAGCAGGGAGCGGCTAAGCTTCATATGAAAGATGACATTAAGATTACCGGGGGCAAAATTTATATGAACTAAATGGCAGATTTTTCCGTATCTGCCTGCTGCCGTGAGGGCCGAAAGGAGCATGTGACGACAATGAGTAAAGAATACAGGATTGACGGGGGAGAAATTATAGTTGAGACTGATATCCCGCTGGGGACTCTGATGGAAATAGAAATTAATCATGAGGAAAATGAGCATGGAAGCTTAAAAATAAGGGCGGCGGCCGGACGGAAGGATCATGATATGCTCCTGTATACCGACTGGTCGGAAACTCAAATCACCGTCTTTCAAAAGGAAGACGTCACCATCCCTTTGTTCTGCGGACGAATTGAAAAAATGTCCTGTAGGACTGAAAACCAATTTATGGTTGTGGAAATCAAGGGAATCGGGGAGACCATTCTTTTGGACAGGGAGAAGAAGAGCCAATCGTTTCAGAATGTAAGCATGACTTATAAACAGCTGGCCGCTAAGGTGACGGCGGGGTATTCCGATGTGAACTTTCTATGGAAGCTGGGAGAGGACAGGCCCCTAGGGAGCCCTGTCATACAATATAGAGAGACGGACTGGGAATTTTTAAAACGGATATGCAGCCATTTTCATGGAGCGCTGACTGCGGATATCAAGACAGGGAAGCCGAATTTCTTTATGGGGATGCGGCAGGGGAAGGAAAAGAGCTTGGACGGGGCGGAGATCATAGGAAAAGGATTCTGCGGGGCATATTTTGAAAACGGCGCTTATGAGGACGGGCTTCCCAAAAGTCAGGGGTTTTGTCTGGAAGTGAAGACAAAAGAAAACTGGCAGATGGGGGATGTGCTTCGGTTGGAAGGGCGCTGCTGGCGAGTATTCCAAAGGGCTGTTTTTTGGAAGGATGGGGAGCTTGCCTGCATTTACCGGCTTGGGGCGAAAGGAATGTATTATCGGAAAAAGTCATATAACGGGAATCTTGCGGGATTGAGGCTTGAGGGCGTCATTAAAAGGTGCGAGGGGGAATCCGTTTACATACAGCTGGATATGGACAGGGAAGAGCGTGCGGATTATGCATGGGAGTGGACGCCGGAAACAAATAATCTGTGCTACTGTATGCCGGAAGCGGATACGAAGGCGGTTCTTTATCTTCCCACATGGGATGAGGCAGACGGCAGGGTAATTCTGGCGGCTGTACACAGTCGGGACAAAGCAGGGTATGAGGATACGCAGGCAAGGGAATTTATGACGAAGCATGATAAAAAGATGGCCTTATATGCGGACAGGATTGTCTTGGAGGCAAAGGAAGGCATGGCGGAATTGGCCATGAAGGATGCCTCCGGAATTCGGATGGGAACCGGCTCCGATATTTCGATTTGCGCCGCCGGGAAAGTGTGCTTAAAGGGGCGCAGGATTTCGGCGGCAGCCCCGTTGGAAATTCTATGCAGAACCGAGAACGCAAATATGGAGATATGCCGTGATTTCAATTTCTATGCCCAAGGAGGGGTAAAGACCATAGGAACCGGGAAGGGGGGTATGAAGCAAAAGGCGTCCTCCGCCGATGAAAGAGACGGACAGGCGCCGGAATGCTGGCAGAGTTCTTATTGGGCGATGGCAGCGGTGCCTGCGGCTGATTTGGCGGCGCTTCATAGTGCGGCTGATATTGCGGATATCTATGCCTGCGGAAGCATACCGAAAATCGCGAAGGGTTCTACGGTTATTGCGCTGGCGGAAGTCATGGAAGGCAGGAAGGAGAGTGAAACTTCTTTCCCCGAAGCCTTTCATTCCATGGAAAACTATCTGTTGAAAGGGGGATATGCCCTGCCGGATTCCCATGAGCTGTCGGGGGCGGCTGGGGAGGCGCTGTAGAGGGAATGATAAAGAGGTGGAAGCGTTCGGCAGGAATGATATTGATGTTTGGGCTGGCGGCGGAATGCTCCGCGCTTTGGCTTAAGAAGGGGGCTTGATTATGTCATGGAGGACAAAGGACGGACTTTGAGAAGCTCTGCGGCCTAGACATCTGATCCGGAGAGTACATGCCGAGTTCTATGAAAACTACAAGAATGAGATGCAGCCGGGCTGGTAATTCGCGGCGGGAACAGGGAGGATAAGGCAGCCATGGAACAAAGAGAGGATGATAACCTGTCCGCAGTGCTGGAGTATCCGCTTGACATGGAGCGATATATTCAGCGCAGACTGCGGGAAATCGACGATTTGGACGAGAGGCGGTTTGCCAAGACCGTACTTTTGGAAGGGCTGGGAAAGCTCGTGCGGTGCATGGAGGCGAAGTATGAGGCGCTGGAGCACAGGGTTTACGAGGAGATAGAGGTGAAAGCCAATCATTATGAGACGGTGATCACCATTATAGAGAAAAAGGATTATGACCCCTTGAATGACACCCTTTTTCCGGTGTGTCCCGAAGATTTGAAAGAAGGATATTGCGAAGCCCCAAATATCAATAAAATATCGGAGCAAAGTCAGGGGAAAGATTTTCCGGCAGAGAAGAATGCGGCAGGAGGGTATTTGGCGCAAGAGCTGCCCCGTGCAAAGGAAGTCTATGCAGGCACCATATTTTTAGAGGCGGATGAAACGACGGCGGAGAGGTTTCGGAAGAAGGGAAGCTTTCATGGCGGCGCGGTGTTTCACGTTCGCCCGGCACAGAGATATCGGGATCAGCTGGAACGGCTTTATCATACGTTTCAGGACAATCATCTGCCGTGGGAGACCATACATACGGGCTTTCTGGATAAATTTTTTGACGTGTTTATGGAATGTTCCCCGCAGGGAGAGGCGAATATATCGCCGCCGGAGCCGTCTAAGACGGATCAGGTTCAAACGGCGCAGTTCCCAATGGGCCGGCTTGAAAAGGAACGGGCGGAAGCGGGACGGTTCCGGCCGGATTACGGAGAATTTGCGCCTTTTGTCCGTTATGGAATGATGCCCTTGTGGAATATAGAAGAGGCTGACTTTGACAGTGTGGACTTTATGATGCCCTGTATTGACGGTATTTATTACGAACATGAATTTACCATTGAGGATTCCTGCGGGGAGGATGGGTATCTGATCAGATCCAATGAGGATATTTTGGAGATAAGGCATGAGGATGGGAAGATTATCATGAAATCTCCGAAAGAAATCTTTGAGGGATGGCAGGCGCTTCATATGGTGCAGAAGGAAACCGTAAGGTCTCTGAATTACACGGCGCCGCTTTTGACCAATCATAAAAAGGGCAGTTTTTTAGGAAAATTTTCAGGGAAAACCCAGATACAGCTTCTTACCAAGACGGATTTGTTCCGCCGCATTATGGAACTGGATACGGCGGAATACATAGAGGTGACGGGGTATGAAATCTGCGATAATGTAAGGGATTATCCCATGAGGGAGGGGATGAACTGGTTTGTCAGGGATGAGCTGTTTCCGATAGAGAGCAGGAAGGTGCTTTTGCTGAAATTTATAGAAAAGAAGCCGGGGCATTATCTGAACGACAGCATGGTTCGGTTTGCCGTCTCGCAGATTCAGCTTGAAATCAGTGAGTACCGATGCGTCGGGATTATATTGGGGCAGCGCAGGAACCCGGAATCTGAAAGCGGCACATAGTCGGACGAAAACGGCGGCAGAGGCCGGTCGGGAAGCGTGGAATCCGAGTTTGGCGTAAAAGCGGGCGGAAACGGCGATAGAGGGCGGTCGGGAAGCGTGGAATCCGAGTTTGGCGCAAAATCTGGCGGAAACGGCGGCAGGGGGCTGGTCAGGAAGCGTGGAGTTTGTATTTAGCGCGGATTCGGAGGAATGGCCGTCCGGCGGGAAGGGGTGAATAGCTATGAATTATATGTGGGAAGCGGCTCTGGCGGCGGACAGGGCCGGGATACCAAGGGAGGACGTCACATACAGGCCGGTGCGCGGCGGCAGTCCCTATGCGGAGGTGGTTTTGGAGAATATAAACAGCAGAAGCATAGAAAAGGCGGAGGTGGAAGTGAATCCGCTGTACCGTTTTGCCAGAGAGTTTTCCGCCGTGTTCGACGTCAATGTGGAAGGATATGAAAAGGCCAGAGAGCTTTTGTTTGACGCCGCCATGCATTATATAGTGCAGCTCGATCTGCGGCAGGGGCTTTCAAAGCAGGAATATGATCTGCGTTTCCTGCTGAAAAACCTGCTGGACGGCACATGCGGAAAGCAGGC
Organism: uncultured bacterium; assembly: GCA_948467735.1. Taxonomy (GTDB): domain Bacteria; phylum Bacillota; class Clostridia; order Lachnospirales; family Lachnospiraceae; genus Acetatifactor. Next base: position 13,184 of record CAOKFN010000042.1, read on the forward strand.
CGCCCTTGTCATAGGACAATTTGAGAAGGATAAGCTTCGCAGGCTTCTCCGGCTGATTTTAAAATTATACCGATGCGGCAGTTCCATTACTCTTTTCAGAGAGGTAATGAGGTGTATGTATCCGGATTCCATGGTTTACGCGGACAATGAGGCCGACCGCCGGGTGCTTATTTATGCCGGAAAAAAGGAAACGGAGGCAGAGGGCCGACGGATGGAATTTCTGGTGGATATGTTTCTTCCAATTAATTATCAGGTTTTTCTGTTCTGGGAGCGTCATTTTGGGATTATTGATGTGGAGGAAACAATGGGGATAGATGAAATGGTGTTATTTTAAAGAAATGGACGGGTGGGCATGGACAGATACGGATATGTGCTGAAGCAGAAGGACAGGGAAAATATTGAGAAACGGTATCATAAGGCGGAGCTGGAATTGATGACCGTATTTCAGCTGAGGGAAATCTGCCGGAAAGAGAAAATTATACAGGGTATGATAGACCCAATGGATAAAGAGGAGCTTATCCGAACGGTTCTGCGGTTTCGGGGAGCGGAAGAATTTTCATTGATTCAGGAGGCGGACGAGGAGGGGCTTCTGGCGCTGGGGAGGCTTCTTCAGAAAACAAAACTGCGTGTCAGGCAGGATGGGAATATCAAGTGCAGTTCAAAGATAACGGTCTATGAGGGCCGGGCCATCGGATTTTACGACGGTCTGACACTGCCCTATGATAAACGGCTGGTCGGAACCAATGCGCTGGCGGCGGGAGGCGACGGGACGGTATGCGCTGTGTTGAACGTGGTGCAGAAGGGAGGGAGAACGGACTGCCTTTACCTGACCAAAGCGGCGGGACTGCCTTGTCGGGAATCGAACGTGAAAAATTACAGCTTATATTGCATGGGGCGAAGGGAGTCGGACATGCTTTATGAGATATACAGCGGAAAACGGGAGAGGTATCTGGAATATCTGGAGGTATTCCGAATGCCGCTTCTGGACTTTGAGGTCAGGAAGCCCATTCCGCTGTCCATGCCCTTAGTAATAGATTTCGGAACCAACAGCACTGCCGCGGGGGTTTATCTGGATCGACAATATTTTGAAAAGGCAGGGCTGTGTGACGGGGAGAGGGGACTGAAGGAGAATGACGTCAATCATGCGGTGTTCTATGACGTCTGCGAGGATCAAAAGGAGAGCGTTCTGCTGCCAAGCGCGGCGGGGGTGCGTTCCATGGAGGCGGGACAGCCGCAGTATTTGTTTGGTTATGAGGCCGTGCATCTGGCCGAATCCAGCTACATTGACGAAGGCTTTTGTGTCTTTTATGATATCAAGCGCTGGGCCGGGGATTATGAGAAAGAGGAAGAGATTACGGACAGGCAGGGCAGGAGAGGCTTTGTACCCAGAAAGGACATTCTCAGGGCATATTTTGAATATGTGATAAAGTCGGTGGAGAATCAGTTTAAATGTGAGGTCAGCCAAGTACATATCCTCTGTCCCCTGAAGCAAAAGGCGCAGTTTGGGAGACTGACAGCCCGGCTTCTGCCGGAGTATGCCGTGGAAAAGCAGGACATGCCGGATGAGAGCGCCGCCGTCCTATATCATTCCATAGGGGAGATGATTCAAAGGGGAGTCTGGGAGGATGGGAGAGAATACAAGGCGTTGATGATTCATTGTGGAGGAGGCGCCGGGGATTTGTGCTCCTGCAGCTTCCGCATATGGGACGAGCGTGTGTCATATCGCATTGAGATGTGTACGGCATATGAGAACGGGTATATTGATTTCGGGGGAAACCATATCACCTACCGTATCATGCAGTTATTGAAAATTGTTCTTGTGAACCGGATGAAGGGCGGATGCTTGGAGTCGGAGGAAACAATTCTGGCAAAATTTGACAGGGACGTGTTCCGGTATGTGGACCAATACGGAACGGAGGAGATTTATAAGGAACTGGAAGAGAATTATGAGAAGGCGGAGCAGTACATTCCCACCCGTTTTCAGGAGTTTGAAAATAAAAGCCGGGCCGATTATTACAAGGTAAAAAATAATTTTTATTTCCTGTTCCATCTTGCGGAGGCGATAAAAAAGGAATTCCATGACTATGGGGGTACATGGAAGGTGGTTGTCTCCTCCCGGCCCGCGGCGGACGGCGGCGCGGTACTGCTTGCGGCCGATAAATGGAAATTGTCCGTGCGGACGGACAGGGGGCTGGAAACAGTCAAGGAATTCCCCGAAGTCTGCTTTCATATCCGTGAGATAGAGCTGCTGTTGAGAGCCGATATTTATGGATGCATTCACGGTTTCTTGGAGAAGATGTATCAGGAAAACATGCTGGAGGAGTATTCCATGATAAAGCTTATCGGGCAGTCCTGCAGGATGGATATGTTTCGGGACGCGCTGAAGGAATATGTGCCGGGAAAAATGATTCGGTTCGGCGGCGGAAACGGCGGCGGGGGGAGAGCGTATGAATTGAAAACGGCTTGTATTGACGGGGCGTTGAAATATATAAGGGATAAAAGATATGGATTTGCGGAATTCCATGTGAAAACGCAGGAGCCTGCGCTGCCGTACTGCGTCGCTGCCCGTACCCACAGCGGAGAGGAAGTGGTACTGATTCATCCTTTGGAACGGGACGCCGCCAGCGGGATGATTTCCAGAAATATGGAAGACCTGACCTTGAGGCTTTCCTTGAAGGATTCGGCGGGAGCGGAGCGGTATCAGTACGTCTGTGAGATTTTCCTGTCCGATTTTCAGGAGAAGAAATACGACGAAATCTATAAGATGTACGGGGAACATATTCTTCAGGCGGATACGGACGACATTGTGGAGAATGAAGTCAGGTTTTTTGTGTGGGCGAGGCCTGAGGAATGGGCATTTTCGGCGGTTCCGATCTATCGGAGGGATGAGAGGCTGTATATTGGAAGGGAAGAAGAATTTTACTTTGAAGACGAGGCATGGGTTCCGGACTTTTTCGACGGAACGAGATGACGGGACAGCTTGGAAGGCGGATTTAAGGCGGCGAAGGTTCGGGAAAGGGAGATCCTAAGGCGGAGGTTCGGAAAGGGGAGGCTTTAAGGCGACAGCGGTTAGGAAAACGGAGGCATTAGGGCAGGGAGGTTCGGAAAACGGCGGACTATGGGCGTAGAAAGGGGGACGTATGCAGAATTTGTATCCATTATTTGAGAGGAACCGTATTTTGAAAAAGGAGCTTCTTTGGGCTCTTCGGGATTATTCTTTTGCGCAGGCTTGGCTGGAATACGGGGAGTATGCGGAGGGGATACTGCGGGGCTGCGACGCGAGAGTGGAAGGAAACCGGATTGTGGTAAGCCCGGGCATAGTCAAGTACGGCGGCTTTCTGTATATGATGGGGGAGGAGGAAAGCATCGAATACGGAGTCTGCGATGAATTTACCACGGTAAGGATGTGCTTTCATACGGAGCAGGTATCGCAGGATTATGTGCGCTATGCAATGGAGCTGGTATCCGGAGGGGATGAGTTCGAGGTATGCCGCTACAAGCTGCAGAAAGGGGCGGCGCTCAGGGACAAGCATATTGATTTTGAGGATTTGAATACGGAATATAATACCTTAAATTTCGTTCATGCCGCATGGGGAGGCATTGGCGGAAGGACCATGTCCCCGCTTGTAACAGGATGCTTCGCCCGGGAAATATTGAAATCGAACGACTCCCGGCCGGAAGACATACAGTTTGCCTATTTATGCCTTGACCGGGCGGGGGCGGTGCCCATAGAAATTTTAAGGGATTATATGGCAAGAAGGGGTGGGAAAATCGGAGAAAAATTCTCCGGCGAAGAGGTTTTCAGGGAAATGTGCGGCGTCATAAGCAGGCTTAACGGAACTGCCAAGCGTAATCGTCAGGATAGGGGACGTAGGATGATGATTGTGGAATAAAGCGCAGTTTTGGATTGGATAGAGGGCATGAAGTAAAAAGCTTATTTTCAGAGGCCTAAAATATCTGAAAGCATATCTTGTGTGAAAGTCTGTGTCATGATATGATGAAGGGGAGAGGCGCGGTATGCCTGAACGGCCTGACACATGGAGAGGCGCGGTGTGCCTGAACGATCTGATTTATGGAGAGATGCGGTATGCCTGAACGGCCTGACACATGGAGAGGCGTGGTGTGCCTGAACGATCTGATACATGGAGATGTGTGGAAATGGAGCGGTATCATATGGTGAATTTGAATATTCCGGTAGGAGTCTCTGATTTTGAACAGATTCGTAAAAACGGATATTACTATGTTGACAAAAGCGGAATGATTGCAGAAATTGTGAAAACGGAGCCTGCGGCAGTCACATTGATCACCCGTCCGCGCCGATTCGGCAAAACGCTGGGGATGAGTATGCTGGCAAGCTTTTTTGATATTCGGAAAAACAGCGGGCCGCTGTTTGAGGGGCTTGAAATAGAAAGCAATGAAGAGCTGTGCGATAAGTGGATGAACCGATATCCCGTCATATTTTTGTCGTTGAAGGATGTTGACGGATTGAGCTTTGGGAGCGCATATGAGATGCTTGCGGCCGCTTGTGCGGATTTATATAAAGAGCATTTATATCTGCTGGAAAGCGATAAGGTAAATGTTTATGACAAAGAGACTATCCGGCGCATTGCCGCGGGCAAAGCCTCCGTAACGGAAGTGAAAAAAAGTCTGTCGCTGTTAGTTATGGCGGTCAGCATGTATTATGGGAAACAGGTGATTCTGCTTCTGGATGAGTATGACGTCCCCGCTGCGAAAGCAAGCAGTCACGGCTATTACGCTGAGATGATGGAAGTAATCAGAGTGCTGATGGGTACGGCGCTTAAGGATAACGCTTTCCTTAAATTTGCCGTGCTGACAGGATGCCTGCAGATTGCCAAGGAAAGCATATTTACGGGGACTAATAATTTTGTCTCGGATACGATAGCTTCTTCCGGGTTGAATGAATATTTTGGATTTACCGGAAGAGACGTTGATAAGCTTCTGAGAGATGCGGATATGACAGAGCATACCGAAACTGTCAGGGAGTGGTATGACGGCTATCGTTTCGGAAGCTTTGAGGTATATTGTCCTTGGGACGTCATGAATTATATTCGGGATATTCAGAGGAATTCTGCGGCGAAACCGGCAGGCTATTGGAAAAATACCAGCGACAATGCAATCATTCGTTCATTTATAGATTATGCCGGCAGCAGTATTACGGGAAAGCTGGAGACTTTAATGGCCGGAGGCTATATTATTCAGCATATTGAGGAAAATCTTACTTATGATTATCTGCATTCATCCGAAGATAATCTTTGGAGCATTCTTTATTTGACCGGATATCTCACCAAAGCAGGAGATATTGAATTGCCGGACAATGTTTCCGCTCTGAGAATTCCAAATGCGGAAATCCGCGAAATTTTTGAATCCTCGGTTCAGACGTGGTTCTCGGAGAATGTGAGGGCATGGAATCGAATCGGGTTTTTTGACGCGGTCTGGAGTGGAAACATTGAGGCGCTGACAAAAGAAATGAATGCGCTGCTGCGCATGACGATCAGCTATCATGATTATAAGGAAGATTTTTATCATGCCTTTTTAGCAGGGATTTTTGCAGGCGCGGGATATATGGTGGAATCCAATAAGGAACATGGAGAAGGGCGCAGCGCTGTTGTGGTAATCGATTCCCGAGGCGGAAGAATAGCGGTTTTCGAGGCAAAGTATTCTAAAAATTTGGAGAGGCTGGATCATGACTGTGAGGAAGCGCTTAGGCAGATAGACGACAGGATGTATGCCAAGGAATTGGAAGATCATTGCAGCGAGGTTTTGTGCTTTGGCATTTCTTTTTACAAAAAGCGATGTCTGGTGAAGGGGAAACAGCAGTTTGTATAAAATCTTTTTAGAATAAGGATTGTCTGCGGGCCGTGAAGGTGGTATAATGTGCGCAAAGGGCAGAGCCATAGGGAGGGAAAATTCATGGTCTCCCGAATTTGGAGCGGCATCCCGAAAAGCGCGGCGCATATTCTGTGGAAAGCTTTTATTAAACACACGGCTGGATTCCGGCCGCGCATAAAATCAGGGAATAAGGATGGCGGAGAAATTGCCCGAAAGTACACAAAATCAGGAAATAAAAATGATACGGGAGGCTGGATATGGGATACATAGCGGATACAAAAAGGTATGATACGATGAAGTACAATCGCTGCGGCAGAAGCGGACTTCTGCTCCCGGCGGTTTCTCTGGGACTCTGGCACAATTTTGGTTCCAACGGCAATTTCGATACCATGAGGGAATTATGCAATACGGCCTTTGACTGCGGCATCACGCATTTTGACCTTGCGAATAATTACGGCCCTGTGCCGGGGGCGGCGGAGGAAAATTTCGGCCGCATTCTGGAGAAGGGGCTGGGGGCCTATCGGGACGAGCTGGTGATTTCCACCAAGGCGGGTTATGAGATGTGGGAGGGCCCTTACGGGAACTGGGGCAGCAGGAAGCATCTGACGGCAAGTCTGGATCAGAGCCTGAAGCGCATGGGGCTTGACTATGTGGATATTTTTTATCACCACAGGCCGGATTCCAATACGCCGCTGGAAGAAACGGCGAGAGCGCTGGATGACATTGTGAAAAGCGGCAAGGCGCTTTATGTGGGAATTTCCAATTATAACAAGGAACAGACCATTGCCATAGCGGAGCTGTTTGCCCGGATGGGAACGCCTTTTATAATCAATCAGAGGAAATATTCCATGCTGGTGAGGGATATTGAAAGGGATGGCTTGAAAGAATATGCGGCAGCCAACGGTATCGGCATTATTACATTCTGCCCGCTGGCGCAGGGGCTTCTGACCGATAGATATCTGAACGGGATTCCGGAGGACAGCAGAGTCCGTAAGGACGGCCGTTTCCTGAAGGAAAATGCCATTACGGAAGAGATGCTTGGAAAAATTAAAAAGCTGGGCGAGCTGGCGGCCCAGAGGGGGCAGACACTGGCGCAGATGGCGCTGGCGTGGATTCTGCGGGACGGGGATATCACCAGCGTGCTGATTGGGGCGTCCCGTGTTTCCCAGATTCTGGATAATGTGAAAATGATAGAAAACACTTCTTTCAGCGAGGAAGAGCGCAGAAGGATTGATGAAATTCTGGCATAAGAATTCTGACATTAGTTTTGCACAGACGGAAAGTCCGGCGGTCCTGCCGGACTTTTTGTGATGAAGGAGGGCCGTGGGAGGCTGGGCGGGCAAGGGATGGCAGTGCTTTGCACATGAGGCGGAAACGGCTGGCAGAATGCGCAAGGTCAGGGGTATGGTGATTTGAGGGGACGTGGGTATTGAGGCGGAAACAGCGGCTCAGGAGAAGAAAGGCTGGAACAGAAAAGGCGAGGGCGGGCGGATGTGAAGGAGAGGCCCGGAAGATTAGGATTGTAGAACAAGGACTGGAATGAAGTCGGCTGGAAGTAAGGGATACTATGGGAGAAACTATGAAAAGAACTGAGGATGGATGCAGCAAAACGAAAAGGAGTACGGGCAGGGGGAGGAGATTTGCGTGCGGCTTTGCGGCGGCAGTGCTATTGACCGGCTGCGGCAGCCGGCAGGAAAACAGCGCTTCAAATGAGGGACTCTTAGGAATCATGCAGCCTGTCATGGGGGAGGCTCGGAATGGGGACGGCCTTTCATGCAGCCTAAAAACGGAGGAGACCGAGAGGGCAGGAAATATAAAGCCCGAAGAAACCCCGGAGCCTGAGTTTACCTTGGTGATGGTGGGGGACATTCTTCTGCACACGCCGGTGGCGGAGAGCGGAAAAAGTGAGGAAGGGTATGATTTTAATGCCGTTTTTGCGCAGATGAAGGAGGAAATCGAGGCGGCGGATCTGGCTCTGGTAAATCAGGAGGTGATTCTGGGAGGCGCAGAGCTTGGGGTGTCCGGCTATCCGACCTTTAACGCACCTTATGAGCTTGGGGACGCTTTGGTGGAAGCGGGATTCGACGTGGTGCTGCATGCCACCAACCATGCTTTGGATAAAGGGAAAAAGGGAGTGCTGAACTGTATTTCTTTCTGGCAGGAAAATTATCCTGATATTGCGGTGCTGGGCGTTCATGACAGTCAGGAGGATCAGCAGGAAATCTATGTATACGAGCAGGAGGGGATTCGGGCCGCCATTTTAAATTATACTTACGGAACCAATGGAATTCCGCTTCCGGAGGATATGCCTTACGGGGTGGATCTGCTGGAAAAGGAAAGAGTGGCGGCGGATCTGCGCAGGGCGCAGGAATTGGCGGACTTTGTGATTGTCTGTCCTCATTGGGGGACGGAATATATCTTGGAAGCCGCGAAGGAGCAGGAGGAATGGGCGGCTTTTCTGGCGGAAAACGGCGCGGATCTGGTGCTGGGCACTCATCCCCATGTGCTGGAACCCGTTGTCTGGATGAGGGAAGAAGGGGGAGAGGATGAGCGTCTTGGAAATAAGGAGGGCGGTTTTGGAGACAAGGAAGGCGGCCTTGGAAATGTAAGCGGTGGTCTTGAAGACAAGGAGGGCGGCCTTGGAAATGTAGGCGGTCTTGGAGACAAGGAGGGCGGCCTTGGAAATACCGGGAGCGATGTGGAAAACGGTGCGGCGGGAGGGACCTTGGTTTATTATTCCTTGGGGAACTTTGTCAACTGGACGGCCAGCTCGGGAGCCGGAATCGCCAACCGCATGGTGGGAGGCATGGCGAAAGTCACCATTGGCAGGAACGAGGCGGGGGAGGCGGTGATAAAAGCTTATGAGCTGGAACCGCTGGTCTGTCATGTGGAGTCGGGATTCGGAGGGGTCACGGTGTACCCGCTCTCGGAATATACGGAAGAACTTGCAGAGCGGAATGAAATTGTAAAGCAGGACGGCAGTTTCTCGCTGGATTACTGTCTGAAACTGGTGGAGGATGTTTTGGGTGGTCGTTCGGGAGCTGCAAAGGAGTGAAATTGAAATGTGTGAAGCTATGCAAATATATTAAAAAAGAACAACGGAACAACCTGTGAAACAATGGAGCCTATTTTCATTGTGGAAGAATACAAGGAATTTTTATAGCAGGGTGTGAATTTTTTGGAGGTCAATTATGGATGCATTTTCCAGAACGGAGCTTTTGCTGGGAGCGGAGAGGATGGAGCGGTTGAAAAACGCAAAAGTCGCGGTGTTCGGCGTGGGGGGCGTGGGAGGATATGTGGTGGAGGCGCTGGCCAGAAGCGGCATAGGCGCTTTGGATTTAATTGACAATGACACTGTGAGCCTGACCAATCTAAACCGTCAGATTCTTGCGCTCCGGAGTACGATTGGAAAATATAAAGTGGATGCTGCAAGGGAGAGGATACTGGACATTAACCCGGAGGCGCAGGTAAACGTGTATAAAGTATTTTACCTGCCGGAAACGGCGGATCTGTTTGATTTTACCCAATATGATTATGTGGCGGACGCCATAGACACCGTGACGGGAAAATTGACGCTGGCGGAGCGGGCTTATCAGGCGGGGACTCCCATCATCAGCTCCATGGGCGCGGGCAACAAGCTGGACGCGGCGGGATTTCAGGCGGCGGATATCTACGACACAAGCGTATGCCCCTTGGCAAAGGTAATGCGGCGGGAATTGAGGAAAAGAGGGATTGAGCATTTGAAGGTGGTTTATTCCAAGGAAGTGCCGCTTGTGCCGGAGGGGGACGGCGCGGAGGAGGAATTTGGACGGCGCATTCCGGGGAGTATTTCCTATGTGCCTTCCGCGGCGGGGCTGATTATGGCGGGGGAGATCATTAGGGATTTGTGCGGGGGGCAACAGTATGGCAGAGGTTGATAATTTGTGGATTTGATTCTATATAACAGACTTTTACGCTGTTTTGTGCTCATTGATTCAAGACAGGGAAATGGAAGCGTCAGGATATTGGGCAGATGCAGATGGATGTAAATCATTATTTGTCGTGGGAGAATGAAGTAAAATATTGACAAAGCCGGAGATTATTGTTATAGTATAAAAGCATTTGGCGAAGTGTGTAAAACTTTAAAAACAGACAGCGCATAGGGAAGGAGGGAGCGCTGGATCAGTGGGCATATGACGCCGTACATACCATGATTTTTATGGCCCGTATCAGGGGCGGATAGGAGTTAATAATGAAGAAGAAAGTATTTTTGGCGCTTGCCCTTCTTTTGGCACTTGGGGGGGGTAGAAATCTGCGCGGAAGAGCTGTCGGATGAAGCCGAATATGCGGTGATGGCGGCCGCCGACGAAATTGGAACGGAAAATTTCACTTTTACGGTATCAGATGGGAATATTACCATTACCGGTCTCAAGAATTCTAACATCAGTTCAAATATCAACCTTGTTATTCCGACGGCAATCAACGGATATCCTGTCGTATCTATCGCTGACAATGCATTTAAAGGCAATGTAAATATTAAGAGCGTCACATTTGCGGAAGGTCTTCGCACGATTGGGTACGGGGCTTTTAAGGACTGCACCAATTTAGGGGGAAGCATAGAACTGCCAGCCTCCCTTACGCTGCTAGATCATCGCTTTGAATATGAAGACGGCGCTTTCCAAAATACGGCGGTCACTTCTGTGAAGGTAAACGGGGGAACAACCAATGATCCCTTAGAGATTACCAATCATAGTTTTTATAACTGCAGCAGCTTAAAGAGCGTTACTCTGTCAGGGCGCGAAAGCCTGATTGGCAGTAATGCGTTTTCAGGGTGCGCTAACTTGGAAACGCTGACAATGCCTGCGGGTGCGGTGAGCAAAACCATCGGGGATAATGCGTTTCAAGGCTCATCCATTAAGGAATTGAATATCCCTGCCACAGTGACTTCCATCGGTAAGGGAGCGTTTTATGACTGTAGGGCGTTGACTTCTCTTACCCTGAATGAAGGATTAACGACAATCGGAGGCGGCGCATTCGGGAATTGCGTGAATCTGACAGGCAGGATTACCATCCCTTCCACAGTGACCGAGCTGCAGGGACATTTCGCGGAGGAGGGCGTATTCCGGAATACCTCCCTTACGGAAGTAGAGTTTGCAGAGGGCGGGGAAAGCGTGAAAATTGAAAACTACGCTTTTTCTGACTGTAAAATGCTGGAAAAGGTAACTTTTCCCAAGCATCTGATTTCCATCGGGGATAATGCTTTTATGGGGGACGCCGCCTTGGAGGATTTGGTTTTTGTGGAGGGCGCGTCAGGTTTTACCATTGGAGCTAGTGCGTTCAATGGGAGCGGCGTTACCACGTTGACACTGCCCAAGACCGTTTTATCGATTGGAAGCCATGCGTTTTACGACTGCGGGGAGCTCACAAGCCTGACGTTAAACGAAGGTCTGTCAACCATCGGCCAGAGCGCTTTTCAGAACTGCGTGAAACTGACCGGCAGGCTGGTTATCCCTTCTACGGTGACTGAAATCGGCAGTAATTATTATGGTGATGAGGGAGCTTTTCAGAATACCGGCATCGTAGAACTGGAGATAGCGGATGGCAGCGCGGGACTCAGCATTGGGACAAAGACGTTTTCAGAGTGTAAGTCTTTGGAAAGGGCAGTGCTGCCGGGCAGGTTCACAAACATTGGCGAAGCTGCTTTTATGGGGGACGTGAATTTGGCGTCAGTCCAAATGGAGAGCGGCAGCTATAACCAGACCATCGGAACAAGCGCGTTTAAAGAGACGGGGATCATAGAACTCCATATTCCGTCCAGAGTCACCAGCATAGGAAGCTATGCGTTTTACGGATGCAAAGCGCTGAAGCTGCTGGCTTTGGAGGAAGGGCTTGAAGTCATCGGAGAGAGCGCGTTTCGGGACTGTACCAATCTGACGGGAGAATTAATCATCCCTTCCACAGTGCAGAGGATCGATGGCACTGCTTGGTACTATGAGGGAGGCGCTTTCCGCTCCACATCCATCAATTCGGTGGTGGTGAAGGATGGTAATCAATCTCTGGTGTTAGGGGGCAATACCTTTGCGGACTGTGTGGAACTGGGGAAAGTGGATTTGTCAAACAGGATTTCAGAAATCGGAGAAAATGCTTTTGCCGGGGACGCTTCTCTGGTATGGGTCAGGATGGCCACGGAACGGTATGATCTTGCCATAGAACAGAGAGCTTTTCAGGGAACATCCAACCTACAGGTTATCGCGCTTCCCCAAAGGCTCAAATCCATCGGGCAGAACTGTTTCGATGAAAGCGGCAGTCTGACAGATATTTATTATGCGGGAAGCGAAGCCCAATATCAGTCCGTGTCTGTCAGCGATATAAAAAACAGCTGTTATTTCCGCGCGGCAGTGCATTACAATTCGGCAGGGCCGGAAGAATGGCCGTCCGTCACAGGATATACGGGCTGGCGGACGGAGGACGGCAGGCATTACTGGTATGAAGACGGCGTGCTGCAGGGATACAATCCTGAGGACCCTTCCTACCGGGGAAAGGAAATCTATGATCCCGACGCGGATGCGTGGTTCTGGCTGGATAACATACAGGGCGGCGCCATGGCTGTGGGGAAGGACGTCTATCAGGAATCAGACGCGGGGCCTTACGGGGATCGCCCGGACGGAACCGGCAAATGGGTGCGCTATGATATCAACGGATATATGGTAAAAGGGTTTGATACCAATGAAAACGGCGTTTACTATTTTGACTATACTTACGGCGCCATGGTAAAAGGGCTGCAGGTTATCGACGGCAGGCTATATTATTTTGCCCCTGATACGGGAATCATGCAGACAGGCATGGTAAATGTGAACGGAGTGGAATATGCTTTTGGCCGGGACGGCATCGGACTGCATTGTCAGTGGTATGAGAGCGAAGGGAAACAGTACTGGTATGAAAACGGCGTGCGCCAAGGGTATGATCCGAGCAATGCTGCATACCGGGGCAAGGAAATTTATGATCCCGAATCCGATGCATGGTATTGGCTGGATAATATACTACAGGGAGCGAAGGCAGCAGGAAAAGAGGTTTATCAGGACTCAAACGGCGGGAAATGGGTGCGCTATGATAATCAAGGAGGTATGATTAAAGGTTGGTATGTTCAGGGAAGCGACAGGTATTATTATGATCTGATTACCGGCGCAATGTACAAGGGAAGTCATACGATTGACGGTACGACGTACTATTTTGACGAAATAACAGGAATCCGCAGATAATAAGCCGGATTCGCGGGCAGATGCAGGCATAGGGCGGCGTCTGCCCGTTTGTCGTATAAGGGGAAGGGGCAGAATTTTTGAAATTTGCTGTGACATTGACAAACGGGCCGTCAAATGTTAATCTTATAATCAGAGAACAGTAAAAAGCTTTAGGTGAAGTGGAAAAGTGATGGAGCAGGAACAGGATAGGAAAGCTGGAAAGAGGCGGGACGCGCAGGAAGCATGGGAAATACTTAAGGCGTGGGCCGCGCTGCGGACAAAAATATGGATAAGCAGGCTTGAGAGAATCACACTATGGAAAATAGTCCTATTTCTTGTGGGAAGCTTTCTGCTTGTCTTAGGGATGTTTTTGTTTTATTTTCAAATCTATCAGGTGAAGCCTGTTTTCAGTGAGATAACGTATGAGTATGGGGAGCCGGTCAGCCGGGATATTGCGGATTACCTGTCAGGCACGGATTGGTCCGTACATTTGGGAGAATTGGATTTATCCAACGTGAATGAGGGAGAAACGGGAAGTTATGAGGCGGTGGTGCAGCATGGCGGGACGCAGTTTACCTATCAAGTCACGATTCGGGATACGCAGGCGCCTGAGATTTTGTGGAAAAACGGGCAGGTTTATGTGGCTTTAGGCTCTTCCTGTACGATAGAGGACGCTATTGAAGGCGTGGCAGACGCGGATCCGGAAGCGAAAGCCTTTTTCTTCTTGGACGGCACGGCATATACCAAAATTCAGTTTGACAGTCTGGGCGAATACGAGATAGGAATTTTGGCTATAGACCGCTCCGGTAATGAGACGAAGGGATCGGTTTCCGTTACTGTGGATACGCCGCCGGCTTTTTCAGGATTACATAATTTCTATGTGGTTCCGGGCAGCAAACCGGATTATCTGGAGGCTGTCACGGTGTGGGATGATGTGGACGGGGATTTGACGGAGGAAATCCGTGTGGATGATTCCGAAGTGGCGCTGGATAAGGAGGGCGTGTATTCTCTGCGTTATGTGGCGGAAGATGGTTACGGGCTGGAGACGGTGGGAGAGACAAGGGTGCTGGTGGCGGCGCCGGAGGATATACAGGAGCTGATTGGAAGCCGTCAGATAGACTACCGCGTGGATACCATATTGGGCGCTCCTAATATTTATGACGCCGGAGTTTCGGATCATGAAAATATGAAGGAAACACTGGAATATATACGTCCGGCGCTTGTACAGCTTTATCATGCCACCGGAAGGGGAGGCTATAGTTCCGGTTCCGGCTACATCATGGAGATAACAGATGATACGATTTACATTTGTACCAATCGGCATGTAGTGGAAAAATACGACGATTGGGATATCTATTTTTTTAACGGCACAAAGCTGCCGGGGAAGGTATTGGGGACCAGCGAGGTCTATGATGTGGGAGTGGCGGCGGTTTCGATGAGGAATGTGCCGGAGAGCCTTCTGCGGCAGCTGATGACGGTACATATTGACAAGACTTATTGGGAAGGTCTGGATCAGCAGATGATTGAAATGGCTTTGGAGCGTGTGGACAGGGCGGGCGGGCTGATTCATACAGCCACGGGAAATCTGATAAAGGTCAAGCAGGAATTCGACTGGTATGACAAACTGCATCATACGGAGGTGACGGTGGAGCTGGTGCATGGGGATTCGGGTTCGGCGCTGATAGACGGCTACGGTAATTTAATCTGCATGGCCTACGCCTTTTCCACGGACCCGGTCAGGTACTGGTGCGTGCCGCTGGATGGGATTCTTGCCTGCTATGAGGAGATTACCGGACGGGTGCCTTATGTGTATTAGCGGCTGCCAGCAGACATGGAAGATGCTGCCGCAGGCGGTTGTGAAATAAGGACGGCATCCGCCGGGGGGGATTATAATGCATAAAAGTTCCCGTATTGGGAACTGGAATGAGGAGGAGAGCAATGTTATATGTAAAAAACGGCATGATTCATGATGGGATTCACCCGGAGGCATATCGGGGAGATATTCTGGTGGAAAACGGCAGGATTAAGGCAGTCGGGCAGAACATAGTGCCGGAGGGCATGGAGCTTCCTGCGGACGCGCAGGTGGTGGATGCGGAGGGACTGCAGGTATATCCCGGATTTGTGGAAGCCCATGGACATATTGGGCTGGACGGCTACGGCATCGGCTATGAAGGGATGGATTACAACGAGCTGAATGACATTGTCTGTCCCCAGATGCGGGGGATTGACGGGGTAAAGCCCATGGATCCCGCGTTTGGGAAAGCGGCCGCCGCAGGAGTCACCTGTGTCTGCGTGGGGCCGGGGAGCGCGAATGTGCTGGGCGGCACGTTTACCACCATTAAGACGGTGGGGAGACGTGTGGATGATATGGTGGTTCGCGACGCGGTGGCTATGAAATGTGCCTTTGGAGAGAATCCCAAAAGAGTGTATCGGGACAAAAAGGATTCCAGCCGCATGACCACGGCGGCGCTGCTGAGGGAGATGCTGTTTAAGGCAGAGGAGTATATGGAAAAAAAGGATGCCGCGGGAGGGGATGCGTCCAAGAAGCCTTCTTTTGATATGAAACTGGAGGCGCTGCTGCCCGTGCTGAGAAGGGAAATGCCCTTGAAGGCACATGCTCATGCGGCGGAGGATTTGTTTACCGCTCTGCGCATTGCAAAGGAATTTAATGTGCGCATTACGCTGGAGCATGTGACGGAAGGGCATTTGATTGCGGAGGAACTGGCAAAGGAAAATGTGCCTTTGGCAGTGGGCCCCACCCTTACCAGCGCATCCAAATATGAGCTGCGCAATAAGAGCTGGACAACGCCGGGGGTACTGGCGGCGGCAGGCTGTCAGGTGTCCATTATCACCGATTCTCCCGTGATTCCGCAGGAGTATCTGCCCCTCTGCGCAGGGCTGGCGGTACAGGCGGGAATGGAGCCCTTCGCGGCGCTGCAGGCCATTACCATCAACCCTGCCAGACATGCCGGAATCGAGGATCGGGTCGGTTCGCTGGAGGCGGGCAAGGATGGGGATATTGTCATCACGGACGGATGCCCTTTTGAGGTGTCCACAAGAATAAAGCATGTGTTTATTAACGGACAGGAAATTTTGAGCAGAGCGGAGCGGGTGTGAAGGGAATTTTTAAGCCTGCATGAGAGCGTGCAAGAGGGCTGAGGCGAATATATTCAGCGTTGAAGAAGGTTCGGATATGACAGACAGCGTCAAGGAAAACGGCGGAATAGGAGGATATTATGTATCAGATTATTGACGGTAAAAGGATTTCGCAGGAAATCAAGGATGAATTAAAGGAGAAAGCGGCGGCCATGAAGGCCCGTGGGGAGGAGCGCTGTCTGGCGGTGATACAGGTGGGGAATGATCCGGCGTCCAGCGTATATGTGAATAATAAGAAAAAAGCCTGCGCGTATATCGGCATCAAATCCCTTTCCTATGAACTGCCGGAGGAAACCACGGAGAAGGAGCTGATTGATATTATCATGGAGCTGAACGGACGTGCGGATGTAAACGGTATTCTGGTGCAGCTTCCTCTGCCGGAGCATATCAATGAGGATAAGGTGCTGCTGGTCATTGCGCCCAAGAAGGATGTGGACGGCTTTCATCCCGTCAATGTGGGAAATCTGAGTATCGGCAGGCCGGGATATGTGTCCTGTACTCCTGCGGGCGTGATTCAGCTTTTAAAGCGTTCCAATATTGCAATAGAGGGTAAGGAATGTGTGGTGCTGGGCAGAAGCAATATTGTGGGCAAGCCCATGGCTATGCTTTTGATGCGGGAGAACGGCACCGTTACGGTCTGCCATTCCAAGACAAAGAATTTAAAGGAGATTGCAAAAAGGGCGGATATTCTGGTGGCGGCCATAGGAAAGCCTAAATTTGTGGATGAGAGCTATATCAAGGAGGGCGCGGTTGTCATCGATGTGGGCATTCATAGGAATCAGGACAACAAGCTCTGCGGAGATGTGGATTTTGAACGCGTCGCGCCTCATACCTCCGCCATCACTCCGGTTCCCGGCGGCGTCGGACCCATGACCATAGCCATGTTGATGAGCAACTGCGTTCAATAAGCGATTGTGAAAAGCCTCCCCGTCTGCGGGCGGGACAAGGCTTCAAAAAAAGAAGTATTTATTGGCAGGCGCGCCTGTCATTAAATACTTCTTGAAAAGATCTTCTATTTCCCGATTTCCTATCGATTGATAATATTTGCTATCAAAATCAGTATAGTAAACGAAACATGTACCACATAGCAATGCATTGCAAATAAGTTACCAGATATCTATTTTTATCAGCCCTTTAGTTTAAATTGTCCGACTAATTCTTCCAAGGTCTCTGACTGTGCGGATAACTCTTCGCTGGTTGCAGACGTTTCCTCCGCCGCGGCGGAATTATTCTGAATCACCTCCGAAATCTGCTCCACTCCCACCTCAAGCTGCTTCATGGTATCTGCCTGAGAGATTGATAAGGTACTGATTTCGTTGGTTGATTCCGCCAAAGTATTGATTCCCTTGATAACGGAGCCGATTGCCAGAGTAGCTTTTTGCATAAGTTTGTTTCCCTGTTCGATTTCCCGGATGGAATTTTCGATCAAATCCCTTGTATTGGCGGCTGATGTGGCGCTGTCTGCGGCAAGCTTGCCAATCTGATCGGCGACGACCGCAAAGCCTCTTCCGGTTTCGCCGGCCCTTGCCGCTTCGATGGAAGCGTTTAATGATAAAAGATTCGTCTGGGAAGCAATGTCTTCGATTGCAGTGATGATATTCGCTATTTCCTTTGAAGTATCATTGATCCGTGTCATTGCTTCGTTCAGCTGTTTGATGTCTTCGCTGCTTCCCTCCGCCTCGCTCTTGAATTTTTCCGCATTGTGGAATGATTCTTCCGCCTTCTTTGAGCTGTAGACAATGGTTTCCGTAATGCTTTGTATGGTTGCCGTCAGCTCTTCCACGGAGGCAGCCTGATCCGTGGCGCCTTCAGCCAGCGACTGGGCGCTTTCGGCCATTTGGGATGCGCCCAATGCCACCTGTTCGGAGGATTCGTGAATATTTCCCAGCGTACCGCTCAAGGTGTCCGTGATAATCACGATGGCGTCGTCAAGGGCTTTGAAGTCCCCTTTGAAATTGACGTCTGTGGAAATATTAAAGTTGCCCTCTGCGATTTCACCCAGCCCTCTGGTAAGCTCCCGTATGTAAGTCTTTATCATATTGGCGGCTTCCTTGAAGGATTCGGTCATTTCTCCGATTTCATCCGGATACATTTTCTCTACCGTAATATTCAGATTGCCTTCCGCAAGCTGTGCGGAAGCATTTTTTACCTTTGTAATAGGTTCGGCAAAGAGACCAGCCACAAAGGAGGCAAACTTCAAAGCGATAAAGCTTACAACCAAGATTACAATGACCATGACGGCGATGGCGATAAAGGTGGTATAGGTTAAAATACGGGATACGCGGCTTCCCATTTCCACATTTAAGTCAATCAGGTTTTCCACGGCATCCGTCAATTTTTTCAGCGTGGGTTTTCCCTGTGTCAGCAGAAGCTCCAGCGCTTCGGCGTTCTGATTGTTCATCGCAAGGCTCTTTACTTCTCCGAAAATGCTGCGGTAAAGCGGCAGGGTTTCGTTGATTATCTTTATGTAATTCTGTTCTTCCGCAGAAGTACAGTGTTCTTCCATGGTATCCAGCGCAGCGTCCGTCTTGGCCGATATCTCTTCCAGCTCCGTGGATACCGCCTGTAAGTCTGCTTCGTCATCTATGAGAATCATTTCCCTGATCAAAGCGGGCTCTTTGTTTAAGTAGGTACTGAAAATACCGATTTCTCCTTGGGAAAAGCCGTTATTCACCAATGCGTCGGCATATTTGCTGTTGCTGAATATTATGATAATGATTCCTAAAATGCCTGAGATGCTGGCCAGCAATACAACCAATGTAAAGCAATACTTCAGCTTCTCTTCCACTTTCATATTTTTAATCTTGTTAATCATACTTTACCCATTCTTCTTCCCTGTCAAATATTTGACATAGCTCATATCAATATGCTCTTTCTGTTCATGGGTAGCTTAAACACAACACTATATTCATTTATCAAGGTTCTGGGAAAGGAGTGTAAGATTACTTACACATTAGATCTTTTTTATAATAGAATTTGTTCTGCTGCTTCTATTATGTAAATCTATTATAGCATTAATTTGAATTATTACAAGTACGGACGCTATAATTTCTGTATTTTGTCTTTATTGCTTTAATATATGAAACTAAATATCAAATATCTGTCAGACAGGGGACATAGATTATCTTTTTATTGTATCAAATAAAATACTTGCAATCCCTCCATACTATGGTAAAATGAGGATAACAATTGAATAGTGAGAGGTTTATAAATCGAAGAGGAGAAGAGCATTATGAAAACAAGTTTTCATTGGAAAAAGAAACTTTGCGGTTTCCTTTTTACGGCGCTTCTGATCATGGCCGTACTGGGCGGATGCGCAGACGGCACAGGAGAGTCTTCGGGGGATAATTCCGGCTCTATTGTTGTAGGAATACAACAGGATATCGACAGTCTTGACCCTCATAAAGCAACGGCGGCAGGAACGAAGGAAATTCTATTTAACATTTTTGAAGGCTTGGTAAAGCCCGATGAAAATGGCAATTTGGTCTGTGCGGTGGCCAGCGACTACACGATCTCCAAGGATGGTCTGGTATATACTTTCACCTTGAGGGATAATGTGAAGTTTCATAATGGCAATGTTGTGACGGCTGAGGATGTGAAATACTCTCTGGAGAGAGTGTCGGGGCTGTTGGACGGCACACCGCTGATTTCAACATTGAAAGTGATTCAGTCCGTAGAAATTGTTGATGAAAAAACGGTCAAGGTGACGGTGGGAAGTGCCAACACAGAGCTGATTTACAGCTTTGTGGCCGCGATTATCCCCGCAGGCAGCGGAGAGTCGGCAGAGGCGCAGCCCGTGGGCACGGGACCGTTTTCTTTTGTTTCCTATAAGCCATTGGAGGGGATTGTGATAGCGAAATTCCCCGATTACTGGCAGGAGGGTCTGCCCAAGCTGGATGAGGTGAATTTCAAGATTGTCAACAGCGCGGATACGGCGCTGATGGAGCTGCAGGGCGGCACCATCGACCTGTACGCATATCTGACGGATTCACAGGCGAAGGCAATGGGGGAGAACCATCAAGTGCTTGCCTCCGCCTCTAATGTGGTTCAGGCGCTGTTTTTGAATAACGCCGTGGCGCCGTTAGATAATGTAAAGGTCCGTCAGGCGATTCTGTATGCCCTTGACAAAGAGGAAATCAATGATTTCGTAGGAGGCGGCTCCGGCACCTTAATCAGTTCTGCAATGCTGCCCACCTTGAAGGATTATTATGTGGACTTAAACGATACTTACGGCACCACGGCAAATGTGGAGAAGGCGAAGGAGCTTTTGACGGAGGCGGGGTATCCCAATGGATTTGATTTGGAAATCGCCATTCCTTCCACCTATGAATTCCATATGCAGACAGGCGAGGTTGTGGTGGAGCAGCTGAAGGCGGCGGGCATCAATGCCACGATTAAGGCGGTGGAGTGGGGCACATGGCTGGATGAGGTGTACAACGGACGCAAGTACGCCGCCACCATCAGCGGCCTTACCTGCGACATGACGCCGGGATATCTGTTAAACAGGTTCCAGACCGATTCCAAGAAAAATTTCATCAATTTTGCCAGCGAGGAATATGACGAGTTGTATCTCAAAGCGCAGGAAACCTTGGATTTGGCCCAAAAAGCGGAATATTACAAGCAGCTTCAGAAGATACTCTGTGATGAGGCGGGAAGCGCGTTTCTGCAGGTGCCGGCCAATATGACCGCCATCAGCAAAAAGCTTGCGGGCTATAAGTTCTACCCGATTTATGTGCAGGATATGAGCACGGTGTATTTCACGGAATGAAGCGTGCATAGGTTTCGCGATGCGAAGCCTATGCACGCGGAAGAACGCAAGTGCGGCGTTCTTCCGGTCTTGCACCAGTTCATGGATTGAGGAATTTGTTTATTTTGAAATGGAGCTGCGGCAGAGATGTTTTAAGGAAGGAGGCGGCAGCATGAAATATTTTGGTAAAAAATTAATCACTCTCATTATGACATTGTTTCTTGTTTCAGCTGCCGCGTTTCTTGCCTTTCAGATTATTCCCGGGGATGTGGTGGCTTCTATTTTGGGAACGGAGGCGGAACCGGAAAGGGAAGAGCAGCTTCGTGAAGAACTGGGATTGAATGATCCGCCTGCGGTGCGGTATTTTCGCTGGATAACGGGTGTGCTGAGGGGAGATTTGGGAGTCAGCTACCGTTATTCAAAAAATATGAATGAGATGATGCCGGTGGCGGAGCTTATTGGAGACAAGCTTCCGGTGACATTGTGGCTGGCGGCGGTGTCGCTGGTGCTGATTATCGTGGTATCCATTCCGCTGGGCGTGTTGTGGGCGGGCGCGTCCGCATATGGAGTCTCGGAAGCAGTTCATGGGACGGCTGGTAAGCCCCTAAAGGCGGGAAAACCAAGACGAACAGGCGGCGCCGGGCATGTTCTGGATGCGGCGCTGGGGGTTGTCACTCAGACAGTGATGGCAGTTCCATCCTTTTTTCTGGGAATCTTGGTGACTTATCTGTTTGGGATTGTATTAGGGCTTTTTGCTCCCGGGGGATATGTCAGCTATGAGAAGGATTTTGCGGGATTTCTTAGATATCTGATTTTTCCGGCGCTTTCGATTGCGATTCCGAAGATTGCCATGACCGCAAGGTTTCTGCGCAATTCCATGCTGACGGAATTGTCCTCGGATTATGTGCGTACCGCCCGCAGTAAGGGCGCGGACAGGCGGAGGGTGATGTACGGGCATGTCCTGCGCAATGCTATGATGCCGGTGGTGACGTTTCTAGGCATGATTGTGGCGGAAATCGTGGCCGGGAGCATTGTCGTTGAGCAGGTGTTCGGACTGCCGGGCATTGGAAGGCTCTTGATTAGCTCCATTTCCACCCGAGATTTTCCGGTGGTGGAGATATTGATACTGTATATTACTTTTGTGGTGATTTTTGTATATTTTCTGGTGGATATTTTATACAGGGTCATTGACCCAAGGATCAGCGGGACATAAAAAGGCGGCGGAAGGGAAAAGAGGAACTGCGGAAGCGGCGGCGAGTTCAAGGCGGAAAATGCCGGGGTACGGGTCTGCGGCTTAAGGCGGAGGAGGACGCAGTACGTCTTCACAGGAGGAGAGGAGGAACCCATGAAACAGGCGGGCGGCGGAAGATGGAACAAATATTTCACGGCGGGGCTGATTATGACAGGCTTGGCGGTGCTGCTTGCAGTCGTGGGCTTTTTCTGGACCCCGTACAGCACGACGGAAATGTCCGGGGCAGAAAAATTTGCGGCTCCATCCTTACGGCATTTATTCGGTACGGATAATTTTGGCCGTGATATTTTTTCCAGAGTCATGCAGGGGCTTGGCACCACCATATCCATCAGTAGTCTTGTGGTGCTGTTTTCGGGCGGCGCGGGCATATGTTTAGGTGCTTTTACAGGCTACTTTGGGGGGCTTTTGGACGAGATTGTCATGAGGATTACGGACGCTTTGAACGGATTTCCCAGCATCCTTTTGACGCTGGTGATTATCAGCCTTCTTGGCAGCGGCAGGCAGAATGTGATTATTTCGCTGGGGCTGGTCTTTATTCCCAGCTATGTGAGGATTGTGCGCAGTGAATTTATCCGGCTTAGGGATATGGATTATATCAGGCGTGCCAGACTGATGGGGGTGGGGAAAATGCGCATTTTGTTTGTCCATATCCTGCCCAATATTTTTTCCGTATTCTGGGTATCGGTTATGATTGGCTTTAACAATGCGATTCTGGCGGAGTCGGGCATGAGTTATCTGGGCATAGGCGTCCAGCCTCCGGATGCCAGTCTTGGCAAGATGCTTTCGGATGCGCAGGGGTATCTGCAGTCGGCGCCTTGGTATGCGCTGGCTCCCGGACTTACCATCGTGTGGGTGGTGCTGGGATTTTCTTTATTTGGGGAGGGAATACGCAGATGGAATTTATGACAGGCTGCCCGGCATATTCAGCACGGCTCGGATGTGCCGGACAGCCTGTTGTCTGTATGCTGCAGGCAGCCGGAATTTGCATAACAGTTCAGACAGGGCGCTGAACGGTTATGTTGATGCGCACAAAACGCAAAGAATGGGTTTAGGCATGAAATCAGAATATATGAGCGTCCAACGGAAGACTCAGGGAGAGGGCAGATGATTAAAATTGAAAACCTGTCCGTGGCCTTTGAGGGCACGGAGGTTGTTAAAAATGTGAACTTATGCTTGGAAGACGGGGAAATTCTGGGCGTGGTGGGCGAATCCGGATCCGGCAAGTCCGTGACCGCCCTGACTTTGATGGGGCTTGCTCCCGACACGGCGCAGATGACCACGGGAAGGATTCTTTTCGATGAAGTGCCGCTTCGGGAGGCGGGGCAGGTCTGTGACAAGGCGCTGTACAGAAAATATCAGGGAGAAAAAATGTCCATGGTATTCCAAGAGCCCATGACCAGCCTGAATCCTACCCAGCGGGTGGGCAGGCAGGTGGAAGAGGTGCTGGAGCTGCACACGGATATGGGCAGGGAAGAGCGCCGGGCGAAAGTGCTGGAGATTTTTGCGGCGGTGGGGCTGCAGAATCCGGAAAAGGTGTATGCTGCCTATCCCCACCAGCTTTCCGGAGGAATGCGGCAGAGAGTGGTGATTGCCATGGCCGTGATTCTGCATCCGAGGCTGATTGTGGCGGATGAACCAACCACCGCCCTTGATGTGACCATCCAGAACCAGATTATCACATTGCTGCGCCGCATTAATCAGGAGCAGAAGAATGCCATGCTTTTTATAACCCATGACTTGAATCTTGCCAGAAGGCTGTGCCGGAAAATCGCGGTGATGAAGGATGGATGCGTGGTGGAATTTGGCGCCGCGGAGGAGATTTTCAGGAACCCTAAACAGGAATATACCCGTAAGCTGATTGAGGCGGTGCCGTCTAGGATGAAGAAGCCTAGGGCGGCATTGCCCGCAGAGGAGAAGCCGAAGGAAGGGCGGCCCGCAGAGGAGGCTGAGGTCAAGGAGGCATATGCCGCAGAGGAGAAGAAGCCGAGGGAAGGGCGGCTCGCAGAGGAGGCTGAGGCCAAGGCGGTATTTTCCATGGAGGGAGATAAGCCCGCTGTGGAGAGAAAGGATGCCCATAGGCTTCCGGATTCGGGGAAAGGGGCTGTTTTGGTCCTGCAGGTTCATGATTTGTCCGTATTTTATCAGGAAGGAAGCAACAGCCTGTTTTCAAGAAATAAAAAACGCTGTGTGGTTCAGGGGGCTGACTTTGAGATTTTTTCAGGAGAAAGTTTAGGACTGGTGGGGGAGAGCGGCTGTGGAAAAACTTCTCTTTCCAAGGCAGTCCTTGGGATGAATCGGGATATTCAGGGAGAAATTATTCATCATTCCAAGCGCCCCCAGATGATTTTCCAAGACCCATACGGCAGCTTAAATCCCACAAAGACCATAGGGTGGCTGCTGCAGGAGCCGCTGCGGGCGGCGGGAGCGCTGGATAAGTCGCTGGCGATGACCAAGGGGGATATGGAGGCGGCCGCACATGATATGCTGCGCCGTGTGGGAATGGAGGAGAAATATTTCCACAGAAAGCCCTCTCAGCTCAGCGGCGGCCAGCGCCAGCGCGTCAGCATCGCGCAGGCGCTGATTACGAATCCCGGCTTTATCGTGGCGGATGAGCCTGTGTCGGCGCTGGACGTGACCATTCAGGCCCAGATTATGGAATTGATGCAGAGACTTCAGCAGGAGATGCATCTGTCCTATCTGTTTATTTCCCATGATATCAATGTGGTCTACCAGATGTGCGACAGGATTATGATTATGAAGGATGGCAGAATCATAGAGATTGGGGAGACGGAGGAGGTATTCAGCCGGCCGACGGAGGAGTATACGAAGCTTTTGCTGCATAATTCATAAAGGGCGGCGAAACCATATTATTCCGTAATTAACGATAAATCCCCCAATCAGGAAGAGAGGAGTTCTAAAATGATTATTCTAATAACCGGCGCGTCCCATACGGGCAAAACAGCCCTTGCCCAAAAGCTTCTTGAAAAGTATAAATATCCATATCTCTCCATAGATCATTTAAAAATGGGGCTGATTCGCAGCGGCAATACGCTCCTTACGCCTTTGAGCGACGAGGGGGCTTTGACCGAATATCTGTGGCCCATTGTGCGTGAAATGATTAAGACCGCCGTTGAAAACGAACAGAACCTTATTGTGGAAGGATGCTATATTCCCTTTGAATGGGCGAAGGATTTTGAAAAGGAGTATTTGGACAAAATCAGATTCTATTGTCTGGTTATGAGCGGCAGATATATAGAAAATCATTTCAGCGATATCAAAAGGTTTGCAAGCGTCATTGAAGACCGGGGGGAGGACGAAGACTGCACATTGGAGTCGGTGCGCAGGGATAACGCCGAGATGCTGGAAAAGTGCGTGAAGCATGGAGTAAAATATATTGATATCGATGAAGAATATCAGGTCGATATTGAACTGTGAACAGATTGTCCATTATCCCGGGCGGACACTGCCCGCCGGGCAATGGGGCAGGCGCTGTGATTCAGGCCGTCCATGCGGCCTGACGCACGAGCGGCAGACGCTGTCAACCGGCCGCAGGGTTATCACTTGTGAGTACAAGGAAGGCGGCGAGGGGAATCAGAAGTCTGGACTGCGGAAATACCGGAGCATATAATACATATGAGCGGGGATGCGTTTCAGGACTAGGAAAGAATGGCGGGTAATACAGCATGGATCAGGAATATATGAAAAAGCAGGAGAAAAACAGAGAAGAAGCGCTGAAACATATGAGCGAATGGGTGGACTGCTTCCTGAGAGCCGATATACAGTACAAGAACATACTGGCAAACGACTATATGACGCTTTTGGCAATAAAAGCACAGGGAAACGAAGAATTAAATGATAAGCTTAGCCACATTATAAGAAATATGGACGTCTTGAAAAAAATATTCAGCTAAGCCGGGCGCATGTCTTGGGGAAAGCAGTTTCCCGACTCCCCGAACCCTTCAGGCACAATGCGGCAGGTGTGTTCAGTGTGGATGCAATGGGGAAAGGCCGAATTAAATCCCCTTGATGACGTTTTCAACAGCTTTCTTTATGACAATGCTTGAATTTGTCGCTCATGTTCCTCCTTGTTGGGCAATGCGTGCAAGCACGCATGAAAAAAGACGCATGGTTTACAATTTACTGTTCCATGCGCCCTTATGCTGTTTTATTGATATTAAATGTCTGTATGCTCCTTATCATATCGCATTTTCGCAAGCCCTTTGAGAGACTGGCTCTTCTGGACAGCAAAGGTTAGCTGCTTTCTTTCGCTGTCCTTTCCAGTTATTTGCCACACCATTATCGTCTGACTTAAATCTTATTTTAACTGACTATATTCATCTCCGTACCGTCTGACTGATATTTCACGCGGAAACCAGTCCAGTCCTTTGCTGTCTGTGCGCTGTTTTCAGCCCATCCCTGGGCTGACCAGAGCAGATAAATATCATCCCTCAACTGTTCATACTTCCCATTGCTTTCCTGAGAATTCAGCAGCTCACATAACTTATCAGGAAGACCGGCAATCCTAGTATTTCCTGATTTATCCGTCTCCCGGTAAATATCTTCCCATTGATATTGGCCGTCCGTTGCTTTTTGAAGAAAACTGCTGATTTCACGGTAGGCACTTATCTGCCGGTATTGGTTTGAGTCCATACCTGATGCCTGCATATAAGCATCCCACAGCTGATCTTCAAATTCTTCTTCCAATATTTTTTCTGTCTGCTTTTTTTCTTCCTCTGACAGTTCTCCAGAAATGGTCACTTTCCCATAAGCATCTATCTCAAATTCCCAGACTTTCCCCTCTAGTTCTATTCCAGCCGCTTTCAATCTGTCTGCGATTTCAGGGAACAATTTATTCTGAATCCTTCCTGCCGCCTCCGCCCTCTCATAATCATGGAGATTTGCGTGGATTTTCAGATACTCCAGCTCCTGCCTGTTAAGCCGCTCCCCCAAAGCCATACGCTTCAGCATTTCTTCCACAGTCTCATTGCCATGATAGCGGTCTTCCTCCGGCAAGGCACGGTACTGTTCCTCATGCAGTCTTTCCACTTCCTTTTCATAGCCTGCCCTGTCCTCCCGGAATGTCCGGTCAAAAATCTGTGGCTGTCCTTGCTGCTTATTCTGAGTCCTTTCCTCCGTAATCCGGATGCGGTAGGTTCCCCCCGCATCTGATGATTCTCCATTACGGTTTTCCACACGGATCACATAATCTCTGTTATGATCCCATTCCGGCAGCGTAAGTTCTCTGCTGCCATCACTGTTCTTCCCAGCTATCCCGATCTGGTTTCCATCCTTATCATAGACCAGCAGGTCATAATCACTTTCTTCCGACAAATTATCCAGATATATTGTAATTTTTGAAGAGATACCCATCCTGTCATAAAGAGCCCGCTGTATATAGGAAAATGCATAGCAGTCTACATCGTCCGCAGAATTCAGTTTTCCTTCCAGATAACTGTCCTGATTACCCAGCAATGAACTTAGGCTGCTGGTGCTGAAATAACAGTCCATCTGGTCATCATATTTTGTTCTCTGCCGGTAACTGTCATTTTTATTTTCCTTGCTGTTCTCAACCAGAACAGTCTGCTCCCGCATATCCTTAAGGGGAGAGTAAAACTGCCCTTTCCCATACCGTTTGCCATCCCACAGGGGGCTGCTGATATATTGGTGATATGTATTTACCATTTTCTTTCCCTCACGTTATCTTTTTTTAATCCATCGTTCTATTACCTGTCCAAAAATCCCAAGAACTTCTTCTGCTCCATGTAACTCTTCAGATCTCCATAGCTATATTTTGACTGTATTATACCGTTTACAATCTCCATCCAGTCAACATTATCCGAAAAACTCCATGAGTCGGAATTTCTTTGCTCGGCATTTTTTACTGCTTTTGCAGCCGCAGCCTTCAACACGGTGTCTTCAAAGCTGCCTTTCCCGCTTTCCCTCAAACCGACTGTATACGCATACATTTCAACCGTATCACAGTTCTTCGGATCAACCCCTGACACATCCACAATCTGCTCTGTCACGTTTCCCGATTTGTCCTGTGTTTTCACTCTATATATAGGATTCTCCGGGACGAAATCTTGTGTCCTGTATACAGAAACGGAGGAACCGCTCACCACATCCTTCGATGATTCATCAACACCGCACAGGGTAACTACAGATGTCTTTCCGGCAGTCTGCTCCGCTTCTGCCGCTTCATCGGCAAAAATGCGTTTTATCCCATTCCTTTCTATCTTTTTTGCTTCATACCCTGTTATTGGGTATCCTGTTATGCCCATACCAATAATGCTCATTTTTACTCCTTCCTGAATCACTACAAAAAATGACGTTAATCTCTAATATAATAATTTCTATCCTTAGAAACAAACGCCATCCTTAGCTCAATATTCAATTCTACTTTGTATATCGGAACAGATTAAAAAAATAATTAGACTTACCGCCTGTTTCTCTGCCCTCGATATGTTTGGTACTCCTGCAAGGAATTTCTTATGGCTTACTATGTTGAATATGCGTTGGAAATTGGTTATAATTGACATGGGAGGTGGAAATACGATTATGGAATTTAGAGTTTTGAAATACTTTCTGATGGCTGCCAGAGAAGAAAATATTACAAAGGCCGCAGCGTTATTACATCTTACACAGCCCACACTTTCCCGGCAGCTTATGCAGCTTGAAGAAGAATTAGGAGTAAAATTGTTTC
>CAOKFN010000043.1 GCA_948467735.1 uncultured bacterium
TGGGGTTACAGCGATTCATCGTCCATACTACTGCCAAAGACGGGATTATATCATAGTAAAACGTACAGCGCAACACGCCGATACCGCAGCGTAGTAAAAAGTCCTTGCCATACCGCCCGCGGAGGGATACAATATTGGTACAGGGAAATTGTCCCACAAACAATATTGGAGGGAACTGCAATGAATACAGCCATGATTTTTGCCATATTGGGCATTGAGGAGACCAAGGATGAGGAAAAAATCCGCAATGCTTATCGGGAAAAGCTGTCCTCACATAATCCGGAGGATGATCCGGACGGCTTCCGACGCCTGCGGGAAGCCTATGAGCAGGCGCTCGCTTATACCAAGGAAACCGACGCCGACGAAGAGGCTCCGGAAGACAATTCTCCTTCCGGCCTTTGGATGAAACGGGCGGCGGACGTCTATTTCCATCTCTCAAAGCGATTGGATGACGGTGAATGGCAGGCGCTTTTGAAGGATGATCTTTGTCTGGATCTGGAATATGGTGAAGAAATAAAATGGAAGCTTTTTACCTTTCTCGCCGGACATCATCGGCTGAACGCCAGTACATATCGAATACTGGACGAATTTTTTCACATAGAGAAGGAGGCGGACGCGTTTAAGGAGGAACTGCCCGAAGGCTTTGTGGATTACATGCTCCATAAAATCCAAGACTTGGACGGAAGCGAGGATTTCCCATATGAATGGGCGGAAGGCGCCGACGATGCGGATTATGATGGATTTCAGGATGAATTATATCAACTGGAAAACCTGCTTTATGAAAATAAATGGGAAGAAGCCGAACAAACTGCCGCCGCCATGGAACGGCTGGACATCAAACACCCCTATTACCGTCTTGCCAAGGCCCGGCTTCTGGCGCATCAGGGAGATATGACCGCCGCGGAAGAAGCCAAGGCTTTGTTTGAGGCTTATGAAGAAAGTATTAAAATCCGGGCATACGGCATGGAAATTCTCTGGGACTGCGGCAGACATGAAGAAGCGGCGGAGGGCTTTTATACTCTGGAGGAACAGTTTGGCCCATACTACATGATAGAAAAATACCTTACTTTCCATGAACGGGAACAGGGACATCTGGCGGAAGCCCTCCATCACTGCTTTCGCGCCCTGCAGAATTCGTCGGACGACTCCCTGTATCAGCTGCGGGAAGATCTGGACAAGGAATTTATCGCCCAATGCGAGGAGGCGCTTGCCGCCGGTACGCTCACACAGGACGACGCCTCCCGGCTGTGCAGCTCATATATCCGTATGGCACAGAATCAAAAAGGCATCGATTTTATCCTGAACCATCCCGAGTATTCCTTAGAAATGGAGCGTGTCCATAAATATCTCGCCATGTTTTTCTATCAGGAGGAGCTATTTGAGAAAGGCGAACAGGAAAGCCGCCTCTGGCAGCAGGCAGCAGCCGCGGATATCGCCGGCGAAGAAAGCAAAACTCAGGACGTCAAAGAAAACGAAGAAGATAAAACACAGGACGCCAAAGAAGGCGAAGAAGACAAACTTCAGGACGACAAAGAAGCTCTGGACGAATATTATCTGGAACTCTGCACGGCTTATTCCATACAGGCAAAATGTCTCATGGGTATGGCAGGCCGGACCGAGGATCATGAAAAATCCGCTGCCCTCAATCGGCAGGCGGAACAATCTCTGGAAAAAGCATTGGAATATCGTTCCAACCACCTTCCGGTGCGTCAGGAGCTTCTGGATCTGCTCATTTCGGAACAAGAATACGAAAGAGCCATTGCCTTGGCAGACGAAATACTCGCTTTGGACGACAGCTGGTTTCCGGCACTGGTCCAAAAGCAGAAAGCATGTTATGAGTTGAAGCGGGCACAGGAAGTAGTGGACATCTTTTATCAGGCAAAGAATATCTACCAGAGCTATCCCGGCATTTATGAGCAGGCGGCGCAGGTTTTCATGGATTACGGACAAACCGAAGACGTGGAGCGTATTCTCACCCAGGCAAAAGAAGCCGAAGTGGAAAGCTTGGATCTGGATTTAACGGCCCTTCACTGTGAAAGGGTTCGCTGCCAGACAGATGTGAGTTATTTTCAAGCCTTGAGAAACGCGGAACAGCTGCTGCAAAAATTCCAAGAGAACAATGCGGACGACCGTTTGATTGGTTCGCTTTACTTTGAAATGGCAATCATCGAAGACTGCCAGTATTATGAAGAATTTATCCATCCGGGAAAAGCGGAGGAATACATAAAAAAAGCCATAGATTTAAGGCAGAAGGAACCCTTGTGGCATTACTGCGATTACTACTATGTCTGCGGATGTATCTTAAAACATGAAGGAAAATACACGGAAGCGCTGGACGCCTATGAGAAATTTGTCTCCGGCTATGAGATGACGGAAAACGCCGCTATGAATATGGCCAGCTGTCAAGACAAACTGGGCCAATGGGAGGAAGCGGTGAAGCTTTATAAACAAGCTCTATCCATCAATCCCGAGCAGGAATCCGCCAATATAAGAATCGCTGTTATATACAAGAAAATTGATAATGACAACGACAGCATTCCCATATTGAAAAAAGCCCTGCCGTTCATGAACCGCCAAATCGAGCTTACGCCCGACAGTCCCGACGACTATTGGTACCGGGGCATCATCCATCGAAGGCTTGGACTATTGGACAAAGCAATGGAGGACGCAGAACAAGCTCTTGCACTGAACAAGAACTTTTTCCTAGGATTAAATTTAAAGGGAAAACTTCTCTATTATCAAGGAAAATACCCCATGGCCCTCTTCTATCTCAAAAAGGCGCTGGCAGCCCTTGAAAAACCGAAGGAAAACGGCAATGGTCTGGCCGTATGCTCTAACGGGATGAAGGTATGTCTCAAGATGGGGAAATTGGATCAGGCTGAGGAGTGGCTGCGAAAGGGAATTGATATGCTGGAAGGAGACGATCAGGCATGGTGCTTCAAGCAGCTGGCGGAGCTTCGTGAAGAACAGGGAGAATTTGACGATGCGCTGCGCCTGTTTAAAGAATCCTTTGACAAGGGCCTTATTTCGGAGGCTCTTTACCACGAATACTGTCTGAGCACCAAAACGGCCCGATGCTGGAAGCTGGAGCCGCAGGAAATCCATCAGCTGGAACAGGAGGCGCTGCAGCTGGCGCAAAAATATAATTCTATCGAATTATGGGAAACGCTCTCCGACATCCAATACTATTTTCTTCCGGACCTCGAAAAAGCTCTTGACACCAAAAAAACGGTAATGGAACGAGCCGCTCAGGAAAACGACTGGTGGGAACACATGGAAAAAATAATGGAGCGGATGCGGATTTATTGGGAACTGGGCGATAACGAGGCGGTAAACAGGCTGAAGAAGCTTTATCAGCGTGCCATTGGGGAGCATTACCGTTATGAAACAAAAGAATTCCCGCCCATGGAACAATATTTGAACCATCCTTATACCGGACGGGAGCATGCCTGCGATATGGTCAAGTATTGGATTTTTACAGGGCGGATGGATTTGGCGGCGAAGGGCTTGGAAAAGCTGAAGCAGATGAGCTCCTGTCTTGAATGCAGCCGCAGGACCTGCAGCTCCCTGCCCAAAGTACTTGCTCTTTACCACGAAGCATTGGGCGAACCGGAGAAGGCTTATCAATATTATAAAGCGCTGCTGACCCTTCTGCCCAATCACTATCTGGGCCATTATAAAATCAGACAGCTCGGCCGTAAAATAGGCCTCCCCTCAGAATAAGTTTCCAAAGATAAGCGCGGCACTTTGTTCGCGAAAATAGGCTGTCCCATGAAATACGGACGCACAGGACGCTGCTTTTTCCTCATATATCCTGCAATTTCCCTCGCCCGCTTTCTTCATGTGACAGCCTTTACAGCATATCCGTGCGCATCGTTTAAGCTTTTACCGCAATATTGCTCAATCCCAGCAGCCAAGGCGGCTGCACTTTGTTCTTAAAATTCTCACAAGCCTAATTTCTTAGGCAGTTTTAATCTGTCGATATTTTCTTGTATCACGGACGCCTTATCCGGATGATCCAAAGCCTCCCGCCAGTCTTGGTTGGGATAGCCGATGAATTTTTTAGATTCGTCATCCGCAAGCCTTTTTCTGTAATTTTCTTCCACATGGAACTGCTCGAACCACGGCAGCAGATATATTGTTATCGCCTCCACAATATTTTGGAAGCTTTCCTTGGCGCAGCTATCATTGGCAAAATCCCACCAGAAATCTTTTCCCGAAATAAACCCTCCAAGGCGGTGTCCCAGTCCCATCACAATGTAATCCATAGGACAATAGAGGGGCATAATTGCAAAATTGACGCAGAATGTCTTGGAACCATACCGCTCTTTTTGAAGATCCATATATTCCAACAGCCCAATCTGATTCAATCTCACATATGCGCCGGTCTTCCACTTTAGAAACCCCTGCTTGATAAGAAATTCATCCAGAATTTCCTTCTTATATTTTTTGAACGCCCTGTCGGCGGCTTCCTTATCTATAAGCGCCATTTCCTGTTCAGGACGAAAGACATTGCCGCTCCCGACAAATTTAAAACTGTTTTTCATTAGTTTTCTCCTAGTTTTACTAACTTTGCCGCTTGATCGGCGGCGATGCAGGCGTCTAAAATTTCCTGAATATCCCCGTTCATCACTTTATCCAGTTTATAAATGGTAAGGTTAATACGGTGATCCGTAACGCGGCCCTGAGGGAAATTATAGGTGCGGATTTTCTCCGATCGATCCCCGGTGCCTATCTGGCTGCGGCGCAGTTCCGCCTCCGCGTCATGTCTCTGCTGCTGTTCCATATCATACAGCTTTGACTTCAGCAGCGCAAATGCCTTCGCTTTATTTTGAATCTGGGATTTCTCGGTCTGGCTGTACACCACAATGCCCGTTGGATAATGGGTCAGGCGCACCGCGGAATCCGTTGTATTGACGCACTGTCCTCCGTTGCCCGACGCGCGCATGACGTCAATTCGGATATCCTTCTCATCGATGACAATATCGATATCTTCATCCACCTCCGGCATCACTGCCACGCTGATGGTAGAAGTATGGATGCGTCCGCCGCTCTCCGTCTCCGGCACCCGCTGTACCCGATGCACGCCGCTTTCATACTTCATCATGGAATACGCGCCCTGTCCGTTAATCACAAACTGCACTTCCTTCATGCCGCCGATACCGATTTCATCCACATTCAAAAGCTCCACCCGCCAGCGCCGGCTCTCCGCATAATGTACATACATGCGGTAAATTTCCGCGGCAAACAGCGCCGCCTCGTCTCCGCCCGCACCCGCGCGAATTTCCACAATCACGTTTTTATCGTCGTTGGGATCCTTTGGCAGCAGCAGCACCTTCAGCGTCTGCTCCAATTCCTCTTCCCTCTTCCTGCCGTCGCTCAATGTCTCCTTAATCATTTCCCGCATGTCTTCGTCATTTTCTTCTTCCAGCATTGCCACGGAATCTTCAATATCCTGCTTACACCTCTTATATTCCGTATAAGCCTCCACAATAGGGGTCAAATCGCTCTGTTCCTTCATCAATCTGCGGAAACGTTCCTGATTGTTCGCCACCGTGGGCTCATGAAGCTCCCCCATAATTTCCTCATAGCGTATTAATAAATCATCCAATCTGTCAAACATAACTCCTCGCCTTTCGCCCTTCACTGCCTTTAATCTCTTCCATTTCCTTCACAGCCTTCCGTCTGCCCTGCGCTCCTGCTGACCTGACCATTCAAGCCCCGCGCTCCAATACTCATATAGGATATACGGCGACCCGTTATTGGAATCCCAAAGTCCCGTAAACCACCCTGTCCAGTCCCCCATAATCCTTCACCACATGAACCTCGAGAAATCCTGCCCGCTCCATCAGACCGCTTACCGCCTCCCCCTGATCACAGCCAATCTCAAAAAATAACATCCCCCCGCCAAAGAGATGCTTCCTGCCCTCCTCCACAATCCTGCGGTAAAAAAGAAGTCCGTCGCTGCCGCCGTCCAACGCCAGCCAAGGCTCATATTCTCCCACCTCCGGCATCAAAGCTTCCATGTCGGCGCTGACGATATAGGGCGGATTAGCCGCAATCAT
Source organism: uncultured bacterium (assembly GCA_948467735.1). GTDB lineage: Bacteria > Bacillota > Clostridia > Lachnospirales > Lachnospiraceae > Acetatifactor. The sequence continues at coordinate 6,066 of CAOKFN010000043.1, forward strand.
GTCAAATTTCCCCTCCACCGCCGCAAACAAATCACTTTGAAGAAATCGTATCCTTCCGAAACCTTCCTCCGCATCCGCCGCCGTTTCCTTTGGAAGAAGCGCGGCGCTGTTCCTCTTTGCCACTGCCAGCGCCTTTGGGGAAATATCCACTCCCAGCCCGTCGCAATGATTGGTATAGTACAGCAGACTGATTAAGATACAGCCGGAACCGGTACACATATCCAGAACATGCATCCCGTCATGAAGATTCTTCAGAGCTTCCTCCACCAGAATCTCCGTGTCCTGTCTGGGAATCAGCACATTTCTGTCCACGAAAAATTCCAAACCCATAAAATTCTGCACTCCGGTCAAATATTGCAGAGGTATCCTCTTACGGCGCTCCCCAATCAGCGTTTCATAAGCCGCCTGCTTTTCCGATTCCACTTCTCCGTCCCCATGGGCAAGCAGATCATTCCGACTGGTTCCGCAGACAAACTCCAGCAGCAGCCTCGCGTCCAGCTCCGCCTCCCCGATTCCGGCAAAAGCCAGCGCCTCTTTTCCCCGCTCATATAATTCCCTGTAAGTCATTTTTTTGAATATTCTCCTATTCCGATTCCCGCAGACGGGAGCCTCCCCGCTTGCGAAAGTTTCCCCACTCGTGGGAGCTTTCCTACTTGTAGGAGCTTCGCTTATGGAAGCTTTCCCGCCTGCGGAAGCCTCCCGGCTCGCGGGAAATCGCCGCGCTCCCTTATTTTATGGATTCACAGGCCTCCTCCAGCTCCTCCGGCCTATAGCCGAAATTATCCTGAAGATAACTTTTCCAGTCGAATACGGCGTCCACTGCGGCAATGGCAACCTCCGCCATCTTTTCATCCGGTTCCTTCGTTGTCAGCCGCTGCACCGCCATTCCGGGCGCGGAAATAATTCTCACCAGAATATTGTCGCAGCGCCCCGCCAGCCTGATAATCTCATAAGAAATTCCCGCCACCACCGGCATCAGCAGAATGCGCAGCACCACCCGCTCCGCAGCATTGTCCACACGGATAAAAAAGAATAAAACAATACTCACAAAAAGTACAAAAAAGATAAAGCTGGTTCCGCAGCGCCTGTGCAGTCTGGAACTGCGCATGACGTTCTTCACCGTCAAAGGCCTTCCCCTCTCAATACAGTTGATGCACTTATGCTCCGCCCCATGATACCGATACAGCCGCCTGATGTCTTTCATGAGACTAATCGCACAGATATATATCAGAAAAATCACAATGCGGGCCGCACCCTCCACAATGGCTATCAGGGAATCGTTCCTCACATAGCCGTTCAGGCGGGAAGCCAGATAATAGGGCAGCACCACGAAAATCCCGATGGCCAATGCTATGGAAATACAGGTAATCAGCCCGTTCACCAGACCATCCACGGCGCTTTTCTTCCCCCCATCCCGATCCTCCTCCACAGACGCCGAATAATTCAAACATTTCATTCCCAGCACTAAAGAATCTATAAAATTAAAAATGCCCCTGATAAAAGGAATTTTCTTTATCAGGCTGCCATCCAGAATTCCCTGATAATTATCCTGCTCCACCACAATCTTCCCATCGGATTTTCTCACGGCAACGGCATACTTTTCTTCATTTTTCATCATAATTCCTTCCAGCACGGCCTGCCCGCCGATACCGGAATAGCGATTCTGCTTTTTCGCCATAACAATCACACTCCTCGCTTGTACATAAGAAATACGCTCCCTAACCCCGCTCTGGCATGAAGCCCCTCAAAGACCGATTGAAACAAAAAGGTTGAGATACCATCACCTCAACCTTTTTGCGATTCCTATTTAACGCCGTATTTCTTGTTGAACTTCTCAATACGTCCATCGGCTCTTGTCGTCTTCTGCTGGCCTGTATAGAATGAATGGCACTTGGAGCATACCTCAACATGAATCTCAGGCTTTGTGGAGCCGGTCACGAAAGTATTGCCGCAGTTACAGGTCACAGTTGCCTGATAATACTGGGGATGGATTCCTTCTTTCATCTTTTCTCACCTCTCTATAATACTTACATTGTATTTGCGCTGCTATACGGCCTGATATACCAAAGCATATCCGAAAACAGTCAGATCACCCTGCGCAAAACAGGACTCTCCCGACGGCCTCTCATAAGATACTGCCCTGCGAAACTGTCAGGCTGAAACAGCAGAGTATTTGTCGTTCTCATCCGCACTGCTTATGGAACCACAAACAGCGTTATTATTGTAACATATGGACGCCCAAGACGCAAGTCCTATTTTAAATAAATTTGTTTCTTTTTACCATTTGGACAAAATCATTATTGCTTCTTGTCTTTGAAAACATGTCCAAGATACGGTCGGCGGCTTCATCCGCCTTCATGCCGTTTAAGGCCTTGCGCATAATATTGATTGCCTCCAGCTCCTCCGCCGTCAGAAGCAGATCTTCCCTTCTTGTTCCCGATTTGGCCAGATCAATCGCCGGGAAAATACGTTTCTCGGATAACTTTCTATCCAAAATCATCTCCATATTGCCCGTACCCTTGAATTCCTCATAGATCACATCGTCCATTTTACTGCCCGTATCCACAAGCGCCGTGGCAAGAATGGTCAGGCTTCCGCCTTCCCGCATATTTCTTGCCGCGCCGAAGAATCTCTTGGGCATATGCAGCGCGGCAGGATCCAGACCGCCAGAAAGCGTGCGCCCGCTGGGAGGCACCACCAGATTATATGCTCTTGCCAGACGGGTAATACTGTCTAACAAAATGATCACGTCTTTTTTATGTTCCACGAGACGCTTTGCGCGCTCAATCACCATTTCGGACACTCTTTTATGATGTTCCGGCAGCTCGTCAAAGGTGGAATAGATTACTTCCACATTGGTGCCGCTGATGGCCTCCTTAATGTCCGTGACTTCCTCCGGACGCTCGTCAATTAAAAGAATCAGCATATGCACATCCGGATTGGTTCTCAAGATAGACTTGGCCACTTCTTTCAGCAAAGTAGTCTTGCCGGCCTTTGGCGGCGACACAATCATGCCGCGCTGTCCCTTGCCCACCGGGCTTACCAAATCCATCACCCTCATGGCCACACTGCATCCGGGGGTCTCCAGACGGATGCGCTCATCCGGGAAAATGGGCGTCATATTCTCGAATCCTTTGCGCTTTGCGGCTTCCTCCGTAGTATATCCGTTGATGGTACGGATGAACAGCAGCGCGCTGAATTTCTCCTGCTGAGTCTTAATGCGCTTGTTCCCTCGCAGAATATCGCCCGTCTTTAATCCGAAACGGCGTATCTGGCTGGGCGCCACATAGACGTCATTCTCTCCCGGCAGATAATTCTCACAGCGGATAAATCCATATCCGTCGGGCATAACCTCTAAGATGCCGCTGGCCTCCTCGCCGCTGTCAAGCTCCTTGGGGTATGTTTTCTCGTCATAAACTTCATTGGAACGGATAGGACGGGGCGTCGGCGTCTCCCTAGGCGTCTGCGCCATAGTATCCGCCCTCAGCATTTGGCCGTCCGTTCTGGACGTCTCTTCCGCGTTTTGGGCCTGAGTACTTTCATTCTGCACCTGAGCCTCCGCCCTGTAACTGCTTTCATTCAGAACCGCGCTTTGGGGACGCTCGCCGCGCTCCGTCCCCGGCGTACCGGATTTCATATTAGTGACAACATTGCGCTTACGCATTGGCTTAGAAACACGCTCTCCGGTCTGCTGTTTCTCCTCACTCTTTATGGTACTGCCTTTTTTCTCACTTTGTACGGCACTTTCCTTTTTCTCGCTTTTCGCGGCGTTTTCCTTATCCTGACCCTCCAGTCTCTCATCTTCCGCCAGCATCGCTTCCACCAATTCTGCTTTTTTCATGGAAGATGTACCCTTCAGCCCGCGTACCTTTGCAAGCTCCCTTAACTGTACAAGTGCCAGTGATTCATACTTTTCTCTCATAAAATTCCTCCTGATTTTATAAACATCATTAAATAAAACGGGGTTCACAGCCAGATTTTTCATTGACGTGCTTCCTTGATTCATGATTGAATATCATGTCTTACTCTATTATAATACATTTCCCACGAAATAGGAAGTCCTAAATTAAAAACTCTTGTTCTGCCTGCGGCAGATTCTTATTCCGCTTGCCGCACAGCTCCATCATTGCTCTATCTTCTTCGGAATTTCCCGCCGCAGCAATTTCTTCCAGCGGTATACCCAGCCATTGACACAGCTTTCTGACGCCGCCCGCCTTATCTGCCTCTGCCGAAACTATCTGTAGACAATTATTTTCTATATAGAATCTCGTATCCTCGCGGACAGGCAGACCCTTGAAAATATCCTCCGCCTCTTCCCTTTTCCACGGCCTGCGATTGGGCCGAAGCAGTGTTATTTTATAGAGCCGCTCTTCATTTCTGTAGGCTAAGACGCGAAAACCATGCTTTTTCTTCCATGCCGCGAGATAGCCCAGCACAGCTTCATCCATGTAGAAAAATGCTTCCCGCAGTTCTGAGCAGAATCCCGGCGGCAATTTAGGAACAGGCACACGTTTTCCCACTGTCCCGTCACCTTCCAGCCGAAGATGAGCCCCGCCGGAAAAAATTCCTCCTAAGAACAAATGCCGAATTTCGCGGCAGCGTCTCACGGCCTCCTCGTAAGGCAGCGTGGTGGCGAAAAAAAGCTTCGCCCCGGCTTTTACAAGCGCTTCCAGACCCGCCTTGACGAAAGCTGTATCGCCGCTCCCCGCATGTTTTTCGCAGCGCCTGCCGAAGCTCCCTCCTCCAAAAGCAGCGTTCCCTCGATATCAAGAAATACGGCCTTGGGACGGCGGGGGATTCGGAACAGGGGATAATCGCCAAATATCATACGATTTATAAATTCTCTCCTCCCGCCATAGGCAAGATAGCAGGAACAGAATTTTCGGCTGCATTCCGGTTCCGGAAAATAAATTTTCGGAACCGCCTCCCTGACCTGCTGTCCCGATATCATGTTGGCTCCGTTTTCACAGAATACCTCGCCCACGTCCTTCCAATGGGTTTTAAGCGCCTGACTGATATTGCAGGTGTGAAGCCGCCCGTCCCCTTCCACAAAGAGCCGTTCCCGGCACCTTGTCACATCGGCCGGAACCGGCGTCAGCTCCCTGATAAAGTAAGGATCGATTTCCCAAAATGCCTCCTTTTCTTCCTGTGTATAAGGCCGCTTTAAGCCGTCCATTTTGTTGACCCAAAGATATATCTCCTCCGGCAGCAGCGCCCTCAGCCGCAGCAGCAGCTCCAGATGCTCCGGCGCCCCCACGCTCCCCGCGCACAGTTTTACGCCGGCCGCCGCAAGCTGTCCGCATCGTGCCGCAAATTCGGAAGCCGTGGTCATTTCCGGATGGAAGGTTGCCCACAGCCTTAATTTCTCCAATACGCCCCCGGCCCGCACATACTCCTCAATGCTCTTTTCTATGGGAAAGCTTAAATTGGTCTGGGCCCCGACCGCGTCCGTCTCAGCCATCCTGCCGACCCTCCCAAGCCCCTCCCAATACCATGGATGAATCATCGCCTCGCCATAGGGCGTCACCATCAAAGCCCCCGCGCCTAAGACCGCAGCCTTCTCTTCATAGCTTTCGATAAAAGAAAACCATTGTTCTCTGTCCTTTCCAAGCTCCCGCTTGGACATGGGATGCTTGGAGAACGGACAATAGGAGCATTGATAATTGCAGCTTCTTAAACTGCCCCGATACAAAATCATACGTTTATCCACTATTTCCACAACCTCATTTTCTGAATCAAACGTCCCCTGCGCCCCGCGTTCCTGAGAATGGATTGACAGGAAACCCTTCGTATTCTGCGATTATTGTACAGGAAACGAAGCAGAGTAATACTCCAAAGCATGGGCCAGAAGAAGAAAAATCTGCCCGCCTTAGGAAAGTTCAAGCGCATTTGATGATGAAATTCTCTGACATATCCGAGCAGTCCTCCGTTTCGCAGAGTCACCATACGCTCCGCGTCGGACCGTCCAAATTCTTCCGCCGTCAACACATCCGCCATAAATTCCTCCACGGCGGCTTCCTCCGAAGTCATCCTCATCCACTGCACCGAATCTCTCGAAAGTCCCAGATACCCGCAGCAGACACTTGTCACCATATCCGAGAAGCCCTTGATTCCGCTCTGTCTTACCAGCGTCAAATACTGCGCCTTCTCCTGTTCGTCAATTTCATGACTCCAGAACATCACCCAGTCATATAAAAGCTTCACTCCGAAGCCCGCCCTTAGAAAATGCTGCAGCATGTGAAGCAGCAGTTCATAGGCATGATAGCCGGGTGCCAATACAGGCAGCTCCACTCCCATCACATCCGCCCGCACCACATGCTTTTGGCATTCGGCGAGCTTTCCCTCCAAATATTGATTTATTCTTTGATTGTCAAAGGGTTCCGCCAGCATGGTATGAAGCTCAACGGCAATCCCCTCCCCGGAAATAAATACCACGTGATGCAGGGACGGCTGCCTTTCCAATACGGCGCATCCGCAGGCTTCCAGCACACGGCAGGCTTCCTCCAGCTTTTTGGGCTCCGTCAATAGCAAATCCACATCCCCCGACTTGCGAAGCTCCGGCGTCGGATAATAGGAGGCCGTGCCCACGCCTTTTAACAGCACAATGGGAATCCCCGCCTTCTCCAGCCGGCCAATCAGATACTTGCACAGAAACAGCAGATGATAGCTCTGCATCACCGCCTTTCTCGCCGCTGCCTCCGCTTTCCGCCGGACCTCTTCCGGAATCCCGTCTTCCCCTTCCATCCTGTCATAGAGAAGCGACAGCACCCCATGAGCATCCGCCATATGCGTAAATTTTTCCCAATCCGGCGCCTGTTCTCCCAAAGCGTCCTGATCTCCCCGAAGCAGGGACAGCAGGCAGTCCCCTTCCACAACAGGCTCTTCGCCCGTGCTCTCTCCTTCGCCCCCGCTGCCCTTCCTTGAAAATTTCCTCCGCAGAATGCTCTCCGCCTTGCGCCGCAGAAGCCGAAATTCTTTTGTCCGGTGATATAACAGAAAATACACCAGATTAGTGACGCAGAAGCAGACCGCCAGCCTGAAAAAGCATATCCGCCACAGCTCTCCCAAACCCTCCCGGCTCCTCGGCCCGCCGCTCCACAGAATCGGCACATGCTCCAAACTTAAAAACGAAAGATTCCGGCACATCCAGTCCTCTCCGAACCACAAAAGAAGGGTCACTCCAAAATACAGGGCATACCGCAGGAAATAACCCTTGGAGGATACCTTCAGCCGATGCTTATACAGCATATAAGGCTCCACCCACAGAGAAGTCGTGACCGTGCTTATCATGGTTCCCAGAAAAATCCCCAAGGTTCCCATGTTCTGTCCCAGCACAATAGAAACCCCCAGATTGATTGCCGCCTCCGCCAGCGACTTGTATCTGTCATAGCGAAACAGCCCCATGGAATCCCTGAATACCAGAGCCGCCTGCCGCATGCCCGTCAGGTAGAAGTTCAGGCACAATACCAGCGTCACATCCCTTGAAAACACATACTGGGTTCCGAAGCTGATTCCCACAAAAATATCCACCAGCTCAAACAGGCAGATCGCCGCCAATCCAAACATCCACTGCCCCATAAAGAAAGAGGCCTCGAAAATCCGCCGGATCCGTTCCCTGCCCTCTTCCACCCCCAGATTGCCCACGCTGGCGGTGATTCCCTGAAACATTTGATTCAGCACCTGACGCACGGAACCGATGATCAGAAAATAGTTGGAATACCTGCTGACGCTGAGAATTCCCACCAGCGACGACAGAAGCAGATTGTCCGTATTGCTCACAATGACATTGCCGATTTTGTGCATCAGCATGGCGCGGATATTGCGGTAAATGAACTGCTTCTCTTCTTTGGGAAGCTCCCCCGCTTCCCTCTCTCTTAAATAGGGATACATCCTGTCCGCCTTACGGGAAATGCAGATATTGTTTGCCAGCGTACAGAAAATCATCACGGATACAAAAAGAAAGAAATTTCGCGTACACAAAAGAATTCCAATCTGCAGCACATTCTGCACCAGCAGAAATATGGTCTGGTAAAGCACTCCGATATAGCTGAGCTGATGGGCGTCTATCAGGGTTCTCTTATAAATCAGCAGATAGGAAAGCACGGAATTCAGAAGATACATCAAATAGATTACCGTCAAATGCTCCACATGGGTCTGATTTTTGATCAGCACATCCATAAAAGGAATCACTAACAGCCCGCCTCCCAGCACAATGGCCGCCACAATCCTGTAAAACCGACGATACATTCTCATCAGCGACTTCTGCTTTTCCACATTCTTTTCCGAAATCGGCTGATACAGCGCATAGGTAATCGCCGTTCCCACACCCAGCTCCGAGAGCGCCAGCACATTCAGAATATCCGTGAACAGCCCGTTAATCCCCACATAGTCCTCGCTGAGCGTATGGGTAAATATCACTCTGGTAACATACCCCGCCAGTATGGCCAAGGCTCTGGCCCCCATGGCCGCCGTGGTATTTCTGGCAGAGTATTCCGTTCTGCTTCTGCTCTGATTTTTCGTCACGACACTCCCTCCCGGTTTTAGACACTTCTATGCTTCTCACAGTTCATAACCGCTCTTCTGCGGCAGTATCTGCCCGAAAGCCTCCTTAAGCCCCGCCTTTATCCGCTCGAAATCCCCCGCAATCTGCCCGTCGTTGATGCAGATGATTTTCGCCCTCTGCTTCCTGATATCCGCCTCCAGCTTTGCGTTTTCCCCGGAAAGATTATAATAGCGAAAATCCTTGTGGATATTTTTCGCGCGGAAATTCCCCGTGAGCTTCTGCCACTCACGGAATAAATAGGGAGTCAGGTCGTTTTCACTTCTAAAACGATTGGCGGACATCCGCTTCAGAGCCTCGCCCTCCTTCTCCCAGATTTCCTCAAAAGTACTTTTTAAGAAAGGCGTCGGATTATGCACCGTATAGAAACCCGTATACTGAGGAAACGCCATTTCCAGCACATTGTAAAAAAAATACAGCGGCGGATACCCGATTTTGAAATAATTCCCCGGCTGACTGCGCACATTCTCCCTTTTGTCAAAATATTTTGCAAGAACCAAGGAATTATTCAGATATAAATGAGACATGACCGGATTGGCAGGATTGGCAGGAATCGGCTGAAACGCCAGCATATCGCAGGGCTTTCCGTCCACGAAGAACGTCTCCGGCCCCGCCTTCCGTATCAGAAACATATCGTCGTTAAAATACACAAACCGTTCCGACAGCCCCTCTATTTTGTGCATATAAATCTCCAGCACATTGCTGTTGAACACCGGCAGGAATTCCTTGGGAATATAATCTTCATGGCGCACAATATGAAGCTTGGGATTCCCCGTATCCAGCCAGCTGGGAAGATGTCCCCATGTGATAAAATGAATTCTTTCCACCCAAGGAGCGAATTTCTCCACTCCCCGAAACCAAAACCTGAGAAGCTCCCAGTCCCGATACCGCTCCTCGCCGTCGTCCTCCTGTCCTCCGTCATGGGCATACGCGGCTCTTTCCTTTCGCCACGCTTTATCCTGCCCGTCCACCCAAGTCACCACAAAATCAATCCGCTCCATTTTTACCCATACCCCATAACCATACATCTATTTCCTCATGGCCGCCCTGTTTCTTTTCGTTTCCCTCGTTCGCGCGCTCTTCGCCTTCCATGTACAAATGCCCCAGCACGGCCCTTCCCTCTTCATCCAAGGAATTGGCGAAACGAATCGCCATGCCATCCCGTTTTCTTTTGGCGGCTAGGAAGAAATCGCAGTCCGCCGGAACTATTTCCCATGCAAGCCGCCTTTTCTCCCCTCCGCGCCATCCCTTCATCTGCCATACCGGCCCCGGCGAGATATTTTTCCCCCCTCCTTCCGCCATTTCCAGCCAAAGCTCCGCCTCCTGATAAAATCCCCCGAAACCGATATTTTCCACTTCCACCTCCAGAATGCATATGTCGCTGCCTTTTTTAATAGAAATCGACGCTTTTCTCACCAAAAAGCGATACCCAAGATGCGCCCCGACATAATCATAGACGCTCCTGCCCGCCCAGACCCCCTGCCCGGGATAAGGCATCCGTTTCCAGAGATTCAAGATCTCCGCATCATAAATTCTGTTCAGATAGCTCACCCCCATCTGCCGAAGGTCATGTATCACCTCTTCCGGAGTCAGCCCCTCCACATATCCCTCTCCGTACACGGCTTCTCCCCCGTTAGGCGCGTATCGGGCAAGCTCATGCTCAAAATTCAGCTCGTCCTCTCTGGCCCATGGGACGTCCCAAGCGCTGTTTTCTTTCGCCCCGGAGCCAAACGTCCCCAGATTGCCTTCCGAGCCGAACATCCCGTCGTCAAAAATCCCCATGGCTTCTCCGGGCAGGCTTTGATGCAGCATCCTCCACTGTGCCGGCCGCCTGACCGCCGGATAAATCCGTCCGCCGAAGTGATGCCGAAGCACCCCCCCCATCTGCACCAGCTTTTCTTCATAAAGGAAACGGGAAGTATGCATCTCCCCCCAGCTTCCCACCAGCATTCCCTGATACACGAACACGGCCTCCTGCCGCTCCAGTACGCCGCACACCTGCCGTAAATGCCCCATTACCTGAGAAAAGAAAAACGGCTCCTTCTCCATGGCCTTTCCCTCACGATCATAGACGGCCCTCACAATACAGTCATACTTTCTCTCCGCAAAAAAATTCAGAATGCGCTCTATGCGATTCAGGGCTTCCTCGTCCAAATCCCTGTCCTGAAAAGCCCCGATATCAATTAAAATCAGCGCCAGCGTATCCTTTTTATCGATACACCATTCCAGCTCGTTAAAATCCGGTTCCTTATCCGCCCAAAAGGTATGTATCTGATACCAGCCCCTTGCCGGATTAGAGAATTCCTCCACGTTCTCCGTCAAGTCCGCTTCCTCAAAATACCAGCCCCTCCTGCCCGGCCCCGCCTTACGAAATATATTCTTCATCGGCAGCCCCCGCGTCCACATGGAACAATTTGATTCTGACCCATACCGCAATCATGGAAAAAATCATGCGGAACATATATAGAATCGGTTTCAGCCCGGAATGCATGCTGATCCCCTCCACTCTGGTATGCATGACCGCAGGCACCTCCTCCACCCGAAATCCAAGAAGCATCATCTGCATAATCATATTGGCGTCCGGATAACGGTCGTCAAAATGAGTGTAGCCTGAGTAAAAGGTAAAAGCTCTTCTGCTCAGCCCCTGCAGTCCCGTGGTGGGATCCATAATTTTCCTTCCCGTCCCCACGCGAATGAGCATACGAAATAACACATATGCAACCCTTTTCACAAAAGAAATCGGGTAGGTGACGCTGCCCTCCACAAAACGGGAACCAAGCACAATGTCAGGGCATTTTCCGTTTTCATCCGCCGTGATCAGCCTCTCGTACAATGCTTTCACATTGCTCACATCATGCTGTCCGTCCGCATCCATCTGAATGATATAACGATACCCTCTGCGTGCGGCATATTTATACCCCACCTGAAGACCGCTGCCATAACCTAGGTTATACACATGAGTCACCACCTTGTGCCCCCGGGCGCGAACAATCTCCCCCGTGTTATCCGTGGAAGCGTCATTCATCACAAGAATATCCGCAATTTCCCGAATTTCCGGCTGTTCCAGCTGTTCCAGAAACGCTCCTATATTTTTCCCCTCATTATACGCGGGAATAATAATCAATACAGATTTCTCTTCCATCTCCCCACCCCGTCTCATCTTACCGAAGCATCGAAAGGAGTTTGTCCAGCTCCCTTTCATCGGCCGTTTCTCTTAATGACGCCGCCGCCCCCAGACGGCTCCGCTTTTCGGCGTCCTGCAAAAGTTCCCTGATTCCGTCCGCAATCCCGTCAGGCGTAAGGCTGCACAGCATTCCGTCCACATTTGGGGCAACCTGCTCCCTGTTGCCGCTGCAGTCCGACACCAAAATCGCCTTCCCCAGAATCTGAGCCTCCTGAATGGCAATACTTTTGCCTTCAAAACGACTGGCATGGACATACACGTCCGCCTGAAGCATGTAAGGATAGGGATTGTCCACAGCTCCCAGCAGACAAAAATCCTGTTCCAATCCCAGCTTCCTGATCTTTTCCTCCAGAAGACTCCTCTGATCCCCTTCCCCCAGCACGTACCACCTGACCCGCATTCCCGCATCCTTCAATCGTTTCATGGCTTCTATGGAGACTTCAAAGGCCTTCTGCTTTGTGAGCCTGCCCACCGTCAGGATTCTCTGTCCATCAAAGGCGTCATCAAAGCCTCCGGGAAGCTCCGCCCTGCTTTGCACCTTCTTCCGATTGATGAGATTATGAAAAATATCCGTTTTCTTCTCACATTCCGGATATACCGCCAAGAAAGCCGTCCTGACCTCCCCTGATACGGCGAATATTCTGTCATATTTTAAATAACAGTCCCTGTCCAGCGCTCTGGTGTACCCCGCCTTCTGATAATCCACATGAATAAAAGCCGCCTTTTTATCCGCCGACACATGGTCCGCCACATAATACGCGGAACCGCCCTCCAAAAAGGCAACGGCGAGATCATAATGTTTCTCTGAAATCCGGCCTGCGTCCGACAGAACGCGCCACAAAAGCTTATCCGGCAGAATTCTTTTCTTTGCCGCCATGGCAGAAAGGTTCCGGAGCAGATAGGGAAAACACCTCGCCGCGGTCATACGGGTAAACATAGCCTTCAGCACCTGTCTGCGCAGGGCTTTCTGCCCCTCCGCGCTCAACACGGAAACCGCCTCATAGTCCGTGTTCAACAGCCTGACATATTCCGGCAGCTCCTTTGCCATTTCCCCCTGATTCGTCAGCACATACAGAGACGCCTGATACTCCTTCGGGTCTAAGCGGTTTAACAGCTCCAACAGCGCTGTCTCCGCCCCGGCTCTGCCCAGCGTATTGATTACAAAAAGCACCTCTTTCATAAGTCCGTTTCCTTTTGGCTCAAAGCCTCGGACAGCTCTGCCAGCCGGGCCTTCATCTCTTCGCCCTCCTGCTTCATCAGAGACACCTGCATGGCCAGCTCCATATTTTTGCGCATCAATTCCGATACTCTGGCGCTGATAAAATAAGTACCGAATATCACGCAGAAGCTAATCATTCCCACCAGCAGCATTCCCGTGCCGCTGATATAGCGGTTCCACTCTGTGGGCCGAAGCAGAATCCCCGCTAAGACAATAATCACACTGATCAAGCCCCATGTGAGGACAAAAGGCTCCGTCATCCTCCGTTTGGCCAAAGAAGACAGCGTGATAAAGAGCAGGCAGATGCCCGTTAGAATCATAATAACACGCAGTACAACACCCGGTTCCATCTCTCCATCCTTTCCCGGTCCGAATTTCTTGAACCGTTTATGATCTTATCAATTCAAAAATCCTCCTGATCCGCCGTATTATAGCCGTAATCTATGGCAAAATTATACAGCCGGTATGGGTTCTGCTCTATTCTGTAGCATATAAACTGATCCGTCTCCAGATAGACGTCCATTTCATTGGGATATAATCTCTGAAATTCCTGCGCCCAATAATACATCCTCGACATGACAATCCATCTTTTCTCCCCTTGATACATCCGGATTCCGCTGTTGGCCGGCAGCGGATTCGCCGCGCCTTTCTCGGATACGGGCTGTCCTGATTCCATATACCGAATGGAATAATCCACAGGATACTTTTCAATAAAGAAATATACCACTTGGGTAGGAATCCTGATCATCGCGTCGGAAACGGAATGCTCCATACTCTCCAAAAACACAATGGTCTCATAATGATATCCGTGATCCACTCCCATCTGGGTCTCGTCATTGGCGGAAACTATGGTCCATGTATAATCCTTCTCATTTTTAATAATATTGGTCAGGCAGACCACATTCTCGTTCATAATCTGCGCTTTCGTATCCCTTGGTTTCTTTAATCGGTCGTTCTGCCACAGATATCCCACGGCCAAAATCACGCACGCCAGAGACAAAAGATTCACGACAAGCTTACGCTTCATGGGCAGGAAGCAGAGCGTCAGCACGGCGTCCGTCAGAAATGCCGCGACTATGGGCAGGGAATATGCAAAATAAATACTGCCTCGATTGCTGTCCATCAACGGCGGCAGCCCAAAGGCGCGGGCCGCCAGCATCACGCTGATAAAAATCATGTAAACGCCGACGGATATAAGCATGGCCCCATAACATTTCCGCTTCAACAGGCAGAACACAAGCCCCAATCCAATCAACACAAAAAAAGAGTACATAATCCAATAGACCTGCGATTTGACCCGAAGCCGCAGAACCGCTCCGTTAATGACTTGATATACGGCCTGCCAGCCTGCTTTTAATTTTTCTATGACTCCTGCGGCCAGACTGTGAAGCCTTTCCGCAAGGCTCACTTTAGGAAGCTCCATATCTTCATCCGGCACGCCCGTCTCGCCCGTTGTATTGGCAGAGCCGCTTCCCGCAGCCCCCTCCCCGCCGACGGAGCCGCCCGCCGGCTCTCCCGACGGATTTACTCCTGTAGACGGCGCGCCGGTATTTGCTGGATTGGAGGAAGATTGGCTTCCCCCTGTGATAACGTTCAATCCCCATCCCAAAGAGCCCTGTAGGGGCGTGCCTCCCAGAAACGCCAGCAGCATGGGCAGGACGGCTATCACAACGCTGACGGCACAGGTACACACCACATTCCAGAAATACTTTTTTCGGAAAAATAAAAAGCAGTAGCCCGCTGCCATTGCCACGGAGAACAGGCCCGCGATCATTGTGCCATAAAAATGAACCGCCAGAGTCATGGAAAAGCTCATGGCAAACCCTGCAAGATACACATGGGATTTTCGCAGGCAGAGCTTTTTGGACCGGAAATTCTTTACGGAAAAGATATCCCGCAGTTTTCTTGGTTTCTTTTCCGCCAGTTTCTTTTCCGCCTGTTTTTCTTGGGAGAATTCGTTTTCCTGAAGTTCCTTATCTGAAAATTTCTTTTTTGTGCGTTCCTTTTCCGTCTCCTTTTTGTCGAGGAAACCCTCCTCCGCCAGCTCGTCCCTCTTAACCGCAAAAAAGGCAAAACCGCAGTACACTGCCGGAAGGATAAAAAGCATGCCGAATTCCTGCGGCAGCGTGGCGTAATAGCGCGAATAGGTATTCTCCGCAAAAAAACCGCCGACGGTATACAAAAATATTCCAAGATACGCCGCATATCTGGTCTTACAGCATAATTTCAAAAAAGCCAGCAGCATCAAATGAATCATCACATTCTGGGGAAAAGCAAACACGCGCAGAATCACATAGGTGTCAAAGCCGAAAACCGCATGCAGATAATATACGATACAGTGAAATCCGTGGGGATAGACGCCTGCCACAAAAATTTTATTATCGTTCAAAGCATTAATCCAATAGTTATGCACCAGCAGATCGGACGCCTTATATCCGTAATACTGTAGAATATTACCCCCATAGAGCCAGATCAACGCCGCCAGCAGCAGAAGCACCAGCAATGTGTCGATGGTCCGCCGGAACAAAAAGCGTGAAATCATACGCCCAAAGGCCGCCGCTGCCTTTCCGCATACCGCTGTGATACGCAGAAGAAGGGTCTTCCATCCCATCAATCCCGTACTGACTCTGCGCATGGTCTTAGACAGCTTTGCAAAAATACGTTTCACAGGTATCTGATTCAGTACAACCCACGCCCACGCCGCAGGCAGAAGCGTCCCGAGAATCAATGTGACAGGATTGGATATTTTCAAGAGTTGAAGCACGAAAACCAGATTCATAATATAGAAATTGCCGGTCATGAAATAGAGCAGAAATCTCTCCGTCAAACGGAATTTTGTCTTAAACTTACCTTCCAGCACAAAGGCAGGAAGTCCCAGCGTAACCAGCAGATAGGCGCAGAAAATCCCTATCAGCTGCAAAAGCGTAAGCATATTCATCGACATTTTGTGCGCCTCCTTTCTCTCGTACTGACTTCCATCTCACAGCCCAAATCAGGGTGAAATTTTCTGCCCGGCCGCCTTCTCCTGCCCGAAAAACTCTTTTTCATATACCTTATTCGAGGGCTTTTTGCCCCGGCCTTTTTTCAGGATATTGCCGGAGCAGAAAATATGGATATCCAAAGTCTTTTCCATCACCCGAAGCCTGTAATACGACACGGCCCACCCTGCCGTAGAGCCTATGACAAGCCCGATGCCGTACCAAATGGACGGCAGTTTTGTCGCAAATATGCTGCCGAGCAGCGTCGCAATGAAAAAGCTTACGGAGGTCATCACCGCCCCTCTCATATCATTGTAATAATATTGGAAAATAATGGCCGCATACATAATAAACAGCACAAAATACCCCGCCGCAAGGCATGGATAAATCCTCATCACCATACCGCCGAACCCAAACTGCGGCAGTAAAATAATACACACAAAAAATATCACCACGGATATAATAAACTGAATTCTCACCAGATTCATCAGCTCCTCCGCCAGCTGACTGAACATTCTCTGCTTCGCGTTTTCAATGTCAATTCCCCTGCCTCCGATGACAGCCTCCGAATATCCCTTATAACGCTCATGAAAATACATTTCCACTCTGGAAATAAAAATCACGCTTGCCGTAATATTGGTAAACACGGCAATGCAGGTCGCCATATCATATGCGGTCATGCATACAAAGCTATTCGCCACCACAATTCTCATGTCCGTGGACCAGAAAACAAAATTATGCACATACAATCCCGAAGTATACAAAAAATTGGTCACTATCAGCTGCCAATGTTTTTTGAAATACACAAGAACCTCCCGGTATCTGCCGCTGTTTTTCCGAAAATAGCTCTTCACCAAAGCCAGCTCCAGACATCCTATCACCAAAAAACCTGCGTCCAGAGATATCAGCATGGCATAAGTAACTTCCATCTCCGCCAGATAAACCAGAACCAGCGACAGCAGGACCGCCGCCGCCATCCCAATCAGGAAGAAAAAGGATACCTTTTTATAATCCTTACAGATGTTTAAATACAGCATGGAGTAAAACACCAGCACCAGCGCGATAAACCCACAATATCCGGCAAAGACAAAAAACAGCTCCACGCCTCCCACCAGATACTCCCTGACACAGAAGGGAATCCCCATTACACAGCTCAACACAATATTCATTACCAGCCCCACATAATAACAGGGCAGAATATCTTCATAAGTTTCATTATAAATAACATCGGACAGATATTTGGACAAGACGGCATTAAAGGGAGACGCCGCAAGCATTGCAAAGATAAATATATACAAAACCGTACAGGAATACAGCTCTCTGGGAGCATATCCCAGCTTGGAAAATCCTAAAAGCGCCTGCATAAGCATTATGGCTATGATAACCAGAAACATAGGCGCAATGGTGATGACCATACTGTAGCCAAAACCAAACAAATTTGTGGTTATGGTATTTTTGCTGAAAATTCTGTTCAGCCTTACGCCTATTCCGGCCATTCCTGCACCTCCCTGTTCTTTCGGTTTTATTCCCCGTTGGAAAATCTCCGTTTCCCATCCGCGGCATCGGAATCTGTCATGACTCCTGCAGCCGGATTTTCCAAAGGGCCGCCAAGCGCCTGCTTCACGGCCTGATTAACCGCATTGTTCACCGCGCTGCCTATGGCATTGTTTACCACGCTGCTTATGGCATTATTTAAAGCGTTGTTCAATGCATTGTTTACCGCATTGTTGATGACTGCGTTCAACGCGCTGTCCACATTATTGATCGCATTGTTCACGGCTTGGTTTACCGCATTATTCACGGCAGCGTTAATCGCATTGTTGATGGTATTATTGATCATATTGTTCAGCGCGCCGCCCTCACCGCCGGACACAAATCCCGCCGCGCTGCCTGCCGCCGCAATACTCATACCGCCCCCGCTGCCCATGCCTGCCGCCGCGCTTCCCTGTCCATTGCCTCTGCCGTTTTTTTCCGCATATCTGCTGATCAGATTCTCATAATCTATTACAACGCCATTTCCATAAATATCCGAATATCTGCTGTCCGAACTCATAGGAATGCTGTCCGAGGCTGTACTGCTTGGAGCATGATTGTCATCCCATATGGCGCCTTCCTTGTATTCGGCGCTATCCCCGAATGCTATGCTTTCGCCGGATACGATACTGCCGCCTGCTGCCATTGCCTCATCCGACACAGTACTATCGGTTTCCTCCAAAGCGCCGCTGCCCGTCTCTTCCAATACGCCGCCATTGGTCTCTTCCGAAGCGCCGTTGGCTGTCTCTTCCAATACGCCGCCATCGGTCTCTTCCGAAGCTCCGCTGCCGCCCGTCTCCTCGCCTGCGGCTTCTTCATTCAATACAGGCCTGCCCTCCGACAGACCATCTCCTTGGGCGGGCAGATCTTCCTTTACAACTCCACCGCCAACAGGAATATCATGCTCTTCGGAGATGTCGCCGCCTGCGAAACCAAGAATGCCCGCCCCGGCACCCGCTCCAATAACAGCCATGGCTTTCAAACCCATGTCTCCCGCAGCGCCGCATCCCGTCCTTTGTTCCATTCCTGCCGCGCCGCCGTCTCCTGCTCTGCATTCAATTCCTGCCGCGCCGCCGACCTCTACTCTGCATTCAATTCCTGCCAAGCCGCCGTCTCCTGCCCTGCATTTCATTCCTGCCAAGCCGTCGGCCTCTGCCCTGCATTCAATTCCTGCCGCGCCGCCCCCTTCTGCCTTCTCGGCCGCGTTTAAAGTCTCCGACATATGGTCAATGCCCACAACTTTTCCCAACGCCGCCATATGATTCATTTCATAAGCGTTTTTCACCTTGACAGGATTCGCATCGGCTTCCGTCTTCTTGTCATAGTCACTCTCCGCCGCAATCCCGTCTTCGGCGCCGTTTTCTTTTCTTAAGCCGACATAACTGCTCTTCGCGGCGACGGTATTGTTACCCGCCTCCACATCAATATCAAAGTCTATATCATAGCCGCTTCCGCTGCCGGAGCCAAATTCCACATCCTTAATATCATAGTCGTCCAAAGCCGCCGCAGCATACCCAAAAGCTGCCGCGGGCCTCTCCTCGTACTTCTTCTCGGCCCGAATCTCGCCCATATGATAAGTTTCCGCCGGCCAAAGCTTCCCATACACCCAGCCAATCTGCTCATAGATATCCTCATAGGACTGCTTCATCTGCTGTATCCGGTATCCCTTCATGACCCTCCGATAGCCGCACTCTCCCATGGCCGTCCGAAGCTGGCCGGAACGGGCGAGCTCCAGCATAGCGGCGGAAAGCTCCGCAATGTTCATAATATGAGTAAGAATGCCCGCGGTGCCGCATCCATCCCCCTCTCCATATATCAATTCACGACAGTTTCCCACATCCGTGGCAATCACAGGCTTATGGGCGGCATAACTCTCCAATATGGTCAAGGGCTGCCCCTCGCTGATACTGGTCAGAATGGTAAAATCCATCCTTCCAAGATATTCGCGTACATCAATTCGTCCTGTGAAAATCACATCCTTTACCTGAAGCGCTTCCACAAGATCGAAACATTCCTTCGCATACTCCTCATCCTCATCACAAGGTCCCATAATCCATAGCTTCAGGCTTGTATTTTCTTCCTTCGCAAAAGCAAAGGCACGAATCATGGTCTTTACGTCCTTAATCGGCGTCACCCGAAGTACGGCTCCGATATTGATAAAGCCCTTATCCTCTTCCTTCCGGCCGGGCAGGTCCGCCAGACGGTCCACATCGATTCCATTGGGAGTAATTTTAAGCTTCCCCACGGGACATCCCAGACCGATCTGCAATTCACGGGCATGGGAATACAGACTCGTCACCACATCCGCTCTCTCATAGGCCAGACGCGACATTTTCTTAAACTGATCTATCCAAATATTCTTGTATATCCCCGCAACCCACTCGGCTTTCAGAAGTTCTTCTTCCCGCTCCCTAGTGTAAATTCCATGCTCGGAAATCAAAAGACCGCTTCTGTAGAAATGGCTGGCCATACTGCCCAGCACACCCGCATAGCCGGTAGCCACGCAGTGATAAATATCCGCTTTGGGAAGTTCCGTTTTCAGAATCAGAAACAAAGGCAGATAAATGGAACGCATTGTCCAAAGGAAATCCGAAAAAACAATATGGGGA
The DNA here is from genome assembly GCA_948467735.1 of uncultured bacterium. GTDB lineage: Bacteria > Bacillota > Clostridia > Lachnospirales > Lachnospiraceae > Acetatifactor. Next base: position 26,149 of record CAOKFN010000043.1, read on the forward strand.
TATCTGAGATCATAGCACTCTTTTACAATATTCAAAAAATCCGCCCCCATGAGCAGATCGTCAATGGAGAAATCCCCTTTCTGGAACATCTCGAAAATTGTGTCCCAGTCCACCTCCTCGTTCATGATAATGCTCCTCAGAGCACGATACTCTTTTGCATTCAGTCCCGTCCGCCTGCCATATTTGGGTTTGTGTCCCCAGTCATAGTCGTCCAAATAGGCCTCATAAACGGCGGAAACATTCTCCGGAAGCTCATACACGAACTTCCCGCTCTGAGAACGATTGGAGATAATCGCCAGCACAATGAACTCTACCGTTGGAAAGGATTTGATCATACTGTGTATCCAGCCGGATACACCGCCAACCACATAGGGATAGCAGCCTTCCGCGACCAAACATATTTTCATAAGGACACCTCCTTCCCCTCTGCATCCATCGGCCACAACGGACCTTCCTATAATATCGTTTTACTGAAATACCCGAATGAGCTCCAGCGTCTCGCTGTCAATCACCACCGCGGAATGCTTCAGCGCATCCATCACCTCAAAAAACCTCTCTTTCTGCCCGCTGTTAAAGTATAGCTTCAGCTGGCAGGTATAGGACGCCAGAGAATTCGGATATTGATATTCCGCACGGTCACACCACTTTTTACAGTTATCGTAATCTTCCACCTCAAGCAGCCGGAGACTGACGGCCTCATATTGAGCGCTGGTCATATGCTCCCTGTCTTTGTCATAAAGCACTCCGCAGACCTTATCCATAATCTCCACATAGCTTCTCTGTTCCATATCGGTGAAGACCTTCTGCTCCAGCACCTGATTCATATAATCTATCAGCGCCTCCGCATATCCTGCCCTGCGGGCGTCCTCCTCATCCTCCGAAAGAACCAGCTTAAACTGCTTCTGCACATTAAACCGAAAATCATTCAAGGCATCCTGCAATACGGAAGCCGCATAATGGGCCGTCTCCGTATCCTCACTGTTCAACGCCAGCGCAATGGAGGCAAGGGACTTGCTGATATCTCCCCGAACCACGTTCATCATCAAATTTCTCAGCTCGTCCGCGTCCGTGATCTCAATCGCTTCCTCCAAAGGCACAATATTGCGTTCCCTGTCCTCATCCGCATGCAGAAACGTCCTGACCCGCTCCTTACTGAATATAACATCCTCCAAATCCACAGGCTTAGAGAAAAACAGCTTGTAAAAAACATGGGAAAACAGGAATAAACAAGGCCCTGCCACCGGACATAGGAACATAACCGCCGCCCGCAGGCAATAGCCGTTTCTGCTATTATACTGCGGCAGATCCTGCGCATTTTCCTCCAAAGGCTCGCCATGTTTAACGACGCTTTCCTGCCCCTTCTTCTTCCGCCCTCTTATCCAGTTACACAGCAGATACAAGAGGACTGTCAACGTATTCAGCACTAAAACCACAAAAAATACGATCAGCTCTGCCGTCATTCGTCTCCGTCCCTCACAATATGGCTCTCATAGCCAATCTCTGCAAAACGTTTCATTACAAATTGCGCATCCTGCATACTGGTATTGGACAACAGCGCATATAACCCTCCGTCCGCCAAGGTGCCGATATAGTCCGTCTGACGAAGCTTGCCCATAAGAAGCCTGCCCGCCTCCTTGTAATTCTCCGGTTCCGCGTTCACCTTCAGCACCGTACATTCCGTAAGGCCTTTGCTCTTCGCTGTCAGATATGCGTTCATCAAAGAGGTAAATGCGCCTGTCTCCAATGTCTGCGTATCTTCCACATACCTCTGATCCTCCAGCGCGGACATATATCTGTTGGACCGCACCACCGCGTTCTGTATCAATGCGCTGATAACCACAAGCTGATTTGCCTGCCCCAGCGTCATGCTCTCCCATGGGATGCCCCACACCATGAGAATCATCTGCATCTCGTCATTATCATAAATGGCATGGGCCATCAACGGATATTCCTGATTCATTTCCCGATTGATAAACACTTTCCGGTTAGCCAGCGCTTCGGACATGGCCCCCATCTGCGTATATTGTATCGAATGCCCCAGCATGCGGGCTTTTTTTGACGTGGAGGAAAACAGTCTTGCATAGGAAGCATTGGATACCGTATAAATGGCCACGTCCTTGCTTTTCACCAGCTGCCCCAGCATCTCGGCCGCATAGAACAGCACTTCCTCGGGACTGTATTGATCCAGCGCGGAGGTAATGCTGTAAATCTTGCCCACGCTGTCGTATTGATTCACAATCTGCGTCTCCAGCGCGTCTTTCACACGCACATTGCTGCTGTTAATATCTTGAACATCGCTCAGCTGCAGCGATAGGAAATCCTTTTCCTCCTCGCTCTCCTTTTTCAGCTTTGCAATCTGATCTCTCATATATCCCACAACCAGCCCCAGTATAAAGAGCTGGGCAATCCACATATAGGTATTGGCGTCCAGCATGACCTCAAAGCCGGTCCGATCGTACATCTGCCGGAAGCAATATCCGGCCACTGCCAGCACTGCCGAAAAGGTAGCCTGCTGCTGACCGTACACAATGGCAAAAAGCAGCACATAAAGCAGATAAAAATCCAGTTTGCCGAAATACTCGCTTCCCACCGCACGGTTATTTAACATAAAAAACGGAATAAACAGAACTAAATTCTCCGCGAAAGGGATAATCGCCCTGAAAAACCATCCTGCCTTCTTTAAAATACGCTCCGCCAAAGGCGGCTTTGCATCTTCTCCCGTCAAAAACACATATCTGTTTTTCTGCATCTGCGCGGCAATTTTCTTCACTATCACAGGTATCTGGCAGAAAAAAGGATTTCCAAACTCACTGTCAAATAAGACATTGGACAATATCCTTCGTTCCGCCCCCGCGCTTTCCGCTTTCTTAAAATACTTCTCCTCTTCGGAAGCCTGCGCGCTCTCGGCTGGGCTTCCTTCCTTCTTTTGGAACTTCTTTTCACCCTGAGTATATTCTTCCTCGTGATACTGTTCTTCCGGATTTGCCGACGCCTCATCCTTCTTTTTCGCAAAAATTCTTCCCTTTTTCCCTAACCCGCTCCCCGAAACGGCCGGTTTATCCCTCGGTTCCTCCCCAAGCTCCCGCCCGCCCATAATATCCCATACAATCCGGGCCAGCTCCCTCTCGGAAATCGCTGTGGAAGATGATATATGGTACAAAGAATTCTTATGTTCCCTGCACACGGCCGCGCGATAGATAAATTCTATGGCGTCCGTCTCATAAAGCAGGGAAAAATAACAGTCTTCCGTTATTGTAATTTCTTTTTTTTCCAAAACCTCCAGACACATCCTGCTGCAGACGTCCACCACATCCTTACGCGTCTTGGGGATGCCGTAGAGATGATCCATGCGCAGTATTATAATATCCAGATTCCGGTTTTTCCGATAGCTTTCGCACATTTCTTCCGCCTGTGCCAAAGCCATGCCCCGAAGCCCTGCCGGAGTCGTGGGCTCCGATTCCAAAATATCCTCCGGATAACTGCCGGAATACACCCGCTCCGAGGACAGATAAATAAATCTGCCTTTGCTCTTCATGGCGTAACCCATCAATATATTCATAAGGCTCGCCGAATACCTGACCGCTTCCGTCTCCTCATCCAGCCACTTGAAATTAGTGTCATAAGCCCCCATAAAAATGGTCAAATCAGGATTCACGCTGTCAAAAATTTCCCCCAGACAGCTGCAGTCATACGTAAAATTATATCGCTCAAACACTTTCTGATAGGAAAGCTTGGCATAACGGCTTCCCGTCAAAAGATAGACTCTGTGTCCTTCTTTGTTCAGTTTAATAATCAAATTGTCAATGAGGCTTCCGGCGCCGCCAACCAACAACACATTCATCTGCTCTGCCTCCCTGAAAGGGAATAGCCAAATTCCCGGAGTTTCTTTTGAAAATGCTCAATATCCTCCATTACTATTTCCCGCTCCGCCCCATATTCCCGGCAGAGACGGTCCGCTATCTCGTCCCGTTCCATGCCCTGCTCCATCATTTTCCAGATGTCGGCGCCGATTTCATTGACAGACAGCGGTTTTTTATACGGAACGCCTTCCTGCCCCATATCCAGTATCCAATACCCGCCCGCCGCAAAGCGAAGCTGATAATCGGATGTTCTGTTTTTTTCCACCATCTCCGACAAATCCTTTATAAATATCTCAGCACGTTTTTAAAATCCATATCGCTCCCATAATAAAAGCTCGTATAACAGGGCTGATTATAGCAGTTGTTCTGCCATGCCACGCCGCAGCGGTAAGTTGTGTCATGCATCAAGGTAAACAGCTTATGGCCGGTCAATTCCGTATTGGTATAAATTCTGACCGCCCTGCTGTCGGCGGTACGCAGCAATATCTGTTCCCGAAAATCGCCGAATACATTCGCAATCAGACAGGGATTTCCTTTGGTGCCGTTGTTGGTGGAGGTTCCCTCCGGATGCAGCATAACCCCATGGGTATTGTCTGCAACCACGCCGATATGCTTCTCGTGAATATAATCCACGCCGTCTATGATCTGGGTGGACAAATCCGCCGCCCAGCGGATGCTGGCATTGGTTCCCGGCTGCTTTGCTTCCAGACGGTTTCCATTACAGTCATATACGCCCACCGCCCACACTTGAAGCCCTCTCACGTCAGGACAGATATCGCCAATCATGCACCTGCCCAAATCCTTATCCGCAGGCTCGCCAAACAGCACCTTTCCCGTCTCCCCGTCGCGCAGCGCCCAGCCGTAAGGAACGCTTTTCCCCTCTTCAAATACATTAAAGATTTCCAATCCCGGTCTGTCAGGATTGATATTCGCCACATGCATGGAATCCCCATGGCCCAGATACTGCATCCGGCCGTCCGGCATCACATCCGCGCTGGAATACAGCACGCTGCCGTCATGGTCAATCGTCGCCGCGCCGTAAATAATTTCATGGCACCCGTCCCCGTCCACATCCGCCACGGCCAGACTGTGATCTCCCTGACCGGCAATACATCCGTACACCGGATCCGTCCCAAGCTCCCCGTCGTCATGAGAACGGGCAAAGGGATTCTTCATAGGCACGTAGCCGCTGTCAATCTTAAAATATTCTCTGTGACGGCGCTCAAAGAAATCATATGCCGTAATCGTAGATCTTGTATAATACCCTCTGCAGATAATCAGGTAAGGCCTCTCCCCGTCAAGGAATCCCACGCCCGACAGGAAACGATCCACCCGATTGCAGGGTTCAATGCGGAACCACGCGTAATCTCCCCACATCAGGCCGTCGTCCTCTCTGGGCACCGGGAAATCAATCGTCTCAATCTCCTCGCCCTCTCCGGAAAACATGGTTAAATATTCAGGTCCCTTGAATATAAAGCCCTCAAATCTGCGAAGGTCGTTTTTCTCACTGCGGGAAGGGGCATAAACGTCTAAGAAATAATCCGCCAGCGCTCCGGCATCCTCCTCCGACAGCGGATACGAATACTTCTGGGGAATCCCAAAGCATTCCTCCAAGGTATCCGGCCAATGACCGTTCTTCACTTCCCTGTGCTCCCTCCAGCCCATAAAAAGCTCTCTCAGATAATCATAATAATCCTTCGGGGAACATACATAATTATCCTCATGAGAATATCCTGCCCGAACATCCGATTCCGGCATGGTAATATATTTCTCGGAAATCACATTTCCGTTCTCGTCATATTTTATCATCTTAGTGCCCGGAGCGGTCTTGACAGACATCTCCGCTCTGCCGTCCCCGTCGAAATCATATACGATAAACTGAGTATAGTGGGCGCCTGCGCGAATATTCACGCCCATGTCAAGACGCCATAAAAGCCTTCCGTCCAGCTTATAGCAGTCTATGTAGCAGTTTCCCGTATATCCCTTATGGGATACATCGTGAGAATTGGAAGGATCCCACTTTACAAAATACTCATATTCTCCATCCCCGTCCACATCGCCGACGCTCATATCGTTAGCGGAATATTCATAAGCCTCTCCCGCAGGAGTCACTCCGCCCTCAGGCACCCGCATGGGAATCTCCAGATAATTACTTCCCGTACCCCAAGCCTTCACCTCTTTACAGGCTTTTGCTTCCACGCCGTCCCGATACGCCGCAATCGCATAACGATCGTCCATGCCGCCGTCCTTATCCAGATAATTGGTGCTGTCGGTGACAAGAGCGATCTTCTCCCCGTTTCGATACAAGACATAATCCGTCCCCGTCATGCCTGTGGCATTGTATCCGTCAACCTCTTCCAGCAGCATACGCCAGCTTAAGAAAATTCCCTGATCCGTCTTTACCGCGATAAGCCCGCGATCTAACTTTTCAAGCTGTTCGTTCAAACGATAATGAACCGGGGTTATAAGCTTTTCGCTCCGTTCCAGAAGCCGCCCGTCCTTCAGCGCTTCCACGTAAAGATATTGATGTATATGAGTGGATTTGTTCAGGGTATAGAAGCATTCCGTGACCTCCCCCGCCTTTTTGTACCGCATGGCGGGAGTATCCGCGTCAGCCCAGTATACCGCATAGCTGTCGGCGCCCCCGACCTGATCCCATTGTATTGTAACGAACTTTTTGTCAATATCACGAATACTAACCTTCATTTATCTGTTCCCTCCTGCTCCCCGGCGGCAGTTTTGGCGGATACCGCTTGACTGTCCGGCACTGAAAAATTTGACGCTGTATATTTTCTTTCGTTGAAGACCCAGACTCAAGAAAATTACTTCGTATTTTCTTTCGTTGAAGACCCAGACTCAAGAAAATACTTCGTATTTTCTTTCGTTGAATCATGAGAAGCTTTACTTCTCATGATTCACATTATACCAAAAAGGCCGCAGGGTGTAAAGTCCCTGTTATTTCAGTCACCGTGGCAGCGCTTATCCCGCACGGGTTCCGGAATCTGCTTTATCATAAGCTTTTCTTTTGAAAACGAATCAAGCTTAATGTATTAACGTCTATTTTATATCAGTAAAATATTTTGCATAAATGTCAAAAAATTCCATGGTTGTGATCTCTTTTTCATGCAGCAGAGTCATCTCGTCCCATAGCCTTGTATTCAGCTGGCTTGCCAGCGTATCCACAAAGGCGTCGTACTCCTGCCCAAATATTTCCCTGCGCCTTTCTTCCACAATCACAAGCTTATTCAAATCCGTTTGTTCTCTGTCGAAGGTGCTGATGCATTTTATGATATGGTAGCCCGCATCCGTCTCAATCACCTGACTGACTTCCCCGGTCTCCAGCAGAAAAGCCGCTTCTTCTATGACCGGTTCCACTTCGCCCTTGCGGAAGAAATAAGTAATCGCGGGATCCTCGCTGTAACGGGAAGCCAGATCCACAAAGTCATGCTCGCCGTCCACCGCCATCCGGCGAACCTCGCAGGCCTTTTCATACACTGTCTCCTTCACCTTATCCGTGTATTCGACCCTGCCGCCCCCATTCTCCGTGGTATAAGTGCGAAATAAAATATGCTGCACCGTAATCGTCCGCGCCTCGTCGTCGCTGATTTCCGGCCGAACATCCTGAATGATATATTGATAAACTTTATCTGCCAGCGCATATTCCCGATAGAGCTTCTCTATGATTTCCATCGAAACTCCCAATCGCTCCTTTTCCGTCGCATTAAGCAGGCTGAAATATTCTTCGGCAGCCCCTGCGGCCCGCTTCTCTTCCGCCTCGTCCAACGCGACCCCTCTATCCGCCGCCAGCAGACACATGGTCTTAATCTGAGCGAGCTTTGCCAGCACCGTTTCTTTTATGTTTTCCTCCAGAGTAACGCCCTCCTTGGAAATGTTCCAGACCTCCGAACCATAAACGCTCTCATATTGATTGCCGATATTCGTCAAATATACCATCATCTCAGGCACGGTGCATACACCGTCGCCGATTCTAAACACATCCTCCCTGCCAAAGCCCGTGGTAAAGATAACCTTTGTCCCATTATCGCCGTCTCCACAGGCTGTCAGAAGAATCAGCAGCACGCTGACACATAACAGCCTTGCCTTTAGATGCAGAGACGCATGGGGGGCAGCATGCAGCATTCTCCCCCCAAACCTTTCAAAAATTCCCGGCCGCCGCTCTCTTCTCATGCAGCTGCCCTCTCATTCAATCACATGAATCCAGCCCTCGGGCGCCTCTATTCTGCCCATCTGGATACCGGTAAGCGTGTCGTAAAGCTTCTTGGTCACAGGCCCCATTTCAGCCATGCCGCTGGGCAGACAGATTTCTTTGCCGTGATCCACGATTTTCCCCACAGGCGAAATCACTGCCGCCGTGCCGCAGAGTCCGCATTCCGCGAAATCCCCGACCTCACTCAATAATACTTCTCTCTCCTCCACTTCCAGCCCAAGATACTCCTTTGCCACATATACGAGGGAACGGCGGGTGATGGACGGAAGAATGCTGTCCGATTTCGGCGTTACCACCTTCCCGTCCTTGGTCACAAACAGGAAATTCGCTCCCCCCGTCTCCTCCACCCGAGTGCGGGTGCCGGGATCAAGATACATGTTCTCATCAAATCCCTCCTCATGAGCGCTCACAATTGCATGGAGGCTCATGGCATAATTCAGTCCCGCCTTAATATGTCCCGTTCCATGAGGAGCCGCACGGTCAAAATCGCTGACCCGGATAGTCAAAGGCTTTGCGCCCCCTTTAAAATAAGGGCCTACCGGCGTACAGAAAATACGAAACTGATACTCCGCGGCGGGCTTTACGCCGATAACAGGATTGGATCCGAACATATAGGGACGCAGATACAGCGTCGCGCCGCTGCCATAGGGGGGCACATACGCCGCATTTGCAGCCACCACCTTCGTAACAGCGTCCACAAAGCGCTCTTTGGGAAATACCGGCATTTCCAGCCGTTTTGCCGAAGCTTCCATACGCTCCCCGTTCAAATCGGGCCGGAAAGCCACAATATGTCCTTCTTCCGTGGTATAAGCCTTCAATCCTTCAAAAATCGTCTGAGCATACTGCAGGACTCCGGCACACTCGTTCAGGACAATATTCGCATCCTCCGTCAAAACGCCCTCGTCCCACGCGCCGTCCTTGTAATTGGAAACATATCTCTTGTCCGTCTGAATGTACCCAAACCCAAGATTGCTCCAGTCAATGTCTTTCTTTTCCATTTGAAATTACCTTCTTTCTGTTAAAGTATTTATATAATAACCCATGATATATACTGCACACCTGTAAAACCCGCCGCGAATCCCGACTGCAGACCGTCGGCAGGATACCTTTGCTCATCTTTCTACTGTAAATTCCGGCGGTCTGTAGTATAACATGTATTATTTATCATTCCATCACAATTATTCCGCCTTTCCCCACGGCTCTTCTTTCTCTCATACCGGACAAAAGTATATGCAATATCAAAATATGTCTGCTCGTCGCTGTCCGCGGCCGCCTCCCACTGAGGGTCCTTGTCCAGATTCGGAAAATAGGCGTCCGCCTCATAAGAATGATCTATTTTGGTAATATGCGCAGTATCGCAGTAGGGAAGCATCTGACGATAGACGCTCTCCCCCCCTATCACATACACATCCTCCGAAACGCAGTCCTTCAGCTTCCGCAGAAGCTCCTCTAAGGAATCGGCAATTTCGGCTCCCTTAACCTGACGGCCCATCGTTTTGGAAAGAATAATATTCCTCCTGTCCTCCAGCGGCGTCCCCCGGGGAAAAGTCTGCAGCGTCTTACGTCCGTACACCACAATTTTCCCCAAGGTCTCCTCCCGAAACTGCTTATGATCCTTTGGAATCCGCACCAGCAGCTGCCCTTTTCTGCCAATGGCCCAGTTATTATCCACTGCCGCTATCAGATTCATTCCGATACCTCCACGCCCTCAAATTTCTCCTAATCCCACTTATCACAGAGCGAATTAATCTGATCCGCAAATCTGCTCATATCCTTATTGGCCATACCCTCGCTTCCCTGAACCAGCGCAAGCAGCCTTCTCGCCGCCGCAAGCAGTCTCGCATAAATGCCGGAAGCCGCGGATTTCGCTTTCTTCTTCACATGCACGGGAGACGCTTCATATATCAGTCTGCCTGAACACAGGTCGAATTCGGTGCCGCTGTAAGGCGCGTAAGTATGGTATCCATGCTCAGCCCTCAGACACTCCGCAAATTCCATGCACACGCCGTCCTCCCCATGTACCACAAACACCTTCTTGGGCTTCTCCTCAAATCCGGAAAGCCACTCAATCAATCCGTCCTTATCCGCATGGCCGCTCATGCCGATTAATTTTTTAATCTGCGCCCGAATATAAATGGACTCACCAAACAGCTTCACCTCGTCAATCCCTTCCACGATCATCCTGCCCAGCGTTCCCACCGCCTGATATCCCACAAAAAGGATGGTACATTCCGGCCTCCACAGATTATGCTTCAAATGATGCCGGATGCGTCCCGCCTCGCACATGCCGGAAGCGGAAATAATCACCTTGGGAGTATCGTTAAAATTAATCTCCTTCGATTCCTCGCTGGTGATGGCAAGCTTCAATCCCGCAAAAGAAATTGGATTGATTCCTTCCTTTACCAGCTCCAAGGCCTCGTCGCCAAAGCATTCCCGCCGGTTGTCCTGAAAAATTCCCGTGGCCTCCACTGCCAGCGGGCTGTCCACATATACCGGGAAATCCTCATGACCCTTTACCAGACGCTCCACCTTTATCCTGCGCAGGAAATACAATAATTCCTGCGTCCTGCCCACCGCAAACGACGGAATCACCACATTGCCGCCCCGGTCAAAGGTTTCTTTCAAAATTGCCGCCAGCTCCTTCACATAATCGGGATTCTCCGCGGCATGCAGCCGGTTGCCGTATGTGGACTCCATCACCACATAATCCGCTTCCCTCGTATACGCCGGGTCGCGCAGCAGCGGAAGATTTTTATTGCCGATATCCCCCGAAAATACAATCTTTTCGGTCTGTCCCTCCTCCGTCAGCCACACCTCGATGCTTGCGGAACCCAGAAGATGCCCGATATCCGTAAAACGGATTTTAATTCCCTCGCATACCTCCACTTCCTGATTATAATCGCAGGGGACAAAACATTTGATCACCCCTTCCGCGTCTTCCATGGTATACAAAGGGTCCATGACAGCCGCTCCGTCGCTTCTCCTCGCCTTCCTGTTCTTCCACTCCGCCTCCATCATCTGGATATGCGCGCAGTCCCTCAGCATAATGCTGCATAAATCCGAAGTGGCATCCGTGGCAAACACCTTCCCCCGAAATCCTTTTGCATACAGGAGCGGAAGCAGACCGGAATGGTCAATATGGGCATGAGTCAGAAACACATAATCAATCCGCGCCTCGTCCACGGGCAGGGGCACGTTTTCAAACACATTCACCCCCTGCTCCATACCATAATCCACCAAGATATGCTTATTCCCTGTCTCAAGATAATGACAGCTTCCCGTCACTTCATGGTCGGCACCCACAAATATCAGCTTCATCCCCATTCCTCCTTGCGTTATATATTTACAGCCGCTGGAAACAGGCCATAGTTTCATCATCATGCGATACGCTTATGTCCGCCTATATTTATTATATACGGAAACAGCCCGGAACGCAACGAAAAAATCCCGCCTGCTTCCTATTGATTTTTTCACCCCTCTGGGTTATGATGAAGAAAACATTCCGCGCCTGCTTTGAAAGCGCTCCCGCCCAAACCGGGCGTGAGGCGGATAAAAATAAGCGCCGCCGAACAAAAAATACCCTATGCTGCCAAAAAGAGACGCCATATGTTACCGAAAAGAGATACCATATGCCGCCGAAAGGAGATACCATATGCCGCTGCCGCAAGAAGACCGCCATACCTCCGAAGATTACTGGAACCTGCCGGAAGGGGAACGGGCAGAATTGATTCACGGAAAGCTCTATGATATGGCGCCGCCCAATTTTAAACATCAGAAATTAGTTTCGGAATTCACGCAGATTCTGGGCTCCTATATCAAATCCCGCAAAGGAGAATGCGAGGTAATCCCCGCCCCCTTTGCCGTTAATTTAGACGCTTCCGACAAAGACTGGGTGGAGCCGGATATTTCCGTCGTCTGCGACAAGACGAAGCTGACCGAAAAAGGATGTATCGGAGCGCCCGATTTCATCATCGAAATAGTCTCCCCTTCCAGCAGACGGGCCGACTATTCCACCAAAAACGCTCTTTATTCCGACGCCGGAGTCCGGGAATACTGGATTGTTGACCCCATGAAAGAACGCACCACCGTATACCGATACGAGGAGGACGCCGCCCCCGTCCTTTACTCCTTTGACGTCCCTGTGGAAGTCGGCATTTATCCGGGTTTTTTCATCACAATCTCAGAATTGTTAAAGGCTTGATTCCGCCGACAGACCAATCTTCAATAGACGGGGCTTATCCCCTTATCCGGAGGGCGGCTATGGCAGATATGAAATATAATATCGACATGAACCACAGTACTGGCATGGATTACAACACTAATATGAAATACAATACAGCTATGAACAACAATACAGACATGGATTACCGCACTGATATGAAATACAACATCGACATAACCACAATACACACATGAAATACAGTACTGATATGAAATACAATATCGACACGAACCACAATACAGACACGAAATACAGTACATGCACGAGATACAGTACTGATGCGAAATACAATATCGATATAAACCACAATACAGACACGAAATACAACACTGATATGAAATACAATATCGACACGAACCACAATACAGACACGAAATACAACACTGATATGAAATACAATATCGACACGAACCACAATACAGACACGAAATACAACACTGATATGGAATTCAATACAGACATGGATTATCGCAACGATATGAAATACAATACTAACATTGATTACAACACTGATTTAGAATATTTATACGCCGCCCTCCAAAAACACCCCTCGCTGTATGCGGATCAACAGAAAAAAGCCTGTTTTGAGCGGCTGTACGCGGACAAAAAACACGGAAAATACGATTATGACGGTTTCATCGATGCGGCTGCGGAATTGACCGCTTTCTTTCACGACGGCCATACGAATATTGAAATACCCTATACCTCCCTAGACCGATGCCTGCCGCTGCAATGCCGCTGGGCAGGGACAGGAAACGGCAGCGATTTGCTTCTCGCCCAGCCCTATGACGCTGTGCCTGCCGGTTCAAAAATCATCGGCATGGAAGGCATGCCGACTGAAAGGATTGTCCGCATCCTTTCCGCAAGAATCCCCCATGAAAATATTTTCTTGGTAAAAAGCAGGATGATCCTGTACCCCTACGTAAATTACCATGTTTTCAGCGAGATGAATCTAAGACTGCTCTTTGGCGAAAAAGACGATTATGCCGTTTCGTTTTCGGTCAACGGCAAAATAATTACAAAAGAGCTTCCGCTTTCTTATTATGACGGTTTTCTTGAATTTCCAGAAGACGAGAATTTTCTTTCCTGCGAAATTCTAAATAAAACGGCCGTTATGCATTTGAATTCCTGCATCTGCAGCCCGACGTACCGGTCCGCGCTGAAAAAACTGGCCCGTCTCTGTGGGGAAAGGCAGATTTCCACCTTCCTGCTGGATTTAAGCCAAAATATGGGCGGCAATTCCGCCGTGATTGACGAGTTCATCAAATTCACCCATGTCAAATCCTTCCGAAGATACGAAATGATTGACTTTTCTTCCGGAGAACCAAAACGCATCACGAGCAGGCAGGACATCGTTGTAAACCAGCAGGAAGACGTCCTTCTGCCCGAACGAATATACTGCAAGGTCTCCCATCACACATTCAGCAGCGCCCGAACCTTCGCGGTCACATTAAAAGACAACAACATCGCAGAAATCATCGGCTCCGAAACCGGCGGAAAGCCCAATTCCTACGGCATGCCCCTGAAAATGAAAATGCCCCAGAGCAATATTCGCTTTCGAGTATCCCGATGTTATTTTATGCGCCCCGACCCGGACAGGGATAATGAAATTACACTAACGCCCGACATGGACACCCTGCCCGCGGAGGAGGCAGATATATTATAAAAAACCGAAAAACCACAAAGACGGACTTATCCTAAAACCGAAAAACTGCGAAGACGGACTTATTCTGAAACTGAAAAAACGCGAAGACGGACTTATCCTAAAACCGAAAAACTGCGAAGACGGACTTATCCTGAAACCGAAATACCGCGAAGACGGACTTATCCTAAAAC
>CAOKFN010000044.1 GCA_948467735.1 uncultured bacterium
AGATGTCCTCAATAAAAGTCACATTCCCTTTTGAAACAATATCGCTGTAATGCCTGAGCAGACAGCCGCCCCGCCAATCACATACAGATGCACCAGATTTTCTTTATACCCATAATCAACAAGCCGCTTTAAAATATCTCCCGCATACCGTTCTGCAATCCGGCTGACTATTTTTTCCACATCATCCGTCCGGCACTGCAAGCCGTTCATCAGCATCGGCTCGATCATAATCTCCGGTACGCTTTCTCCAGCCGCTTTGGACAATTCCTTTTGTATTTCCTTCATACAGGTGGGTAAAAGGGCCTTTCCATATGTTTTATGCTATACTATATTTCATGTTGGTCAGCCTTACTTGCAATAACGAGACCTCTGCCGGAAATTTAAAAAATTTTAATTTCCCCGCACATTTCAAGGCCCTCAACCGTTAAAGCTTATGAAGGGAGGTTTGTATCGTATGGATCTTGAAGAACAATACGACAAAATATATCAATATTGCTATTTTAAACTTCAACACAAGCAGTCGGCGCAGGATATCACACAGGAAACCTTTCTTCGTTTCTACAGACAGAATTTGAATCTTGACAACGGCAAAGAACTGCCATACTTATATACGATTGCCAAAAATCTATGTGTGGACGAATTTCGCCGAAAATCTGTTGTCAGCATAGAAGCTTCGGAAATAGAAGATATGGAAGTGAAAACCGTTTATGATCAATCGGAAAAATGGATAGACGGTCTGGCATTGAAGTCCGCCATAGAAAAGCTTCCGCAGGAGGAGCAGGAATTATTATTTCTGCGATATGTAAACGAACTCTCGGTCGCTTCCATCTGCCGGATCGTCGGGATATCACGCTTTGCCGTTTATCGCAGAATATCAAGATCCTTAAAACAGTTGAAAGAAGAGTTGAAGGAGGGTTTCTTTTTATGAACCGTCAGCTAAAAAAAAGAATACAAAAGGCATTGGAAGCTCCACCGCCCAACCGGCAGGAAAAGGAAAGATTTTTAAGAATGCTGCCCCGGCCGCGAATCAGCATGCAGCGTTTTATTTTGATACAGGCGGCTTATTTGAGAAAGCGAACATTTTTTCTTTCCGTACTCCTATTATTCCCCGCACTATTGGCCGCCCAATATATTCATTTGGATACCTTGTGGAGCATATCGGCTTTCATGCCATTTCTTGGTCTTTTCGCCGTTACGGAAAGCACACGGTCAATCACGCATGGAATGAGTGAGTTTGAGATGGCTTCGCGTTTTTCACTAAAAAGTGTGATTCTCGCGAGAATGAGCGTCCTAGGCCTGTTTGACGTCCTCGTTCTCTGCTGCTTTATCCCTTTATGCCGCAGGGGAAGTCACTTTTCTTTTCTACAGACAGGGCTTTATCTGTTTGTTCCATATCTGCTGACCGTGAATATCAGCTTATGGATTACGCGCCATTTTCGGGGAAAGGAGGTTATCTATGCCTGCATGAGCGCCGCGGTATTGGTCAGTGCCGCAAATCTGGGACTGCACTTGACGGCTGATTTTGTATACCAATACGCTTATATCAAATGGTGGGCGGCATTGTCCGCCCTGTCAATCGGGACGATGATATATGAAATATACCGTACCGTCAAAGACCTTGCAGCGGGCTGACAGGACGTCAATCGCAGCAGGCTGAATATATATCAGCCTGCTGTCCCATCCAGCCCTTGACCGGTTTGGCAGAAGTCAAATACCCCGCCGCATGCAGCGGAGCATCAAACTTGAAGCGCCCCAAGCGGCGCCTCGCGGCAGCCGCCAAATGCCTGCAGGCACAGCACAAAGTCAACTATGCCGACTTGGCCCATTGCTCAACGAGCAATGTCTGCTCTGCAAACAATGTCTGCTCTGCGAGCAATATTCGCTCGCGGCAATAAAATAAACGGAGGAGTTATCATGGAACTTATCATTGACAGATTATCAAAACAATATAAAAATAAAACCGCGGTTGACCGTATTTCCGTAAAGCTTCATCAAGGCGTATACGGCCTGCTTGGAGAAAACGGGGCGGGCAAAACAACGCTGATGCGGATGATCTGCGGCATATTGACGCCTACAAGCGGCGCAATCACTTTTGACGGAATGGATGTAACAGAAGAAAACTACCGTTCCATCCTCGGCTATCTGCCGCAGGATTTCGGATATTATCCGGAGTTTACGGGGCAGGATTTTCTCTTATATATGGCGGCGTTAAAAGGAATGGCAAAACCACAGGCAAAGCGAAAGACTGCGGAGCTTTTGCAGCTGGTGTCTCTGCATGACGCTGCCAAAAAGAAAACGAAAACCTACTCCGGCGGCATGAAACAGCGATTAGGAATCGCACAGGCCCTGCTTGGCAGACCGAAGCTTCTCGTACTGGACGAGCCGACAGCCGGGCTTGATCCAAAGGAAAGAGTCCGGTTTCGCAGCCTGATTGAAGATTTGGGCCAAGAAAGCATCGTGCTTTTGTCAACCCACATTGTCTCGGATATTGAACATATTGCGGATACGGTTTTGATTATGAAGGCCGGACGGCTTATTTATCAGGATCAATGGAATGAGAACAAGGGCGGTCTGGAAGACTTTTATTTACAGCAGATCGGCGGGGAGGCAGACCATGAATAATTTCGGAACCTTATATCGGTATGAGTGCCAAAAACTGCTTGGCAGGAAAATCGTCTGGATATCTTTCTCCCTGTGCATAGCGGCCATCGTTATTTCATTATCTGCTCCCCTCTTGGGCGATTATTATATAGACGGAAAATTGATAGATTCAAACTATCATATGTATCTGACGGACAGCGGCTATGCCAAAGCTTTCAGCGGCAGGGAAATCAGCCAAGGGCTCTTGGAGGAAACGATAACGGCATATAGAAAAATCCCGGAAACGCCGGGAATCCACTATTCCTCCACGGAAGAATACCAGCGGTACGCGCGGCCCTACAGCGAAATTTTCAACTTTATTCGCAATGCGGCGGGCATACCAACGTCAGAGCTTATGTCGTCATGGCAACCACGCGAGGACGACCTGTACGGCAGAAGGAAGCTGTGGCTGTTATCCCTGTGGGATGACTTAGGGCTGTCAAAGGGAGAAATCGATTTCTGGCAGGAACGGGAAGCACGGATAAAAACGCCCTATGTTTATGAAGCTCATGGGGGATATGACGCCATAATTTCAAGCTGTCAAACCGCCGGGCTATTAGTGCTGACGGTAATCGCCATCTGTCTTTCGGGAATGTTTTCGGAGGAGCATACACGGAAAACCGACCAGATTATATTATGCAGCCCTCTGGGCAGAACAAAACTATACTGGGCCAAAATAGCGGTCGGCGTCAGCTTTGCCGTGATCAATACCGCGCTGTTTTTTGTATTTACATCTACGGCGGCGTTATGCCTGTACGGGACGGAGGGCTTTCATGCCGCCTTTCAGTTCATATACGCACAGAATTCAGACCCTGTCACCTGCGGGCAGGCGGTTGTCATTGCCTATGGAAATATGACGTCCGCGGCAGTCATTACAAGCATTATTGTCATCGTTTTATCGGAACTGCTTCGCAGCAATATCGCAGCATTGGCAGTTTCTACCGGACTGCTGATTACGGCTATGATTATTGCGGTGCCGGAACAATACAGAGTATTGGCGCAGATTTGGGCATGGCTTCCATGGTGCTTCCTGACGCCTTGGAATATATTCGGGCAGTACACCCTTTCTATCCTAGGCCGCCATTTGACTCCATGGCAGGCGGTACCATTGATTTATTTCATATTAAGCGCGGTTATCGCCGCCGTCGGAAGGCCGGTATATGAACGCTTTCAAGTTTCCGGCAGATAACCGGAGGCAGGGCCTGAGCGCCGTCTGCATAAGGATCGCCATGCCCCGCCTTTCATTCGCCCGCAGGAATAGAGGATAAATGCATTGACAACAAAAGCCAAATATTTTATTATAAAAATAATTCAGCTGTTTGGGGAGGTACATGCTTCCCCTTTTTGGGTTCCATCAAGAAATAGTACAATAAAAAAAGCCCCCAGCAGGCTGACGTGGAAAAAGGAGCATAAAAAATGTCGGCAATAGAACGTAACATTGATAGAACCCCAAAAAACGCCCTGATCACCGGCGCCTCCAGAGGAATCGGCCGGGCGGCGGCGGAGGCTTTCGCAAAAGCCGGTTTCAACCTGACGCTCACCTGCCTCAATTCCATGGATGCCTTGGAATCACTGGCGGAATCCTTGGAGTCCGCATATGACATTTCCTGTCTGGCGCTTCGGGCGGATATGGGGGAGGAGGCGGAGGTAAACCGCGTCTTTTCCGCCCTTACGGATTTGGACGTTTTAGTGAATAACGCGGGGATTTCCCATATGGGACTGCTGACGGATATGACCGCCGCTCAGTGGCGCCGAATTCTGGCAGTAAATCTGGACTCCTGTTTCTACACCTGCCGGGCGGCCATTCCCCTTATGCTGAAAAAACACAGGGGCAGCATCATCAATGTTTCCTCCGTCTGGGGAGCGCAGGGCGCGTCCATGGAAACCGCTTACTCCGCCTCCAAGGGCGGAATGAACGCCTTCACGAAAGCGCTGGCCAAGGAACTTGCCCCCAGCAATATACAGGTCAACGCCATTGCCTGCGGCGTAATCGACACGGAGATGAACTCCTGCCTGTCCGACGAAGAACGGTCGGCTCTCAGAGAAGAAATCCCGGCGGACAGATTCGGCAGTCCTGCCGAAGCCGCCGAGCTGATTCTACAGATATCCCAAGCCCCCGCCTATATGACCGGACAGATTATCACCATGGACGGGGGATGGTATTGAGGGCGCTACGAAAAGCGCTCCTTCTCTTCCTGATAAATGGCTTGGACGTCCTCTCCGGGCACAAGGGAATCCACGATTTTCTGCATTTCACTCTTTGTTTTCACATCCTTGCAGCGAAGAATCAGCTGTTCTTTCTCTGCTTCGCTCAGGGCCGCATAACCTCTCATGGCTGGCTCGGACTTCGCCAGAGCCATACCGAATCCCAGCGGCAGTTCCATAAAGGGAACTCCCGTGTCAGAACCTTCACTGATATAATTATCCATAATTGTACCTTTCCGCCCGCCGTCGGCGCGGCATCTATTACACACTTCCCCCGCTTTCAGAGGCTGTGCCTCTTCCGGCCTCAGAAAAACTTTTTCCTTCCCGCTTAGTATGTACATTTTTTTCAAAATAATCCCCTTATTCGTCATCGGGGAACTTGTCGGGCGGATTATTGTTACAATTATGGCGTTTGAGCGGCGCAGCAATAGCCATGACGTTTACACCGATTCTATTTCCTGAGATTCCATTTTATTAATCCTCTTCAAGTTTAAATGTTTATCATTAAATTATTATTGACAAACATTAATATTCATGATACATTATTTTCAACAGGACAGGCAGCTGCCAAAGCGCAGGTAACGGCAATGGGCAGATAATTCATAGAGGAATTATAGATAAAAGCATGGGAGGATTGTTATGGACATACTGGAAAGCAAACAGGTTATTATGAAGCAGCACTGTAAAACGCTTGAAAAATTTCTGCGCATATCATTTGGAATATGCTTCATATTGTCAATCGGGATATTGATATATTGGGGAATCAGCGCCTTAATGGCTCCTGAATCATCATTTACCGTAGATCAATATGGAAGCGACGCGAGGGTTGGCTTTCAAAACGGCAAGGCGGGATTATATTTAATGGTAGCCAATACCAGCTTCAACATGGGAGAATATTCCTGTAAAACGTTATATGGTATCGTTTTGTTATTATCATGGGGACATAATGTACTATTTATGTCAATTTTATGGTGTCTGGTTTCTGTCTTTCGTCATATCAAATTAGACGAAACTCCATTTACTTTGTCCTGCAGCCGTCTGATCCGCCGCATAGGCCTGCTTCTTCTCGGCAGGTTCCTTTACAGGAATTTTGCGGAAGCGGCGGTGTTATTTATCTGGGGGCCTTCCACCGCCCGCTTGGCATGGCTTAACAGCCTTGATTTGGCGTTCATCGGCGGAATTGTGCTATGTTTAAGTTATATCTTTGAATACGGCGTTGTCCTGCAGCAGCAGTCCGACGAGACATTATAAGTGTGTAAAGAATTTCTAAGCCGTCAAAGTACGCCAGCTAAGAAATTCTAAATTACACACGGAAGAATGCCAAGCATGGGCATTCTTCTCACGGATTGTATGTGCCTCTGCCAGAGGCGCTTCCGTGGAGAAAGGGGCTGTGCTATCGGCGGACAAGGGGGTATAAAGATGGCAATTATTTTACGTTTAGACAGGGTGATGGCCGACCGCAAAATATCGCTGAACGAATTGGCGGAACGGGTCGGCATATCCAATGTAAATCTTTCAAAAATGAAAACGGGAAAAATAAGCGCGGTGCGTTTTTCCACGCTTAACGCTATCTGCGACGTTTTAGACTGTCAGCCGGGAGATATCCTTGAATTCCGGCGCGACATTCCCACGGAGCAAAATTAATATAGCTGATACAATTCTTCCATCGCATTTTCACTATGACACTCAATGTCCGGTGAAACTAATACATCCCTGCATTCCTGATCGGCACGGTAAAATCGTTTCGTTGAAATCTGCATAAACAGCTCCGAATTGGGAAGCTTGAAATATACAACCTCTCCATAGCCGTTCGGATGATTTCCCGGAGCCTCTCCTATGATGGTACCAAGATCATTATCCTTTACATATTCCGCAAACATCATCGCTGAGCTGAACGTACCTGCCGACGTCAAAAGATACAAATTTCCGTCAAAGAGCAGGTCATCGTATTTTTCATTTTCAGCGACGCCCCTGCCCAGCTTCAGGTATATAAAACCCAGCCGCCAGCCCATGGATACTGTCTTGTAACTATCGATATCCAAATATCTGAAAAATTCGGTGACGGTCTGGCTGCTTCCGCCGCCGTTATACCGAAGATCAACCGCCACATTTTCAATATTGTTCTCTTTTACTTCCTGAAACATTTCCCGCAGGCAGTTAATGTATTCACTATTATATGTACACTCGTCAAGGAATAATATTGCCGTGCTGCGTTCCATGTCAATCTCATAATCCACAGAGCTTTCACCGCCTGCTTCATCCTCCATGATGTCGTTAAACCGGGCATATTCATTCCACGCAAGGAAATCCTCCAAATAACAAGTTTCCGCGCGCTCAGCTCCATCCTCCGAGGTCAGCGTATATTCTATTCCCTCCTCTATGTCAAAACCTAAATAATTGATTCCGGTCACGGTAACAATGTCATCCGACAGCCATTCCAGCTGCCATGAAGGCTCTTCAAAGCTGTAATACCCGCCTGTCTGCTCAAGAAGCTTTTTGATGGGAATACCATTTACCGCGGTAATCTCATAACCTTCCTTCGTCCATCTTCGGTAATATTTCATAATACGTCTGTCCTCATAATTACCGCGGACATAGGTATGCCCATCCCCAAGAATCGAAAAAATCGTTTCTATCTCTTTCGCCAGTTCATTCACACGAATGCCGCCGCACGTTTCCAGTCCTGCTTTCACACTTTCATATTGTTTATATATATCCTCGGGAACCTCGCGGTATAAAGCCGGATGAAGCTTTTTCAAGTATTTCATTGCATATTCCAAGTCCTCTGCCGCCTCGTCGGAATCAAGCCAATAATCATATGCTTTTGAATAGTAATCCGCATCCGCCCGAAACATGATACCGTTCCAATAGGGATTACAGTAACTTCCAAGTAAAGAGATCGCCGCCGAAAACAATGCTAAAATGCACGCCGCCGCATTTGTTATCTTTCCCCCATTGCCTTTTAAAAGAAATAAAACCGAAGCGGCGATTACAATGAATGCGCTGACCGCGCCCACAGACTCGGCCATATCAAAATTCAACAGCAGAACATTCAACGGTATCAGGCCAATCGCCGCCATATCCAACAAGCATAAGAGGACAAAATACTTTTTTTTCATTTTAACTCCCATCACTTCCAAGGCGTGCATACGCTCCCTTTTCATTTCCACCGACGGTTTTCCCGCCGCTTAAGGTTATCTCCTGCCTTGTACAGCTGCTCTTTCTCACCCGATATCAGGCTCATCCATAAGAGTAATGACATCCGCTGTCTTTCCTTCCGTTTCAAACAGTATTATTTCATTCTCGCCGATTTTTAACAGAGGGCCGGGTATGTACAGGCGCTTCTGGGGTCCGATTTCCCAGAACCTTCCTATGTGAAAGCCGTTGACAAAAGCCGCGCCCTTGCCCCAGCCTGAAAAGTCAAGGAAGGTATCTCCCGGCTCTTCCACCATAAAGGTAAATCTGTAGAATGCCGGAATCTGCAGCCCGCTGTCCGCCTTGGAAGACCCTCCTCCCCGGCCGCTATCCGCCTTGGAAGACTCTCCTTTCCGGCCGTCCTCCGCCATAACGGATTCTTCCTCCGAAATCTTCGCGCCCCTTGAAAAATCCACCAGACCGATATTGTCAAGGGGAAGGGGATATTGTTCCCAATGATTGTGCATATGCCCGTTAATCTGCACACATTGGTCGATTCCCTTGCGCTGCCGCTCCATACGGGGGCCGAAATTAACGCGCCCCATATTTTCCACCAGAATATCCAGCCTTGCGTTCTTGGAAACGGAAATGGGGCAATTTAACCTTCTTTCCTCCAAAAGCTCTCTGTCATACAGCGTCAATATGGGCCAGTCGTCCAAGAAAATATTCGCCCTATCATTAGCGTCCCATAACCTGATTTTCTCCAGTTTTTCTTCCGTGTGCAGTCTTGTGCGGTACAAAATATAGCCGTAATTCTGCCCCAGACGCTCCATGGACTGGGGATGGATGCCGGGAACTGCCCTGCTGACGGTATCCAGCGTGTCGCTTAAGGAAACCCTCCGGCGCACCTTCAGGACTCCATAGGCTTTTCTCTCAATCCGGGTGGAAAATTTCACTTCGGGGAGGCTGACATATTTTCCGATGACCTCCTGATATCTGCGGTATTTCTCCGTTATCCGCCCATCCTCCGTAAGCACGCCGTCATAATCATAAGAAGTCACATCCGGAGTCAGCTTATCATAATAGTTGGCGCCGTTCATAAAGCCAAAATTTGTGCCCCCCTCAAACATGTATATGTTCACATGTCCCAGCTTAAGCATCTTATCTAAGTCCTTGACGCTTTCTTCCAGATTGCCCCGCATATGGCCGCCATTGCCCCAATGGTCAAACCAGCCCACCCAGAACTCCGTACACATCAACGGCCCGCCGCCGGTATAGCGCTTCAAAACCGCAAAACGTTCCTCCGTTTTGGAACCGAAATTGCCCGTGGGCAGTACGCCGGGCAGGCTGCCTGCATTGAAGCTCTCCGGATACGGCCCGTCGGAAGTCACAAGAGGCACCTCCGCCCCATTGGCGGTCATGAGATTTTTCACGGCTTCCAGATAAGCGGTATCATTGGCGTAATAGCCGTATTCGTTTTCCACCTGCATCAGAATGACGGGACCGCCTTGGGTAATCTGCAGAGGGGTGATTCTGGGAAACAGCGCCTTATAATATTCCTCCACATGGCGAAGGAAGGCCGGACAGCTGACCCGGAGCCTCATGCCGTCTTCCTTTAAGAGCCACGCAGGCAGGCCCCCGAATTCCCATTCCGCGCAGATATATGGCGAAGGGCGCAGAATGACATACAATCCCAGCTCCTGCGCCAGCCCGACGAACTTTTCCACATCCAGAATTCCTTCAAAACGGAATTCTCCCTTCCTAGGCTCATGAAGGTTCCATGGAATATAGGTTTCCACCGTATTGCAGCCCATTGCCTTCAGCTTTTCCAGACGGTCGCGCCAATACTGGGGAACCGTCCTGAAATAATGGAACGCTCCCGATATGATTTTCATGGGCGCTCCGTCCAGATAAAAGTTGTCCTTGATTTCAAATTTCATAGTTACCCCCCCTATTCAAAATTCAAGACAATAGAATTCTGCTCTTGAATTCTATTGTATGGAAGTTTACTTCCATACTTACCTCCATGGTTCAAGCTCAAATCTTGATGAGAAACGCAAAACCAGCGTTCTTCGGTGATTGTTTGTTGTCCACAGAAATCCACGCATAGATTCCTGCGCTTATTTTCCCCATGCCTTGGCAATTTTTCTGTCCGCCTCTTCTATGCTTGCATAGCCATACATTTTTACACTGTTTTCCATGATGTCATAGGTCAGGTTCTTCCCGCTTCGGGCGTATCCCACCACATATCTGCCGTAGAGCTCCAGCATCTTGTCGGAATAGGTGCCAAGCTCCCCTCTCAGATAGGTCTCATAAGAGGTGTCAAAGGCATGATCCTCCCAAGTATGGATGCTTCTGGCGTTGTCCGCAAGGGAAGGATATTCCTTGGCAAATTCCTCCATCCACCCCACCTGAAGGCTGACAATCTGCTCGATAATCGCCCGCTTCTCCTGTGACAGCTCCGGAAAATGGGATTTGATTTTCTCATATTCCTCCGGCGCGGTACTCTCCATCATGCGTCCGTATTTCTCTTCGATTAAATTATGTCCCTTGTAATATTCTCTGCGGAAATCATAGAGATACTGCGTCAGCATCCCTCTGTCCCAAGTCAGGTACTGGCTCTTGCGCATAATGGAGAATGTAGGCCAGTCGTTCTGACAGCTGGCTCTGCCTCCCTCATTTTTCACCTTGTCAAAGGCTTCAAATTCCAGCCTTGCAATCTCTTCCACCAGCGCCTCCCGGCTCTTAGGCGCCAGCGAGGCCTTGTATATCAATTCCTCGGCGTGAGCGTCCAGATAGCTTTCCGTGTCGCTGATACAGCCCTGCCGGTACAGTTCTCCGGCAAAAAAAGCGCCCAGCTGCTCGATATATCCGCTGATTACATTATATTCCCGGGCGGCATCCTCTTTTTTTCCGCTCCCATCCGTGTCCAGCCGAATGGCCTGCTCCTGTGCCGCAGGCATGACTGTTTTTGATAATTCCGCCGCTATCTGTCCGATAAGCGCCGCCGCTTCCCTGCCTTCCTCGGATTGCTGCAGGCTTCGATAGAGCCACTTGTCATGGGGCGGATATTTCCCCTCAATATAATGCTGCAGCTTCATTGCCGCTTTGACGCCGTCCCATATCATCATTTTGGCAGTCACCGCATCTCCTCTGCGAAGCATCCTCGGGTAATTATATTGGGCCGTCTGGGCAAATCCCGCCGCGCTTTCGGCCAGCTTCAGATAGCGGATTTCCTCCGGATAGCCCCGCTTTAATTTCTGCCGGAACGCGCTGAAGATTCCCTCGTCATCCCGAAATACTTCTCCGCTGACGGCCGCCGCCAAAGACGCGTCGCCAGCCTGCCTCCAATCAATCTGTTCATAGACATTTGTTCCCGTAAGTTCCCTGTAAAAATCGGAAATTTTAATTACACCGCGCCTATTGCGCCCGTTCACCCGGGGGGCGCGCCGATAACCCGCAAATTCCTTGGGAAGCTCTTCATAGGCCTGCTGTAATGCCGCGCCAATCGCTTCATAAGTATCGTCCGAAACCCACATGCAGAAATCCGGTCCCCAGTCATGATCCCCGGATACGGCGTCGTCATATCCCAAGCAGTCGGAGCCTCGTCCGGCCAGTCCAACCGCAATTTTATCCGCATATGCGGGGAATTTCTCCTCTATCATCCGCCTGCCGAATGTCTCGTAATATTCTCTTGCCAGCGCAAGGCCTGCGCGGAAATTGCTTTCGCCCTTTCCCTCTTGTAGTTGTCCTTTTTCGAGACCTCTTAAGTCAATTTCACATCCCCTTGTCTCTCCGGCCCCCTCGGAAGTCTGCCTTACTCCTTCTGATGCCTGTTTCATTCCTCCGGCCTCTTCCAACACGCGCTCGCAGTCCGCGACGTACTCCTGCAGCCGCCGAAAGGCTTCGTTCCTGCCCAGACTCTTTTCCACCGTATCCGACGCCATGCGGTAATATTGCAGCGCCGCCCCATAGTCCCCTTCTTGGTAAAAATACGCTCCCAGCGCTGCCAGCGCCGCCCCATAATGGCTGTCGGCCACATGGATTCCCTCAAATGTTTCCATGGACTTTATCGCATATCCGTAAGCCTCCTTGGCTTCCCCAAGCCGCATACAGGTGCCTGCCAGATTTGCGTAAGTCACCCCCAGCTCGTAACGCTCGTCCTTCTTCTCCACAATGGCCAAAGCGCCCAGCAGCATTTCTTTTGCCTTGACAAAATCCCCCAGCTCCTGATACAGCAGGCTCATATTATTTTTCAATCCGGCATGGAACATATCCCCCGGTTCCAGCAGCTTATCATAGATTTCCTGCACCTGTAAATAATATTCCATGGACTCCTGAAGCCTGCCGCAGACACGGCATGCATTGGCGGCGTTGAGCAGGGTTGTGGCATAGGGAAGCGTCCCTTCCAGTCCCATGCGCTCCGCCTGAGCAATGGCTTGGGCCGCAAGCTTCATGGCATTCTCCTTCTGGCCCGTCTCCCGATAATAGCCCAGCAGCTCATTCAACAAATGCAGCAGACTGGCG
Organism: uncultured bacterium; assembly: GCA_948467735.1. Taxonomy (GTDB): domain Bacteria; phylum Bacillota; class Clostridia; order Lachnospirales; family Lachnospiraceae; genus Acetatifactor. The sequence goes on from CAOKFN010000044.1 coordinate 12,508, forward strand.
TCATCCTGCTCCCGAACCGCCATAGCGATGGACTGCTGCATCAATTTTTCCGCTTCCTCTCCCTTATTTTCTTCAAATAACTTTTCCACCTGTGCCAAGATCTGATTAATATCCAATTTTCTCATCCTTTCCGCCCTTGCCATACCACATTCCCATAACGCAAAAATGTGTAATCAGCGTGTAGAGCGCTTATACACCCCCGCACTGACTGCACATTCGTTTACGCATGGCCGCATTGTGACAAATACTCCATGCTGCTTTTTATTTTCTCCAAACCGTTTACTTCCAGCAGTATACTCCTATCCCACAAACCGTACTGTTGTATCAGCCCAAACACACGGTTCCATTCAATACACCCGTCTCCTATGGCCATATGCTCATCTCGTTTCAAATGATTATCATTCATATGAAAATGGCGGATATGGGGCGCAAGCGCTTTAAACCACTGTTCCGGCTCCTCCGATACCAGCGCCATATGTCCGATATCCAGACAGACGCCAAACCGCTCCTCCCCAATGGTTTGAGCTAAATCTGCCAATTCTCTTGCCGATTCATCAAACATATTCTCAAGGTAAATTTCCAATCCGCTGTCCTGTCTCAAGAGCGTTCTCATTGTCTGCGCCATAACGGACAGCCAGTTCGCACGGTATTTTTCTCCCTCCACCAATCCCGGCATCAGCCCCGTATGAAAAATAACTCCCCGGCATCCGAGCTCTCCTGCGATCTCCACCGACTGCTGCATACGGTAAACGCTGTGCCGCCGGATGCCGCCGTCCCAGCTGAAAGGAACAATATCATAAAACGCGCCGTGAAGCGTATCCATCCCTTTCTGCCTGTGAAGTCCTTTATACAGCGCAATCCTGCTATCTAACGCTTCTTTATCATCCAGCAGTTCCGGTTCAAAAAAGTCGTTGTACTCAAATCCAAAGGAATGGGCCCCTGCGAATTCCGCATATTCCTCAAGTTCCTCTGCATTCGGAATGATTTCTATAATTCCTGAAACCTCTGCCATTTTTATACCCCTTATCTGCTTTATGGCTCATGGTGATAGAACAATTGTATGTCTTCGCCTTTTTCTGCCAGAGCTTCCCGAAACAGCCCCAGAACTTCTTTATCGACTTTCCCTTGTTCCGCCATATCGGCCAGTACGGATAAGGCTTTTTCCTCCTCCATTGATTTCTTGTATGGTCTGTCGGAGCTGGTCAATGCCTCAAATACATCCACCACCACCAATATTCGTGCTTCAAAACAGATTTCTTCCCCCTTCAAGCCCCTTGGATAACCGCTTCCGTCCAGATATTCATGATGCGCGCCCGCCCATTCAATAATATGAGGATAGCGCTTCTTAAAATTCATTTTGCGCAGATATTTCTCCGTATATTCCACATGGGAACAAATTACCTCCCGCTCCGCTTTGGTCAGGTTTCCCCTCCGCACGGTCAGGCATTCCGTCTCATCCAGCATCAGATACCCTATTTTCGTGCCGTTGGAATCGGTATATTTTCCGGAAGCAAGTTTACTTATGTAGGCAATGTCTTCCTCCGTAAGATAGGGCTTCCTGTTGAATTCCTCCACCTTCACCTTGGCATCCACAAAATAATTTTTGATTTCCCTCCACTTGCTTTTGCTGATTCTGCCCTCCAGATAATCAATATGATATAATGCCGTCAAATGGTCGAAGCGTTCCAGCACCAGCGGCAGCTTCCCTCCCAGACGAGTGGTTTTATCTATAATTTCGTTTGGGATGACCAGCTTTCCGATATCGTGCATCAATGCCGCCATCAACAGTTCATCCCGCCTTGCCGCCGTAAAATAATGCCCGCACTGCCCTTCCTCGTGCCGTTTATTGATATAATCCACAAGCTTCTTCACATAAAGATACACATTTCTGGAATGATAATAATTGTAGGGAATACGGGTGTCAATCGCGTCCGTGAACACCTGCGTAATGGAAATCATCAAATCTTCGATTTCCTGCACAAATCTCATGTTGGAGACGGCCACCGCCGCCTGAGATCCCAGAGACTCCAGAATCTTCTCATATTCCTTCCTGAAAGGCACCACTTCTCCCGACTCATTCTGGGCATTAATCAGCTGTACCACCCCCACCAGCTGCCCCTCATGATTCACCATAGGAAAAACCAGAATGGACTTTGTGTGGTACCCTGTCAATTTATCATATTCTCTTGGACCGCTGAAATCAAATTCCCCGCAGCTGTACGCATCCTGAATATTTAAAAGCTTCCTCCGAATGGCGGCGCAGGCGCAGACATTTTTTTCATTCATGGCAACCGGAGGATATTGCTCCCCCCCTGTTCCTTTGCGGTTGACCCCAAGGGACACGTTCTTCGTAATGCGAAACTTTAACTGTTCCTCCTCATAGAGATAAAGCGTTCCGCCGTCACTGTTTGTCAAATCCATGGCGCAGTCAACGACCTTGGACAGCAGCTCGTCATAATTTCTCTCCGCCGCCAAAAGGATTCCGATTTCCAATATTTTATCTGCCTGCATCTGTTCCATCCGTAACCTCCAATGAAAAGACGTTGATTTTATCCTCTCTGCCTTTCAAGCCCCGCTCGCCAAGAAACTCCGCATGAAAATGCTGTTTGACATGCTCGTACATATCTTGGCTTAAAAGCACCTGTCCTCCCTTGGCAATGCTCTCCAGCCTTTCCGCAACATTCACGGTATCTCCGATGGCAGTATAATCCATCCGGTACTCGCAGCCGATATTTCCCACAACCGCCCTGCCGCAGTGAATTCCCACGCCGCAGGCAATTTCAACGCCGTAATCCCTCTTTAAGTCCTCGTTCATTCCTCCCACGGCGTTTACAATGTCAATTCCCGTGCGGACCGCCTTCAGCCGATACTCTTCCACATCCAAGGGCGCGTTATATACCGCCATCACAGCGTCCCCGATGAATTTGTCCAAAGTGCCCTCATTGCGAAAAATCGCCTCCGTCACTTGGCCCAGATAACGATTCAATATTCCAACCACTTCTTTTGGGGAAAGCCGTTCCGACAGAGCCGTAAATCCCCGGATGTCCACGAAGAGAACCGCAATCTCCCTGTCTCTGCCGCCAAGCTCTATGTGATAATTTTTGTTCCTGTCAAGCTCATCCACCACCTGAGGCGCCATGTAAGTGCGAAATACGCTCAAAATCTTCCTCTTGCGAAGGCGCTCCGTCACATATCCGGCCACCACTCTGACCAGAGCCGCCAAAGCCACTCCGAGAAGGGGAATCATACATTTCCAATAGACTCCGCCGCCGTACATAAGTCTGGCCGCGCCCAGAACGACAAGCTCCAGTCCCAGACCGCCCGCCATTCCGGCCCAAAGGGATTTCCGAAAGGCAAAAAAGACATACCCTCCCACAAGCACCGCGCTAAACAGCGCAGCACACCAAACAGGCAGTTCCCGAAAAGTCCTGCCTTCCAAAAGGGCATTGATATGATTTGCCTGTACTTCCACTCCGTTCATCACGGTGCTTCGGGCAATGGGCACCATATACTGATCCATCATGGCAGCCGCATAAGCCCCCACAAGCACGATACTGCCCTGAAATACCTTTGTATCACATCGCCCGGAAACCACGTCCGCATAGGAATATATCTCATACATACCGGGCTCGGCGGTATAGTCAAAGCCATAGATACCCTGCCCGTCCGTCTCGGGTATCCGGCCTTCCTGACCGGAAACCTCCATATACCGCCGATATGTCTCATAGGCAAAATTATAATGTATCTCCCCGTTCCATTCCGCCGACAGCATGGAACGGCGCACATAATTATCTGAATCCTGCACCGCGTTGGTAAATCCCTGACAGCTGACCTTATCCAAGGCCTCATAAGGCTTTTCCACCTGTTCCAGATGCATGGTATTCATCCACAGGCTTCCGTCCGGCCGCTCTTCCAGCTTAGCGGCATATTGGAGATAAGACGCCATCACCACCGGGATCTGCCCGCCCGCCGCTTCCGCCAGCGCATGGTCGCCCTCTTCGTCCCGGCTGCCGAAATAGTTAATATCAAAGGCTATCACCGCCGGAGCGTAATCTTCATCAAAAGCATTCAGCAAATCCGCCGCCTGCTGCCTGCTCCAGCCGGAAAACGGCCCCATCTCCTGCAGGGAGGCCGCATCGATTCCTATGATTTTAATGCGGTTATCCACAGGCTTCTCATGAATAAAAATCCGGTCTCCCAGCCAATATTCCGTTCTGTCAAAGGGAGCCGCAAGTGTCAGCAGACCTGCAAGGACTGCCGACACCGCCGCAGGAAGCGCCTTCATCAGCTTCTGCTTTAATGCATTCCTTTTCATGACTCACCCTGCTTCTCCCAAACTGCCCGGAATCTAATCAGCAGGCTTCCTTCTTGGCTCACCTTTTCCCAGCCGCTCAGGACATAGCCCTCTCTCTTCGGCTCAGGGAAGCCCGAAACTTCCGATTTCTCATATCCTGTGGAGCCTTCCATGATACAGTTGCAGAACCAAAAGCCTGTTTCCGGCGCTTCGTAAATCACAGGATAAAATTTGCTTCCGTCGCGTTTCACCCAAATGGAATACAAATGCATATCTTCTTGGACAACATCATTCTGGAAATCCCATGCCGCGCCGTTCTCCGTACACCATCCCGCAAAGGATAAATCCGCCTTCGCCGTATTATATCCGTAAGGGGTTGCAAGCACAATCGGATTCCATGGTTTTTTCAAAGTATCGCCCACAGCCGCCTGTACCGTTCCGTAAGAATAAGGCGCCGCATCCTTCATATCCGAATAATGAATATTGTCTTTGTAATAAGAAAGGGCAATATACGGCAGATAGTACGTTACCTCCTTCGTCTGTCCGGGAATCGGCTCCGGACTGGGTGTTTCCACAGGCGCCGGTGTATTCGTCGGTTCCGGTGTTCCAACGGGTTCCGGGGTTCTATCCGGTTCCGGAGTCGGCTCGGGCTTCGGCGTCTGATCCGGCTTAGGCGTTCCTTCCGGCTTCGGGGTCTGTTCCGGCTCAGTCGTCTGCTCAGGCTCCGGCGTTTCTTCCGGCTCAGTCGTCTGCTCAGGCTCCGGCGTCCCTTCCGGCTCGGGCGTTATCCCGGGCTTCGGTGTCCCTTCCGGCTCCGGTGTCTGCTCAGGCTCCGGCGTCCCTTCCGGTTCGGGCGTTATCTCGGGTTCCGGCGTTCCTTCCGGTTCGGGCGTTTCCTCAGGCTCCGGCGTCCCTTCCGGTTCTACCGTTTCCCCCGCATCTTCATCCTGCCCTGATTCATCCTCGGATTCAGGCGCGGACGTTACTTCCGGCTTCGGTGCTGCTGTCACCGGAACAGACGTAGGTTCCGGCGTCGATACCGGCGGCTGCGGCGTGGCTGTCGTCGGTGCCGCCGTCGTATCCGGTGCGGGCGCTCCCGTTCCCGGCGTGGATGTGGCTTCCGGCTCAGGCGTCGGAACTGCCGCTTCAGGAGTTGATGCGGACGGCGCCGCAGTTATTTCGGGAACGGGCGTGGACTGCGTCGCATTTCCTGCCGCGTTCACCGCCGTCCCTGCCGACTGCAGCGCGCCTAAATCCACATTTCTCCCCTCTTGTTCTATCTGCTGCAGACGGCGAAGTATTTGTTCGTCCATCTGCTCTTTGGTAATCGTTCCTTTCTCCGTGAGAATCTGAGGCGAGTCCCCTCCCGTAAATTCCGTAAACTCACCCTTCCGGCATAAAATCGGCTCCTTTCCGTCCAGTCCCACAGCCACGCTGCCGTCATAAACCAGAACCGAAACCAATCCGTTCTCATCATTTTCCGTTCTTCTTACCTCAAAAACCGTCCCTCTCACGGACATGGTCGCATTGGGCGTGACAATGTTGAAAGAGGAATCCTCTCCCAGCGGATTCTGAATTTCACTCAGCACACTGCCCGCATCCAGCTGAATGGAAGTCCTTCCGGCAGTTTCATTCCCCTCCGCAGTCACCTTCATGGCGCCGCCCTGCCCCAGCATTACATACTTATCCGCATCCAGACGAAGCACCACATAGGCGTCCTCCGCCGCCGCCACATAATCCCCCGACAGCAGGTTCATATTCACAGCCGCCTCCAGACTGCCGACCCGTTCTCTGTCAATTGTAATCTTCCCCGCCAGCTCCACGATTTTAATGGAACGGTAGGATTCGCTTTTGTTCCCCCGCATCAGTATCAAGGAACAAATCAGCAAGATTGCAGCAGCCCCAGCCGCAATTATCACAATTGTTTTTTTGTGTCCCGCTTCTTTCTTCATACTGTACACCCCTCTTCCATTTAATACTTTTATTATATATTTACCTGTAAACATTTGTCAATCATTAGGCCGGAACTTTCCGGCACAATTCGCAGTATCCTCTTGTCCTCAATCATATTTCTACTGGCCGGAATCTGCTCCGTTCCCTAATGCAAATGTTTCTTTCCCCATTTTCTTAAAAGAAGTCTTACTGTTAAAAAAATCTCTCCGCCGTTTTATCATGTCCAAGACCATTTTTTGCGCGGTTTCTTTCGATGTCAGACATGGCTTTATATGCTGTATACAGTATTCATAAAATTTTTCATGCCATTCTATATGGACGTCGCCGGCATAAAAACTCCCCTTTAATATCTCCAAATATTGTTCAAAGACATCTGCCCCATTCTCTAAATCACCCGTCAGAAAGCACAGCATGGCCAGATCATAGACCTCCCAAAAACGGCCTTTTCCCGGCGTCTCCGATACATTCCGCTCAAGACATTTTCTCGCATACTCCATATCCTTGAATTTGCGGTATTCCGCAGCCTTCCGCAGACCTATCTCAGCATATTCCTCCATCCTTGTCTGAAACTCGTCATCATTTCCGGTATACTGGCAGAATTCCTTCTCCCGTCCCCCATAAGAATAGGCGATGATATCGTTTAAGCCCTCGCTTTTCTCCCATAAAAAGTCAATTCCAACGCCCAGACGGGCTCCTTTCGACCAATTACTTGAATCAAATACCACAAAAATGATAAAATATCCGTTGTCGTCCAGCCAAGTTCTTGACGTACCCTGCCTAAAAAGCCCTTGGGGAGCCAATACCTTTTTGGCCGCCATATTGATAATTTTGTCATGCTGCCCCACGATATGTTCCTCCCGCCGTTCCGCATTCATCACTGCTTCGACGGCTTCCGCCGCTTAGAACTATGCCGCATCTCCTGTCGTTTTTATGTATCCTGCTTTTGATTAAAGTATAACAAATTTCAGCCGGAAAGCAAACTGTTTTATGCAAATATTTACATTACTGCCAGAACTGCCCGCAGGTTAAAATATTTTCCTGCAAAAAACCCTTCAGGCCCCGTATTTATAGTCCTGAAGGGTTTATATTCCATCTTGTTTTCCATCTGCGGCGCAAGGAAAACGGCGCAGCACTGCGGCGGCAGAAAGAACGGCGAAGGTCTGGGGCCGCCTCATGAAAGGCATCGCAGGTTTAGCGCTGCCTCATGAAAGATATCGCAAGTCTAGGGCTGCCTCAGATAAGATATTGCAGGTCTAGGCCCCTCATGAAAAATATCGCTGGTTTAGCGCTGCCGCAGAACGCCCGTCGCCTCGTCGAAATGATACTTTTCTCCGTCTATGGTGACGGTTCCTTTGGCCATGGTTCCGTAGGTCAGGTCAAAATAATAGGTTCCATTTTCATTGGTATCCCAGCCTTTTATCATATGGCCTTTCCCGTCGTAGCGCACCCATTTCCCGGTTCCGTCCTCACGCTCCGCCCACGGGCCCGCGTCGGATTCCTGATAGACGTCCTTGGAGACCGCCTTCGCTCCCTGCTGGATATTGTCCAGCCAGTACCACGCGCCGCTGGCGGGATCGTAGATTTCCTTTCCCCGGTAGGAGGGGTTTCTGGGATCGTATCCCTGACGCACGCCGCCCTCCAGCCAGTACTGCGCTCCCGACTCGTCCCGCTCCCAGCTTCCGCCGTCTCCCGAAGGGCCTCCTGTCAGGATTCCCGTGGTCTCGTCAAAATGATACTGGCTTCCGTCTATGGTGGCGATTCCTTTGGCCATGGTTCCGTAGGTCAGGTCAAAATAGTAGGTTCCGTTCTCATTGGTATCCCAGCCCTTTATCATGTGGCCTGACCCGTCGTAGCGCACCCATTTTCCGGTGCCGTCTTCGCGCTCCGCCCAGAGGCCCGCCTCGGATTCCTGATAGACGTCCTTGGAGACCGCTTTTGCTCCCTGCTGGATATTGTCCAGCCAGTACCATGCGTCGCTGGCGGGATCGTAGATTTCCTTTCCCCGGTAGGAGGAATCGTCCGGACGCCAGCCTTGACGAACGCCGTTTTCGTACCAGTATTCCCTGCCGTTTTCGTCCTTTTTCCATTCGCAGGGTTTGGGGGATTCGGCGGGTTCCGGGGAGGCTGTCGGATTTGGGGTTTCGGCAGGTTCCGGTGTAGTCGTCGGATTTGGAGTTTCCACGGGTCCCGGCGTAGTCGTCGGCTGTGGCGTATCTTCGGGTTCTGGTGTGTTCGTCGGCTGTGGCGTATTTTCGGGTTCCGGCAAAGCTGTCGGCTGTGGAGTTTCCACAGGTTCCGGGGAAGCCGTCGGCCTTGGCGGCTTCGGTAATTCCACAGGATCCGGCCCGCTTCCAACCCCAATCCTTATTAAGACTGTGCCTGCCCACTCATTTGTAAGGTATGTGATATTCTTATACCTGCCTCCTTTTTCAACTACACATGCATCATAAAATGAAAATGGTAGTCTACACGCCACTATTTCCCATACAGCCGGCGTATCTATTCGCAACAGACTGTTGCAGTCCGAAAGCATATTATATCCGCCAAACCCCCCTTTTTCAAGATTAAAACTGCTAAGATCAAGGCTCGTCAAACTACTGCAGCCCCAAAACATACCTCCCACATCTGTTACATTATCAGTAATAAAATTTTCTAGATCAATACTCGTCAAACCACTGCAGCCATTAAACATCCCTCTCATATCTGTCACTTTCTGGGTATTAAAATTCCCAAGATCAAGACTCTTCAGGCCGCTGCAATCCGAAAACATACTCCCCATATTTGTTACGTTCCCAGTATTGAAATTTCCTAAATCAATGTTTGTCAAACCGCTGCAGCCATTAAACATATCCCCCATATCCGTCACGTTCCCGGTATTAAAATTTCCTATGTCAAGGCTCGTCAAACTGCTGCAACCCCAAAACATCCCTCTCATATCCGTCACATTTCCGGTCTTAAAACTTGCAAGATCAAAACTCGTCAAACTGTTGCAACCCTTAAACAGCCACCTCATACTTGTCACATTTCCAGTATTAAAATTTCCTAGGTCAAGACTCGCAATGCCGCTGCAACCGGAAAACATACCCTCCATATCTGTCACATCAGCAGTATCCAGATTCCCCCACTCCACACTCATCAAACTGCCACACTCGGCAAACATATAGCTCATATCCGTCACATTCAATGCTGTCAGGCCTGTAAAATCCACTTTTTTCAGCAATGGCATCCCTGCGAACAGGTATTCTAAGCTTCCTCCCAACTTACAGTTTACAAACGTGATCGTTTCCGTTCCCTCTGGAAAAATACGTCCATTCTCACTCCCTCTCGTCCTCATCCCTGTTCCGGTAATCACAATGCTCTTGGTATCCGGATTATAAGTCCAGCTGACTGCATTTTCTGTATAGTCCACATAACCATTATTTGAAGCTGGAAACAACGGCACCTCAAATGACATTGTATGATCTTTCGTTAAAATCATTCCCGCACATTCGGCGCTTAACACGCAGAATGTGCCGCCTGTCATGCTGGTATACCAGCACGGCAGCGAAATTATTTCGTTGCTGCCTATACGTGCGGGCGCATAGATGGTTTCAAGGGAGTCACAGTGCAAAAACATATCACTCACCCCTTTTACACTGCTAATGTCAAAACTTCTAATATCCAAACTCGTCAACCCGTCGCACTTGTAAAACATATTCCCCATATTTGTCACATTCCCGGTATCAAATCCTCTAAGATCAAGACTTGACAAACCACTGCAACAGGAAAACATACTATTCATACTTGTCACATTCTTGGTATCAAACTCTCCAAGATCAAGACTTGTCAGTCCCTTGCAACCCGAAAACATCCATCCCATATTCGTCACATTCCCGGTATCAAATCCTCTAAAGTCTAGACTCGTCAGGCCGCTGCAATCCGAAAACATACTCCCCATATCCATGACATTCCCAGTATCCAGACTTCTAAGGTTTAAACTCGTCAGGCCGCTGCACTCACTAAACATCCCTTTCATATCCGTGACATTCCCGGTATTTAGCCCTTCAAGAGCAATATTTGTCAGACTGCCGCACCCACTAAACATCCACTTCATGCTCGTCACATTTCCGGTATCTAATCCTCCGAGATCAACATTCGTCAAACTGCTGCAATCGCCAAACATTTCCTGCATATCTGTTACATTCTTGGTTTCTAATCCTCCAAGCTCTAGGCTCCTCAGACTGCTGCAGCCGTAAAACATAGCCCCCATTCTTGTCACATTCCCGGTATCTAATCCTCCAAAGTCTAGACTTGTCAAGCCGCTGCAACGGGAAAACATCCCTTCCATGTTCGTCACATTCCCAGCATCAAATCCTTCAAAGTCTAGACTCGTCAGGCGGCTGCAGCCATAAAACATTCCCTCCAAACTTGTCACATTTCCGGCATTAAGCCCTCCAAGTTTTAGACTTGTTAAGCCGCTGCAACGGGAAAACATCCCTTCCATGTTCGTCACATTTCCAGCATCAACCCCTCCAAACTCCACACTTATCAAACTGACGCACTCAGCAAACATATAAGACATATCCGTCGCCCCCGACGCATCCAGCCCGGTAAAATCCACCTCTTTCAGCCATCCAAGTCCCTGAAACAGATAACTCAAGCTCCCATCTATCTTACAGTCCGCAAATTCTATCCTCTCCACCGCGGGCGGGAACGAAACATTACCATCTTCATTATACTGCCCTCCCCCTCTCGTCCCCGTCCCGGACACCACCGCCGTCCTCGTCCCCGGATCATAAGTCCAGCTCACCGCGCCGTCCGTACCGTCCACATATCCCGTCCGCACCTCCGCCGCCTGCGCCTTCATCCCTCCCCGCGCCGTCAGACACAGCAGCACGGCGAACAAAACCGCCGCCATCCGCGCCCCCGGATGCCCATTCCTCTTCTTCCCTGCCCGTCCCTGCGGCAGCCCTTTCGCTTCGCCATTCCTGTTCCTCTTCGCTTCCATCGGCTTTCTCCCTTCTTTTTCGGCCGTCCCCGTCCGGATTTCTTCCGCCGTTCCATAAGACGACCATTTTCTTCCATTTTACTACCCCCCCCATTTTGTCAAGTGCCAAAAACTTATTTCTACCGGAAACGGACGAATCAATTCTGCCCCGGCGCAGAAAAGCGCCGTATCTTTAATGTGCGCCGCCTTAGCGGCATATTTTATCTGAACGGGTCTGCGCATGAAAAAAGGCGGCGCAATGAAAGGGCCGCCCTGCTTTGAGGCTTTTTTCTCAAGCTTTTTTCAAAATTTATTTCTAATACAAAGACCGGACATATAAATGTTCGTTTCTATTACCAAGATATCTTCACGGATTTCCTACAACAAAATCTTCACCAGATCGCCCTCTGATAATGGATGCCGCAATCCTGACAACCTCTTCCAATTCCAGTCTCCGCGCCATAATCTCATACTCCGCCCCGTCCAAGACAAACGAGGCCGTATAGAGATCGTAATATCCGGCAGGCATATGATAAAGGCCGTTTGGCGCCTTCTGGTCGGGGTCAAAAGGGCCATGGGGCATGGAACAATGGCTCAAAATGACGCTCACGCTGCCAAAATCGGTAGTCCTGACGTCATCCACAGGCAGAAGGCCGCACCGAAGGATACCCGCTTTGGAAACGGTAATGGTGAAACCCTTGGGAACCACAATATCGTCGTCGGACTTAGGGCTTCCGTCCTCCCGAAACCCGGCCCAGAAGCCCCGGCCCGCCTGATCCTCCACAATCCTGCCGTCGGCCTTCTCCCTGCATATATATCCCCCGGCGCTGTCACCGCCGCTGGTGAGCCCTTCAGGAATATAATCGGGCGCCAGATTCCAGCCGTAATAAGCCGCGACCTCCTCCTCCCCCCACTGCTCCATATCATAAAGCGCGGGATCATAATAATATCTGGCGCTGTCGGAGGCCAAGCCTTCCGACTCGTTCACCGCCACATTGTCCCAATTAATGACAATCTCCCTCCCGCCGGGCGGCGGCGCATCAACGCCGGGGTTCCTATCATCATCGCCTACAGCATATCCCGGGTCAGGATTAGAAGGCGGCTCAACATTTCCCGGCCCAATATCAGAAGGCGGCTCAACATTTCCCGGCCCAATATCAGCAGGCGGCTCAACATTTCCCGGCCCAGCATCGGACGGCGGCTCAACGCTGACCAGCTCAGGATTGGGAAGCGGCGCAATCCGGTCTGGCTCCTTCAAAATAATTGGCAGCGCAAACCTAACCGCCAAAATCAGGCCAAGGCACGCCGCCATCGTCCCCCACTTGACCGCCCCGCCGAATCCGGTTCGCCTATAAACCCTCGCATCCAGCACATCCTCATCGTTAATCCCCCCGACGGCATCCAAAATATCTTCTGCTTTCATGATAAAAACGCCTCTCTTTCCAAATAGTTTAGAAGTTTTTTTCGCTGTCTGTGCAGCATCATTTTCACTTTACTTTGTGAATAGCCGAACCTCCGGGCAATATCCGCAATCGGATCAAGATACCAATATCTGCAAATGAAAACCCGGCGCTCCATAGGCGGCAGAGACATAACGAAATTGTCAATCAACCGGGATAATTCCGCGGCCTCCGCCTCATGCTCCACACTCTGGTCCGATGGAATACATTCGGACAATTCCTCAAGCACCAGCACCATTTCTCCGCCGCCCCGCTTCCCGGCAGTACGGCGGCGCAGCCTGTCAATCGATATCCTCCGTGTGATTTTTCCTAAAAATGTCGAGAGAATGGCCGGACGGTGGGGGGGAATATGATTCCATGCGTCAAGGTATGTATCGTTCACACTCTCATCCGCATCCTCAGCGTTTCCAAGGATATTATAAGCGATGGAATAACAGTAATGTCCATACTTTTTAGAAGTTTCCCATATTGCATCTTCGGAGCGCGCCCAATATAGATTTACAATGCATCCGTCTTCCATCTCCATACCTCCTTTGCACCCGGATAGAGCTCTTCACCTATCTACTCGAAAAAAATGTCTCCGGGTCACACCTATGAGAAAAATAAAGCAAACCGATGGCAATAGAATCTTTCCGAAAGTCAATTACCCCGGCGCAAAATAATTGAAAACCATCCTTTTCTATGCTATAATACAAGATAAATTTTTGAGAAGGAGACATCCATGAGAAAACTTTTTCAGGAAAAAACAATCTGCCGCCTTTTTAACGGCGCCTGCATTGCACTATTTTTTATACTGTTCCATTACTGTCTTGGCCAGACGGGAATCAACAAAGCGGAATTGTGGGACGAGCATATTTACTTTCGGACGGATTCCATTCTTTTTAATATCGTTACCATCGTGCTTTCCCTGCTCTTCCTTGCCCTGCTGGGCAGATTGGCCGAAAAGCTTACCACCAGAAAAAGCCGCAATCTCCTGCTGGCGGCGGTCTGCGTGATATCCACGGCGTTTAGTTTTTACTGGGTCTGGGGCTGCAAATCGGCTCCGCAGGCGGATCAGCTCTACATCTGCGAGTACGCGGATGCCTTCAATCAGGGGGATTTCAGTCAGCTTCAGGAACCCAGCTATATGACCAGATACCCCCATCAATTCGGCATGGTGGCCCTGCTCCAAGTGATTTTCCGGCTGTTCGGCAGCATGAACTACACAGCTTTTCAATATTTCAATGCCGCGCTGATTCCGCTGTTTATCGTGTCCGGCTGTCAAATCGTGCGGATTCTGTCCGACGACAATGTAAAAGCGGAGGTTTACTATCTTTTCTTTGCCCTCTGCTGCTTCCCCATGTACGCCTACACCTCTTTTGTCTACGGGGACCTGCTGACCACCACCCTCAGTTTTTTTGCCGTCTGGATGTATCTGTCCTGCCTGAAGCATTTTTCATGGCTGCGTCTCGGGCTGTTCGGAATCACCATGGGAGTCTGCGTGCAGCTGCGGATGAACTGCCTGATATTGATGATTGCGCTGTTGATTGTGATGGCGGTGAAACTGATATTTGAGCGCGGCTGGAAGCATCTCGCCGCAATCGCCGCCCTTGTCCTCGGCTATGGTTTGATGAGCCTTGCCGTATGGGGGATTTACCACAATGTCCGGAACGCGGACATTCCTTCCATCCCCTCTTCCCTGATTATTGTGGGGGGGCTGAACGATGATTACGGATATGCGGGCTGGAATAATTTCTACGACTACAACACCTTCGCCCAGCTGAACGACGAGACGGAGCCGGCGCTGGAAGTCATGGGCAGAGACCTCCGCATGTATATGGATATTTACAAAAACGATCCCGCCTATATGGTAGATTTTTTCGTGAGAAAAATGAACTCCCAGTGGAACGCCCCCATGTACCAGAGTCTGGTCATGAACAGCCGCATTGCGGGAGAACAGGCGCCGCCCATCAAAAATATTTTCCAGCACGGAAAGCTGGGCGGGCTGATTGAATCCGGCATGAAAATCTACCAGCTGCTCATGTATGGCGGCATCCTTTTCCTCCTGATCACCCGCCGGAAGGAATATGTAAAGATAGAGCGCTACCTGCTGTTGATTGCGGTTTTCGGCGGATTCCTGTTCACTCTTATGTGGGAGGCCAAGACCAGATACGCCCTGCCGTATCTATTCATGCAGGTGCCTTATATGGCCTTGGGAATCAACGAACTTGTTTCTTTCGTTCAAAATAGGCTGCAAAACCGGAAGCCGCACGAATAATACCCAAATAATCAGCGAACGGGAAGCCAGCTTTTACCGGCTTCCCGTCCCAACAGAACCGAACATCCCCTCTCGTCATGACATTTCCTTCAGGAAGCCGCGGCTTCTATGACATTACCGCCAGCATCCTTCCTCCAGAAAGCTCAGCTCTTCTCTTTCATATTGATTTATCCAGCCTTCCAGATGCGTCATAGGATTCCCGCAGAGGCTGATAAAATCCTTACCCTTTATCCGAACCGAAAAAACCTTTCGTTCCAGACAGTCAAATATCCGCTCCGTAACACCGTCCATCATTTCACGATAAAAGGAAAGCAGCGCGAAGCGCTCCTCCTTCGTGTAGTTTTGAATACGGACGGAGAATCCTTCTTTTGTCACTATTTTTCCGGCAAGAAATGCGTAACGGTTCAACAGGTTATAATCATGAACCCGGTATATCAATTCTTTTATCAACGGTTCCAGCCCTTCCGGAGCCGCCTCCTTCTCTTTGGTTTTACGCACAAAAGAAGGCGTCCACACGGGAGCATCCGCTTTCAAATGATGCCCGTACCAAAGATCCAACAGGGATTCCGCTTCCCTCTGCTTCATCCTGCCGGAACAATCTATGAATTTGTCCGATACGCGGACTCCAAGCTTCCATGAGCGATTACTCTCAAATAGCTTCAAAAAACTTCCAATCGTATCCGCTATCCATCGATGTAACTCTTCCTCTGCCAGCCCGCGCACATTTTCCGGCAGCAGATTTTTCTCGGCAAGGCAGTGCGCCATAACGGGAGCATGTACTTCTTCCGCCAGATGATCTAACAGCCTTTCCGCATAATAGGCCTCGGGCCCGGCCAGAGAATTTTGGAGGCAGACTGCTCTTGGCCCGCTGACCTGCAAAAGACTCACAAAGCGTCGCTCTTCACGCGGGAAACAGGCGCTAAATAAGATACCTGTCTCCATTTCCAAACAGACGGCAATAGAATATGGACAATCGGGCAGAGTTACTTTCTTTTCCAACAGCATGTTCTTTAATTCCCGCGGACAGACCCAATACTTCCCGCAGAAATACTGTCCCATCACTCCGTCCCGGTCCTGCTCCTCGTCCCAATCGTCTTCCTCATTCCAGTCCTCTTTATCCCAATCTTCTTCGCCGTCATCCTCCTCGTCATCCCAATCTTCTCCGCCGTCATCCTCCTCGTCTTCCCAATCTTCTTCGGAATCTTCCTCCTCGTCTTCCCAATCCGCTTCGGCATCCCGCTCTTCTCCACCCCAAGGCCCAACCGCCCTCCCTTTTTCCGGAAAAATGTCCTCCCATGCTTCCTGAGGCACAAAAACTTCCGAAGGCTTCATACGGCGAGTCCACTCCCTGCACAAAAGATACTTGCAATAGAAATAACGCTCAAGATGTTCCATATGGGGTTCCAGCTCAGCAGATATTTTTGTCCTGCGAATCCTTCTGTCCACTTCCGCTAAAAGGCAGTCTTCCATGCTTTCTGCATAAATATCCCACTTTCCCTCTGCGTCCTGCAAATAAACCGGCGGATTATCCATGGACGGCCATCCTTCCATGGAATGCTCTTCTTCCATGGAGGTCTCCTCTTCCACGGAATGCTCCTCTTCCATGGAATACTTCTCTTCCATGGAATGCTCCTCTTCTATGGAATGCTTCTCTTCCATGGAATGCTCTTCTTCCATGGAATGCTTCTCTTTTATTGTAATATCCTTCCATAGAACGCCCCTCGCATTCCTGCCATCCATCTTCCCAATGACCAGATATCCCTCCTGTACCCGAAAATAATCAAGGGAAAACATCTCTTCTTCCCCGACGCAGATACGCTCCCTGCCCGCCCGCAGAAGAAAATCACGCAATACGCCCGGCAAAAGCAGCCCCAGCTTTTTCTCCAAGGCCTCAATAGCACCTTCTGAAAAACCGTTTGCCGAACCTTGACAAAGATATTCTACGATTTCTACAGCCTTTAGATTTTTATATGTGTTTCCCTCCATATGCTTCTCCTCCAATACATCTTCCTGCGAAAATTGTCATCGAAATTTCAAGGCCGGCATAACTTCGTCACTGTCGGATTTTCAAAGAAAAATCGCTCCTGTCCAAAGAGAAATTCGGGTTATAATAAGGATCTCCCGCCTCCAGCGCCTTCTTCCACTTTTCCCGGAAACGTTCCGATTCCCGGTTATAGCGCTCCGCCTTCTCTCCTGCGTCATCCAGCCCTCTGGAAGCGGACTCGTAATGAAACAGCTCCGCAAAAGGCGTAAACACATTAAGCAGTCCCTTTTCCCTCAGCTTAAGGCAGAAGTCCACATCATTCAGCGAAACGGCAAAGCTCTCGTCCAGCCCACCCGCTTCCTGATACAGCTTCTTTTTTACCAGAAGACAGGCTCCTGTCACAGCCGTCACATTCTGGGCATAGCAGAGCCGCCCCATATACCCAAGATTCTGGCGGTGCTGCTTGTAATGGGTATGGCCCGCGGTTCTATGCGCCCCAAGGCCGATGACCACCCCCGCATGCTGAATGGTTTTATCTTCGTAGAAAAGCTTCGCTCCCACCGCCCCCACGTCTTCCCGCTGGGCATACATTAAAAGCTCTTCCATCCAATTCACGGTAATCACTTCCGTGTCGTTATTAAGCAGAAGGACATACTCTCCTTTCGCAAAACTCACACCCAGATTGTTTATGGCAGAATAATTAAATCCGCCTTCGTAAACCACAATTCCTATCCTGCCGTCCCTGCTTCGCAAAATCCCTTTGGAGCCGGATTCTTTCCCAGTCCCGACCTGCAAAGTACCTTCCACACCGGATCTTATCCCGACCTCTTCCCCGTCGGCCCGACTGCGCTCCAAGTCATCCGAAGCCTCCGGATATGCAGGCTTCCCGGCGGCGCATTCCGTACCCGAAGCTTCCGGACGTGCGCTCTTCCCAGCGGCGCATTCCGTACCCGAAGCTTCCGGACGTGCGCTCTTCCCAGCGGCGCATTCCGTACCCGAAGCTTCCGGACGTGCGGACTTCCCGGCGGCGCATTCCGTCCCCAAATCCTCCAGACGTGCGGACTTCCCGGCGGCTTCCGTTCCTGCCCGGCCTCCTCCCTGTGGGTAATCGTATCCTAACAGGCTGCCGTAATATTCCTCAATCTCCTTTGTGGTACTGTTATTTTCAACAATAATAATCTCATAATTGTCATACGTGGACTTTTCCAAAATGGAACTCACACAACGGCGCAGATCCGCCGCATGATCCTTGTTGGCTATGACAATGGAAATTTTGGGGCTGCCGATAATCTGATAGCGAATACGGAAAATCGTCTCAAACGCACGGGTGCTCTCAATCTTAAAATGCTCGAACCCATGCTTCTTCAAATGCTCCGCAACCGCTCCCTTCGCCGCCTCTATGGCATAGGGCTTGGCCTCAATGCCGGAAGCGGTACTCCCCGAATGACTCCGCCAGTAATACATCAATCTGGGTACATGGACGATTTTCTTCGCGTTGTCCGTCAGCCGCAGAATCATGTCATGGTCTTGGCTGCCGTCAAATTTGGGCCGAAACAGCTCGTCCCCGTCCAGAAGACTTCGGTGAAAGACGCTGAAATGACAGATATAATTGTTTGCCCGCAGATTATCCGGCGCATAATCCGGCTTAAAATGCATGGTCAGCATATGGTTGATATCCCCGCCCTTAAAAGTGGTTTCATCGCAATACAGGTAATCCGCGTCCTGCTCGTTGATTGCCTTCACATACTCATAGAGCACGCTGGGATGCAGAATATCATCCTGATCCAGCAGACCGATATACTCTCCGGAAGCCATTTTCAGGCAGGCGTTGGTGTTGCCCGCTATGCCGCTGTTTTTCTCCAAATGCCGGTAAACGATCCTGCCCCCGGATTTCGCCGCATATTCCCTGCACAGCGCCCCAATCTCACTATGAGCTTCGTCGGAGCCGTCCGCCAGACACAGCTCCCAGTTGGGATAGGTCTGGTTCATCACGGAGTCCAGCATTTCCCTTTGATATTCCATTTCATTGTTCCACACGGGAACCAAAATGCTGATTTTCACCATTCGCCCAAATACGGTGTTTCTCTCCGCCTCCGCCTGCTCCGGCGCAGGAAAGCTCTCCGTGCCGAACTGCTTCATGGCCTCCCGCTCCCGTTTTTTATAGGCCAGCTTCTGCAGCACCCCCCTTGGCCCGCCGCAGTTTCCGAGCCTGTCCTTCTGGCGTATTGCCCAATGGACAATATTTCTGGCAGGTTTGCTGGCTTTCCAGAGCGGATTCTTCTGAATGCGGTTCAGCTTCCAAGTGAGTTCTTCGTTTTTCGCCTCCAAATCCGCCACTCTCGCCGCCAAATCCGCACATTTCAAATGCTCCTGCTCATATACGGCCTTATAATCCGTTTCTTTCACGTCCTCTTCCATTGAAAATCCTCACCACCCTTTCACATTTCAAGGATTCGATTGCTCCAGTTCACTATCCTGAGTCCTGTCACGCGATTTCTAACCGCCATCCCCAGCCGATACCTTCCCTCTGGCAGCGCCTGCGCTCCCGCTTCCACAAGGAATCCGCAGAGTCCCACGTTCACCTGATCCGGCATATTTTCATCCAAGTCCGGCCGATATTGTCCTGCCAGCTTAGCCTCATAAATCATATCAGGGCCCGCCGATTCTCTTCCCTCTGCTTCCTTCTCTTCCACGGCCCCATGAATTCCAACAGCATTCCCGCAGTCCAAATCCGGCAGCCGCCGAAACAAAAGCCGCCTCTCGTAACAGGCGTTATTATCTCCCAGAACCACCCCATACCCCGCTATTTTTCCGCTGCGGCAGTCCTCCACACGCACCAGCAGACAGGCGTCCTGCCGATATCCCTCCACGGAAAAGGGCTTCAGCCTCTCCGTGAACCTCTGCCGCCGATTTCCGGCGGTCAGATAAGCCGGACGGATACCCACATCCAATCCCTCCCGATTTAAGTATACGGAATAATAAGGATCCCTGCCTTCCAGCATTGGATGTCGGGCATATAGCTTTTCCCGCTCCCCAAGCATCCTCTCCAGCTTATGGGGCGCCTCGTCCTCCCCTCTGCTCAGAGATTCATGGTGATAAGCGTATCCGTCATTGACGCACACATTATGATACCCCAGCTCATAGAGCCGGAAACAGAAATCCACATCGTTAAAGGCAACGGGCAGCTCCTCCGCAAAGCCTCCGGCCTCCAGATACTTCTCCTTCGCAGTCATCAAGCATGCCGCCGTCACGGCCAGCACATTGCGCCGCCCTCTGTTTGCACCGTAATAATAGCATTTGTCATCCTCCAGAAACTGCAGCTTATGCACCGGACCCATGGGCAGATTCGTAATGCCCGCATGCTGAATGCGGACGGAATCCGGATAATAGAGCTTCATCCCCACCGCTCCGGTCCATGGTCTGTCCGCCAGCGCCGCCAGCCATTCCATACACCCCGGCTGACATAATTCCACGTCGTCATTTAAAAAAAGCAGAAACCTCCCCTCTGCTTTCGCCGCCCCCATATTGCATAGTTTCGAGAAATTGAATGCCTGCGGCTGGTAAAGATAGACCATTCTGCTGTGTCCGGCCTTCATCTTTTGCACCAGCGCCTCCACACGCCCCCTGTTTTTTGCACTGCTGCCATTGTCAACCAAAATTACCTCATAGGAAAGCGCTTTTCCTCCCTGACCGCCTGCCGCCGTCTCACAGCCCCGCAGGCACTTCTCCAAGACGTCCGGATGATCCTTGGATAGTATCACCACGGATATCAGCGGTTTGGATTCGGCGGCATATCGATCCCTGAATTCCCTTACCAGCGCTTCTCTGCATTCTTTTAAATATGCGGAAGGACGTAAAAATTTATCCTGTTCTTCAGCGCTCCCGCAATGAAACATCATCCGCCCCATATGCCCTATGCGGCGGCTGCCTTTTGCATACCCTCCTGCCAGCAGAGCGCAAAGGTGCATCCATTTTTCATATGCCTCAAAATCCTCCGCCTCATAAAATTCGGCTTTCCGTGCCGGATCCGTCTTCGTCAGCCGAAGGAAGCAGGGCGGCTCCCCCGCGGCGTCAGGGCGAAAATCTCCTCCTGCCTCATGAGACGGCGCCGCCCCATATACCGGGACGAAACAAGCGTTCTGGGCAAAGGACGCCTGCCGGAACAGGATCTTTCTCATAGCCGTCACACTGCCAAAGTAAAAACAGCTGTCCAACAAATCCGGGGACCAGTCCGGCTTAAACCAAGGCAGCTTCCTGTTGGAAACAGACTTTCCTTGTCCTTCATCGGGAATCTGCTTCTCTTCCTTGGCTTCAGACGCAGGAATTCGTTTTCCTGCCCCCTCCCAGACGTCCTCGTCCCCATACAGCAGAAGCACCTCCGGATGGGCGGCAAAATAACTGCCTATCCGCTCATTCAACCCGGATGCAGGCAGTCCTTTCCCTGCACAGATTACCACAAATTCATCCGCCCCGCATTGCCCGCCTGTAGAATCCTCTTCCTCGAAGGAACCGCTCCTGCCGCAGCTTCCGACGTCCGCGGGTTCACCCTGCGCCCTCTTCGACTCCCCCGTCGGTTCACCCTCCGCTCCTGCCTCCAGCGCCGTTATCCAGTCACCGTAAGAAATCTTTTTATCCCTAAAAAGCTTTGCATAGCGTCTATTCTCTCTTCTTATCAATATCTCTTTTACAAAGTCCTTAGCTCCCAATCCATCTCCCCTTTATCACCGCCCTGCGGCGTTTTAAAACGTTATTCTCCCGGCCCGCCCCTAAAACAATCTCATGCCCTTCTCATCCGCCAAATCCCGCGCTGCTTCCATGGACAGCCTCACAATCTCCATCCTTGTACACAGAGTATTTTCCATCCGCCGCTCCATGCCCTCCAGCCCGATACGAATATTGGGATCCTCTGTGTCAAAGACGATGCTGGGAAAATATCCTGCTTCCTCCTTTTTAGACCTCCTGACAATCCGCCCGTTGGCAGACAATACTTTTCTCTTTTCCAGAGGCACCGCTTCTCCGTTAAACGTCATTTCGTTTATTTTCACCACACAGGAGCACAGACTTGGATCAATGCGCAGCGCTTTCACATCGCCGCCCACTTGAAGCTTCAGATGAATTAAGTTCTCTCCCTGATAAGCCTCCTGCACAAAATAAGATTCTTCCTCGCTGAATCCGTTTCCCCTGTCCTCATAAATCTGAACGCGGTTTACCCTCTCCGAATCCTGATACCTGTCTATCCACTTTTGAGGAACCATGGTCCGAAACCCGATTTTGTCCCGTATCTGCGCCATTGCATCCCTTTCTCCGGTCACAAAGCGCTGAAATTCCCTTTCCTGCTGCCGATAATGCTCCGCCATTTCCTCCGTGATGGAAAGCTCCTTTAAGATCAGCTCGGGCTTCAGCCTGCTTCTCGCCGCGTCTTCCAGCAGGTAGCAGTAGATCGCCCGATACGCAAGCTCCTTTGCGTCAATGGGCCTTCCAAACGTCCATTCATAGTCAATCAACGTCCATTTTTCCACGGGCGCGGCATTTTCCCATCCCGCGGATGCTTGGGCCGATATGTCGGAAGATGCGCCCGCCGCGTCTTCGTCAGTTCCTCTAAGGGCTCCCTCGGAAGCAGCCCCCCCGGCGTCTTTGCCAGTCTCTTCTTGGACTCCCTCAGAGAATGCCCCCAAAGCAGACCCGCTGCTTCTTCCGCCACCGGCTTCCTCGCAGATTTCACCGGAAGCTCCCCGACGCATTCCCTCTGACTCCTGCGCCTCCTCAAGCGTTTCCGCCCTCTGCGCCGACGCTGCTCCATCCGAAGCCTGTCTCACGTGGGACTGCTTTTTCCCTTCCCGCGCCCCATCCGCAGCCTGAACGATAATATTGCCGAAAACCAAGTCAAAATCCGCCGCAGGATACTCGCCGTTATAGCCGATGCGTTCCACATACTGCCGAAAATACCGATAAAATCCCTCCAAGTCATTCCGTTCCAGACATGCATCCATCAACTCCGACAGGGGCACGCCCGACACATACTCGAACCGGGCGCAGACCGTCCCCTCCTCTTCCGCCAGCTCACACCTGTTGATTTCCAGACCGCTTCCCCGATACCTTTCACTCAGGCTCTCATATGCCGCCGCCATTCCCCTGACATGCTCCTCCGCCTCCCTGCTCATGGGATATTTGCTGACGCATACCAGCCTCTGCCGATACCATCCTGCAGCGGCAATCTCCGTCCGGATGGCATATTCCGGCGCACGATCATTGGAATACTTTACAAATTTGGTATCAAATTCCCTTCCGATTACCGCCAGATAAGAATTGGCAAACACGGGAAACAAACCGTCCTCCACCAGACCGTCATAGGCTGATTTTTCATCAAATAAAAGCATCCTGTCCCTGTCAAAATTTCTCAGATTACAGGTCAGCTCTCCCTTCCTTGGCAGATATTCATCGCTGTAAAGCATTGTCATAAATTTATAATCCGGATATGGATAGTAAAAATGACACTCCCCCGCTCCGCAGTTTATGAAAATCCGTTCCAGCCCTTCCCTGCTGAAAGTGCGCGCTCCCCCGCCCGCCTTATAATTTTCAATTCCCGCGAAATACGTCCCAAGATGATCTTCCTTGCATCCTGCAAAATACTTTAAACCGTATTTATTTTCTATGGCAATCAGAAGCCGGCCGTCCGCCGCCAAATGAGACAGAAGAATTCTCAGGAAATCTTCGTAGGGCGACGCGCCGCCCATATAGCTCTGGGCATATTCAAACACACCCACCAGACAAATAAAATCAAAATCCCGGGGAAGCTGCGGCTCTATCTCTTTAAAATTTCCCACATGTATTGTCACATTATCGCATTCCCTGTTTCGATGAGCGTTAATCAGGCTTCGTTTCTTGGACAGCTCCACACAGGTCACTGTTCCCGCCTTCCTCGAAAGAGCCCCCGTAATGGCTCCGCATCCGCTGCCCACTTCCAGCACCTTTGCCGTTTTCGTCATGGGAACCCAGTCGATGATATTCTCCCGCAGAGGCGACAAATGGTACAAAACCGGCCAGCTTTTCCGCTCCTCAATCACCTTTGTAAACTCCCTAGGATTTTTGTGCCTCACAATCTCCAGCAGTTCATCCTCCGCTCCGTCGCTGTATAAATCCCTCCCCGGATAGCGGCTGTAATCTAATTTGATCTTTCCAATCTCTTCTATCATATATCCTTTCCCTCAAACACCATATACCTCTCGCATATCCGTATTGCCCATATCCCACGGCCATGCCCCGCAGGGAAAGCGCGCAGGCCTCCCTAAGCGTCAATCTCCGCCGCGTCCAAAACCTTCACAACCGATTCCATATCATAATATCCCACCGTGTCCTTATCCGATACCACAGTCACCGCCAGCGCGTCGTAGAGCCTGTGGTAGACCTCAAAGGTATCTCCGCGGTACCCTGTAACGCCCATGGACAGCAGATACTCTCCCCCCTGAAGACTCATCTTCTGGGTAAAGAAGGCCTCTTTTATCTGGCCCGGCTCCGCGCTCTCCAAAAAAGCCTTCTCAATCAGGGTATTGGTTCCGGTAATTTCCGTCCCGATGGCATTTTTAATGGAAAAGGCAAAAATAGGGCCGGGAATATGGGCGTGAAATTTCACCCGCATATGCAGAGTAAAACGGCTTCCTTTTATCACGGCGCAGGTGCGAATCCCCTGTTCATCCGTCAGATAATATTCCACAATCTCAGCCTCTCCGGAACCATATTCCAAAGCCCCCGGATTTATCCTCTGTTCCGGGCCGCCTTCCGCTCTATCCTCCTCCGGGGCTGCGTCCCTGCACTGTATGCCTCCGTCCTGCGTCTCTGCCGCGGTTCTCCGTTCCTGCCCGTCGCCCTGACGCGCCTTAGACGAACGACTCCGCTCCGATCTGCCCCCGCACTGCATCTCTGCCGAAAGCCTCCGTTCCGGTTCCTCTTCCTTTCCGTCTCCCTGACACGGCTCCGACGAATGTTTCAATTCCTGCCCGTCGCCCTGACGCGCTTTACGCTGAGCCTCTCCCTGCACCTTCTGCTGCGGCTCATACTGCCCCACCAGCACACGCTTATAAGCGTCAATCATCTCCTTTGGCGTCCCTTCTCCCAGAAGCGTGCCCTTGTTCAATAAAAAGACCCTGTCGCAGTACTTGCTGATGCTGCTCAAGTCATGGCTGACAAATACGATCGTTTTTCCCAGCCGTTTAAACTCTTCAAATTTATGATAGCATTTTGCCTGAAAAAAAACGTCTCCCACGGATAGGGCCTCATCCACAATCAAAATCTCCGGTTCAATATTGATTGCCACCGCAAAGGCAAGCCTCACGAACATACCGCTGGAATAAGTCTTTACCGGCTGATTCACATAATCGCCGATATCCGCAAATTTCAGAATTTCCGGCAGCTTCTCATCGATTTCCTTCTCGGAAAAGCCCATCATGGTGCCGTTGAGATACACATTTTCAATCCCGTTGTATTCCATGTTAAAGCCCGCCCCGAGCTCCAATAGGGCGGAAATGCGCCCGGCCACCCGAACCTCGCCTCCGGTGGGATTTAACACTCCCGTGATAATTTTCAAAATGGTGGACTTTCCGGAACCGTTTGTGCCGATGATGCCCACCGTCTCTCCCTTGTAGATATTCAGGCTGACCCCGTTCAAGGCATAATGCTGTTTATGCACCTGCTTCCTGCCCAAGCCCAATGCCTCTTTCAACCGATCCTTGGGCTTGTCATACAGTTTGTATATTTTGTTCACATCCCTGACGGATATCGCCGTTTCTCTCTCTTCCATATAAGCCCCTATTTATAATCCTTTGTCTATCATTCTCTATTAATGATTCTTGGTTTATCATCCTCGGTTCATATTTCTCGGTTCATCATCCTCTATTGGGCCGGCTTACAGACCACCGAATTTTTATTATACCAAAAAGCTATGGCCTGATTCTCATCCGCTTCCGGATAATCGGCCAGATCCCCCGCGCATATCATCCAAGGCCGCCAGCGGTAAGGCTCCAGAACCACATCGGGTTCATCGCTTCTCAACACCTCCAGCCTTGCCAGATATTCCTGATAGAAATTATAAGCCTCTCCGGTGTGTATATAATAATAAGCCCCATAAGCAGAATAATTGCCCGCCTGATTGGATTCCGTGGAGAAGATGAATATCATAATCACTCCCATCAAAGGATAAAACCACCAATAGGGCCTTCCCTCCGGCTCCGCTTCCGGCGGCTGCCGTTTTATTTTTTGGCCCTTCACGCCGTCCTGCGCTTCACGCCATGCCCTGCGTTTCTGGCAGAACCATCCCAGCAGGTATATTTCATCCAGCAGCAGGCACAGCTGAAGCGTAATTTTTATGGTACACAGCATTCGGTCCAGCACCACGCTTCCCAGCGCATACAGCCCCGGCGTATAGCCGCTTGCGTACAGGCAGACGGTCCAGAGCACCACCAGCAACGGATGGCGGAACTGAAAATCAGTCTTTCGCACAATCTGCAGCATGGCCGGAGCCAGCAGGACCAGCGCCGCCAAAGTAATCCATCTGGTCATTTCCGGAAAACGCCTCGCCGCCTCCACAAAAGAATACAGCACCGCCTGAACGGGAGGCAGTCCCCAATCCGTATAGACGTCCCCTCTGACGCTGTTGCCCGGCGCGAAAACGGTCAAGGCAAAGGCGCCCAAGTACACGAGCACCACGGGCACAACCCTAAGAACCCTTTCCCGCCTCTTCCAGATAACCCACCCCAAAAAGGATAACACAAACACCAGCCCCTGCAGGATGGTGACATAATTGCCCCCGCCCACTGCAGCCGCGCATAAAATACTTAATACCATCCATAAAATAACCGAAGAACGCTTCTCTGCCGTCAAAAGCTTTATCATTGCCGCCGCCAGAAGCATGGCAAAGGAACTCAGCGCCACATAAAAAGCGCCGCCGTCATACCAGTAAAATCCCCTCTGGGCGGAATAGATAAACATCACAATCATTGCCGCGCTCCCGGCCTGCACAATCAACCCGGGCCAGAAATCACCATGCAGAATATTTCGGATAAAAACCCTCGCCAGCACCATAACGGAAACCGTCAAAAAAAGTATCAGAAATGCCGGCCCCAGAAAATATTTATCATCTCCCCATATTATCGGCACCAGCGTGCCCAAAAATACGGAAAAATACGTTCCCTCCCAATGCCGCCATTCATCCACGGCAGCAGTGACGCCTCCCCGCAGAGCGTCGAACAGCGTACAGGTCTGAGAATAATCCGACTTCACATATCCCGCATAGGAATAATCGTCAAACCAAGGCACCGCATAGGCGCATAAACGAAGCAGCGGAATCAGCATAAGCGCCACCGCCGCAGCCGCCAAAATTGCAATCAGCTTCTCACTTGGTTTCCAGCAAAAAATTTTACGCAGCTTTTCTTTCATATTCCAATGTCCCTTCTATTCCAGTTCCGTCCCTTCTATTCCAGTTCCGCCCCTTCTCTTCATCGCCCTTATGGGGAAGAAATTTTCATCTGCA
>CAOKFN010000045.1 GCA_948467735.1 uncultured bacterium
ATTCCTTACTGGCTGTAAGGGATATTAACCATAAATATATTGTAGTAGAAAGAAGTAAAGCCCCTGAAAGGGGAAGCCAGTGAAGGAAGCCATCGCAAAAGGCTTTTAAAGCTGGCAGGAAGTAGGAGGCAGTAAAAAAGCCCTTTAGGGCAAGCCTGAGAAAGAAGTGCGGTTGGCAGATCCCTCAGGCGCCTCCCGGGCGCAAGTCGGTAAAAGCCCCTTATAGGGGCAGTGCAAGCCACCGGCTAAGCCGGTGGTCTTGACTTCGTGAAAGTTCTTGTATATAGCCTCGGAGTTTTGAGGAGGAAAAAGGCCGATTTGGCGTGACACAATCGGAGGCGGGTAGACGGAGGATGTCAGACAAAATCCAAGAGGAAAAAGAGGTGAAAGCATGGCGGATTTGACAGCCAATTTGAGTGTGCTGGACAAGATGAGCGACAGCATTTTGAAAATAGTCCAAGCCGGAATGGCAATGGCGAAGCAGTTTGAGCGGGCAGGGAATACGGTTGGGACAGCATTTGGCAATATCTGCGGCTTCTACAGCAGTGGACGGCTTTGCGGTTTCCATAGACAGCCTGCGGGGAGCGGCTGACAATGCCGCTGGTTCCGCCGATACGCTGGCAGGCGCTTTGGGCGGCTGCGGCGACGCGGCGGTGGAGCTGGCCCGAAATGAGGATGCTTCAGCGGGGAGCAGGGCGGAGCTGGCAAGGGCCGGAACCGAAGCGGCGGAAGCCATGTACGAGCTGGCAAGGGCGCAGGATGAGGCGGCCCGGGCCATGGAGGCATATGACGCAGTTATAGCAGCCGCATCTGCCAGCCTGAAAGAATTAGAGGCGGCAGAAAAGAGAGCCGGACATGCGGCGGAAAACATTGCGGAGGCCGATGGAAAGGCTGGCAGCGCGGCCGAGGAGCTGTCAAAGGCAGCGGAAAAGGCCGGCGAGAAGGCGGAGAACAGCGGCAAAAAAGGCGTGGAGGCCGTTGAGGGAGTGGCGGCATTGGCGGCGGCAGGCATTGCCGCAAAGGTAAAGGAAATTGCTGGCGCAGGCAGAAAAGCATTGGACGAATTGACCAAGAGTATGTTAAACGCTTATGTTGCCAGTCTTGGAAACATCGTCACCGCAGTGGGAGAAATCAATACCCGTATGGGGCTTATCGGGGACAAATTTACAACTGTAACTGTGCAAATGAGGATGGCTAAAACCCTTTAGAATATGTCGGCGGATTTGTTTTGTTTCACGGTTTTTAGCGGATATTTCAGTTGATTTTCTGCTGTCAGTGGATTATAGTATAATGAGTGAATAACCAGACATATAATAAAGGAGGAAAGTATTATGACACACGAATCGCACAAACGTTTCTCGGTCATTGTCCAAAGGCTCCAAATAAGCCGGTGGGCGGCATGGAAAAGGCTTTTATGCCTGCTTGTTTCCGTCGGAATGTTAATGTCCCTATGCGGATGCGGAAAATCTGACAGTGGAGA
The DNA here is from genome assembly GCA_948467735.1 of uncultured bacterium. GTDB lineage: Bacteria > Bacillota > Clostridia > Lachnospirales > Lachnospiraceae > Acetatifactor. The sequence goes on from CAOKFN010000045.1 coordinate 1,481, forward strand.
CAAAGGAAGCAGCAGTCAGCCCACAGACTATGAGATAAGGAAGGCGATCGAAGAGTATATTGAAAACATGCCGTTTCCGAAAGGGTACGAAGTCCTTCTTGGCGGTTTAAGGGGCGAAGAGTGGTGGACGGTAAGCTGCAGAAACGGAGAGGTTGAGGTGTCAGTCAGGGCTCGTCATCCCGAGGCAATACCATACGCAGCGGAGCTATACCTTCCGAGAGCGCAGGAAGCGGCAGAAGCAGCAGGCGTGACGCTGGCAGAGTTTGATGTGAGCAGCTACAGGACGAACAAAGATGGTATTGTTGAAGGAAGTTTGGCGCGATGGACGACAGAGGATGGCATCACCGGAGTATTTGTAGACATGACCCAAAGTGACAAAGAGGTGGTATTTGAACAGAGCTGGACGATTGAGCAGCTTTTTGAATATTATGCTGATTGGGACGATTTTGTGAAAAAACTGATTATCGAGGCAGGAGGCAGTTATGAGTAGAAAAGCAGTATCGCACGCAGGCAGAGAACAGACAGGGCCTGACGTCAGGAACCATTAAGAAATTACTGCCTGCGGAATAGATGCTGGCATTGAAAGAATTTGTAGGAACCTACCCAAACCTACTTAGAGATGTGTTATTATGGTATTGTCAAAAATCAGCTGACCGGGAACCTGTGCCGGACAGCTGATTTTTCTTCCCGTGAAGGTTCTTGTACATAGCCTCGGAGTTTGAGGAGGAAAAAAGGCCGATTTGGCGTGACGCGATCAGGAGCAGGAAGAGGAATTGACCAAGGGTATGATAAACGCTTATTGTTTAACGCCTTTCGGAATATGTCGCTGCGCTGATTTGTGTTGGTTGACGGTTTTTAGCGGATAGCGGATATTTCAGTTGCTTTCCTGTAGTCAGTGGGTTATAGTATAATAAAGCGAACAGCCAGACATATAATAAAGGAGGAAGGCATTATGACACACGAATTGCACAAACGTTTACCAGCCATTGCCCAAAGGCTCCAAATAAGCCGGTGGGCCGCATGGAAAAGACTTTTATGCCTGCTTGTTTCCGTTGGAATGTTAACGGCCCTATGTGGATGCGGGAAATCCGACAATGAAAACAAAGGAAGCAGCAGTCAGCTCACAGATTATGAGATAGGGGAGGCGATCCGAGAGCAGATTGAAGACGCGCCGATTCCAAAAGGGTATAGCTCCCTTCTTGACCAAGATAAATGGTGGGTGATGGTAAGCTGCGAAGACGGAGAGGCCAAGGTGTCAATCAAGGCCCGTTATTACTGTACTATGCCATACGTAGCGGAGTTATATTTTCCAATAGCGAAGGAGGCGGCAGAGGCGGCAGGCATGACGCTGGCGGAATTTGGTGTGAGTTGTTACAAGAAGAATGAAGATGGCATTGTTAGTTCCACTTTTGCAAGCTGGCAGACAAAAGACGGCATCATCGGGACATATGCAGACGGGTTTTGGGGGACAGCTATACCTAACTTTACGCTTGAGGAGTTCTATGAGGTGTATTCTGATTCTGATTTTAAAGATGTGGTAAGATCTTTGATTAATAATGCAGGAGGCAGTTATGAGTAGAAAAGCAGTATCGCACGCAGGCAAAGAACAGACAGTGCCTGACGTCAGGAACCGTTAAGAAATTACAGTCTGCGGAATAGATGCAGGCACTGAAAGAATTTGTAAGAACCTACCCAAACCTACTTTTAGATGTGTTATTATGGTATTGTCAAAAATCAGCTGACCGGGAACCTGTGCCGGACAGCTGATTTTTCTTTCTGTGAGGAGTGGGGGAAATTCAAATAGTGGAAAGCTAAAATGACGGGAGAAAACTATGACAGATAAAAACAAAAAGCCAAGGCATCTGCGGCTCCTGTACATAGCTTTACAGCTTGGGGAGGACAAAAGGCCGATTCGGCACGACGCAATCGGGGCCGGACGGGGGATGTCAGACAAGATACAAGAGGGAAAAGAGGTGAAAACATGTCGGATTTGACAGAGAAATTAAGTGTGCTGGATAAAATGAGCGACAGCATTATGAAAATAGTCCAAGCCGGAAAGTCAATGGCGGAGCAGTTTGAACGGACAGGAAATACAGCCGGGACAGCATTTGGCTATATTTGCGTCACAGCCGCTGCAGCTTCCTCTAAAGTGGACGGCTTTGCGGCTTCCATGGAAAGCCTGCGGGGAGCGGCTGACAATGCCGCAGACTCCGCCGATACGCTGGCAGGCGTTTTGGGCGGCAGCGGCGGTGCGGCGGCAGTGATTGAAAAATCCGCTGTATCTGCGGCGGAGCTCGTCCGAAATGAGGATGCGGCAGCGGGGAGCACGGCGGAGCTGGCAAGGGCCGGTATAGAAGGTGCGGAAGCCATATACGAGCTGGCAATGGCGCAGGATGAGGCGGTGCGGAGTACAGAGGCATACGATACGATTATATCATCCACAGCTGTCAGCCTGAAAGAATTAGAGGCAGCGGCTAAGAGAGCCGGACATGCGGCGGAAAATCTTGCGGAGTCCAACGGCAGTGCTGGCAGCGCCGCCGAGGATTTGTCGAAGGCGGCGGAAAACAGCGGCAAAAAAGGCATAGATGCCATTGTGGAAGTGGCGGATAAACTGGAGAATGCAGGAATTACCGCAAAGGTAGAGGAAATTGCGGTGGCGGTCTATGAAATGGTTGCGGCTTTTTCCGAGGCGGAGAGCACTATCGTAAAGGCCACAGGCACAAGCGGAGAAGCACTGGACGAACTGACCGACAGCATGCTGGACGCTTTTGCCGCCAGCAGGTTCGGTAGCCTTGAGGACACCGCTGCTGCGGTGGGAGAAATCAATACCCGTATGGGGTATACCGGGGACAGGCTTACGACCGTAACCGGACAATTCCTTGATTTTTCCGAGATCACTGGGACGAACGTGGTTCGCTCTGTTCAGAATGCCACGAAGATTATGAATAGGTGGGGCATTGAGCAGAGCGAGGTGGTGAGCGTCCTTGACAAGCTGGCATACGCCGGGCAGATTTCCGGGGGTTCGGTAGATAATTTGAGCAACATACTCATTAGGAACGCTACCGTATTCCGGTCTTTGGGATTGGATTTGGATAATACCATCGGCCTGCTGGCTAACCTTGAGATTTACGGAATGACCGCTCAAACAGTGATAACAGGCCTGAGGACGGCGATAAATAATTTTGGAAAGGATGGGCTTGATGCAGGAACGGCAGTACGAGATGTTATCAGCGAAATAAACAACATGGAGGACGAAGGCGAGGCGAAGGCACTGGCGGTAGAAACTTTCGGCAGCATAGTCGGAGGGGAATTTGTTGCAGCAATCCGAAGCGGAGAAATCTCCGTAGACGGCCTTTCGCAGTCCCTTGATGCGGCTCAGGGAACGCTCACGGCAACGGCAAAGACATCGCAGACCCTTGACCAAAAGTGGACGCAGGCCAGCAACAATATCAGCACAGCATTTACAAAGACAGTACAGCCGACAGTAGACGGTGTTTCCGGCGGTTTGGCAATCATGGCGAACAGTTTTGGTGATTTTTTAAATAAGCATCCAATTGTAGCCCAAAAAATTACTGAAATCGGAGCCAGTATTGGCTGTCTCGTAATTGCATTTGCAGCCGTTTCTGCGGCAGTTGGTATTTATAAAGCGGTTATGTTGGTTGCGGAGGGAGTCACGACTCTTTTTGGTGTTTCCTTATCTACGGCTATTTGGCCCATTACACTTGTAGTTGCTGGTATTACAGCAGTTGTAGCGATCGTAGCGGCGTTAGTAGATCATTACAATGCGGCGGAGGACGAAACAGCCGGAATGACGGCGGCCACACGGGCGCAGTATTACGAGCTGCAGAACCTTAATGAAGAATACGACAAGGCCTGTGAGAAACATGGGGAAACATCAAGGGAGGCGTTGGAACTCAAGTATCAGGTAGACGAACTTACGGAGGCTTATAATGCCGACAGGCAGACCATGGAGGAGTTTATCGCAGAGGTAGACGCGCTTTGCGAGAGCGTCTCGCAGGTGACGAGCGACTTTGATGACAACATGGCGGCCATCAAGAACACCGAAATGGGTACCCTTGCCCTCATCCAGAAATATGAGGATTTGGCTTCACAGGCGGAACTTTCTAGGGCGCAGGAAAAAGAGCTTGAGGCGATCACAGAGAAACTGTCTAAAACTTATCCGGACTTGGCCGCACGGATGGACAGCGCAACGCTTAGTACCGAGGATTATGTGGAGGCTATGAAGAAAGCCTGTGAGCAAGAGGCGGAGGAACAGCGGCAGGCGCAGGCACGGAAAACCTATACTGATGCGCTGCAAAAACAGGAAGAATTGACAGAGGAAATTGCCAAGGCACAGAAAAACTTAAACCTTGAACAGGCTCGAATGGACGACATGAGCGGCTGGGAGCATTTATGGACGGTTCACGAGTGGGACAATTTTGAGGAATGTCAAGCTGCTTTGGACGAATTGTATGAAAAGCAGAGGGAGAATAATGCTACAATTGCTAAAACTGAACAGTATTGGGCTGATATGGCAGCAGCAGAACAGGCGGCAGCAGAGGAAACCCTGTCATGGCAGGATGCCGCCACAGCCGCCTATGAGGATGTAAAAGACCGAGTAATCGAGCTCTGCGAGGCTTACGGAGAGGCTTACAACGCCGCTCTTGACAGCTTCGAGGGTCAGTTTGGCCTGTTCGACAAGGCCGACATGGAGTCTGAGAATTATATGAAATCCACCGTCGAGAACGCCCAGAAAGCCCTTGACAGCCAGCTTGCCTATTGGGACAGCTATCTTGCGAATATCGAGGCGCTGAAAAATACTTCCGCAGAGGATTTGGGCATTAAACAGGAGGATTACGAGGCCCTTATGGCCTATGTGCAGGACGGCAGCGAACAGGCCGCCGGGCTTGCGGCGAGCATGACGGAGGCGCTGGGCAGAGGCGACACAGAGACAGTGGCGGCCCTTGCCAATACCGTGGGCGAGGTCAATGCAAGGAAACAGGAAATAGCGGCAGCCACGGCGGACTGGATAACCAATTTCTCCTCTGAAATGGACGAGATTGAACAGGAAATGCAGTCTGCCGTGGAGGGCATGAACTTGGATGACGAGGCGGCGAAAAGCGCGAGGGAGACGATCGACGCCTATGCCGATTCCATCCGGGCAGGAAAAGCCAATGCGGTATCAGCGGCGGAAGAGGTGGCGGACGCAGTATTGGCGGCGTTCTATTCGGCGGAAGCGTCTGTAAATGCCAGCGTAAATTCCGACGGAGGTTCAGGCTATCCGAACGGAACGGCTAATGCAGAAAGCCCGTATTTTGCCGAGGAAAGCGCACCAAAGCCTTCGTGGGGCCCGAAGGCGATAGGCATAGACGGTACGATGGACGGTATAACGGAAAGCGCAATAAGCGGCACAACAGACAGCACAGACTCTTCTGTTGCCGAGGAGAACGGACCAAAGCCGATTGTTGGGGAACAGGGCGGCCTAGCGTTCCCGGTCGTGGAAACTGGCAGGTTCCTGCCCGCTATGAATGGGAATCGGGGGCAATCATGGGCAGCTTCTGCTTTTAACGAAGGTAAATTTCCAGCTATTGGTGGAGGCGCCGTTCCTGCTTATGATGGAAGAGCCTTTCCTGCATATAGCGGAGGAACTTTTCCTGCTTTTAACGAAGGCGCCCTTCCTGCATATAGCGGAAGAACCTTTCCGGCTTTTGACAGAGGCACCCTTCCCGCTCTTAGCGAAGCCGCCGCCCCTGCTCCGGGCAAAGGCGGCAGGGGGGAACAGGATAAAAACCTGTACATCCATATAGGCGGCAGCGAGCCCATAGAGGTCAAAGGCGGCAGAGCTAACAGAGAAGAAATCGTCGAAGTCCTTGGCAAACACCTAAAGCCCATGTTGATGAACATGATACAGGGCGAAGTCTATGAGGAGGGGGATTATTCGTATGGGTATTAAATATCAAATGTGGCTGACATACAACGCCGAAAAGGAGAAAATACAGCTCCCCGTCCTTCCGGAGAGCTTCCAGACAAAGAACGGCAGCAAAAATGATAGCGTGAATATTGCAGGACTGGGCGAAATTGTTATTATACAGAGCCGCCCGGCCCTGCAGTTTAGTTTTTCGAGCTTTTTCCCGGCGGCGAAATTCCCCGGCCTGCAGGTGGACAGGATCACAAATCCCCTCTCCCTGATACAGAAAATCAATTCGTGGAAGGCCGGGAAGGAGCCGGTGCATTTCATAGCCACAGCCTGCGGCGCAGACCTCTACTGCACCATTGAGGACTTTTCCTACAGCGAGGAGGGAGGCGACCCCGGCACATACCAATACAGCATTACGCTCAAGGAGTACCGAGAGATTACGGTGCGGCAGGTAAAGGTGAACATACCGAAAGCCGCGGCGACGGTCAAGAAAGAAGAGCCGAGGGTGGACAATACCGTACAGCCCAAGACCTATACCGTGGCAGGCGGCGACTGCCTTTGGAATATCGCCAAGAGGATTTACGGTAGCGGCAGCCAGTACACGAAGATTTACGAGGCAAACAAGGGAGTAATCGGCGGGAATCCGAACTTGATTCTCACCGGGCAGGTTTTGACCATACCATAGGCCCGGCTAAGAAATGACAAGAGATATTTTAAAACAGTCTCGGAACGAAAGCGCCCGGAAGAAAATCCCAGCTGCGACCTATGCAGATGAAATTTTCTTCCCTTGTAAGGGCGCTGTAGAGTAGAGACGGTACAAGTTCCCGCCTGCGGGAACTTTGAATAGGAGGAAACATGGCGGAGGGAATCAGCCTGATTATCATCAAGGACGGACAGGGCTGGGACGTTACCCAGCTGGTGGAACAGATCACATGGAGCGGCAGAAAAGGCGCCTCGGCCCGGACGCTTTCGGCAGATTTGGTGGACGACGACGGCTGCAGGCACGCTCGCAGCGGGATCGACGTGGAGCAGGGATATCAATGCCTGTTCCATTACAACGGGGAGGAGCTTTTCCGGGGCGTCATTATGTCCCAGACACAGAACCGTGAAAAAAAGCTTACATTCAAAGCCTATGACAACGGCATTTATCTGGCCAACAATAAGGACACATTCACCTATGAGAATAAGACGGCCAGCGACGTATTCCGGGACTGCTGCACCCGCTTTGGCCTGCCCATGGGGGAGGTCGCGGAATGCACCTATAAAATCCCGGAGCTGACAAAGCCCAAGACGACGGCGTTCGACGCGATTACGGACGCCCTGAGCCTTGATTTTGACGCTATGGGCATAAGGCATTATGTCACAAGCGCAAAGGGGAAATTGAACCTCCTCACAAGGCGGGAGAACATCATGCAGTGGGTGATTGAGGCGGGCCGGAACCTCTCCAATTACACCTATACAAAGAGCATGGAGAAGATTAAGACCCGTCTGAAAATGGTGTCCAAGGAGGGGACGACGCTGGCGGAGAAAATCAACGCCGGAATGGAAGGAAAGATCGGCATATTCCAAGAGATAGACCAGCCGGACGAAAGCCTTACCACGGCGCAGATCAACGACCTCATTGAGGGCATACTGGACGAAATGAGTACGCCGGAGCGGGCGCTGGACGTGGAAGCCATGGGGATAGCGGATGTTATTTCCGGGATTGGCGTTTATATCATTATCCCGGAGCTGGGAATCTCCCGAACCTTCTATGTGGACAGCGACACCCACACATTCAAGGACAACCTGCACACCATGTCGCTGAAGCTCAATTATGCGAACGACCTTTCCAAGCCGGGAAAAGGCAGCGGCGCCAATGGAGGAGGCGGGGATTACAAGGAGGGTGACATTGTTCAGTTCAACGGCGGGCCTTATTACGTCAGCAGCATGGCGGGAAGCCCCGCGGAGCCGCCGTGTACGGCAGGCCCGGCAAAGATCACAATGACTGCCAAAGGCGCAAAGCACCCGTGGCACCTCATCCATACGGATGGCAGCACGAGGGTATATGGATGGGTGGACGACGGCACATTCAACTAGTACCGAAACGAAAGCGCCCGGGAGAATTATCATCTGCGTCCAGAGCAGATGAAAACTGCTCCCCTTAAGAGGGCGCTGCAGTGAAGGGACGGAACTTAAAAACAGTCACGGAACTTTAAATAGGAGGAGCGGATATGACAGCGGAAACGGAGAAAACAAGCCTCAAGCAGCTGATTCAGGGAATGACAGACAGCGGCATAGAGGTTCTGCAGGGGATAGTAAAGTCTGCAAGCCCCCTGAAAATACAGATGGTCAATGACGAAAAGCTGACAATCGGGCCAAACATCACTTATATTCCGAGGCACTTGACGGACTACAAAACGGAAATCAGCGGCCCCAATATTCAAGAGTACTATTACACCGGAAGCGGCACGGAAAGCAGCACCGAGAGCAGCACGGAAAGCAGCACATGGAGCAGCGCGGAAAGCAGTACCGAGAGCAGCATGGAAAGCAGCACGGAAAGCAATACTGCCCCTGTTGCGCCCCCGCATGTCCACGCATTGGGGAGAATACAGGTCACGGTACATAACGCCCTGAAAGTCGGGGAGAAGGTTCACGTCCTTTCCTTCAACCACGGGAAACAGTATTATGTGCTGGACAGGACGGAGGGATAGTTATGGCAGAGACTTTTATCCCCATCCCCATAGATACGGTCACGGAGGCGGAGGAGCAGCCGTCGCTGACATACCGCCTTGACCTTGAAAACGGGCGGATTGCGGGCCGGATAGACAAGCTGGAAGCGGTCAACCAAGCGATCCGCAAAGCGATTATCACGCCCCGTTTCAAATGCCTCATTTACGATAACCAGTACGGCTGCGAGGCAGAGGAGGCGGTCATAGCAAAGGACGCAGGCAGGGAATACATGGAGGCCGTGACGGAGGGCTTCGTCAAGGACGCCCTGCGCCCGGACACACGCATATTGTCCGTTTACGATTTTCAGTTTGAGTTTAAGGAGGACAGGGCTTGCGTGTTTTTCCGGGCGGATACGATATTTGGAGAAACGCAGATAGAGGAGGTGATTTAACGTGTTTGAGGATTATACATACGAAAGGCTCTTGGAGGACGTGCTGGACAACGCGCCGGAGGACATTGACACCCGGCAGGGGAGTATTTTTTATGACGCGGTTTCCGGCATTCTATTGAAGGTCGCAAAGCTCTACACCGACCTTGACCTCGTTGTGGACATGGTAAGCGTGGCTTCGGCTTCCGGGGAAGCGCTTGACGCAAGGGCCGGGGAATACGGCATTACAAGGCTTGCGCCCACCCGGGCCAAATACCTTGCCGTCTTTGAGGGAGTTACGCCCCGGGCCGGGGAGCGGTTCTATAACGACGGGCGGTATTTCACTTATAGGGAAGGGGAGGAAAACGGCCGGACGATTGCTTATTTTGAGGCCGAGGCGGCAGGCAGCGGCGGCAGCGATATCTACAAGGGAACGCCGGCCGTCCCGGTAAACAGCATTGAGGGGCTGATTTCGGCGGAGTTTGGCGGCCTTTACGAGAACGGCAGCGACGCGGAGGACGACGAGAGCCTCCGCACCCGGGTGCAGGAAAAGATTGCAGGCCCGGCGGAGAACGGAAACAAGCAGCACTATAAGACTTGGTGCGAAAGCATCGACGGGGTGGGCCGGGCAAGGATATTCCCCCTGTGGAACGGGCCGAACACGGTCAAGGCCGTCCTTATCGACGGCGAGGGACAGCCATGCAGCCCCTCAAAGGCGGCGGAGGTGCAGCAATTTGTTGACCCGGCGGCAAAGGGCGGTACGGTCACGGTGGACGGCAGGACGTACACCGTGGGGGACGGGCTGGGGGAGGGAGCGGCGAATCTTGGCGCGCATTTTACGGCGGCGGGAGCGCTGCCGGCTGCGGTCAATGTGAGCTTCAAGGCGGAGCTGGCAGAGGGAGCGGCGCCCGAACAAGCGCGGCAGGAGGCGGCGGAGGCCATTGAGGCTTATTTCAAGAGGCTGGTTCTGGACACGGCGGAGGAGGCGGAGATTGTGGTCAGGGTATCGGCTGTGGGGGCGATTTTAAGCGGACTGCGGAGCATCCTTGATTACAGTGATTTGAAGCTCAACGGGGCGGCGGCAAACATCACGCCCGGAGAGGACGGCGTGCCCGTTATCGGGGAGGTGGCGGTTTCGTGAAATTTTATGAAAAGTATTACCCCGGCGGTTACGAGGAGCTGATCACCTATTACCCCCGGTTTTATCGGGACGTGTTTGAAATGACGGAAATCCTCAAGGCCCACGGCAGGATTGCGGACGGCATAGAGGGGAACATTGAGCGGACGTACCGCAGCGGCTTCATTGATTATGCGGACGAGGCGGTCATAGGAAAGCTGGAAAGGTTTCTGGGGGCAGCGCCCGGCGGGAGCCGTACTCTGGAGGAGCGCAGGCGGCTGGTGAAATCGTATTTCGTGGGTTCCGGAAAGCTTTCGGCGTCCAAGCTGAACGAGATCATCCGGACCAGCATGGAGACAGAGGCGGACATAGAGCTTGCCAGAGGCGATGAGGAGGGAAATCACTGGCTGTTTCTGAGATTCGACAGCGGCAGTGACGAAACCCTCCATTTTGGCAATCTGCGCACCATTCTGGATAAGAAACTTCCCGCGAATCTGAAGTATAGGCTGAATGTCCAATATGACACGGACATCCGCATTTCCGACATAGAGAGAGCGGAATTTACCCATATGGACGTGCAGGCATTTTTCTATTATTTCAAAAGGATACTGAACGGCGGCTGGCCCCTTGACGGCTCCGTCAGCCTCGGCCAGATCCCCATATGTGAGACTGCCATGGGGATAGTCATGGGGGCTGTCAGCGCGGTTTGGAAAGGAAAGGCATCCGTTCCGGCACTGTACATTAACGCCGCATTCCCCGCCGCGGCGGCCGGGAGCCGATGCGGCATGGAAAACGGGCTCCGGATGGATGCATCCAAAGCGCTGGATGCAGAAATGAAGGATGCCGGAGTCAATATCCCCCTGCGTTTGGAAACGGGGGTGGAGACAAAATATGTAACTGTTGAAAAGGATTTATGGTGTCTGGCCGGAGAGGTTTTGATGGACGGTTCGCGGATGCTGGACGCCGAAATATGGGAGGAGGATTTGTAATATGGCAGATGCAGTAGTAACAATTGCGGCGAGAAAAAAGATGGCGAGGGCCCGGGCGGGGGAGATACAGCTTCCGCCCATAGCCGGAATGGCGTTCGGAACGGGCGGCGTGGACGACGGAGGAAACCCGGTGCAGCCCTTGGTCAGCGACGAGGGGCTTAAGAATGAGGTGTTCCGGAAGGCGGCTGACAGCCATGAATTTATTGACGACACCACATGCCGGTATCTATGCACGCTGGCGGCGGACGAGTGCGCGGGCGAGGAGATCAGTGAGCTGGGGCTGTATGATTCGGAGGGGGACATTATCGCCATTAAGACATTCAAAAGCAAGGGGAAGGACGCCGACTTGGAGATGACATTCCGGGTCGATGACATTTTTTAAAACGGACGGGAAAAGGAGGAGACGGTTATGGCAGACTTTGAAATACCGGAAAAACCGGAATTTTCGCTGCAGATAAGAAAATTTGAGACTGCGGACCCGGCGCATGCGGATCTGTTTAATGCGGTTATCCGGCAGATGCTGGGCAATGAGGCTTTTTTAAGGGCATTTGCGGAGCAGCTCCGGCAGGGGGCGCAGCAGCATATGTCCGATACAGCCAATCCGCATCATGCAACAAAAGAGCAGATTGGCTTAGGGAATGCGGACAATACGGCGGATATGGACAAGCCCGTGTCCGCCGCCCAGCAGGAGGCCCTTGACGCGCTCTATGCCCAGCTGGCGGCATACACGGACAAGTCCGTGGCGGATCTGATAAACGGCGCGCCTTCTACGCTGGACACGCTGGGGGAGATAGCGGAGGCCATGCTGGAGAATGAGGACGTGGTGTCCGCGCTGGACGCCGCCGTAGGGACAAAGGCGGACGCGGCGGAGTTTGACAGCCATGAGAAGGACAAAACGGCCCATGTGACGGAGGCGGAGCGCAGGAAGTGGAATTCCGGAGAGGCGGACACGCTGGACGGGAAGCACTATTCGGACATTGAGGCGCTGATTCCTGAAAATGTGGAATCCTATGTATCCGCCCACCGGGAAGAGCTCAGGGGACCTCAGGGATATACCGGAGCGACAGGGCAGCAGGGGCCTAGGGGATATACGGGCGAGACAGGGCCGCAAGGCCCAAAAGGGGAAACGGGCGCACAGGGGCCTAGGGGATATACAGGCCCGCAGGGTCCCAAGGGGGACACCGGTGACGCCATATCCGGATATACATGGGACGTGGGCACGGAGAACACAAAAGACACATGGCTCCTTGTTATCAATGAAATGAAGGTGCAGCACCGCCATATCGACACGCTTCCGTTCGCACAGCCCTCACATACCCACGACTATCTGCCGACAGGCGGCGGCACGATAAATGGACATCTTTATATGCAGGGTTCGATATTTATGAATGGACAGTCGGTAATTCTGGGAAACAATTCAGGCGCATATATAAAAGGCAGCGGCAGCAATGCTGTTGTGGCAGCAAATTCTTACTTAAATCTGCAGTCTCCCGGCATCCAGTGCCGGAATTATGACGATACTGCGTGGGCAGGCATCTCCGCTTCCGGATTCCATACACAGGATAACTCGTCAAGAAAACTGAAGGAGAATATAAAAGAAATTACAGATGAGCGTGCCAGACAGATACTTAATGTCAAAGTGGTTACGTTTGATTATAAAGAAGGTGTATTTGAAGAACAGTACAGGTACAACCGCTCCGGCGTTATAGCGGAAGATACGGAGGGGGTCTGCCCGGAAGTCATAAACTACAGCAATGGCGAGCCTTCCGGCGTACAGTATGACAGGTTCATACCGTACCTCATCCGGATGGCGCAGCTGCAGCAAGGGGAAATCGAGATGCAGCAAAAGGAGATTGAGGAGCTGAAAAAGGAAAATGCCGGACTAAAGAAGGAACATGCGGAGCTTAAGGAGAGGATGGGCAGGATGGAGGCGGCCTTGGGCGCTCTCGCTTAAAGCTCTATTGACTTGGGGGCGGAGGTGTCGTTCTGCTTAAAATCCTTTTGCACATTGTGGGCGAATGTGCCGCTGGCCGCTGTGTCGAGTATCACATATTTGTCGCTGCCGTCGCTGGTGTAGGAAATGACAAGATATATCGTCGTGGCAATCAGTGAGCCAAGAACTGCCCCGCTCATGCCTCCGAAGATGTACTTGCCCGCCACTGCCCCGGTCGTCATCTGGGATTTCATGGCTTCTCCGGTTACGCAGTCAATATCCGAGATCTTGCTTCTTGCGATTGAGATTTCCTGATTGTCCTTTTTGAACAAGATTTTTTCCGGCCCGTAGTAAACATCCACAAGAACGCCTTTTGCCAGTGGAAGACCCTCAGTGTGCTTAAGGGTTGCGGTCAGTGTTGCTCCGTATTGCTGCATAAGGCGTTTTTTTGTACGCTTCTTTGTCGAAAAAACTTTCCACACCAAGTAGATGCTGTAGCCTAAAAATAAAAGATATAATAACAGCTTAACCGTGAGGAAAGCCACGGAATCATTTTTTGAAGGCAATGGCAGGATAATAAACAAAAAAATGGCTGCGGTGATAGAAATAATCTTATCCTTTTTACTCATGTCTTTCTCTTTCTGGCGCTTGCCGCCTTGCTCGTCAGGGTTTTCTAACTGTAATTTATATTGACGACCGCTAAAATTTACCGTGCCGTCCGACTCACGAGCGGCAGATTCTATGAACTGACAGCAAATTTTACCGCACGTAAACACAATTATAGTTTATATATGGCGAAAAGTCAACCATTGTCCAAAAGTATTTTGACAATTTCAGCCATAAATCGTGTTGACACTGATCGTCTGCTTTCGCAGCTTCATAGCCAAGGATAGCTGCATCGGGATAAGTTTTTGAGGGAGGTTCAAGATTGTGGAGGAGAATATGGACAATGATCTTGCCAGAGGCATGGGCTGTGGAGACAGACGTTCAACGTTAATGCGATTTCTCGGCTCAAATTCAGCTGCTTTTTGGCTGTCAGTGGATTATAAATAAACAAAGCGTACAAGCAAATATCTGGGTAGAGGGGAAAGTATTATGACAAGCACTGAAAGAATTTGTAAGAACCTACCCAAACCTACTTTGCGATGTGTTATTATGGTATTGTCAAAAATCAGCTGACAGGAAGTTGTTCCGGTCGGCCGATTTTTATTTATATCAATCAAATTCTCGCGAGACGTGTCTTTTGGTATTTGTAACGCTAAAACCCGCAGAGAATGCTTCCCGGTGTCTGCGAGAAATGAAAAGGAGGTGCCGATAAATGACAGATAGATGATAGAGTGAAACAAACAGCCGTAAGGTTCGCAGGGATGGGCCAAGGGACGAAGGATTTTCGGCGGAGCCGTCGGCGCATAAACAGGAAGAAAATCAGGAGGGATGCATGAAGTGATCAATCGAATAATGGAAGCCATAGGAACTGTATTAAACGCCGAATTCGGCGACGGGTACAAAATCTACAGGGAAGAAGCGGGGCAGGAATTTCAAGGGCCCTGCTTTTTTACTGCCTGCACATATTCATCAAATAAGCAGTTTTCGGAGAAACGGTATCTCAGGGAAAATCAGTTCTGCATTCGGTATTTCCCGGGAATTGGCGGAAAAGAAAGGGAAGAGTGTTACGGGGCTGCCGAGCGTCTTTTCTCCTGTCTTGAATGGCTGACGGTGGACGGCGATTTTGTGATGGGAACCCGGATGAGGTGCGAGATGACGGACGGCGTTCTCCTTTTTTTTGTAAATTACGACGTGTATGTTTACAAAATGTCCGAGACCGTCCCGGTCATGGAAGAGATTTCCGCGGAAACTGCCGTGAAAGGATAGGTGATGAAAAATGGCAGAGAAGAAAACGACAGAGAAAAAAACAACAGAGAAAAAAACAGCCAAAAAGAAGATGGCAGAGAAGGAAGCGATGGGCAGCAGGCCTGATTTGGAGGAAGCGACTGAGAAAAGTATGATTTCTGAAGATTTGGAAAAGGCAGAAGAGGCGGAGCACAGCTTTTCCAAGGAACAGCTGCTTTCGTCCAAGCGCTTCAAGGATAGAAGGGATCTTGTGGAGGCCCTTCTTGACGACGGTGAACTGTACACGGTGAAAGCCGTGGAAGAAAACATTCAACATTATATGAAAGGAAAGGTGAAATAAGAATGGCATTAGGAGGAGGCACTTTTGTAGTGCAGAATAAGGAACTGCCGGGGGCATATATCAACTTTGTATCAAAGACGGCCGCATCCGCGGCGCTTTCCGAAAGAGGGACCGCATCCATGCCCCTTGAGCTGGATTGGGGCGTTTCCGGGGAGGTTTTTGAAGTGACAAATGAGGATTTCAGGAAGAACAGTCTGGAGATTTTCGGGTATGAGTATACCGACGAGAAGCTGAAAGGGCTTAGGGATTTGTTCCTGAATGTGAGGACTTTCTACGGATACCGTCTGAACGGCGGCGGGCAGAAGGCCGCAAATGATCTTGCGCAGGCGCGGTATTCCGGCATCCGCGGCAATGACCTGAAAATCTCGGTTCAGGTGAACGCGGACGACGAATCCCTGTTTGATGTGAAAACGCTTTTAGGCACGGCGGTGGTTGACGAACAGACCGTTTCAAAAGCTGAGGAGCTTATGGATAACAAGTTCGTGGAATGGAAATCGGGCGCCGCGCTGGAAGCGGCTGTCGGGATTCCCCTGACCGGAGGAACCAACGGAGAAGTAAGCGGCGAGGATCATCAGGCTTATCTGGATAAGATAGAAGCCTATGCGTTCCATGCCATGGGAGCGGCAGTGACGGATAAGGCGACAAAGGCCCTGTATACGGCTTTCAATAAGCGGATGCGGGATGAAGCGGGCGTAAAATTCCAGCTGGTTCTGTATGATTATCCGGAGGCCGACTATTTGGGCGTGATCAGTGTGAATAACAAGGTTCTGGACGAGGGCTGGAGCGAAGCGGGGCTTGTGTACTGGGTGACGGGAGCCGCCGCCGGGTGCGCGGTCAACAAGAGCTGCCAGAATAAGAAGTATGACGGTAATTTTATAGTCGATACCTCTTATACGCAGAATCAGCTGAAAACAGCCGTCAAGGAGGGCAGGTTTACCTTCCATCTGGCAGGGAGCGAAGTCCGTGTGCTGGAGGACATTAACACCATGACGACGACGTCCGACGCCATGGGAGATATTTTCAAGGACAATCAGACCGTCAGGGTAATGGATCAGATCGGCAATGACATCGCGGTGCTGTTTAACACGAAGTATCTGGGCATTGTGCCCAACGACGCCGCAGGGCGGGTTTCCCTCTGGTCCGATATTGTGAAGCACCATGAACAGCTTCAGGAAATCAGGGCGATTGAGAATTTCTCGGACGCGGATGTGAAAGTGGAGCAGGGCGGCACAAAGAAGTCGGTGGTGGTCACGGACGCGGTGACGATTGTAAACGCCATGGGCAGGCTGTATATGACCGTGGCCATAGCGTAATGGGTGAGAAGCCATGACCCTCGCGGCATTCGTCAGCTGCGCAGGCCGACTGCGGGTCGGGTTTGCAGGCGCGGCATAAAGTCAGTGCAAAGAAAAGTTAGAATCGTATGGACTGTAAAAAGAAGGGAGAGACAACATGAACGGAAACGTAGTGATGAAAGCCAAGGATACCGTATTTGCGGCTTTGGCGGAATGTTTTATTACCATTGGGACCCGCCGCTATAATTTTATGCAGGCGATTAACCTTGAGGCAAAATTTGAGAAAAATAAGACGGAGGTTCCCATTCTGGGCAAGACCGGAAAGGGGAACAAGGCCTCCGGCTGGAAGGGGACGGGAAGCGCGACCTTCCATTACAACACCTCCATTTTCCGACAGATGATGCTTCAATACAAGGAAACCGGGGAGGACATTTATTTTGAAATTCAGATTTCCAATGAGGACAAGACCTCCGCGGCCGGAAGGCAGACCATGATTTTGATGGACTGCAATATTGACGGGGGAATCCTTGCGAAATTTGACGCCGACGGGGAGTACTTGGAGGAAGATATGGATTTTACCTTTGAAGATTTCAAGATGCCCGAGGCGTTCAAGGACTTGGAAGGATTCCTTACGAACTAGGGGAAGATACGAGGGGAATGTATGCGGCCGTCCGGCGGCTTGGCTATCCTGCAGACCGCCGGAATTTGCAGTAGGAAAGCGGGCAAAGGCATCCCGTCGGCGGTCTGCAGTCAGGATTCGCGGCAGGTTTGATCGGTGTGCAGTAAAGCAGCCGTGAATGTAATCCGGAGCAGAAGTAACAGTTCAGTGACCTGTCTGAACTGTTACGAGCAGAAAAATGCGGCTGAAAAAATAGGAAATATGTATCTTGCAATCGCTGTCTGCATATGCTATAATGCCGATAGGCAGACAAGATGTGAATAGTCCAATGCGGACAGCAGACGAAAAGCCTTGGAGGCTGCACTCCAAGGCTTTTCTGTTCCTAATTTGGGCAATGGGAAGGCTTAAACCCATAGGCTAGTTACCAGCTATTCTTCGCCGTCTAACCATTTGATGATATAGTGGCATGCTATACCAGCCGCAACGGCGACAATAAAAGATGCAAATAATTCCAATGCAGACACCCCCTTTCCGTACCAGTCTAGGGGTGGTAACAGAACGATTATAGCATGTATTCTGACATTATTCTACATATTTTTGTCGGAAGCCTTATAACTAAATCAAGGAAGTTCAGGGAAGTATATCCACGGCGTCTTTCGTATGAAAGGCGTCTTTTTTATGCACATGGGCGCATAGAGGAAATATGTCGGCAGGAGCTGACGGGCGCCCTGCCCGATTGAACCAAAACAAAGAAGAGAAGCCCTTGCGGCTTAATGATTTGAAAACAAGAAAGAGAGGACAGATAAATGTCAAAATTCAGTAAATTTATGAAAGCCAATAAGATTGAGAAAAAGAATGAAATGTACGCGCCCACCAAATCCCTCTGCGATGAAAACGGACGTCCTCTGGAATGGGAGTTCCGCCACATTACATCCAAGGAGAATGAAAGCCTCCGGGACGACTGTACGATTGAGGTTCCCATTACCGGAAAGCCGAACATGTTCCGGCCCAAAGTGCTGTCCGGAAAATATATTCAGAAGATGATTGCCGCTTCGGTTGTGACGCCGGATCTGTATGACGCTCAGCTACAGGATTCTTATGGAGTGAGCACGCCGGAGGATCTTCTGCTGGCCATGGTTGACGACCCCGGAGAGTACAACGAGCTGACCGCTTTCGTGCAGAGGTTTCAGGGCTTCGGCACATCCTTCGGCGACAAGGTGGAAGAGGCAAAAAACTAATTGAGGAAGGGGATTGGGAGGCGAACTTCGCCTACTATGCCCTTCTGAAGCTGCATGTGCTGCCTTCCGTTTTCCTTGGGCTGGATGAACAGGAAAAAGCGTTTGTTGTGGCGGCCTTCAAGGTAAAAATGGAAAGCGACCAGAAGAGAGAGAAGGAAATGAAACGTAAATCAAAAGGCGGAAGGAAAGGCAGGTGACGGTATGGGGAGCGTAGGCGGGGCAGTGGAGTCACAGGAGGGCTTCGCGAATATACTGGCGAATATTATAAATGTGGCGAATATGTCGATTGTCACAGTAGAGCAGATTCATTCTGTGATGAATGCGCCGATTGACACGGCATTCATTCAGGAAGTGCAGAATCAGGCGGCTCAGGGAGAGCTGAACCCGGCGCCGCAGGGAGATGTGGACCCTGTGCCGCCAGTGGATGTTCCTGTGGTGTGGAAAACGGATAACTTAGAGGCGTTTGCGGGGACGGGCGTGGAGCGTTTCAGACAGGAGGCGGCAGGCACCGTGGCCATGCTGAATGCAGTAAATCGCACACAGGCACGGATTGCCGCAAGGGCGGCGCGTACCAATATTTTCTCGTTAGATGTAGACGAAGTGCAGGACTGCCTTCAGACGATACAGGATCAAATTCAGGAAATAGAAAGTAACCGCTTGGATGTAGGAGCGGACAGGGAAAATGTTGAACTGGGACAGCTGCAGGCGCATTTGAATCAAGCGATACGGCTGCAGGATAGCATGAATCAAACCATTCAAAATATGAATGTTGGGAATGTTGGCAGTGCTGTTTTACAGCAGTCAAAAACCAAAGAAAGCGTTCAGAAGTCTAGCGGAGACAGCGGGGGTGGGCAGAGAAGCCCCAGCATGGTTGTTACGGATACGGTTAAGAAGGTGAAGGGAATCATTGAAGGGGAGGGACCTATAAAAATATTTAGTCCGGAAAGTATAGCTGAATTTATTCAGAACTGTGCGAATGGTTATGACGCACAGTTGTATGCGGAATTACAACTGTTGACCGTACTTGCAGGCAGGCCTGATGAAGATTATGCGACACAGATTAGATGTGAAATCAGTGCAGACCAAACAAATGCCGTGGAAGGAATCAATGGGATTCAAGATGGTGTAAATGAGGTGGAAATTACGGCAGTTCTAAGAAAGGAGGCGTTGCTGGCAGACTTTGACACCATTATGGAGAAGATAAATGAAATTGAGGCAAGAGGTATTTACAGAGGAGAGGTGATGGCTGGTGCGGCGGCTGAGTTTGCCGCATATTTTAAAGATACAGATGCCATTGAAGTGATGCTGGATGCGCTTGCGGATTATGCGATGAGCATGGAAAAAGGGCTCAGCGAACTGAATGCTTCGAAAATGAGAACTTATGCGGCAAATTTTGGGAAGGTAATGTCTGGAGATTATACTGCCATGTCAAGCGGCGGCTTAAACTTTTCAGAGGCGCAGAAGGCAGTGATTCAGGGCGAAGCCACAAGGGAACAAATGATTTCTGTTTTGGGAGAAGGAAGCCTTGGTATGTCCTCCGATATGCAGGCGGCGGTGGTTATTACACAGGTGGTTGACAAGGCAGGTGCAGGGATGTACGAAACAATGAGCAATACACCGGAAGGCCAGATGATGCAGATGACCAATATGGGCGGAAAGATGATGGGGGATGCGGGAGGACAACTGTATCCGTATGTGCTTTTATTTGTGGATGCCATTGTCCAAAACTGGGGAACGATTCAGACGGTGATTGACAGTATTGTTGTTGGTCTTGAATGTTTGCTTGGTTTTTTGTCTTGGTTGATGGAAGGCGCTTTGAATTTTGCGCAGGTTGTCATTGGCAACTGGGGATTGTTCAGTCCGATTATTTATGGAATTATTGGGGCTCTGGCGGTATATGGCACCTACCTTGGGATCATTAAAGGTTTAGAACTGGCTTCCGCAGCCGTTAAAGGTGTCATGGCAGTATGGGAAGGTATTCGTGCTGCGGCAATCTGGGCTACAACTGGGGCAACATGGGCAGAGGTAACAGCTCAAAACGGACTTAATGGGGCCATGTATGCATGCCCTGTCGTCTGGCTTATTATTCTGATTATCGCTTTAATAGCGATTTTTTATGCGGTGGTGGCGGCGATAAATAAGTTCGCGGGAACTTCCATTTCTGCAACAGGGATTATTTGCGGGGTGTTTATGGTGGCGGCGGCATTTATAGGAAATCTGCTTGTTGCGTTGATTAATGCAGGAATTGATGTTTTCGTGATGTTTAGGAATTTTATAGCCTCCTTTGCAAATTTTTTTGGCAACGTGTTCAATGATCCAGTGGGTGCGATTGCCCGGTTATTTTTTGATTTGGCTGATAATGTGCTGGGGATTTTGGAATCTCTTGCTTCCACTATTGATACAATCTTTGGTTCAGATTTTGCCGGGACAGTTTCCGGGTGGCGGAATTCCCTTGGCGGCTGGGTTGATGAAACTTTTGGGCAGGGCGAGGAGTTCGTGGAGAAATTGGACGCTTCCAGCATGCACCTTGAACGGTATGAATATGGGGAAGCATGGGATGCCGGATATTCTTTCGGTGAAGGGATTGATGAAAGCATAAAGAACTTTGACCCCTCTTCTCTTTTTAAGCCAAATGAGCTTCCATCCACCGAAGATTATGCGGATAAATTGTTAGACGGGGGCATCGGCACAGGCGTTGAAAATATTGACGAGAATACCGGGGCAATGGCCGAGAGCATGGAGATCACCGGAGAAGAGCTGAAATACCTGCGGGACATTGCGGAGCAGGAAGCAATCAACCGCTTTACAACCGCCGAAATCAATATTGAGCAGACGAACCACAATACCATCAGAAACGGCATGGATTTGGACGGGGTGGTATCCGGTCTGGAGAACGCCATCGGGGAAGCGGTGGAAATTATGACGGAAGGGGTGCATGAATAATGGCGAAAAACGGATATGATTTTTACTTGGATAAATGTCTTCTGCCCATAACGCCTTCCAAGCTCACGGTGAAGATTAATAATGCTAACGAAACCATGACGCTGATAGACGAAGGGGAAATCAACATTCTGAAAAAGGCGGAACTGACGGATATTGAATTTGAGTGCTCCATACCTCAGGTGAAATATCCGTTTGCCGTCTACAAGGCGGGATTCAAGGGAGCGGATTATTTTCTTGACTATTTTGAAGCGTTGAAAAACGACAGAAAACCCTTTCAGTTCATTGTGTGCCGCAGCCTTCCGGCGGGCGGGAGGCTGTTTGACACCAATATAAAGGTATCCATGGAGGATTATAAAATTACGGAAGACGCGGATAACGGGTTTGATTTGGATGTGAAAATAAAATTGAAGCAGTGGCGGGATTATGGGACAAAGATAGTGGATATTACTTTCGACATGGGGAAGCCGCAGGGCAGTGTGGAACCCCAAAGGGAGACAGTCAACGCCCCGGAGGCCCAGAGCTATACGGTGGCAAAGGGGGACTGTCTGTGGAACATAGCGAAAAGGTATTATAACAACGGTTCTAAATATACCGTTATTTATAATGCTAATAAAGAAGTCATCGGAGGAAATCCCAATCTCATCTATCCCGGGCAGGTGCTGACAATTCCGGCGGTGTAGGACGTGGGCAGGCTGGAGAGAAACAAAATGCGGTGACAAAAATACTGTGTTTGTGCGGCTGTAATCGTCGTAGGCAATGATACCATTTTTTGTGATAAATTCATAGTGACAAATCCTCTTAATGTGTGCTATATTATTTTTCAACTAGGTATTCATTAAGGTGAAGGGGGAGTGGAATGGATAAAAGGAAGTCGGGATGCGGAACATATCTGATAGTATGGATTGCTGCGACAGTGGTTGTGGGAGCGATTCTGGCAATGGTTCTTAAGGGAATTAATGAGACAGGGCAAAGCGATCAAACTATACTTTCCACATCGATGGCAATTGGATATCTGGCGACAATTATCTTATATGTCATTAGGAAGGCAAGTGCGGGAATTAAGGCGTCAATGGAAAAAAGAATACATCAGGAAAACGGAATCAGCAGATATCAAGGAATTCTCCATGTAGGAGGCCTTGACGCGCCGGAAAACTGTAGGGCGGCGTTTGTATTATCTCCGGACACTCTAATGGTGACATGCGGAGTGCGCGAACATATTTTAAAGATTAGAGAAATCAAAAGCGTAGAATTTCGATATGACGTTAATGAAACCAAATATATGCAGAGCCATTTGAGGCTGGGGCTCGTTGGGGCGTTAATGGCTGGGGATAGTGAATCAATTTTTGGTTGTGAGCCGACGACAAAAACGAAGCGTGATGCGATAGGGTATGCGATTATTTTTTATGAAGATTCTTACGGGGAATTACACAATTTCTTGTTAAAAGACGAAGCTGTCAATACATTTGCATGCGCCAAGCTGGTTGACGCCTTGAAGCCAAGGGTATATGAACAAATACATGAAAGGATTGTATTGTGATAAAAGCTGTCAGTCTTTTTCCGGGCGGCTGAATGCAGGCGTACCTGAAAAACCAAGCGTCTTATCTCAGGATAAAAATACATAGTTTGGATCAGCAAAATGTCCTTCCGGCGGGAGGGGCATTTTTTGCTGGGGAAAATGGGGAGGGAGAAGGGACTGTTCATAATGACAAATTTCAGGCAGTGTGGTATACTGCTTTCATATTAGTGGACTGAGTATACATAAATGCAGGGTGGGAGCGGAAATGGATAAAAAGAAGGCAGGGTGTGGAACATACCTGACAGGGTTCATAGTATGGATGGCGGCAACAGCAATCGTGGGTGTGGTTCTCACGAAAAATAGTGAGATAGGACAGCCGATTTTGGCTCTTGTATCAGAGGGAATCGGACTTTTGGCGGTATTTATTTTCATTGCCATTAAGAAGGGAAGCGTGGGAATTAAGGCGTTTATGGAGAAAAGAGGGCAGAGGGAGGAGGATCGGGCAAACAGAATCAGCAGATATTATGGAATTCTCCATGCGGATGGTCTGGATGTGCCGGAAAACTGCAAGGCGGCGTGTATATTATCTCCGGGTACTTTTACGGTGGTTTGTGGGGCGCGTGAATTTATTTTAATGATGAATAGGTTCAAAAGAGTAGAATTTCGGCAGGATGTTGATGAAATGAAATATAGGAACAGCCGTCTGAAGAGGGGAATTGATGAAGCGTCGATGTCCGGGGAGATTTCTGTGATTCTGGGTCCTGCGCCGACGAAAAAAAGAAAGCGTGACGTGATAGGGTACGCGATTATTTTTTATGAAGATTCCCAAGGGGAATTACAAAGCTTCTTGTTAAAAGACGAAGCTGTCAATACATTTGCATGCGCCAAGCTGGTTGACGCCTTGAAGCCAAGGACGCCTGAACAAACACGAGGGGGGATTGAATTGTGATAAAAGCTGCCGGTAATTTCCCGGGCGGCTGAGTGCAGGTACGCGCAAAAAGCACACAAGGAAGTCCAAGCGCCTCAGCGCAGAATAAAAAATACATAGTTCGGATCAACAGAATGTCTTTCCCAGCCGGAAGGGCATTCTTTTTATGCGCAGAACCATGAAGAAATATGCCATGAAAGCGTCGCATAGGCTGCGCGGCGGGCAGGGGAAGTTCCTGCTTGATTGGTATGTTGCTGATGAAGGAAAAAATTCGCAAAAGGCTTGACATGACAGGAAGGAGGAAGGCAAATCAGGTGGATATTGAACTTTTGATCGGAAATGAGGACGGTACAAAAATCTATGCCCCGGCGGTGGAAGAGGGGATTGAGTGGACTACGGAGCGGCAGGGCGCGCCCGGAAAGCTGACGTTCAAGGTGTTAAAGGATGATGTGCTTGATTTCTCGGAGGGCAGCCCGGTGAGGCTTAGGGTGGACGGGGATGAAATTTTCTTCGGCTTTGTGTTCAAGCAGCAGAGGTCAAAGGAGCAGATAATCAGCGTTACCGCCTATGACCAGCTGCGGTATCTGAAGAATAAAGATACGATTACGTATGAAAATAAGACCGCGGATCAGTTGCTGCAGATGATCGCCGCGGATTATGGGATGAATGCGGGGGTACTGGAGCATACGGGTTATGTCATCGGCTCAAGGGTGGAGGAAAACACTTCCCTATTTGAGATGGTGCAGAATGCCCTTGACCTGACCTTGCAGAATACCGGAGAACTGTTCGTCCTGTATGACGATTTCGGAAAGCTGGCCTTAAAGCATCTGTCCTCCATGGCGGTGGGAAGTCCGGGGGCTTATCTCATGGTGGATGAAGAAACCTGTGAAACCTTTGATTACACTTCCTCCATTGACGACAATACCTTTGCCAAAATCAAACTGACCTATGACAATGAGGATACCGGATTCAGGGAGGTTTATATTGCGAAGGATTCCGAAAACCTGAACAGATGGGGCGTCCTGCAGTATTTTGACACCCTGAAAAAAGGAGAAAACGGTCAGGCGAAGGCGGACGCCCTTCTGAGGCTGTACAATAAAAAGACCCGAAGCCTGAAGCTGACCAATGTGCTGGGGGACAACAGGGTGCGGGCCGGGAGCATGATTGCGGTGAATCTGAATCTGGGGGATATGCAGATCATGAATTTCATGCTGGTGGAAAGCTGTAAGCACAGCTATAAGGAAAGCGAGCACTGGATGGATTTGACGCTGAGGGGAGGTGAATTTATTGGCTGATGCAGTCAGATTGCTGAGCGAGATAAAAAGGGCGGCGGTGGATGCGGTGGAGGCGTCCAAGCCCGTAAATGTGTATTTTGGAGAGGTCAAAACGGTGAAGCCGCTGACCATTAATGTGGAGCAGAAAATGATTTTAAATGAATCCCAGCTGATTCTGACTAGGAATGTGACGAATTTTCTGACCATGGCCATGGTGAACTGGGAATCGGAGGAGGAAGCGGACGGACATTTTCATGAGGTAAGCCTGAGCGGGCTGGATGGGGAGGCCGTGGAAGGAAGGACGGAGGCGCCTTCAAAAAAGCATACCCATATGGTCGCAGGGCAGAAACAGATTATGATACAGAACGGATTGGAAGCAGGGGACAGGGTGATCCTGCTCCGGCAGCAGGAGGGGCAGAAATTTATTGTCCTTGACAGAATAGGAGGCAGAGGATGATTCCTTCCACAGCAGGATTTTTGAGACAGGATTTTGAGATGAAAGAACGGCCCAGCCTGACCTATCAGATGGACATGGGGGCGGGGCGGGTAAGAGGATACGCGGACGGACTGGAAGCCGTAAAGCAGGCGGTATACAAAATCATCATGACGGAGCGGTACCAGTATGTCATGTACAGCTGGAATTACGGGATTGAGCTTTTGGATCTTTTCGGGGAGCCTGCGTCCTATGTGTGTCCGGAACTGAAACGCCGGATATCGGAGGCGCTTCTTGCGGATGACAGAATCAAAGGCGTTGACAATTTTACGTTTGATTTTCTGAAAAAGGGTGCCGTGCATGTGAAATTTACGGTACATACCGTTTTTGGGGATGTATCGGCGGAAAGAGAGGTGAATTTTTGATGTATGAGAGTGTGACGTATGAGTCCATCCTTGAGCGGATGCTGGGGCGGGTGCCGGATCAATTTGACAAGCGGGAGGGCTCGGTTATCTGGGACGCCCAGTCGCCTGCGGCCATCGAGCTGCAGATTCTGTATCTTGAGCTGGACGCCATTCTGCGGGAGGCCTACGGCGATACCGCTTCCAGAGAATTTTTGATTCTAAGGTGCGGGGAGAGAGGGATTTATCCCCGTGAAGCTGCGAAAGCGGTATTGAGGGGGATTTTTGATCCGGAGGATGCGGAGGTTGCGGGGCGGAGGTTCAATATAGGCGACATCAATTATGTGGTGATCGGAAAAGCTGTGGGCGGCGGGTATCAGGTGGAGTGCGAGAGGGCCGGGAAAATCGGAAATCAGTTTTTGGGGCCGATGATACCCATAGAATACATCAAGGGGCTGCGCAGCGCCGAGCTGACGGAGGTTCTTGTCCCCGGGGAGGATGAGGAGGAAACAGAGGAGCTGCGGCAGAGATATTTTGCTTCCTTTCATGAAAATGCCTTCGGCGGCAACCGGGCGGATTATCTGGAAAAGACCAACGCCATCCCCGGAGTGGGCAGGACGAAGGTGACGAGGGTGTGGAACGGGGATATTTCCCCGGCGGACATGCTTCCCACAGAGGGCGTGAAAAGCTGGTATGAAGGAATCAGGGACACATTGGACGGGGAAGCGAAAGGCTGGCTGGACTCCATGTATCGTGCGGCGGAGGAAAAGAAGCTCACAGTGGGGGGAACGGTGCGTTTGACCATTATTGATTCGCAGTTCGGGCCGGCTTCGGAGGCTTTGGTCCGGACGGTTCAGACAGCCATTGATCCGGAAGTGAACGCCGGGGAAGGCTTCGGGCTTGCGCCCATCGGGCATGTGGTGAGGGTGGAGAGCGCGAAGGCAGAAGAGATTACTGTGAAAACGGCATTGACCTTTGAGCCGGGGTATGGATGGGGGAATTTACAGAAGCCCATTGAAGAGGCGGTTTCGGCCTATCTGCTGGAGCTTCGGAAGGAATGGGCGGACTGTGATCGTCTGACGGTCAGGAGAAGCTGGGTCGAGGCCCGGATTCTGGACGTCCCGGGAGTGGCGGACGTTCGGGATACTTTGATCAACGGCGCGGAGGAGAGCCTGACTCTGGGGCAGTATGAAATTCCTGTGTTTGGAGGTGTGGTACATGACGAGGGAGGTTGAGCTTGTCTCTTATCTGCCGCCGTTTATGGCGGAGTATCAGGAAATCGGCGCGGCGCTTACGGCGGAAAATCCGGAATTTGCCCTTGTGTGGAAGGCCGCGGACCGGGCTTTGAAGAATGAGTTTATCGATACGGCGGACGAGTACGGCATTGGAAGGTTTGAGAAGCTGCTGGGGATTTTTCCGTCCGGGGAGGATACGCTGGAGGGCAGAAGGGCGAGGGTGAGGAGCCGATGGTTCAATGCGCTGCCCTATACGATTAGAATGCTGCTTAAGAAGCTGCAGATTGTGTGCCAAGATACGGATTTTGTGCTGGAATATGACTTTGAAAGCGGCTATACATTGAGGCTGGATACAAAGCTGGAGCGGTTCGGCGGCGTGGACGAAGCGGAGAAGGTTCTGGATGCGGTGGTGCCCTGCGGCATAAGGATTGAGGGCAGGAACAGGATTGACGCTAATGCAGGAGGGACAGGATATTTTGCGGGAGCGGTATCGTGGGCGGAAATAATTGTAATATCGGATTAGCGGATATGGCTTAAATTCAGGTTAGCGGGGATGACTGCGATATTAGATTAGCAGAAATGCATTATGCTGGCTGTTGATGCAATTCTGGTTTTGCGGCAGGGGAAAAATAGTTATGGCGTTTGCTATAGATTAAAATGTTAGATAAATGGAGGAGCAGAATGGCAGAGTTTTCTAAATTGAAAATGACGGAGAGAGGGAAAGAGCTGTTAAACAATGGGATGCTGGCGGAGGATTCTCTGGAATTTACGCGGGCGGTGCTGTCAGCCCATGTATATGCGGAGGAAGAGCTGGGGGCTTTGGAGAGTCTTGAGGAGGTATGGCGCGGGATTCCTGTCAGAAGTACTACCGTGGAAAAGGGAGCCGTGACCGTGGATTTCATGGTCAGCAATGAAAATATGGAAAGCGGGCATTTTATCAGGGCTGTGGGACTGTATGCCAAGGCTGGGGCGGGGGAGGAAGTCTTATTTGTGGCAGCCGTGGAGAAATCGGGGGGCTGCTATATGCCGGAGCATTCCGAAACGGTTACTTCCCTTCAGGTGAAGCTGAGATTCAGGATTGACAATGCGGAGAGGGTGATGCTTATGGTGGATGCCGGGGGAACTGCCGCAATGGGGGATGTGCTGGAAGTGCGAAGTCTGGTTCTGGAGGAAGCGGGGCGTGCGGAGACGGCGGAGACGGAGCTGAAGAGGCAGATAGAAGCCGAGGTTGGGCGTGCGTCGGAGAGGGAAGCGGCGCTGGAGGATGCAAAGCTGGATAAAGACGGGGACGCATCCGGCGTCACGGTGGATTTCCAGCCTTCAAAACAGCCGGGGCCGCCGGAACCGCTGCAGCCCGGCGGGACGCTGGGGGAGCAGTTTGGAAGGCTGGCAAAGGCGGTTTCAGACCTTGTCGGCCACCTTGAGGACGGGGGAAATCCCCATAAGACTACGAAGGCGCAGGTGGGTCTCGGGAACGCCGATAACACAGCGGACATGGACAAGCCTGTGTCCGCCGCCCAGCAGGAGGCTCTTGACGCGCTCTACGCCCAGATGGCGGCTTACGCGGACAAAAAGACGGCAGACCTGATTAACGGCGCGCCCTCCACACTGGACACGCTGGGGGAGATAGCAGAGGCCATGGGGGAAAATGCGGATGTTGTGTCGGCGCTGGAGGCGGCCATAGGGACGAAGGCGGACGCGGCGGAATTTGACAGCCATGTGAAGGATAAGACGGCGCATGTGACGGAGGCGGAGAAGCAGGAATGGAACAATAAGCTGTCCACAGCCGGGGGCAACATAGCCGGAAGCCTCAGCGTTTCGGGAGAAATCGGCGCCGGAAGCAGGGCGCGGCTCTGGACGGATTGTGAGGGAGGAAATCTTCAGATCCAGACATCGGACGGAACAAAGTGGGAAATAGACGCGTTTAACGGAAACCTCAGGATTTTTAATTACGAAAACGGCAGTACAAACGGAATTGTAATAGACAAACTCGGGCATGTGACATTTCCATGTGATGCGTGGGCGGGGACATTCTACGGGAATTTGAGCGGGAGAGCGGAAGTAGCTAATACAGCAAAGGAAGCCAATTCACTGCGTATTGGTGGCGGTGATTCAATGGAATTTGTGGATCCGTGGATGATAAAGTACGCTCCTGAGGTAAACAGTGATCCATTTTGCTTAAAAGTTTTGGATGATATAGTCTATTGGGATGCAGACCATCAGGAAGGAGCAGATTATAATTTTAAATATGGTAGTTTTTATGCCGAAGGGCTGGGAGACTACGGGCAGCCTAATCTGGGAGAGTCCTTCTGTAAGTGGAAATCCGTCTATGTGCAGAGCGGCACAATCCAGACCTCAGACCGCACCAAGAAAAAGGAGATAAAACCTCTTGATGATGAATTGACCAAGAAATTCATTATGGGTTTAACCCCGTCGTCATACAGCATGACAGACGGTACATCTGGCCGGACGCACTGGGGGATGATAGCACAGGACATTGAGGCGCTGATGGCAGAACTTGGAATGACATCCATGGATTTCGCCGGATTTATCAAATCGTCCAGAGTCGAATATGAGGAAATCGAAGAGGAAACTGGAGCGGTTGGTGGGAATGGAAGTTCGGCGCAACGGAAGAGGAAGCGCAGAAAAGAAAGGATTGTGGAGGGCGAATACGACTACTCGCTGAGGTACGATGAATTTATCGCGCCGATCATCCGGATGGTGCAGATCCAGCAGGATGAAATTAACGGGCTGAAAAGGGAAAATGACGGATTAAAAGAGCGGCTGGGAAGGATTGAGGAGGCGCTGGGTATCGGCACGGCCCCCTGCGGCGCCCGGAACACGGCACAGGATGCCGCCCAGAGCGCAGGATCATTCCGGCGGACGGCATGGGATCCGAAATAAAAGCCGGAAAACCAGCAGGGGGGAGGCGGAGAAACAATGGCGGAAATCAGGGCCGGGCCCTCCGGCAGAAGGAAACGAAAAAAGGACGGAAGCCCCGGGCATGGACGAATACAGCCTATGCGCGGGGTTTCTGCGTACTCTCAAAAAGAAAGGAAAGAAGAACAATGAAGGTTAAAATTTTATCTCTCATCGGATGCGCGGGAAGCCTCATAGCATCCCTTTTCGGCGGCTGGGACGCCGCCCTTACAACGCTGCTGCTGTTCATGGGCGCGGACTACGTCACCGGGCTGATTGTGGCCGGAGTGTTCCATGCCAGCAAAAAGACGCAGACCGGGACGCTGGAAAGCCATGCCGGATGGAAGGGACTGTGCAGAAAGGGGGTCACGCTTCTGATCGTGCTTGCGGCCTGCCGTCTGGATCTGATCATGGGGGCCAGCTTCATCCG
Organism: uncultured bacterium; assembly: GCA_948467735.1. Classification (GTDB taxonomy): domain Bacteria; phylum Bacillota; class Clostridia; order Lachnospirales; family Lachnospiraceae; genus Acetatifactor. The sequence continues at coordinate 31,935 of CAOKFN010000045.1, forward strand.
GGACGCCGTGGTAATTGCATTTATCACAAATGAGACAATCAGCATTATTGAAAACGCCGGGCTGATGGGAATACCGATTCCTCCGGTGGTCATAAGGGCGGTGGAAGTGCTGAAAAAGAAAGCGGAAGCGGAAAGGGGGGAAAGGGGAAATGAGTAATTCAACCTTAGTTTCCTACACAAGAATTTCACCGTTCAAAAACAGCCCCCGCAGCCATGCCGTCGATACCATAACGATTCACTGCTATGTGGGGCAGGCGTCCGTGGAGGATGCGGGAGAGTGGTTCAGCCGCCCGGGCGCGCAGTGTTCCTGCAATTACATGATCGGCGCGGATGGGCGAATCGCCCTGATTGTGGACGAAGGGGACAGGTCATGGTGCTCGTCCAGCAGGGAGAACGACAATCGGGCGGTGACGATCGAATGCGCCTGTGACAAAAAGCACCCTTATGCGGTCAATGAAAAGGTATGGGCGTCCTTGATTCTGCTCTGCGCCGATATCTGCAGGCGCAACGGAATCCGGGCGCTGATATGGAAGGGGGACAGGTCCCTGATCGGGAAGGCGGAGCAGCAGAACATGACCGTCCACCGCTGGTTTAAGGCAAAGGAGTGTCCGGGGGAGTACCTGTATTCCCGGCATGGGCAGATTGCGGCGGAAGTGAACAGGCTGTTGAACGGCGGCGGAGCGGCAGGATATACCGAAATTGCCGGAGAAGCGGCGGCATCGGCGGATCAGATGCGGGCATATATCCGGAAGGCCAATCCCTCCGTGCCGCAGTCCGTTCTTGACATGATCCCGCTATACATTTCAGAGGGGAAAGCGGAGGGGATCCGGGGCGACATAGCCTTTGCCCAGTCATGTCTGGAAACGGGAAACTTCACGTTCAAAGATTCGGCGGTGACATTGGATCAGAACAACTTCTGCGGCATGGGCGTGACGTCCAACGGCATGAAGGGGAACTCCTTCGGCACCCCCCGGCTTGGAATCCGGGCGCAGATCCAGCACCTGAAAGCCTATGCTTCCGCGGATGCGCTGAATCAGCCCTGCATAGACCCCCGCTTTCCATATGTGAAAAGGGGCTGTGCCGAATTTGTGGAGTGGCTGGGCATCCAAGAAAATCCGCAGGGGAAAGGCTGGGCGGCGGGCGCAGAGTATGGGGGGAAGATTCTTAGGATTCTTTCAGGTATTTTGAACGCCCATGCGGGCGGAGAGAATTCTTCTGCGGCAGAGCCGGAAGGCGCGGCAGGGCTTCCCTATCTGGTGCGGGTGAAAATCTCCGATCTGTATATCCGCAGGGGCCCGGGAACAAACTACCAGAAGGACGGCTTCACAGGAAAGGGAGTTTTTACCATTGTGGAAGAAGCCGACGGGCAGATAAACGGCGCCGGGAAGATGGGAAGGTGGGGGCTTTTGAAGTCCGGGCAGCGGAGCCGAAACCGCTGGATATGCCTTTCTCTGGGTGATTCCGTGACCGAAAAGGTGCGATAACGGCCGCTGTCCCCCGTTGGCCCTGGGGCGCTGACGGGGGAATTTTTGTCTCTGAAAGCGGGCCCTTATGGAATGTTATTGAATGCGGAATCGGCCGATCAAATGATTGAGCGTTTTGGACTGGTTGGACAACTGGTTTGAGATTGCCGCGCTTTTCTTGGCAGCGTCGGAGTTTGACTGTATCACTTTGGATACCTCCTTCACTCTTTTTTCCACGGAGGCAATCATTTCTGACTGCTGAACGCTGGCAAGCGCTATTTCGTCCATTAATGTCTTGAGCGACTGGATGCAGCTGCCGATCACCTGCATGGCGGAAATGGCGAGGCTGGTGGATTCCGTACCTGTCTTTACATCCTGAATGGAGCGGCCGATGAGCGTGCCCGTGTCGTTTGCGGCGGCTGCGGATTTTGACGCGAGGCTTCTGACTTCATCCGACACAACGGAGAAGCCTTCCGCCGCACTGCCCACATGGGCGGCCTGAACGGCGGCGTTTAACGCGAGAATATTTGTCTGGAACGCGATATCCTCAATGGTTTTGATGATGCTTTTGATCTGCATGGAGGACTCGTCGATATTTTTTGTGGCGGTCTTGAGCTGTTCCATTTTAGTATCGGCTTCGGAGGCATAGCCCGCGGCCTTGTCAACTAAATCGCTGGCGTCTGCGCAGCGGACCGCGCTGTTTTGAATCTGCGCCGTAATGTCCGTAATATTGGATACAAGTCCGTCGATCGAATCTTTCTGCTGCACGGCGCCCAGAGATAAGGCCTGCGCTCCTGCCGATACTTGATTTGCGCCGCTTTCTACCTGACTTGCAACCTGTGTGATCTCACGCATGACATCGATCAGATGCGTGCGGATGCTTTTTAGGCTTTCCGCAAGAACTTGGAAATCACCGATATAATATGCTTCGTTTGCCGTTACGTCCACGGCGATATTTCCGTCGGCCATTTCTCCCAAAATTCTTCCGATATCCTCGATGGTTTTCCGTAGACAGCCGCAGACATGATGTATGGTCTGGGCAATCATGCCGATTTCATCTTTTCTGTGATAAAATGCTTCCAATTCCTTATCCGCGGACAGCTCCAATTTTCCAAGGCGTCCGATGGCCCGCTCCATTGTCATCAGCTCCCGGCCCTCCCGATGCAGGATCAGCAGGGTGGCAAGGATAATGACCGCGCCTACGACTGCGCACAGAGTCCCCACCGTATCGCGGACGATTTCTACCTTTGCATAGACCGCCGCGGCGTCGTCATGCACCATAAAAACCCAGTTCCGATCTTTCAGGTATTTATAGACAAGCAGCTGGCTGATGCCGTTTTTGTCCTCATAAGTGTAGGTTCCCGCCTGTGTGCTGCCATCGGCCTTAATTTTTTGCAGGATTTCCAGATAGCCGCTGTCGGTGGTCTGCGTGTTGAGGAGGGCTTCATCCGGATGATACAGGTAAGTCCCCGTTTCCACATTTAAAAAAACATATTCACTGTGGGGCAGTCCTTTGATATTCAAATCCAGCAGTACATCCATCAGACGGCCGGCATAAACGCCGGCACCCACATAGCCGATGCATTTTTGGTCTTCAAAAATCGGATAGTACATGGAAAGAATCATGCTTCCGGTTCCCGGGGATTTCATGATTCCCAAGTTGGTCAGCTGGGGCCGCGACAAAATGGTATTTTGAAACTGAACCAGCGATTCGCCGGTTCTGGTCGTCATTCCGATGGCGCTTTCGGAGGTATGGGTCAAAATATATGTAGAGGGCGCGGCGATATATAAACCCTCGAACGTACCCTTAACCGCAGCAAACGCTTCCGTATATTCCTGTCCCTTTTGCAGGAGAGAGGGATCATCCGGATGGTGAAGGAGCTCTCGGACGTCGCTGCTCAGGGCGAACGCGGTCATATATTCCTCCGCGGAAGCCACATAATCGTTGATTATGGAAGCTCTGGATTCCACGGCATCGATCATCTGATTTGTAATTTCGGTTTCCACCATGGCGGCAGCGCGCCCGGACACGACACACCAGAGCAGCAGCATTCCTATAAATGTGATAATGGTTGTGATAATGCCGATGCGTGCGGCAAGTTTTCGATTGGCTAGAAACTTCATAAGACCTTCTCCTGCAAATAATATTCGTTTTGGCTGGATGCCTTGTTGTTTTTTGCAGAAATATTTTAGCACAGCTTTCTTTATTTTTCAAGGTACGTGGAAGTTATCCGGCGTTTTTCCGGCATTTTCTGCCGGTATTTCTGTCTCCTTATTGATCCGTGGTTCTTTGCCCGGCTGGAAATACATCTTTTGGGGGGCTTTTTGCAATAAAAAAGCCCACAAGGGGCAAAACCGCTTGTGGGCGTAGATTTCTGGCGGAGAGTGTGGGATTCGAACCCACGTGCCCAATAAAGGACAACTGCATTTCGAGTGCAGCTCGTTATGACCGCTTCGATAACTCTCCTTGTCATATCTTTCTGTCAGACTCATTGAAGATTTCCCGTGCTCCGGAATATTTTGTCCCAAACCATCTCCATGGATATCCGACAGATTACATTTTATAATATTCTTTCATTTTTTGCAATAGCTGAAATAGTTTTTTCTGTAATTGTTGCAAAATTTCCGGGAAAAGGGTAATATTCTATATAGGAAATGATAAGGCAGGCATTCTGTCTAAAGGTGCATGATAACATGGAAACGGAGGAAAGAATACATGAAGAGAATTGGTATGTTGACAAGCGGCGGTGATTGTCAGGCGTTGAACGCCGCCATGAGAGGAGTCGTAAAGACTCTGCTGAACAGCTCGGAGCAGGTGGAAATCTATGGTTTTCTGGACGGCTATAAGGGGCTGATTTACGGGAAGTTCCAGATGCTGACGGGAAAGGATTTCTCCGGCATTTTGACCAAGGGCGGCACGATTCTGGGAACGTCCCGGACGCCCTTTAAGACCATTCAGGACCCGGACGAGAACGGACTGAACAAGGTGGACGCCATGAAGCAGAATTATTATAAGCTGCAGCTGGATTGTCTGGTGATTTTAGGCGGCAACGGCACCCATAAGACGGCGAACCTGCTTAGGCAGGAGGGCCTGAACATCATTACTCTTCCCAAGACCATTGACAATGACTTGTGGGGCACGGACATGACCTTTGGTTTTCAGAGCGCGGTTGACATTGCCACGGACGCCATCGATTATATCCACACCACCGCAGCCTCCCACGGCAGGGTGTTTATCGTGGAGGTGATGGGACACAAGGTGGGGTGGCTGACCCTGAACGCGGGCATGGCGGGCGGCGCGGACATTATTTTGATTCCGGAGATTCCCTATGATATCGACAAGGTAGTAGATAAAATTGAGGAGCGGGATAAGAGAGGCAGCAGATTTACCATTATCGCGGTGGCGGAGGGCGCCATTTCCAAGGAGGACGCAAAGCTTTCCAAGAAGGAATTGAAGAAAAAATTGGAGAAAAACCCCCATCCTTCCGTGTCCTATGAGGTGGCGGCGGCAATTCAGAAGAAAACCGGCAGGGAGGTCCGTGTCACGGTTCCCGGCCATATGCAGAGAGGGGGAAGTCCCTGTCCTTACGACCGTGTCTTTGCAAGCCGTCTGGGGGCGGAGGCAGGCAAGCTGATTTTGGACGGACAGTTTGGGTTTATGGTGGGATATAAGAATCGGGAAGTGGTTCGGGTTCCACTGGAGGATGTGGCGGGCAAGCTGAAAGCCATATCTCCGGACGCGACCATTGTGCAGGAGGCGAAGCTTCTGGGGATTTCTTTTGGAAACTAGGCGGAATTCCGGCTTGTGCCTGTCTGTGAATACGGCAGGGGAAATGTGTGCAGGAGCAGGAAATTGAAATGCCTGTACGGATTGACGGCGTGGGAAATGTTTGCAGGAACAGGAAATTGAAATGCCTGTGCGGATTGACGGCATGGGAAATGTTTGCAGGAACAGGAAATTGAAATGCCTGTACGGATTGACGGCGTGGGAAATGTGTACAGGAGCAGGAAATTGAAATGCCTGTGCGGATTGACGGCATGGGAGATTTGTGCAGGAGTATGGTATTCATATTATGTGTGCGGTTTTATGACAGAATGATATTTGTAGAAAAGATGAGTGTTCATGAATATATCCGCATATGGTACAAGTCATAGAAAGGCATGGAGAGGATTATGTCGTATACAGCATTGTATCGAAAGTTTCGTCCGGTTACATTCGCGGATGTAAAGGGGCAGGATCATATTGTAATCACATTGAAAAATCAGCTGCGGGCGGGCAGAATCGGTCATGCGTATCTATTTACGGGAACCAGGGGCACGGGCAAGACGAGTGTGGCAAAAATTCTGGCGAGGGCGGTGAACTGTGAAAATCCCACGGAGGACGGCCCCTGCGGGGAATGCCGTATCTGCCGTGCCATTGCGGCCAACGCCAGTATGAATGTGATTGAAATTGACGCCGCTTCCAATAACGGCGTTGACAATATACGCGAGATTGTGGAGGAAGTCTCCTATTCTCCGGCGGAGGGAAAATATAAGGTTTATATCATAGACGAGGTGCATATGCTTTCCATAGGAGCCTTCAACGCTCTTTTGAAGACTCTTGAGGAGCCGCCTTCTTATGTGATTTTTATACTGGCAACCACGGAGGTACATAAGCTGCCGGTAACGATTTTGTCCAGATGCCAGAGATATGATTTCAAACGTATTTCCATCGAAACTCTCGCGGACAGGATGCGGGAGCTGACGGCGGCGGAAAGTGTTCAGGTGGAGGAGAAGGCTCTGCGCTATATCGCCAAGACCGCAGACGGTTCCATGCGCGACGCCCTGAGCCTGCTGGATCAGTGCATTGCGTTTCATCTGGGGCATGAGCTGACGTATGAAAAGGTGCTGGATGTGCTGGGAGCGGTGGATACGGAGGTGTTCAGCCGTCTGCTGCGCGATATCCTTGACAGGGATGTGCTGGGGTGCGTTCAGCTTTTGGAAGATATCGTGATTCAGGGCAGGGAGCTTGGGCAGTTTGTGACGGATTTTACATGGTATCTTAGAAATCTGATGCTGGTGCAGGCTTCCGATCATTTGGAGGACGTCGTTGATATGTCCGCCGACAATTTAAAGCGTCTGAAAGAAGAAGCCGCCATGGCGGATATGGAGAAGATTATTCGATTTATTAGAATTTTCTCGGAGCTGTCGGGGCAGATACGCTATGCGGTGCAGAAGCGGATTTTAGTGGAAGTGGCGTTGATAAAGCTTTGCAAGCCTCAGATGGAAACGGTTCAGGACGCGCTCATTGACCGCATCCGTCAGGTGGAAGAAAAGGTGGAAAACGGCGTGGTCGTGGAAGGCGGGGGAAATAAGCTTTCGCATCCCGGGGGGACTGCCGCCGGTGCGGCTGCGAAGCCGAAACCGGAGCTGCCCAAAGCGGTTCCGGAGGATATAAAGCAGATTGTGACGAAATGGCCTGCAATCACGGGAAGCGTCGATAATCCCATGAAGGCGCATTTAAGATCCGCGAGACTTAGTCTGGACGGGGACAACAGGCTTATGGTGGTGCTGGAGGACGGCCCGGCTTCGGATTATTTCACCAAACATACGGAAAATCAGACGATATTAGAGGAACTGCTGTCGGATTTTTCCGGGAAGAAGATAGAAGTCAATATTCAAATCGTCAAGGGCGAGCAGGAATTTCAGAACAGCTATGTGGACTTATCGAAGGTGGTCCAGATGGATATTGAGGAAGAGGATGAGGAACCGGAATAAAAAATAGTCTCGCAGCAGACGGAACTTAAAAACAGTCTCGCAGTGGAAGCGCCCGGAAGGAAATTTTGGCTGCGAACTTTGCAGACGAAATATTCTTCCTCGTAGGGGCGCTGCAGCGCAGAGACGGAACTTAAAAACAGTCTCGCAGTGGAAGCGCCCGGAAGGAAATTTTGGCT
>CAOKFN010000046.1 GCA_948467735.1 uncultured bacterium
AAATCGAAAAAATCAACATCTATGTAGATGGTGTCAGAGTGATTGATTAAGGAGGACGTTAGCGTGAAGGTACAGCAAATAGACGCTAAGATGCTTTCTAGGATGTTCTTAGCCGGCGCAAAGAATCTGGAGAATCAGAAAGAGTGGATTAACGAACTGAATGTTTTCCCTGTTCCCGACGGTGACACAGGCACAAATATGACCATGACCATTATGTCTGCGGCAAAGGAAGTATCTGCTTTGGGTGAAAATGCGGATATGGAGGCTGTCTGCAAGGCAATTTCCAGCGGTTCCCTGCGCGGCGCCAGAGGGAATTCCGGCGTTATTCTCTCCCAGATATTCCGGGGATTTACCAAGAGAATCAAGACGGAAAAGGTTTTGACCATCCCCGTATTGGCGGAGGCTCTTGAAAAAGCGGTGGAGACCGCTTATAAGGCCGTCATGAAGCCCAAGGAGGGAACCATTCTTACGGTTGCCAGAGCGGCCGCGGATAAGGCCGGGGAACTGGCGGAGGAAGGCACGGAGGACATGGAAACCTTTTTCCTTGCGATCATAGAGCATGCCAGATATGTATTGAGCCAGACGCCGGAAATGCTGCCGGTCTTGAAGCAGGCGGGGGTGGTTGATTCCGGCGGACAGGGCTTTGTGGAGGTGCTGTCAGGGGCCTTTGACGCATATTTGGGCAAGGAAGTATCCATCACCTTTGAAGCTGCGGACAAGGGCCGGCGGCCGGCGGTATCGGAAGGCTCCATGAAGGCTCAGGCAGAGGCGGAAATTAAATTCGGCTATTGTACGGAATTTATTATTATGCTGGATAAAGCGTTTGACGGGCTGGAGGAGAAGGATTTTAAGGCGTATCTGGAATCCATAGGGGATTCGATTGTATGTGTGGCGGACGAGGACGTCGTCAAGGTGCATGTACATACGAACGACCCCGGTCTGGCTATCCAGAGGGCGTTAAAGTATGGCGCGCTTTCCAACATGAAAATTGACAATATGCGTCTGGAGCATCAGGAAAAGCTGTTTCAGATGTCCGAGAAAAAAAAGGCGAAAGAGCCTCCTAAGAAATTCGGATTTATCGCGGTATCCGCAGGCGAGGGAATCAATGAAATTTTCAAGAGCCTTGGAGTTGATCATATCATTGAGGGCGGACAGACCATGAATCCCAGCACCGCCGATATTCTTGACGCGGTGGAAAAAGTAAATGCCAAGACGATTTTTGTCCTGCCCAACAATAAAAACATTATTCTGGCGGCAAATCAGGCGGCGGAGCTGACCGCGGATAAGGATGTGTTTGTCATTCCCACCAAAACCATTCCTCAAGGCATTACGGCGGTGATTAATTTTGTCCCCGAGCTGTCGGCGGACGAAAATGAGGAGGCCATGTTAAATGAAATCGGGAATGTCAGTACGGGACAGGTCACTTATGCCGTTCACGACGCCGTGATTGACAATAAGAATATCAAAAAGGGAGATTATATGGGAATCGGCGACAAGGGCATCCTCGCCGTGGGCGGAGAAATCGCCGGAGTCGCAAAGGATACGATTGCTCAGATGATAGGAACGGATTCGGAATTGATCAGCATTTATTACGGGAGCGATGTGAATCCTAAGGACGCCGAGGATTTTCGGGCGCAGATTGCGGAGATGTATCCGGAATGTGATATTGAGCTGCAGTATGGCGGACAGCCGATTTATTACTATGTGATGTCGGTTGAATAGGAGACGTTTTCAGAATGATGAAATGCAATTTGGAAGGGGCAGGCATGTGCTGTCCCTTTATGTATCAATGGGGAAAATGTTTTTATGGACAAGGATACATCGATCACTGCGCTGAAGGGCGTGGGAGAGAAGACACAGAAATTGTTTGCAAAGCTCAATATACGCACCATAGGGGATCTGCTGGCGGCTTACCCCAGAGACTACGAACTATTTCACGAACCAGTGAAAATAGAACGGGCGGCGCCCGGGGAAATATGCGCCGTCTATGGGGCGGTCTGCGGAATTCCCAATGAGAAAAGAGTGCGGAACCTTTCCATTCTCAATGTGACCGTTTCGGACGGTTCGGGAAATCTGCTGCTTACCTTTTTTAACATGCCATTTTTAAAAAAGACCTTAAGACAGGGCGGCTATTATATTTTCAGGGGAAGAATACAGAGCAGGGGCGCGTTTAAATTAATAGAACAGCCCAAAATCTATTCCGTGGAAGAGTATCGCAGACAGGAAAACAGGCTGATTCCCCGCTATTCGCTGACCAAGGGACTGACCAATCAGGCGGTGGGGAAATGCGTCGGGCAGGCATTGTCCTTCTATGAGTTTGAAGAGGAATATTATGATAAGGATCTGCTTGCGGCGAACGGTCTTATCTCAAAGAGGGAGGCGGTGGAAACCATCCATTTTCCCGCAGATTACGATGGGCTGGCGCGGGCGAGAAAGCGGCTGGTCTTTGACGAATTCTTTGATTTTTTATTTTTGATGCGGAAAAACAAGGAATTTTGCGAGCGGCTGCCGAACAATTACAGGATTCGGGAGACGGAGGATACGGTCCGCTTTCTGGAGCGGCTGCCTTTTCCGTTGACAGGCGCCCAGAGGCGGGTCTGGCAGGAAATCAAAGAGGATATGGGGGGAACTTCCTGCATGAACCGTCTGGTGCAGGGGGATGTGGGATCAGGAAAGACTATCCTTGCGGTACTGGCGCTTTTGATGACGGCGGCAGGCGGATATCAGGGCGCCATGATGGCGCCTACGGAAGTGCTGGCGGTCCAGCATTTCGAGACAATCAGGGGATATACGGAGGCCTATGGCCTGATGCTGCGGCCGCTGCTTTTGACAGGTTCCATGACTGCAAAGGCAAAGAGGGATGCCTATGAAAAGATTGCTCTTGGGGAGGCGAATCTCATCATAGGCACTCATGCTTTGATTCAGGAAAAAGTAAAATATCGGTCCCTTGCGCTGGTGGTGACTGACGAACAGCATCGTTTTGGGGTCAGGCAGAGAGAGCTGCTGGCTGAAAAGGGATGGAATCCGCACATTCTGGTTATGAGCGCAACGCCCATTCCCCGGACGCTTGCCATTATTTTATACGCGGATTACCATATTTCCGTAGTGGACGAGCTTCCGGCAAACCGTCTGCCGGTGAAAAATTGTGTGGTGAATACGGCGTATCGGCCCAAGGCTTACCAGTTTATCGCGGGCGAGGTGCAGAAAGGACGGCAGGCTTACGTTATCTGTCCTCAGGTGGAAGCGGAGGAGAGCGGGGCGGGCGATATGGAAAATGTGGTGGATTATGCCGAGAAGCTGAAGAACGCGCTGCCTTCTCAGATTCGGACGGCTTATCTTCACGGGAAAATGCGCCCGGCGGATAAAAATAGAATTATGGAGGAGTTTGCAGCACATTCCATTGATGTTCTGGTATCCACCACGGTAATTGAAGTCGGGGTCAACGTGCCCAACGCCACGGTGATGATGGTGGAGAATGCAGAGCGCTTCGGGCTGGCCCAGCTGCATCAGCTCCGGGGGCGCGTGGGACGGGGGGAATATCAAAGCTATTGCATTTTTGTGAGTACCAATGAAAAGAAGGAAACAATGGAACGGCTGCAGATATTAAACCGGTCAAACGACGGATTTTTGATTGCCTCCGAAGATTTAAAACTGCGCGGCCCGGGAGAAATGTTCGGCGTCAGGCAGAGCGGAGAATTTGCTTTTCGGATGGGAGATATTTACTCGGATGCGCCCGTGCTGAAACAGGCATCCGAGGCGGTTTCAGCGCTGCTTCGGGAAGATCCCCGTCTGGAACAGCGAAAGAACGGGCCGCTAAAGCAGCATTTGTCAAAAGCGTCCGAGGACAGTGTTGACTTTCGTTCCATTTGACAGTAAAATAATAGAAAGTATGTTTGTGGCAGCGTCCGGCTGCAGGGTCAATGAAGAAAATAATTTGTGCTCAGGTCCGGCCTGACTGCGCACGGAAACGAGGGAGTTTATGTCAAATGTCGCAATCGTAACAGACAGCAACAGCGGTATCACACAGGCAGCCGCCAAGGAATTGGGCGTATATGTGCTGCCCATGCCGTTTATGATCAATGAAGAGACGTTTTATGAGGACGTCAGTCTGACACAGGAGCAGTTTTATGAGAAGCTGGCCTCCGGAGCGGATATTGCCACAAGCCAGCCGTCGCCGGAATCGGTGATGGAGCTTTGGGACAGGCTTTTGAAGGAGTATGATGAGATTGTCCATATTCCCATGAGCAGCGGTTTATCCGGTTCCTGTCAGAGCGCGATTATGCTGGCGGAGGAGTATGAGGGAAAAGTTCAGGTGGTAAACAATCAGAGAATTTCCGTGACCCAGCGCCAATCCTGTCTGGACGCGAAGCTTTTGGCCGCGAAGGGCAGAAATGCGAAAGAAATCAGACAGTTTCTGGAAGAGGATAAATTTAACAGCAGTATTTATATTATGCTGGATACTTTATATTATCTGAAAAAGGGCGGCCGGATTACCCCCGCCGCCGCGGCAGTCGGCACCATGCTCCGGTTAAAGCCCGTATTACAGATTCAGGGAGAAAAGCTTGACGCCTTTGCCAAAGCAAGAACCACCAGCCAAGGCAAGAGCGTTATGATCAATGCCATCAAAAATGATATTGAGAACCGTTTCGGCGGCATGACGGAAGAGAAGCATATCTGGCTCGAAATTGCCCACACGGCGAATCTTGAGGCGGCCAAGCAGTATAAGGAGGAGGTTTTGGAGCAGTTCCCCGGCTATGACGTTCATATCGACGCGCTGTCGCTGAGCGTTGCATGCCATATCGGCCCGGGCGCTCTTGCGCTTGCCTGCTGTAAGAAAATTCAGGTTTAAGGCAAAGGAAGCCCGCGGGAATCAACGGCGTTGAGTACATTATAAATTCTGCAATCAATTGATATCAAGAGGAGTTTGGGCAAATGGCAAAGGCGGACAATACGGAAAAAGGGCATTCCATGGAACAGGGCGCTTCCATGGAAAAAGGGACTCCCGCGGGCAAGGCGCAATGCGCTTCCGTAAAAAGAGGAGCTTCCATAGAAAATTACGACGCCTCCAGCATTACCGTCCTAGAGGGGCTGGAGGCAGTCCGAAAACGTCCGGGCATGTATATCGGCAGCGTCTCCACAAAGGGATTGAACCATTTAATATACGAAATCGTGGACAATGCGGTGGATGAACATCTGGCCGGCGTCTGCGATACCATCAAGGTCATTCTGGAGGCGGACGGTTCCGCTACCATCATCGACAACGGCCGGGGGATTCCGGTGGGAATGCATGAGAAGGGCGTCAGCGCGGAGCGTTTGGTGTTTACCACCCTTCACGCAGGGGGGAAATTCGACAATTCCGCCTACAAGACCAGCGGCGGGCTTCACGGCGTGGGCTCTTCCGTGGTGAACGCGCTTTCCAAGAGGATGACCGTAACGGTCAAAACAGGGGGCTTTGTCTACGAGGACAAATACGAGAGGGGCGTCCCCGTGCTTGAGCTGGAGAACGGCCTGCTTCCCGTGAAGGGCAAAACAAGGGAGACGGGAACCGCCATCAATTTCCTGCCGGACGATACCATATTTGACAAGACCCGGTTCAAGGAGGATGATGTGAAAAGCCGTCTGCATGAGACGGCCTATCTGAATCCCAAGCTGACGATTCTTTTTGAGGACAGACGGCGTGAGGAACCCGAATGCATTACTTATCATGAGCCGGAGGGCATCACGGGCTTTATCAAGGATATGAATAAGGCGCAGGAGCCCATGCACGAGGTGGTTTATTTCAGCGGGGAGAGCGAAGGCATTTCCGTGGAAGCGGCGTTCCAATACATCAATGAATTTCATGAAAATGTGCTGGGCTTCTGCAACAATATCTATAACTCCGAAGGCGGCACCCACCTGACCGGCTTCAAGACCATGTTTACCAATATTATCAATACATATGCCAGAGAGCTGGGGATTTTAAAGGAAAAGGACGCAAACTTTACGGGAGCGGATGTGAGAAACGGAATGACCGCGGTGATTTCCATCAAGCATCCCGACCCGAGGTTCGAGGGGCAGACCAAGACGAAGCTGGACAATCAGGACGCCGCGAAGGTCGTGTCAAAGGTGACGGGAGAGGAAATGGGCCGTTTTTTTGACAGGAATCTGGAAACCTTAAAGAGCATTATTTCCTGTGCGGAAAAGGCCGCGAAAATCCGCAAATCCGAGGAACGGGCCAAGACAAACATGCTCACAAAGCAGAAGTTTTCTTTTGATTCCAACGGCAAGCTGGCAAACTGCGAGTCGAAGGATCCTTCCCAATGCGAAATTTTCATCGTGGAGGGAGATTCCGCGGGGGGCAGCGCCAAAATGGCGCGAAACAGGATGTTTCAGGCGATACTTCCCATTCGGGGCAAAATATTGAATGTGGAAAAGGCCAGCATTGACAAGGTGCTTGCAAACGCGGAAATTAAGACCATGATTAACGCCTTTGGCTGCGGGTTCTCGGAGGGCTACGGGAATGATTTTGACATCAAAAAGCTTCGCTATGATAAAATTGTGATTATGACGGATGCGGATGTGGACGGCTCCCATATTTCCAACCTGCTTCTCACCTTGTTTTATCGGTTTATGCCGGAGCTTATTTTTGAAGGGCATATCTATATTGCCATGCCGCCCTTGTACAAGGCAATGTCCGCCAAGGGGCAGGAGCAGTATCTCTATGACGATAAGGCGCTGGAAAAGTATCGCAGGACCCATAAGGGAACGTTTACGCTGCAGCGCTACAAGGGCTTGGGCGAGATGGACGCGGAGCAGCTGTGGGAGACGACCCTGAATCCGGAGACCAGAATGATGAAGCAGGTGGAAATCGAGGACGCCAGAATGGCATCGGAGGTGACGCAGCTGCTCATGGGTACAGAGGTTCCGCCCAGAAAGACGTTTATCTACGACCATGCGGCGGACGCGGCGCTGGATGTGTAAGCGCAGGAAGGCCTATCTGACGCCGGACGGGCCTTTTTGCAGACAGCGTGAAGCTTATCCGCCGTCTGGCAGGCCTTTATGCAGGGAAGGCGGCGTCCGCTTGGCAGGTCTTTCTGTAGGCGGCGATAAAATATGCTATCTCAAAAGCCGCCGTGACGGACCATGAGAAAACATACAGAAGGTACAGGGATTCTATGGTTTTATAATAGGCAAAGATTGTGTATATCCAGATAATCCGGAAGACACAGGAACCCATAATCACGATAACAGTGGGCAGGACGCTTTTGCCCAGCCCTCTGGAAGCCGCGATGGAACAGTCCATGAAGGCGGAAACGGAATAGGACAGCGCCATCACGGACAGGCGCAGCATTCCCGCTTCCGCCACGGCGTCGTCGTTGGTAAAGAGAGCAAGGAAGGGGACGCGGAAAACATAAATCCCCACGCCCAGCAGCATTCCCGTCACAAAGGAATAGGTAAGGCAGATAATAAAGCTTTTCAGAATCCGCTCCTTTTTCCGGGCGCCGAAGTTCTGGGCGATAAAGCTGGAGCAGGCGGTGTAAAAGGCGGCCATCATGTCATAGACCAGAGGATCCGCGTTTGCGGCGGCGGAATTGCCCTCCACCAGAACATGGTCGAAGGAATTGACGCCGGTTTGTACAAAAAGATTTGCGACGGCGAACAGCCCGTTCTGAAAGGCGGCGGGAATGCCGATTTTCAGAATCCGTTTCAATTTTTCCGGCTGGATTTTCAGATTCCTCGGACGCAGCGCGAAATTCTCTTTGCTTCGCAGCAGAACGGCCAGAATCAGAACCGCGGAAAGGTATTGGGATATGACGCTGGCGGCGGCCACCCCCGCGGCGTCCCACCGGCAGACGATGACGAAGAACAGGTTGAGCAGGACGTTGAGAACGCCCGACATCAAAAGGTAGTATAGGGGGCGTTTGGTATCGCCCGCGGCGCTTAAGACGGCGCTGCCGAAATTATACAGCCCAAGGGCCGGCATGCCAAACAGGTAAAGGCGCAGATAGAGAAGGGCGTCCTCCAGCAGTTCGTCCTTTGTATGCATGGCAGTCAGAATAGGGCGGGAAAAGACCATGCCCAGTATCATAAGTATAAGCCCTCCCGCAAGACAGAGAAGGGCGGCGGTATGTACGGTTTCCTCCAATCCCTTTTCGTCTTTGGAGCCGATGTGAAGGGCGGTCAGGGCGTTGACGCCGCTTGCAAGTCCAATGAGCATACCTGTGAAGAGAGTAATCAGGATACTGGTGGAGCCCACGGCGCCCAGCGCAATGGGGCCGGCGAATTTTCCCACCACCGCGATGTCCGACATGTTGAATAAAACCTGCAGGACGTTCGAGAACATTAAGGGCACGCTGTATATTAGTATTTTTTTCCACAATGAGCCGCTGCATAAATCCATTTCATGGGTTTTCATAATACATTTCCTCTCAATTATTTATTCCCGCGAGCATGCCGTGCCTGCAAAGCCAATCCATGCTTGGCTTGGACAGTCGGCATCTGCCGCGAGACGAGCAGGTTTTATCGCCCGCGATTATAACGTCTTAAAGGCCGGAGAGATGATCCGGCTTCCAATAAACACATATATCATACACCAAAGAAAAGAAAAATCAATAGAAAAAATGAGGTGTATAAAATCCAATGTCATTCAGCTTAGAGTGTCTCTTGTTGTAAAGTTTTTAGATAACCTGCCGATATATAAATACAAATGTCAAATTATTTACGCAGATAATCATAAGTTACATCTCGCAAATGATGCCGCTTTGGAAAAAAGCAATTTGTTAATAATATTTTATACTGTTTAGGAAGATTTTCAAACCACATTTACAGACTACTTCATACAAATCTTCATAAAATCATTTTTTCTTAGTCAAAAATGAATCACTTTTAAATTCGGAAATTATGTTCCGAATTATTTCTATTTGCTTATCTGACAAACCATCCACGTTTACCATTACAGAACTGTCTATTTTTCCCGACCTTCCTAAGATATAATCAGTTGATACATGGAAGATGTCGGCTAATGCCACCAGTTTATCAAGGCTTGGCTTTCTCTCTTGGTTTTCATATGCACTGATTAACGCAGGAGTTACGCCGATTTGCCTTGCAATATCAGATTGAGAAAAATTATACTTTTCCCGTAGCGCAATTTTTATAATTGTACATATGACTTGTCTGCCGATGTCGTTTATACAATCACAGTTCCAGAAGGATATGACGGCGCAGTATTGGCAATAGAGAGAAATGGCAAGGATGAGGTGAAATTGGGAAGGGACGAAGAAACAGACGAAAAGGATATATATTTTCTTGATGAGCATGATGCAGATTATTTTATTTTCTATCAGCTGTCAGATTTAATACAATAAGCATTACATGGGAAAAATGAGACAAGGGAAAGCGGTGTTTTTGCAATGGATGTCGCTTTCCCTTATTTAATAGTATTCTTGAAAGACGATTTAACAAAGAGGTGCTAAACTAAATGACATTGCCTAAAAGCCGGGGTGTTTTACCCAATAATCACGTTCTGCAAATAGTCCCCATTTTTCATATCCAATGGTCTGCAGCTCTCCAAGGTGCGAATAATCATTCAGTCGAACCAATTGATATGTATGGCTTTCTTTTTCCAGAATAAGTTCTGTCAGCGCAGTATTCTCCATCCAATTTAGAAAATTTATATCTTCATCCGGACGTTTTAAGAGAAAGTTTGTTAATATTCTTAATGTAATGCCGTGGGAAACGATGATTATGTTTTTTTCATCCGCTTCTTTTTCTAAATACTTTTCCGCAAATATTTTACACCGTTTTTTTACATCCTGATAAGATTCCCCACAGGGAGCCTGTAATAGCGACAGCTTTTTATCCAAATCTATTTCCGGATATTTCTGTCGGCGTTCTTCCCATGTCATTCCTTCAAGCAATCCCAGATCCATTTCTTTTAAGGAATCAGTTTCTGTGACCTCAGCATTTTCTTGTCCAATGCAGCGCAGAATCTCTGTGAGTGTCTGTCTGGCTCTGGCAAGCGAACTACAGTAGGCTGATACCGGTTTTTCTTTCAATTCTGAACGGATTTTTTGCCCCATGCGTTGGGATTGAACTATCCCTTTTTCTGTCAGTTCAAAATCTGTGGTGGATATTATTTTTCCCTTTATATTTCCATAACTTTCTGCATGACGTATTAAATAAAGCTTCAATTCTTACCTCCTCTGCAAATCAGGATTTATAATTTAGATGAAAAATTGTTGATATTTATTTTTGTAATATTCTTTACTTTGAGCAGATAATTTACTGAAGCTTCTCTCTAATTTTTCTTTCACATACTGCTTACCATCTTCATAGTTCATTCCCCGTTGCGCATATACCAAATACAGCAGACTGAGAACGCTGCCAAAATGTGAAATTGCATCAGCATCAGCAAAAAGGTATCTTAGATTTATCATAAGACAATTGTGTTAATAAGTCATATGCAATCTCTGCGCCATAAATATGATGATTTTCATATAAGCCATAATCGGTAATGGATGCGATATCATGCAGCCATGATGCAATCATTACGATTTCTTTATCAGCACCATATCTTTGTGCTAATAACTCCCCATTTTTGACAACTGCCTCTATATGGTAATAACATCCCATTCCAAATTTATTTGCAGGTTTCACACACCTCGAATAAATTTCATTGCGTAAATACTCCAAAATATCGCCTCTCATTATTACTCTCCTGATTTATTCATTTGTCTAATTCCAATATTATAGCACAGCCTCCAACATAATTCTATTAAAAGCTGCATAAAATTCCCTTGCCTTATTCCGTCTATTATAACAGTTCACTCTCAATGTCATTAATTTAAGCTTTCTGCTCCCGAAATATAATCCCAGTCTGCTTCTATAACATTGGCAAAACAAGGAAGTTTCCTTAAGTTAATGACATTGGTATAAAATCTCTTTCATTTTCTTTTACAAAACCCGAAATCTATGATATACTTTAAAATATTATGACAAGACCGATGACGGGAACCCGGCAGTCAAATGGGGTACGGGAACGGCCCCCCGTTTTTATCCTGCGGCCCGCCGAAATGTGCGGTAGAAAAATGAGCGAGAGTATCTTATGGGCGGCCTGCAGTCGGGACTCGCGGCAGGGTTTATAGGGTATGGACGGGAAGGCATAAGACCGATTATGGACGGAAAGGTGTTAGATCAATGGACGACAGCAGAATTATCAAAACAGAATATTCCGAGGAGATGCAGAAGTCTTTCATAGATTATGCCATGAGCGTTATCATTGCCAGGGCGCTTCCGGATATCAGGGACGGGCTGAAGCCGGTGCAGCGCCGCACCCTGTATGATATGTATGAATTGGGAATCCGCTATGACAGGCCCTATCGTAAGAGCGCCCGTATTGTGGGCGATACCATGGGTAAATATCATCCCCACGGCGACAGCTCCATCTATGATTCCCTTGTGGTCATGACGCAGGATTTTAAGAAAAGCATGCCCCTTGTGGACGGGCATGGCAATTTCGGCAATATCGAAGGGGACGGAGCCGCCGCCATGCGTTACACCGAAGCGCGGCTGCAGAAGGTGACTCAGGAAGCCTTTCTGGGAGATCTGGATAAGGATGTGGTGGATTTTGTCCCCAATTTTGACGAGACGGAAAAGGAGCCTTCCGTCCTTCCGGTAAAGATACCTAATTTTCTTGTGAACGGTTCCGAGGGCATTGCGGTGGGCATGACCACCAGCACGCCCCCCCATAATCTGGGGGAGGTCATCGATGCCATGAAGGCGTATATGCGGGATGAGACCATCACCACCGCGGGACTCATGCGTTATCTGAAAGGTCCTGATTTCCCCACCGGGGGCATTGTCACCAACAAGGACGAGCTTCTGCCTATTTATGAGACGGGCGTGGGTAAGATTAAAATCCGCGGCAGAGTGGAATTTGAAAAAGCCAAGGGCGGCAGGACAAATGTGATTATCACCGAGATCCCCTACACAATGATCGGCATGAATATCTCCAAATTCCTCTCCGATGTGGCCGGGCTGGTGGAGACAAAGAAGACGCAGGATGTGGTGGATATCTCCAATCAGTCCTCCAAGGAGGGAATCCGAATCGTCATAGAGCTCCGCAAGGATGCGGACGCGGAAAATTTCGTCAATCTTCTCTATAAGAAGACAAGGCTGGAGGACACCTTCGGGGTCAATATGCTGGCGATCAGCGAGGGCAGGCCGGAAACCATGGGCTTGAAGGCCATCCTGAAGGCCAATGTGGATTTTCAGTTCCAGATTGCCACGAGAAAGTACACGAATCTTCTGGCAAAGGAGATGGAGCGGAAAGAGGTTCAGGAGGGCTTGATCAAGGCCTGCAATGTGATCGATTTGATTATCGAAATCCTCCGGGGCTCCAAGGACAGGGCGATGGCGAAGGCCTGTCTTGTGGAGGGGAAGACCGCGGGCATCAAGTTCAAGTCCAAGGAGTCCAAAATCATGGCGGCCCAGCTGGCGTTTACGGAAAAACAGGCCAACGCCATTTTGGAGATGCGCCTGTATAAATTGATTGGCCTTGAAATTGAGGCGCTCATCAAGGAACACGAGGATACCATGGCGAATATCTATCGCTACGAGGATATTTTGGAGCGCAGGGATTCCATGGCGCAGGTGATTATCAATGAGCTGGACAGCTATAAAAAGGCTTATTCCCGCAGGAGAAGGACTTCCATTGAAAACGCCGAGGAAGCCGTCTACAAAGAAAAAGAAGTGGAAGAGATGGAGATTGTCTTTCTCATGGACCGCTTCGGGTATGCCAAGACCATCGACATGGCGGCTTACGAGCGCAATAAGGAAGCCGCCGAGGCGGAGAATAAGTATATTTTTACCTGTATCAATACGGGAAAGGTATGCCTGTTTACTTCCACGGGACAGCTGCACACGATTAAGGTGATGGATATCCCTTTCGGGAAATTCCGGGACAAAGGGGTTCCCATAGACAATATCAGCAATTACAATTCCGAGAAAGAAGATATTATTTATATCACCAACCAGACGGAGCTGAATTTAAGGCAGATTATATTTGTGACGGCCCAGTCCATGTGCAAGCTGGTAAACGGCGGGGAATTTGACGTGTCAAAGCGCACGGTTGCCGCCACGAAGCTGGCGGAGGGGGATTCGGTGGTCAGCGTCATGCCGCTTTTGGAACAGAGCAATATCGTCCTCCAGACCAAGGAGGGCTATTTCCTGAAATTTCCCATCGGGGAGATTCCGGAGAAGAAGAAAGCCGCCGTCGGGGTGCGGGGAATGAAGCTGGGAGAAAAGGACATGGTGGAAAATGTATATTATACGCAAAATGCAGTGGAATCCGCCATAGAATATAAGGGCAGAACCATTCTTCTCAATCATTTGAAAACCGGCAGCAGGGACGGCAGAGGAACAAAGAAATGAGGGATGATCCATATGAGAGTGATTGCGGGGACAGCCAGAAGCCTTCCCTTGAAGGCGCCGCAGGGTCTGAATACCAGACCTACCACGGACAGAATCAAAGAAACCTTGTTTAATATGTTACAGGCGGAGATTCCGGACAGCGTATTTATTGATTTATTCAGCGGGAGCGGAAGCATCGGCGTGGAAGCGTTGAGCAGGGGAGCTAAGAAAGCATATTTTGTGGACAATTCGCCCAAGGCGGTTTCCTGTATTCAGGAAAATCTTGTATTTACGAAGCTGGAGAATCGTGCTGTCATTTTAAAGCAGGAGGCCTGCAGCGCGCTGACGGGGATTTGGGACAGATACCACGAGGAAGAGGCGGATATCGTGTTCATGGATCCGCCCTATGCCGACGGATGCGAGAGAGATGTGCTTATCGTCCTGCGGGAAATGCGTTATGTGACGGAGGATACCATTGTCATTGCGGAGGCTTCAAGAAAGGCGGATTTTTCATGGGCGCCGGAGGCTGGCTTTCAGGTGACAAGGGAGAAATGTTATAAGACAAATAAACATATTTTTATGAAGAGGATTCCGATATGAAAAGAGCAGTTTATCCGGGAAGCTTTGACCCTGTCACTTTTGGGCATCTCGACGTCATCAGGCGGGCTTCCGAAGTTTTTGACGTGCTGATTATCAGCGTTTTGAATAATCAGGCAAAGACCCCATTGTTTTCTGTGGAGGAACGTGTTAAGATACTGGAAGAAGCTACAAAAGACATCCCCAATGTGCAGGTGGACAGCTTCAGCGGCCTTTTGATCCATTATGCGGCGGCAAACAACATTCATGTGGCGGTCAGGGGACTTCGCGCTATCACGGATTTCGAGTATGAACTGCAGATTGCCCAGACCAACCGGAAGCTTTCCGAGGGAAGGTTAGACACCATGTTCCTGACGACGAGTCTGGAATATGCCTATCTGAGTTCTTCCAGCGTAAAGGAAATCGCAAGTTTTGGCGGGGATATCAGCCAGTGTGTACCGGATTTTGTGGCGGAATTGATTTATGAGAAATATCAGATTCAAAGATAGATAAAAGGGAGCAGGAGCAATTTTATGAGCAGCAGGATAGAGCAGTTAATAGATGAATTAGAGGAGTACATAGAAAGCTGTAAACCAACCCTCAGATCCAGTTCAAAAATTATAGTCAATAAAGATGAAATTGATGACTTGCTCCGCGAGCTGCGCATGAAGACTCCGGACGAGATTAAGAGATATCAGAAGATTATCAGCAATAAGGAGGCTATCTTAAATGACGCGCAGGCCAAGGCCAAGGCGTTGATTGAGGAAGCCGCCGCCCATAAAAACGAGCTGATCAGCGAACATGAGATTATGCAGAAGGCTTATGAACAGGCCAATTCCATTGTGGCCATCGCCGCAAAGCAGGCGCAGGAGATACTGGATAAAGCTACCATAGAGGCCAATGAGCTGAGGACGCAGGCCTCCAAGTATACGGAGGACAGACTGGCGGAATTGAACGCCATTGTTGTCTCTGCTATTCAGACCACCTCCGCGGATTATGACAAAACCATGGGAGCCTTAGTGCAGTATCGTGATTTGATTCAGTCAAATATAAGATCCCTCCATCCGATGGAGGATTTGGATGACCTTTCGCTGGATGACCAAGGAGAGGATGACAATATGGGCGTGAAATGATAGGAGTTTCACGCTCCGCATGGCTGAACGATCCGGACAATTCTCATATGCCGTGAGTGAGAGCCAGTTTTCTAAAGGAAGCTGGTTCTTTCGACTTTTCAAAAGCCAGTACTGCGTTTTTCAAACTTCACTTTAAGGATGCCGTATTTATCAGTATTTTGGAAAGATATAAAGTCCAGTTAATTAGCGAACGTTATACTAGGAAGAACGCAGGACAGCGCTGTAAGCCTGCAGGGAGAAACACAAGCGCCGTAATTTGATAAGGGAGTATATCAGCACTGTAATATTGGGATAGAAAGGGGTTTTTATGCGCAGATTTCTGCTGGCCGTACTGACAATTACTTTAGCGGCATGTCTGTTTTCGGGCAATCGGGCTTTAGCGGCGCCAAGGCTGCAGGACGTTTCTTCGGAGAAAAAGGTCGTAATTGTCATAGACCCGGGACATGGCGGTGAAAATCTTGGAACAACGCAGAATAATCACATGGAAGGAGAGCATTCCATAGAAAAAAACATGACTATGATCACGGCTCTTGCCATGTATGATGAATTAATTCTGTATGACAATGTGGAAGTGTATCTGACGCGCACAAAGGATATAGATATTTCGTTAAAAGAGAGGGCGCAGTTTGCGGAGTCCATGGAGGCGGATTTTCTGTTCAGCATTCATTATAATGCTTCGGAGAATCATGAAGCGTTTGGCGCGGAGGTATGGGCGTCGGCATTTCAGCCTTATAACGGATACGGATATCAGTTTGGATATGAAATTCTTTCGGATCTGCGGGAAAAAGGCCTGCTGGTGAGAGGCATCAAGACGCGGCTGACCAGCAAGGGAGAAGATTATTATGGAATTATTCGGGAATCCGTGGGCTTGGGGGTTCCGGCAGTTATCATTGAACACTGTCATGTGGATGAAGAACATGACGCAGAGTTCTGCGATGATGAGGAAAAATTGAAAGCATTCGGCAGGATGGACGCGACGGCTGCCGCGAGATACTTTGGGTTGAAAAGCAGTATTTTACATGTGGATTACTCGGAGGACTCCTTAGCGGAAGCAAGCGGGACGTCAAAAATAAAAGCCGCCGCAAATGATAAGACGAAACCGGATATGTGTGCGATTGAATTCTCTCATGCGGATTATGGGCGGGGTCGGCTTGGGTTAAAGGTTTCCGCCGCCGACTATGATTCCACGCTCCTGTATTACAGCTTCAGTCTGGACGGGGGCCGAACCTTCAGCGCCCGGAAACCTTGGCCGGAAAGCGATGCTTTGACATGCAGTTATCGTGATACATTTACTTTGAATTTGGATATCCCTCCGGGGATCAGGCCGAGGGTAATTGTTCGGGCATACAATTCCTATGATATGTATACGGAAAGCAATCTTTACACACACTCGGAAACATTTGGAGCGTCACAGGGAGGCGGAGCATCCGATTTGACGTCAGGAGGTTCAGAGGGGATATCCTCGTTTACGGGCGAGAATCCTGCTGCGGAAGGTGGAATCCGTATCCTGCGCATGGATGAGGCCCTCTTAAAATATGGCCAAATGGGAGAACCGGGTGCTATGGAAGGAGCAGACGTTCAAAGAGAAGAAAACGGCCTGCTTCTGAAAATTCTGACCTTCGGCTTTGGTTTAGCAGGCATTTTGCTCGTACTATTGACTGTTTTGCAGGGAATGATATATCACAGTCGCAGAAAACGCAGAGCTCAGTGGAGAAACGAGGCGGGGAACAACAGCAGCCAGCCCAGATAAAAAAGGCCGTTCAGCAGCGTCAGTATGATTTTGTGCAGAATATAGCCGCCGATGGACAAATCGGAATTTCCGATGCAGCTATAGGTCTGTGCAATACAGGACATTCCGCCGAAGGACAGCGCCAGCAGGCTGTAAAGCGGCAGGGAAGCGCCCAGCATTCCCAGTCCTCCCGTGATTTCCAGAAGCGGGGCAAGGAGCGGCAGGGAGTGTCCCAAGAGAATATGGGGCAGCAGATTCAGCAGATTAAAAAGAATCATATATCCTCCAAGGGTCAGTATACTCTGAACGGAAGCGTTGATGGATTGATTGATTTCATCCAAAAGCCTTTCGCCCAAGGGCATCTGCGCCGGGGGCAGGGCGGCGCTTAATTGTTTGGACGCAGAAGGGGCTAATTGTTTTGGACTGATTTCACAGCACACAAGCGAAGCTCTGCGTCCGTCCTGCTGCGGCAGGGACAGGTCTTTGAACAGAGTAAATCGAAGGACCAGCCCGTACAGCAGCGGAATTCCGTACATGCCGAAGAGATAGGGAAGCAGAAATTTCCTGTTGAGAAGGGGCAGTGCAAAGCTGCAGAAATAGACGGGGCCGATGTTGTTGCAGAAGGCTAGGAGGAATTCCGCTTCCCTTTTGGTAATCATCTGCCGCAGGTATAAATCATCCACCACCTTCGCCCCCATGGGGAAACCGCAGAGAAAGCCCGTCAGCATGGCATAACATACATTTTTCCGAACCTTGTAAAGAGGTTTGACGATTGGGTATACAATCGACGCCGCTTTTTCCGTCAAATTCATTCGGACCATAACCCCGGATAGAATCATAAAGGGAAGAAGGGCGGGAATCATTTTTTGAAACCATAATTCCAGACCCAGAACGGCATAGGACAGGCTGACGGAAGAATTTGTCAGGATGCAGGCGCAGAGTATCAAAAAGAAAATGGTCAATAAAATCATAGCTTCCTCCATGTTTGCTGTGATAAGTATACTGTCCGACAGGTTCCGTTGTACATTATATGAAAGAAAAAGGATTGTATATGCGTTTAGATAGATTTTTGTCCGAAATGAAGATAGGAACCAGAAGTCAGGTAAAAGAGCTGCTGCGTCAAGGACTTGTCGCCGTAAATGGAACCGTAGTAAAAAAAGCCGATTTTAAAATACAGGAGTTGACTGATCGAGTCTGCTTTCGGGGACAGCCGCTGCAGTATCGCCGTTTTGTTTACTATATGCTGAATAAGCCCAAGGGCGTGGTGTCCGCCACACGGGACAATACGGTGCCAACGGTGGTTTCGCTGTTAAAAAACTGCAGAAGGGAGGATATTTTTCCGGTGGGCAGATTGGACAAGGATACGACCGGATTGATGCTCCTCACTAATGACGGGGAGCTGGCGCATCGGCTGCTGTCTCCGAAAAGGCATGTGGACAAAACCTATCGGGTGTCGATAGAGCATCCTCTGACAGTTGAGGAAAAGAAACGTCTGGAGCAGGGGCTGGATATTGGGGATGAGGCGCTCACTCTTCCGGCCCGTGTGGAAGTACTCGGAGATTCGGATATTCTGCTCACGATTCATGAGGGGAGATTTCATCAGGTGAAGCGCATGCTGCAGGCGGCGGGCAATTCTGTTCTGGAGCTGGAACGAATTTCTTTGGGCGGCTTGATTTTGGACAGGGCATTGAAGCCGGGGGAATACAGGGAATTGACGGCCAAGGAGGTTGAGGGCTGTTATGAGGCCTGCGGATATTAGAAACGGCCGTCGGCTGCATATCGACAACAAAAAACTGGAACGGACGGTATTTGGAGGTTTAGCATGAATAAAGAACAGGGCTGTCACAGGCGGCATGAAATGTTTCGGGAAATCGACGCAGTACTTTTTGATTTGGACGGCTCCCTTGTGGATTCCATGTGGGTATGGAAAGAAATCGATGTGGAATATCTGGGACGTTTTGGGATTTTGCTGCCGGAAGGATTTCAAACTGAAATACAGGGCATGAGCTTTTCGGAAACCGCTGTTTATTTTAAGGAACATTTTCCGATTCCGGATTCATTGGAGCGGATTATGGAGGACTGGAACCGCATGGCTTGGGATAAATATAGCAATGAAGTACCTTTAAAGCCCGGAATTCCGGAATTTTTAAATTTCTGCCGGGCGGAAGGCATCAAGCTGGGAATTGCAACCAGCAATTCCAGAAAATTGGTGGAAAATATTGCCGGAGTTCACAAGCTGCGGGATTATTTTACATGTATTGTAACGGGATGTGATGTGAAGCGGGGGAAACCGGCCCCGGATATTTATCTGGAAGCGGCGCGGCAGCTGGGAACGGCGCCCGAGAGATGTCTCGTATTTGAGGATATTGTGCAGGGAATTCAGGCGGGTAGAAACGCAGGAATGAGGGTCTGCGCCGTGGAAGACGCCTATTCCGCAGGTGAGAGAGAGGCAAAGAGAACTCTGGCGGACTATTATATTGAGGATTACAGAGAATTGCTGCCTGTGGGCGGGGAGATGTCTTGACGCAGACCCGACGAACGGAAAACTGTTCTGAGGACAAGCGCCTGCCGGATGGAAAACTGTTTTGAAGATGACGGCCTTCCGAACAAGAAAACCGCTGTGAGGATGGTCTGCCGGAGCGGGCGGATGGGAGCGAATATGGAAGAGAAGCATTCCGTAAAAAACGGATTTTTGCCCATATCCAAAGAGGATATGCGAAGGCTGGGGATAGAACAGCTTGATTTTGTATATGTAATCGGAGACGCCTATGTGGATCATCCTTCCTTCGGACATGCCATTATCAGCAGAGTACTGGAGGCCCATGGTTATACGGTGGGCATCATTGCCCAGCCGGACTGGCGGGATGATAAGAGCGTCACCGTTCTAGGGCGGCCGAAGCTTGGCTTTTTGATTTCCGGCGGCAATATGGACAGCTGCGTGAACCATTATTCCGTCTCAAAAAAGAGACGGCCCGCAGACGCCTATACCCTCGGGGGAGAGGCGGGAAAAAGACCCGACCATGCCGCAGCCGTATATGGCAATCTGATTCGGCGTACTTATAAAGACGTCCCCATCATTATAGGAGGGATAGAAGCAAGTCTTCGGCGGATGGCTCATTACGACTACTGGTCGGACAGCTTTAAACGCTCCATTCTTCTGGACAGTCAGGCGGATTTGATTTCTTACGGAATGGGTGAAAAATCCATTGTGGAAATTGCCGACGCGCTGGCGGGCGGCATCTGTGTGAGGGACATTACCTTTATCCGGGGGACGGTGTATCGCACAAAGGACCTATCCGGCATTTACGATTTCGTCACGCTGCCGGCCTATGACGAAATGCGGGCGGACAAGGCTCTGTATGCCAAAAGCTTTGCCATACAGAACGAAAATACGGATTTCTGTACCGGAAAACCTTTGGCTGAGGCGTATCCCAACGGGGTCTATGTGGTGCAGAACCCTCCACAGCCGCCGCTGACTACGGAAGAAATGGACGACATTTACGCGCTGCCTTATCAGAGAACCTACCACCCTTCTTATGAAGAAAAGGGAGGGGTGCCGGCCATAGAGGAAATTAAATTTTCTCTGACCAGCAGCCGGGGCTGTTTCGGCGGCTGCAGCTTCTGCGCGCTTACCTTTCATCAGGGACGCACGGTTCAGGTGAGAAGCCATGAATCCATCATAAATGAGGCGAAGCTGTTCCTGCAGGATCCTGATTTCAAGGGATATATCCATGATGTGGGAGGCCCGACAGCCAATTTCAGGCATCCTTCCTGCCAGAAACAGCTGACCAGCGGCGTCTGCAGGCAGAAACAGTGCCTGTTCCCGTCGCCCTGTCGAAATCTCAGGGTGGATCACAGCGACTATCTGGAACTGCTCCGAGAACTCAGAGAGCTGCCCGGAGTAAAAAAAGTGTTTGTGCGCTCGGGCATTCGGTTTGATTACCTGCTTGCCGATAAAGACGATATTTTTTTCCGGGAACTGGTGCAGCACCATATCAGCGGTCAATTAAAAGTGGCTCCGGAACATATTTCCGACGAAGTGCTGAAATATATGGGCAAGCCCTCCAACGCCGTATATGAACGCTTTACGGCAAAATATAAAAAATTAAACGCCGAAATGGGAAAAAATCAGTTTCTGGTGCCGTATCTTATGTCCTCCCACCCCGGTTCTTCCTTGAAGGAGGCAGTGGAATTGGCGGAATATCTGAGGGATTTGGGATATATGCCGGAACAGGTGCAGGATTTTTATCCCACGCCTTCCACGGCGGCCACAGTGATGTATTATACGGGGATTGATCCCAGAGACGGCAGGCCCGTGTATGTGTGCAGAAATCCTCATGAAAAAGCCATGCAGAGAGCGTTGATTCAGTATCGGAATCCTAAAAATTATGACTTGGTCTATGAAGCGCTGCTAAAAGCGAATAGAACCGATTTGATAGGATATGATAAGAAGTGTCTGATTCGGCCAAGGCCCTTTGGCAAAGACGGGAAGGCGCAAAAGCTATCTTCCCGTGAAAGCAGAGGAGGTAAGAGCGGGGATAAAAGAAATACGGATGATAAAAAGAAAGCATGCGGCAGAAAGACAATTCGCAATATTCATAAAAAGTGCAGCAGTCAGAAAACATCAAAGAAATGAATGCCTGAAAATAAAAAAGTCCTGCATTTTGGAATCACACAAGCGGCAAATCCCCGGATTCGGGTATATACAGAATTTTTAGGCTATGAAATCAATATTTGAAGAATGGAGAGAGAACAGAGAATGAATATTATCATGATTACAGGCGCATCTTCAGGGATTGGCATGGAATTTGCATTACAGCTGGACGAGCATTTTGGTAATATTGACGAATTCTGGCTGATTGCGAGAAGCCGTGACAAACTAGGAACCGTGGCGGGGGCGCTAAAGCATAAGACCAGAATTTTTCCCATGGATATTACGGATCCAAAGAACCGGGCGGCCTTGGAGGATGCCGCTGCCGGAAATTATGAGGGGCATTCCGGCAGGATTGGTGCGTCCGGCAGGCCTGTGACCGTGAGGATGCTGATTAACTGCGCAGGCTATGGGATGATGGGGCGGTTTGAACAACAGGAAGGGGAAACGGCGCTGGGCATGATCCGTTTGAACTGCGAAGCGCTGACCGATTTGACCCACCGGATGATTCCTTATATGAGACGGGGCAGCCGCATTATCCAGATGGCTTCCAGCGCGGCGTTTCTGCCCCAGCCGGATTTTGCGGTATATGCGGCTACAAAATCCTATGTGCTGAGCTTTTCCAGAGCTTTGGGCGAAGAGCTGAAGGATGCGGGCATCTATGTCACAAGCGTCTGTCCCGGTCCTGTGGATACGCCGTTTTTTGATATTGCGGAATCCACAGGTACTACTTTGAGTGTGAAAAAGTATACCATGGTAAATGCGGACAGGGTGGCGAAGCTGGCATTGAAGGATTCCTATAAGAAACGCCCTATGAGCGTCTGCAGCCTGCCGATGAAAGCCTTTTTGGCGCTTTCCAAGGCATTGCCCCACAGTGTCATTTTGAAGATTATGGAGCAGATGAAGCAAAAAGGATGGTGAAGCCATGCAGCTAAAGAGGATGTTTTCCACGGATGGGGTAAAGGGAACGGTGAATTATCTGGATGTTCAGAAAAAATATGAAATCTGCCGCACGGCGATTTATTTTGCGATTTCTATTTCTTTATTTGCGGCAGGTTATATCCAGACAGGTGAAAAGACAAATCTGTTGACGATAGCGGCGATTCTGGGCTGTCTGCCCGCCAGCAAAAGCGCCGTCAATGCGATAATGTTTCTGCGGTTTAAGAGCTGCGGCGAACAGGCGGCCGAGGAGATTGCCCAGCACAGTCAGGGTCTGCAATGCCTGTATGACATGGTCTTTACCTCTTATAAGAAAAATTATGTCATCGGCCATATGGCGGTGCGCGGCGGCAATATCTGTGGGTTTTCCGAAGACGGAAAGCTGGAGGAAAAAGAATTTTATCAGCATATCAGCGATATTTTAAAGCTGGATGGACATCAGAATGTGAACGTAAAGATTTTTACAAATCTGTCCAAATACACGGAGCGTCTGGAACAGATGAAGGTTTTGGAAGAGGAGGCGGAAAGAACGCAGGCGATTCTTGCCACCTTGAAAAGCGTGGCGCTTTGAAGGACGGGGAGACGTTTTGATTATGAAGGGAAGGAATTAATTATGCAGTCGGTTGAGATTGGGAAAAATCAGGCCGGACAGCGGCTGGATAAATTTTTACATAAATATCTGCCTCAAGCCGGCAATGGTTTTTTATATAAAATGCTTCGCAAAAAAAACATTACCTTGAACGGAAAAAAAGCGGAAGGCTCGGAGCTTCTGGTTCTGGGAGACAAAGTGTGTTTTTTCTTTTCCGATGAAACTTTCGGGAAATTTTCGGGGCGGGCTCAAAATCCAAACTCTCAAAATATGAATCCTCAAAGTCAGAATTCTATAAATCAGAATTTCAAAATACAGACTTTTCAAAAAAAGGATTCTGGGACGAAAGAATACGATGCGGCGTATCGCAGTCTGCGGGGCATCGATATTCTATTTGAGGATGAAAACTTACTGATTTTGAATAAACCAGCGGGTGTTTTGACGCAGAAAGCATCTATGGAGGACTTAAGCCTCAATGAGTGGATGATAGGATATCTGCTGGCACAGGGTTCGCTTCCCAAAGAAGAGCTGGCATTTTTCCGGCCTTCGGTCTGTAATCGTCTGGATAGGAATACCAGCGGCGTTGTGCTCTGCGGAAAGAGTCTGACAGGTCTGCAGTATTTGAGCGAATGTATCAGGGAGCGCAGGATTCGGAAATTTTACGGAGCGGTCTGTGTGGGAGAACTGCATGAAAAAACGTTGATGGAGAGCAGTTTTGTGAAGGATGAGCGCCGCAATCGGGCGATAGTGAATCCGGAGGTTTCGGATTTCAATTCCAAGTCATATGCATTTCCAAAGAAAGATTCCTCTTCTGAAATATATACCGTCTATGTGCCCGTGGCCGCCGCCGGGGGATATACTTTGCTGGAGGTGGAACTGATTACGGGCAAAACGCATCAAATCCGGGCACAGCTGGCTTATATGGGGCATCCTCTGGTGGGTGACTTCAAGTATGGCAGGAGAGAAGTGAATGATATTTTTAAAAAGAAATACGGGCTGAACTGCCAGCTGCTTCACGCCCACAGGGTAGTATTTCCCGAAGCGTCCCATGGGCCGGGCGCGGCGCTGAGCGGCAGGAGCATTTCCGCGCCATATCCGGATATGTTTCTGAAGCTGCTAAACGGTCTGCATCTGCAGGCGGACAGAATTCCGAAAATGTAATGAAACCAAAGCGGCGGAGGCAGGAAGTGAAAGATGGCTACATGGAATTCCAGAGGGCTTCGAGGTTCTACGCTGGAGGATATGATTAACAGAACCAATGAAAAATATTCGGAGGCGGGGCTGGCCCTGATTCAGAAGGTGCCGACCCCCATCACTCCCATCAAGATAGATAAGGAAAACAGGCAGATTACGCTGGCTTATTTTGAACAGAAGAGCACGGTGGATTACATTGGGGCCGTGCAGGGGCTTCCGGTGTGCTTCGACGCGAAGGAATGCGCCGCCGATACCTTTGCCCTTCAGAATATTCACGCCCATCAGGTGGATTTTATGGAGAAATTTGAGAAACAGGGCGGGATTTCCTTTTTTCTGATTTATTATACCCACAAGGATGTGATGTATTATCTGCCCCTGCAGATGCTTTTGTTTTTCTGGAATCGGGCCAAGGAGGGAGGGAGGAAAAGCTTTCGGTATGAGGAATTGAATCCGGAATATATCCTGCCCCGGAAGCATGGAATCTTGGTTCCCTATCTGGATATTCTACAGAAAGATTTGGACGACAGGGCTTGACAGCAAAAGCGGCTTTTGCTATAGTAAAATGATAGTTTCCTGCGCTGATTTGTTAGCACGGTGACGCGCTAAAGCGGTCCGACGGTAATGATTTTTGCTCCCCTATGCCCTATGAATTCGCACCCGAATTGATTTAGGACAGTCCAATTTTGGGCACAGAGGAAGCCGTGTGGATCAGCATAACAATTCGGAGGAAGGCCGAGCCGTTATCAAATTCTTGATCTCTCTGGAGGAATGGCAATGCCGTATTTTCCGGAGTCATTGTTTCAGGCACAGGAAGCGGAAACGTTAGGAGAGAAGTTTGGAGGAGGATATGAGTCAGAGATTATTGCATACCCCGGAGGGGGTCAGGGACATTTACGGAACGGAATATGCCGGAAAACTTTATGTGGAGGAGAAACTTCACGAGAGCATCCGTCTCTATGGCTATGAGGATATCCAGACGCCGACTTTTGAATTTTTCGACGTGTTTTCCAGAGAAATCGGAACCACGCCCAGCAAAGAGCTTTATAAATTTTTTGATAAAGAAGGGAATACTCTGGTGCTCCGGCCGGATTTCACGCCCTCTATTGCCAGATGCGCGGCGAAATATTTCTGTGAGGAGCGGGGGCCCCTGCGTTTTGGCTATGTGGGCAACGCGTTTACCAATACCTCAAATCTACAGGGCAAATTAAAAGAGGTGACGCAGATGGGGGCGGAGCTGATCAACGACCCTTCCGTGGAGGCAGACGCGGAGATTGTCAGTCTGGTGGTGCGGTCTCTTAAAAGCGCGGGGCTGAAGCGGTTTCAAGTCACCATAGGCGAAATAGAGTATTTTAAGGGACTCTGCGAAGAGGCGGGACTGGACGAGGAGACGGAGCTGGATTTACGGGCATGTATTTCCGGGAAAAATTATTTTGCCGCACAGGAGCTTTTGCAGGAGAGGGGCGTGGCGCAGGATTATCAGGGCAGGCTTCTCAAGGTGGCGGAGCTGTTCGGGGACATGGGTTCTTTGGCGGAAGCTAAGGCGATGGCGGGCAATCCCCGTTCCTTGGCGGCCATTGAACGGCTTGAGACGCTGCGTTCGCTGCTGGAGCTGTACGGGGCGGCGGATTATATTTCTTTTGACCTTGGAATGCTCAGCAAATATAGATATTATACGGGCGTCACCATCAAAGCCTATACCTACGGGGTGGGAGAGGCCATTGTCAAGGGCGGCAGATATGACGGACTGCTTGGGCAGTTTGGAAAGTCCGCCCCCGCCGTGGGATTTGTCATGGTGATTGACAGCATTATGGAGGCGCTTGCAAGGCAGAATGTCTCTTTGCCGGTTCCTGAGCCGGTTCGCAGGATATATTATACCGAAAAGGATTTCGGGGAAAAGCTTGCCAAGGCGCAGGAGCTTCGCGGGCAGGGAATATCAGTGACGCTTGAGAGGAGGCCGGAGAATGAATGAGGAAAGATATCTGACTTTCGCATTGGGCAAGGGCAGGCTGGCAAATCAGACGCTGGAATTATTTGAACAGATAGGCATTACCTGCGAAGAGATGAAGGATAAGAGCTCCAGAAAGCTGATTTTCGTCAATGAAGCCCTGAAGTTTAAATTTTTTCTGGCAAAGGGGCCCGATGTGCCCACTTATGTGGAATACGGCGCCGCGGATATCGGCGTTGTGGGCCGGGATACGGTGATGGAGGAGAACCGGAATGTGTACGAGGTGCTGGATTTGGGCTTCGGCAGGTGCAGGATGTGCGTATGCGGCCCGGAGTCGGCCGGAGAGCTTCTTAAGCATCACGAGCGCATCCGCGTGGCCAGCAAGTATCCCAATATTGCCAGAGAGTATTTTTATAACAAAAAGCATCAGACGGTGGACATTATCAAGCTGAACGGTTCCGTGGAGCTGGGGCCTTTGGCGGGCCTGTCGGAGGTCATTGTGGACATTGTGGAGACGGGCTCCACCCTGAGGGAAAACGGTCTGGAAGTTCTGGAGGAGGTGTGCCAGCTTTCCGCGAGGATGATTGTCAATCCTGTGAGCATGCAGATGGAGCGGGAGCGTATTCAGGAATTGGTACATCGTATTAGAAAATATCGGGAAAAGTGCCTAAAGATTTCTTAAGTCAAGAGGATGGGCAGACGTTCCTCCTGACTTGCACGAATTGTTTCTGTGTCTGCGAGAGGCGCTGACGCTGAATACGGCATTTGCCAAATGCCCTCGCCAGCCATGGATGGTTCTGCATACGCGGCACAAAATTAACACAGTTGACTTTGGCTCATTGCCCGCGGAATAAAAAACATAAGAAGTTCTGCCGCCGTTGACGATATGACAGGGAGGTATGGTTATGAGAATTTTGGAATTATCCGGAGAGACGAAAAAGGATATTTTAAATCATCTGCTGAAAAGAAGTCCGAATAATTACGGAGAATATGAGTCTGTGGTCCATGAGATTATCCACAAGGTAAGGACGGAAGGGGACAAAGCTCTGTTTGAATATACCCTGAAATTTGATAAGTTTGCCTTAAACGGGGAAAATATCCGAGTGACGAAGGCCGAGATGGAAGAGGCGTATGAAAGCGTTGACGGGGAGCTGATAGAGGCAATCAAGAAGTCTGCCGAAAATATCCGCGCCTTTCATGCAAAGCAGCTCCGCAGCAGCTGGTTTGACGCCAAAGAGGACGGAAGCATTCTGGGCATGAAGTTTACGCCCATTGCCAAGGCGGGGGTTTACGTGCCCGGCGGGAAGGCGGCATATCCTTCCAGCCTGTTGATGAATGTGATTCCGGCCAAAACAGCCGGGGTGGGTGAAATCATTATGACCACGCCTCCCGGGCCGGACGGGCGGGTGAATCCTGTGATTCTGGCGGCGGCGGATATCGCAGGGGTGGACACAATTTATAAGGCGGGGGGCGCTCAGGCCATTGCCGCCATGGCCTTTGGCACAGAGTCCGTTCCGAAGGTGGACAAGATTACCGGGCCGGGCAATATCTTTGTGGCTCTTGCAAAGAAGGCCGTGTATGGGTATGTTGGGATTGACTCCATTGCGGGCCCCAGCGAGATTCTGGTGCTGGCGGATGAGGGCGCGAATCCCAAGTATGCCGCGGCGGACCTTCTCTCACAGGCGGAGCACGACGAATTGGCCAGCGCCATCTTAATTACCACTTCAAGGGAGCTTGCCGAGAAGGTCTCCCAATGGGTGGATGTTTTTGTGAATCAGCTGTCCAGAAAGGATATCATACAAAAATCTCTCGACAATTACGGCTATATTCTTCTGGCGGAAACCATGGAGGACGCTGTGGACGCGGTGAATGAGATCGCCTCGGAGCATCTGGAAATCCTGACCGCCAATCCCTTTGAGGTGATGACAAAAATCCGCAACGCGGGGGCGATTTTCCTTGGAGAATATGCTTCCGAGCCCTTGGGGGATTATTTTGCGGGGCCGAACCATATTCTGCCCACCAACGGGACGGCGAAGTTCTTCTCGCCTTTGAACGTGGATGATTTTGTCAAGAAAACCAGCATTATTTCGTATTCGAGGGATGCCTTGGAGCAGGTACACCGGGAGATTGAAATCTTTGCGGAAAGCGAAGGCCTGACCGCCCATGCAAACAGCATCCGGGTGAGGTTTGAGTAGATGATAAAGGAGAACTCTATGAAATCAAACAATAGAGACGGCGGCTGGTTAATGGGAAGAATATATTTTAACAGAGAAGATAAAAGAGTCATTATCAAGAGACCGCAAAGCGGGTTTGGCTATACAGTGAATTTAGGAAATAAGCGGACATGGATATTTAATATTATTTTTGTAATTATGATAGTGATATTAGTCAGCGTTTTTTAAGGCTGCTTCTAGTTTGAAGAGTTGTCAAGCAGCTGGCCCGTTTTTCCGAAAAGAGAGATGAAAAACAAAGCGGACGGTTTTGGCATGTTGATGGAAATGGTTTGGGAGTAAAAAATGGCGAGAACGGCAAGGATTGACAGGAAAACGAAAGAGACGGATATCTCCGTCACATTGGAGCTGGACGGCAGGGGAACATCGGAAATTTCCACAGGCATCGGATTCTTTGACCATATGCTGGAGGGATTTGCAAAGCATGGATTTTTTGATTTGAAATGCAGGACGGCGGGAGATCTGCAGGTGGACGGGCATCATACGGTGGAGGACACGGGGATTGTTCTGGGGCAGGCCATCGCCAAGGCGGCGGGGGACAAAAAGGGGATCCGCCGTTATGGCTCCTGCATTCTGCCCATGGACGATGCGCTGGTGCTCTGCGCCGTGGACCTCTGCGGAAGGCCGTACCTTAATTTCGACGCTTCTTTTCCCGTAGAACATGTGGGCGGGCTGGATACGGAGCTTGTAAAAGAGTTCTTCTATGCGGTGTCCTACAGCGCGGCCATGAATCTGCACATAAAGCTTTTGGACGGCAGCAACGCCCATCATATGATAGAAGCCATGTTCAAGGCCTTCGCCAAGGCTCTTGACCAAGCCGCGGGCATGGACGAGCGCATCTCGGATGTGCTCAGCACCAAGGGAAGCCTGTAAAATGCGGATGTGCTCAGCATAAAGGGGAACCTGTAAAATGCGGATGCGCTCAGCACAAAGAGGAGCCTGTAAAATGCGGATGCACTCAGCACAAAGAGGAGCCTGTAAAAATGCGGATGGACGCAGTACGAAAAAAAGCCTGCAAAAATGCGGATGGACGCAGTATAAAGGGGAGCCTGCAAAAATGCGGATAGACACAGTGCGAAGGCAGCCCGCAAAAACGTGGATGCGCTCCATAGGAAGGGATGCCTGTTAAAAATGCAGATGGACACAGCAGGAAAGTGTGTCTGCAAAAAAGTATGAATAAAATGTCCGCCCTTGGCGGGCAGGGGGTGTCATTATGCTTAAGAAAAAATTTGTTCCTTGTATTTACTTATACCGCGGACATGCGGTGCGAAGCCTGAAGGATATTTCCGTAGTGGAAACGGACCCTCTGCGGCTGGTTCATTTATACAATGGGAACAATGCCGACGGGCTGATTGTATTCGACATGTCTGAGGACTGTGAGGGGGATGAGGCCCACGAGGCGGCATTGGATATGATAAAGGAAATCTGCGCCGCGGCGGAAATGGACGTCATCGGAGCGGGCAATGTAAAGCGCATGGAGGATATCAAAAAACTGCTCTATGCAGGCTGCCAGAAGGCGGTTCTGGATTTTGAAGATGAAGGAAATGCTGCCATTGCGGAGGAGGTTTCCCTGAAATTCGGCAAAGACAAAATTCTTGCCTCCTACGAAAAAGCGGAAACGCTCACCGCCCACAAGGAACTGCTGGAGCGGTATGTGTCGGAGCTGATACTTATGAATCCCCACCAGATCAGGGAGACGGAAAAGTCGGTGAGCCTGCCGTTTTTTGTTCAGGTGAACCAGATTGCCCTGAATAAGCTGATGGAAATTTTTGCATATGAACAGGTGTGCGGCGTGACCGGAAATACCATAAACGACAACTATTTTGAGATTGCGGCCCTAAAGGGTCTGTGCAGGGAGAACGGAATTATGGTGGAAAGCTTTGACGCGGCTTACCAATGGGAAGATTTCAAGAAAAACAGCGAAGGTATGGTGCCTGTGATTGTGCAGGATTACCGGACGCTGGAGGTCTTGATGATGGCATACATGAATGAGGAGGCCTATGCCCGGACACTGCGGACGGGACGGATGACGTATTTTAGCAGGAGCCGGAACGAGCTGTGGCTGAAAGGCGAAACCAGCGGGCATTTCCAGTATGTGAAAAGCCTTACGGCGGACTGCGATATGGACACCATTCTGGCCAAGGTTTCCCAAGTAGGAGCGGCCTGCCATACAGGGGCGAGAAGCTGCTTTTTTAACCGGATTGCCAAGAAGGAGTACGAGGAGGCCCAGAATCCCCTGCAGGTCTTTGAGGAGGTTTTCAATGTCATTAAGGACAGAAAAATACATCCCAAGGAAGGGTCTTATACCAATTATTTGTTTGACAAGGGAATTGACAAGATTTTAAAGAAGCTGGGAGAAGAGGCGACGGAGATTGTGATTGCGGCCAAAAATCCCAACCCCAATGAAATAAAGTATGAAATCAGCGATTTCCTCTATCACATGATGGTGCTTATGGCGGAGAAGGATGTGAGCTGGGAGGAAATTACCACGGAGCTGGCAAACCGATAGATTTTCCGGCCGGACAGGGGCGCAGGCAAATGTGTGGCTGTTTTTTGCCGGAAAGAGGAAATTAAGGCCGGATACCCCGCATTGGACAGAGGGGTAATTCATTGTCGGAAACAGCCGGGGCGATAACGGAATTTCTTTATGAAGGAAGTCAATAACCCCGCCGCACAAAGACAACTTCGTTGACTTGGCTCATTGCTCGCGGGAAAATAGGAATTTCTTCATAGGAGAGGAAACGGATGTATACGGAAAATGATTTGGTAAGAATCGCAAAAAGAGAAAACAATAAAAAGAGAAATTATCTGGTGGTAAATCCTCTTCAGGGAAAGCATATTCCGGCTTCGCCTCAAAAAGCCCTTGGGCTGTTCTCGGAGCTTGCAAAATGTCTGGAAGCATACAGGAACAAAAGAATACTGATCGTGGGCTTCGCGGAGACTGCCACGGCCATCGGGGCCCAGATCGCCTTATGCCTTGGAGCGGATTATATCCAGACCACAAGGGAAAAGATAGAGGGCGTTTCTTATCTTTATTTTTCGGAGGAACACAGCCACGCGTCGGAACAGAAGCTGGTAAAGGAAGATTTGGACAAGGTCATGGGGCGGATTGACCGCGTGATTTTTGCGGAGGATGAAATCACCACCGGAAAGACCATTTGCAATCTTATCGCGGCAATGGAACAATGTTATCGCGATATAGATTTCTCCAGGATAAATTTTTCCGTCGCCTCTCTTTTGAACGGCATGTCGGAGGAAGCCCTTGGGGCTTATCAAAACCGCAATATCAATGTCCATTATCTGGTGAAAACTCAGCATGACAAATATCCGCAGGCCGCGGAGTCCGTGGTAAACGACGGAATATATCATGAGAAGGATGCATTGTGCAGGGACGGAAGCGCATTCTGCCGCAATGAGGGTCTTCCATGCCATGATTCAAGCGCCAGTGAAACAGAGGGAGGATACACGGCCTGCCTCGAAATCCATGGCCGCGCGGACAGCCGCAGGCTTGTACACGCGGAGAAATATGAGGAAGCCTGCGAGGCGTTTTTTCAGGAAATGATTCGTCGGATTCCCTTGGAGGGACAGGAGAAAATTCTGATTCTGGGCACGGAGGAATTTATGTTCCCCGGGCTGTATGCGGGAAAACGTCTGGAGGAAAGAGGACATTTCGTGAGATTCCATGCCGCCACCCGCAGTCCCATTCAGGTGAGCCGGGCGGCAGAATATCCTCTGCATGAGCGGTATGCGCTGTACAGCCAGTATGAGGAAGAGCGGCAGATTTATGTATATGACATTGCTTCTTACGATGTTGTGATTGTGACGACGGACGCGCCTCAAAGCGGCGGGAAGGGTGCGATCTCCCTGCTGAATGCGCTGAGAACAAAGAACGAGAAGGTATATCTGGTGAGATGGTGCGGCTGAGAGTAAATTTCGCGCTGCCGGGAACAAGCCGACGGAAGCGCCTTTCCGAAAAGGGAGTAAAATAAGGCCGCTTGAAACAGGCAGAATGCGCGGCGGACAGATAGGAGCGGAAGATGAGAAGTTCTTATTCGGAAGAGGATGTGATACTGCTTTTAAAGGACATTACGGGCATGGTTCAGCCTCGGCCCACGGAGGAGCGGGAAAAACTGATACAATCGGGCAGGCATTACAGCGAAATGCTGCCCATTGAATATGTTCCCACGGCAGAATATATGGAAGTATACGAAGAAGCTCTATCCAAATATGCGAAACGAACCGCGGACGCGGTGGGCCGTCTCTCGGAAAAAATCGCGGCCCAAAAAGGAGAGGATGTTGTGCTGGTATCGCTGGCCAGAGCCGGAATCCCCATAGGAATCTTAATCAAGCGTTATATCCGGTTCCGGTTTGGATGGAATGTTCCCCATTATTCTATTTCCATTATCAGGGACAGGGGCATCGACGACAATGCCATGAAATATCTTCTGGAGCAGTACGGGCCAAAGCAGCTTCTCTTTGTGGACGGCTGGATAGGAAAAGGCGCCATTCTTAAGGAATTGGAGAAGGATATCAAGGCCTATGAGGGAGTCGGCTCCGAAATTGCGGTGATTGCGGATCCGGCCAATGTGACGGGGCTATGCGGAACTCATGAAGACATACTGATTCCAAGCTCCTGCCTTAACAGCACCGTATCCGGGCTGATCAGCAGGACTTTTCTCAGAGACGATATCATAGGGGAACGGGATTTCCACGGCGCGGTGTATTATGAGGAATTAAAAGACTCGGATTTATCCTATGAATTTATCAACGCTATTGAAAGAGAATTTACCTTTTCCATTCCGCCGGAGAGGACGGAACATTCCATGGAGGGATACGGGATTGATGAAGTCAAAAATATTGCCGCCAAGTTCGGCATAGACAATATCAATTTTGTAAAGCCGGGCGTAGGCGAGACCACAAGGGTTCTGCTGCGCCGTGTGCCGTGGAAGGTTTTGATTGATGAAAGATATCGTGGAAGTTCCGAATTGGAGCATATTGCAAGGCTTGCGGCGGAAAAGCAGGTTCCGGTGGAATACTATCCGCTGAACCATTATAAATGCTGCGGCATTATTAAAAAGATAGCCGAAGCGTAAAAATTTGCTGATTTGAGCGGACAGTGCGGCGCGGATTTATTGATACATTGGAATGGAGATTAATATGATTAGAGTATGGTTTAACCATTGGTTCAGCACTTCCTACAGGCTGATTGAATTGATGAAGGAAAACAGGTTTTATGGGGAAGAGGTCTGGGCTGCGGGAACAAACAAACAGTCCAATTCGGTGATCCGGAATGTCTGCGACGAATGGTATGAGGAGCCTGTCACGGATGGGGACGCCTATGTGGAGGATTGTATTCAATTCTGTATTGACCATAAAATAGACGTTTTTGTCCCCCGAAGGAAGATGCTCGATATCAGCAGAAACAAAAGCAGATTTGATGAAATCGGGGTCAGAATCATGGCGGACGATTATTCCAAATTGCAGCTTTTGTCGGATAAGGCACGCGCTTATGATGTTTTTCGGGAGAGCGGCTTATTTATTCCGGAATATTGTGAGGCCAATACGGTGGAAGAATTTGAAAAAGCGTATGCTCAGATTAAGTCAAAATATCATCAGGTATGCGTTAAATTTGTTTTTGACGAGGGCGGCATGAGCTTCCGCAAAATTACGGAGGATGAAAATCCATATCATCTGTTAAAATTATACGCCGGAAATTCGGTTCCCTATGATCGATATAGGGCATGGCTCAAAGCGGTGGAGCCCTTTGACAGATTGATGGTTATGCCCTATCTGCCGGGAAAGGAAATCAGTGTGGACTGCCTTCAGACAGCCGGCGGATTGATTGCGATTCCCAGATATAAGGGCGCCGCCAGACATGAGGAGATCATCTATGATGAGAAGATTCTTGAGATGACAGAACGCATCATGGAAATCAGCGGGCTGGAATTTCCCTGCAATATTCAATTCAAATGTAAGGACGACATTCCCTATCTGCTGGAGATTAATACCAGAATGTCCGGAGGACTGCAGATGAGCTGTCTTGCCGCAGGGGTCAATATCCCTCTGATTGCCTTAAATAAACTGCTTGGCAGGGAAATTCCTTGGAGCTATGAAAAGAAAAACAGCATCGTCTCCTATATTGAGACGCCCCAAATGATTTTATAGAACGGGGGCGTTCATAGAATGACTCCGTTATTGATAGGACGGCGCTTTTAATTATAGATAAGCGCCGTCAATTTCTTTGACTCCGTACACTTCCGCAAGCCTGAGAATCCGCAGGGCCCAGTTCACATGGGTCTTGTATTCATTCATGCGCTGTCCGTTTTGGTTTCCGGCCACGAGCGCGGCGCTGTTGTCGTCCCAATTTAGAATGTTTTTGGCGTCCCGCAGATCTCCTTCGGAGACTTGCAGACAGGCGTTTACCACCGGAATCTGGTTGGGATGGATGACTGTTTTTCCCACAAAACCACACAAGATATCGTCGTGTATTTCAGAAATCAGCCCCTCCCTCCAATTTCTGCCCGCATAATATTCCCAGACAGGGCCGGAAATCACATACTCCGTCCCATAGACGGTAACAATATCGGAAAAAATGGAGGAGACGGGCTTTATCTCATGTATGGATTCATCCGAATGTCTGCGGAAACCGAATAAATTACATAAATCATTGCCGCCCACACGGATATTTAATACAAGCTCCTCAATAGGGTTCAGCATGTCTTTTAAGGAATACAGCACATCATATCTGGTGCGCAGGTCTATGATATCGGCGCTTTCATAAATCGGCATCATATAGAGTTTTTTGTGGGAAGCTTCATTTGCTTCTATGATTTTATGTATGTAATCGCAGGCGTTCGCAGGAGAGAATTTGGGGATAATGAAGCCTGCGACGATATCCGCTGCTTCCTTTAACGCCATGGTGAGTCCGGTGATTTGTTCCCCGTTTCTCACACGGATAAAAATCTTTGGCAGATAAAAATTCTTCCGTTCCCGGGCCTGATAAATCTCCTCAAGAGATCGCAGCAAATCCTGTTCTGCCTCCGCAACGAAATTGTCGTTTATGGTGTCTTCCAGACACAGCGCCAGAGAAAACTGTCGGCCGAATTTCTCGTTGATAATTGACTGGGCAATGGTTGTTTTGTTGGCCGGACAATAGAGCAGCGGGCCCACGCTGTAATACAAAGTACTGTTTTTCAAATTTCTGTGCCTCCTATTCTGGTTTCGTCTCTACACTGCGGCTGCTTTTGCTTCGAGACAATTTTATAGTTTTTATTTGATAATGATTCGATAGATTTTTCTTTCAAAATTTCCAATACTTTACCTGTCATTTCTTCCGAGAACAGCTGGCTTCCGGCCATTTCTTCTACTGGAAACGGTATTTGATAGTTTTCTTTAAACCCATGGGGCGCTATGCCGACGTCGGCGGCACGGAGCATGGGAATATCAAATTCACTGTCTCCGGCGGCAATGACCTGTTCTCCATGAATCCATTTTTGAAATCTCTGGACGGCGTTTCCTTTATTCAGGTTCTTCGGAACCACATATACTTTTTCTTTATTGTGAAAGACATCAGCCGTATGGGGATTTAAACTGCTTCTCAATTCCTTTACCACTTCTTCAGGGGGGCTGCATTTGGTAAATAAAAACAAGCCTTCTATCCATCTGAGTTCAAATATCCGTCTGCTGTCCTTGGCCAGAAAACGGGAAGCTTTTTCCAATTCAGGCATGCTTTCCTGAATCATGGCGGCAGATTCTTCATACCACGAAACATCTTTTCTGCCGTTTACCAGCAGGACTCCCCCGTTGCAGACCAGCGCATATTCCAGCGGGCCGATCCGCAGATTAATTCGGTTGTATTGTTCTATGGAACGGGTGGTGGTGGGGACAATAAGGGCATTTTCTTTTATCTTTTTCAGGCGTCCGCAGGTAGT
The DNA here is from genome assembly GCA_948467735.1 of uncultured bacterium. Lineage (GTDB taxonomy): Bacteria > Bacillota > Clostridia > Lachnospirales > Lachnospiraceae > Acetatifactor. The sequence goes on from CAOKFN010000046.1 coordinate 36,308, forward strand.
TTCGGTCATAAAGGATATCTCCCGGCCCTGATATAATTCAACGGCTGTTTTGTCCGTACCGATATCATGCTTATAGGAATAAATCAAAGTATTATCCAGATCAACATTTAATATTGTCAAGTTGATACCCCCTGCCTAAGAGAGTGAGTCCCCTTTTTGAAATGCACGAACTCCTTTTTGAATTACGTCTTCTTTTTTGGAATCATTCCGGACTAACTCTTTTCGACTGATACCGGACCAGCTTTTTTCAGAATTACACCGGACTATGAAGCCGACTAAATTATTATAACAGATGAAGGAATATTTTGCCATAAGTTTTTAGGGGAATCAATTCGGGCGTATTTCAGCGCCCGCAGACAGAGGAGCGGCCAGCGCAAAGCGGACGGAACGGACAGGAGGATGGGCTGAAAAAGAGATTAAAGGAAACTTAAAAAAACAGTGGGAGGAAATGCTGATAAAAATGGAGAAAATCCAGTGTTTATCAGCATTTTCGGCCCACAGACATTCGGATAAATGCTTAAAATATTAAAAAATTTTTTGCGGTTAGCGACAGTCAGATGATATAATCTTTGACACCGCATCGAAAGCCCTGTCGGAGCTTCTGACTTCCGGCTGGGAGAATGCATCGGGGTTGAAGGTGCCGTTCCTGTATTCCATCAGGGGGATTCTGGGGCATACAAATAACAGCCTGCGGACTGCCGGAGAAAATTCGGGAATTCACCTGCAGGCTGTTCCCGGAGATGATACAATATGGATGTTTAGATAAGTGTATCCCTTCGGGGCATATCTAAAGCCGTTTGGCGCTGGCAGCGCCGGGCGGTTTTATTTTGTTAAGTCGATCTGTTTTTGAATGACTGGAACCAAATATGCAGCCCGGTACAGGCACTGCCTGTTTTGGATGCAGGGGTTTCATTCGGTTTCTGCTCAGACTGCGCTGACATGCCTTTTCCTTTTGGCTTTAAAAGCCGTATTCTTCCAGCAGCTGTTTCTGGAAATCAGCATCCCTTACAGAGCGTTCCAAATCTGCAAGGCGCTGATCCTGAATCAGAAGGGAATTCAGACGGTTGATTCTATCTGTCCCGCGCTGTTCGCCGATCTGAATGCCGCGCTGTTCGCCGATCTGAATGCCGCGCT
>CAOKFN010000047.1 GCA_948467735.1 uncultured bacterium
ATACTGGGGTTACAGCGATTCATCGTCCATACTACTGCCAAAGACGGGATTATAAGCTAAATATTTATTTTGTCAATAAAACACATTTATAATATGTGAAGAAAGGATGAGTAATTATGACTATTTCAGAACAGATAAAAGTATTATGTGTAAGATGTAATGTAAGTGAAACGGAATTGGCAGGGTGTTTGGATATTATGAAAGCAGAAGATGTGAAAGAGTTCAGGCTTGGGAAATTATTTTGCGGACCGGAAGGACTTGCACTCGCTGCCATAACTGCTCAAATAGATGATCCGGAATACAATATTAGTGCATCCGGAATTATGGTGCTTTGTAAGGCGTGTGATAGGTATTTGGATTTGCTGAATGGTCATGAGAAAAATTCGCTCATTTCAGATGAGCGAATTATGAACGCAAAACGATTGCGCAAAGAAGTTAGATGATTTTCTTAAATGTGTGGAGGAGATAGATGCTCAGTATCAGCAGTCTGCCTTTGCCGAATGTTGTGCTGTATTGGGTAAACATATGCAAAGACAAATATAAATTGGCTGCACACTGTGTAGCTAATTATGGTACGCTGCAAATATCTGTTCACAAGATATGCATGGGTACAATTTGGATACACCAGCTTTGAAACCATATAAACAAGCGATAAAGCCGTATCAAAATAATGCGGTTTTGAAAGGAAAACCAATCTAAAATATCTCCTGCTAACAACAGGAAAAAGAGAAAGAAGAAAAGAAAACAGCTAAAAAACAGAAATAAGCATAAGAAGACCTTGCCGATATTCAGTTACATATCTGAACCCGCACTGTCGTGCGGTTGTCACGGCATTCGTCAAATGGAAATGCAAGCATTCCCATTTTCCTCATTGCTCGCGCAAATCAGCAAGGTTTTTCATATGCCTTTTGATGTAATTATTTAATGCGTGATATGAAAAATGTTGCCAAATCGTTTCCAGAGTCTAAACAAATTTGTTTAAAATCCGCATAAATACTCGTTTTTTAATCCCATCCCCTCACTCAAATTCAATGGTCGCCGGCGGCTTCGGGCTCATGTCATAGCACACTCTGTTCACATGCTCCACCTCTGCCAATATCCGGTTCGTTATCTTCTCCAGCACTTCCCAATCCACCTTCTCAACGGAAGCCGTCATCGCGTCCACCGTATTGATTGCGCGAATAATTACCATGTACTCAAACACCCGGGCGTTGTTCTTCATTCCTACCGATTTGAAATCCGGCACTACTGTAAAATACTGCCACACCTTTTTGTCCAGTCCTGCCTTCGCGAATTCTTCCCTGAGAATCGCGTCGGACTCTCTGACCGCCTCCAGCCTGTCCCTTGTGATTGCGCCAAGGCACCTGACTCCAAGCCCCGGCCCCGGAAACGGCTGGCGGTACACCATGTCGCGAGGCAGTCCCAGCTCCACGCCGCAGGCGCGCACTTCGTCTTTGAACAGCTGTTTCAAGGGTTCCACTAATTCAAATTTCAGATCCTCGGGAAGTCCTCCCACATTATGATGGGATTTCACCATTTTCGCCGTCTTGGTGCCGCTCTCAATGATATCCGGATAAATGGTTCCCTGCCCTAAGAAATCGATTCCCTCCAGCTTCCCCGCCTCCTCTTCAAAGACACGGATAAATTCCCCTCCGATGATTTTGCGCTTCTGCTCCGGGTCTGACACATTGGCAAGCTTGTCAAGGAAACGCTCTGACGCGTCCACATAAATCAAATTGGCGTGAAGCTCGTCCCGGAATACCTTTATGACGCTCTCGGACTCGTTTTTACGCATCAGGCCGTGATTGACATGTACGCATACCAGCTGCTGTCCCACCGCCTTGATCAGCATGGCGGCAACCACGGAAGAGTCCACCCCGCCGGACAGCGCCAGCAGTACTTTCTTATCTCCCACCTGCTGACGAATCAGTTCAATCTGATCCTCAATGAAATTCTTCATGTTCCAGTTGGCTTCCGCCCTGCAGTCGTCGAACAGGAATTTCTTCAAAGTCTCCCCGTCCGGAAGCTCCTGTAAGCGGACGCCGCATTTTGACTGTGGATAATCCACGGAAATCATGGGAATTCCCAGCGTATAAAGCTCCTCCCCAACCTCCACGGCCTGTCCGTCAACCACGCGGTTTTCGCCGCCGTTTAAAATGATACCCTTCACATTGGGAAGGGCTTTCAGCTCCTGCGCGGTCAAATCATGGGGATGTATCTCGCTGTATACCCCCAGCGCGCGGATTTCCCGGGCAAGAACCGTATTCTGCGTACTGCCCAAATCCAAAATGACAATCAAATCCTGTTTCATGGGGACACTCTCCTTTTCTCTGTTATGGTATGTTCTTCACTCAGCCGACAGCCTCTCGGCAGACGTCGGGGCGCCAATCTTGCGGCGCTGCCTGTAGAATGTGTCTTATGGACACATTGATATTTCCTTTAGGAAAATAGGCCCTTCGCCCCATTCGCCAAAAATACCTATAAGCATGTATGCCTGCGCATTGCTCAACAAGCAGTGTATGCCTGCGGGAATCAAATGTCTCGGGGCATCCGTTGGACGAAAGCCCGCGCCTGCGCTTGTCTTGCCGCCCGCTGAAATCAATCTGCTGCCATGGCCACATTATACTAATTTCTGTAGAAAAAATCAATTCTTATATCAATTTGAGTTTCCCTGTTTTTGAAACTTGCTCCTCTGAAACCCGCATAAAATCTGTATTTTCCATAAAAGGAGCAGTCACAACTGACAATTTTCCATCCGTTTCGTATTCATAAGGCTTTGCAGGAAGCGGACAAAAAACGCGGAAACTCAAATAATATCAAATTTGATTACCGGACTTAAAATGGCCAAAAAGAGGAAATCAAATTATAATAGAATGCGGATATCTTCCACGGACGCTCCGATTCCCACCTGATATCCTTCCAAACTGCCCTCTCCCTCAATGGATACCATGCGGCTCTCTCCCGGCTGTAGAAATACCTTTTCAAATCCAATCAGCTCCTTTGCGGGCTTTTTCTTTTGAGCAGGCTCCGAGTCCCTATCAGGGCGGATTCGATAGAGCTGAACCACCTCCGCCCCCTGCCTTTCTCCGGTATTGGCAATCCTGCATTGTGCCTTCCATCGGCCATTCTGCTTCTCTATCCTGCCATCGGCATAGGCAAAGGAGGTATATGACAAGCCGAATCCGAACGGGAACTCCGGCTTTACGCCAAAAGTTTCATTAAAACGATATCCCACAAAAACACCTTCTTTGTAAAATACTTTCTTCCCCTGTGCAAATTCTCCCACGCAATGGGCCGGGCAATCCGTATGGGTCTTGTAAAAGGTTTCGGGCAGTCTGCCGGAGGGATTGACTCTGCCGAAAAGGGTTTCCGCCAGAGCGCTTCCCGTCTCCATTCCCCCATAATAGCTCCACAAAACAGCCTTAGCCCGGTGAATCCAGCGGCCCATCTCCACAGGGCTGCCTCCAATCAAAACCACCACCGTATCCGGCCTGATTTCCAGCAGTTTTTGCAGCAGCCGATCCTGCCCGTAAGGAAGCTTCATATCCCTGCGGTCGCCGCCCTCTTTATCCTGTTCATGGTTTAGTCCGCCTATAAAAATAACCGCATCATATTGGGACGCCGCCGACTGCCAGTTCCATTCTCCATCAGCCTGCGCTTTCCGGCCGCATTCCACTTCTGCCTCCCGCTCCCGGCTGCATTCCTCTTCTGCCTCCCGCTCCCGGTCATATTCCCCGTCTGCTTCCGTCTCCTGCACATCATAACCTCGGATAAAATCCACCTGCACATTGCCTCCCAGCAGTATTTTTATGCCCATCAGCGGCGAGATTTCATACAATGCCTTAATTTCCGCGCTGCCGCCCCCATTGGCATGAAGGCGCTCCGCGTTATCCCCTATGACAAGGAGCTTCTTGATCCGTTCTTGGGACAAGGGCAGAAGGTTTTCTTCATTTTTCAACAGCACTATGGATTCTCTTGCAATGTCCAACGCCTTTTCGCGATGCCCCGGCGTGTTATATTTTCCCGTCTTCCGCTTTCCGTCCAGCATATGCAGACGCATCATCAGCATCAAAATATGACATACCTTCTCGTCTATCCTGCGCTCCTCCACCAAGCCCTTCTCCACCGCTTCCTTCAAAGGAGCCGCCATATAATATTTGTCAAAATCGCCCGTTACCGACATTTCAATATCCAGCGCGGAATTTCCGGCCAGACAGGTATCATGCACCCCGCCCCAGTCGGAGATTACCACACCGTCATAGCCCCACTCCTGCCTGAGAATCCCCTCCAGCAGAAACCCGCTATGACAGCAGTGCTCCCCATACAGCCGATTGTAAGCCCCCATGACCGTCAACGCGTTTCCCTTTTTCACACAGGCATAAAAAGCCGGAAGATATATTTCCCTCAGCGCTTCCTCCTCTACTCCCACATCCACTTGAAGCCGATCCGTCTCCTGATTGTTACACGCAAAATGCTTCACACATGCCGCCGCGTCCCATTCTTGGATGCCGCGCACCACGGACGACGCCATCTCTCCCGTCAAAAACGGGTCTTCGCTGAAATACTCAAAATTCCTGCCGCAGAGCGGGCTTCTCTTGATATTAATTCCCGGCGCCAGAATGACGTCCTTGCCCCGTCCCCTTGCCTCTTCCCCCAAAACGCTGCCCATATGAAACGCCAGCTCTCTGTTCCACGAAGCCGCCAGCGCGCTGCTGCAGGGCAGATATGTCACATAATCATCCGAATTTCCCACGGCCTTCCAGCTGTCTCGCTGAAATTCCTGCCTCACCCCCATGGGCCCGTCGGACATTTTCAGCGGAGGAATTCCCAGCCGCTCCACCCCCTTGGTCTCAAATAACCCGGCGCCGTGTATCATGCCGATTTTTTCTTCCAACGTCAGCTTCGCGGTCAGTGCCTCCGCGGCCTCTCTTAAACTGTCCTCTTCCATTGTTACGCCTCCCAGCCTGTCAATACTAAAACCCCCGGCTAAACCGGACGTTTCTTTCCATATATCATTTCTGTTTTTCATCATGTCACTTCTGTTTTTCATCATGTCATTTCAATTTTTCATCATGTCATTTCTGTTTTTCAGCTCATCCTCAGAAGCCTTTGTATGTTTCTATTATGCCTCAGACAATAGCGCAATACATTGACAGAATCCCCCATGCGCAGTCTCCGCTCTGGGAAACCGCCGCTTTTCTTAGCCAGTACACGGAGAAGGTACATCTGCTCCTCTTTATGAGTTTAGAATATACTCCCTTTATGAGCTTAGAAATTCTCTGCACATTTCTTCCGACTTCAATATCACTATTGTATCATTTCCTTCATACGTTACAAGTCCTTCTTCATTTCCGGATAATCCGCTTTCCGCATTCTTGGCTAACCTGCATTCCTCAATCTCAGCTAATCTGCAGCCCACAAATCGCATCCGGCATCCGGCGGCGCCGGTCACATGGACAGTCACCGCATCTTTGTCTCTGCGGACGCACGCCCTCGCCGTCTGCCTGCCGTGCTGGTAAACCACCGTTTCCGCCTGACTCTTTAAGCCGTACACCCGAAATTCCATATTTCCCCCAAAATCATAATCCGCGCGCTCATGGCGGATTCCCGTGGGGATGATACTGTTCTCCCGAACCCACAGCGGAATGGAAAGGTATCCGTGCCGCTCCTTTCTCCATACGCCTCCCTCCGCAGTCTCCCCGGTGAGGTAATTGGTCCAGCAGCCCTCCGGCAGATAATAACGGGCGATTCCCTCCTCATGAAAGACGGGAGCCGCCAGCAGTTTCTCTCCCAGCATATACTGCTTATCCAGATAACGGCAGTTCATGTCCTCCTCAAATTCCAATACCATGCTGCGCATCATCGGTATCCCGCTTTGGGAGGTTTCCACCGCGCTGCTGTAGAGATAGGGCAGAAGCTCCAGCTTCAACATGGTAAAAAAGCGCACCACATCCACCGCCTCCTCATCATATAACCACGGGACTCGATAGGAAGTGCTGCCGTGAAGGCGGCTGTGGGTGGACAGCAGGCCGAAAGCCGCCCATCTCTTATATACATCCGGCGTGGATTTGCTCTCGAAGCCCCCGATATCATGGCTCCAGAAGCCAAATCCGCTGCTTGTCAGGGAGAGGCCGCCCCGAAGGCTCTCCTCCATGGATTCATAGTCGGACTGACAGTCCCCGCCCCAATGAACGGGAAACTTCTGCCCTCCCGCCGCTGCCGACCGGGCAAAGAGAATCGCGTCTTCTTTTCCTTTTACCTGTTCCAGAACTTCGTAAACCGTTTTGTTATAAAGATACGCATAAAAATTATGCATCTTCAGCGGATCCGCCCCATTATGATATACCGCGTCCACGGGAATCCGTTCCCCGAAATCCGTCTTAAAGCAGTCCACGCCCATTTCCAGCAGCTCTCTCAGCTTCCCCTGATACCATGCGGCCGCTTCCGGATTTGTGAAATCCACAATGGCCAGCCCCGGCTGCCACATATCCCACTGCCAGACGTCCCCGTTCTCCCGTTTCAGGAAATATCCTTTCTCCATTCCTTCTTCAAACAGCGCGGACTCCTGACCAATGTAGGGGTTGATCCAGACGCAGACCTTAATCCCCTTTTCCCTGATTCTGCGAAGCATCCCCTTGGGATCCGGAAACACTCTCTCATCCCAAATAAAATCCGTCCAATGAAATTCCCTCATCCAAAAGCAGTCAAAATGAAACACGGAAAGAGGTATTCCCCTCTCAAGCATTCCGTCTATGAAGCCCGTCACCGTTTTCTCGTCATACGCCGTGGTAAAGGATGTGGACAGCCACAGCCCAAAGGTCCACTGGGCGGGAAGGGCGGGCCTGCCGGTCAGGCCGGTATAACGCATCAATACCTCTTTCATGGACGGCCCATTGATAAAGAAATAATCCAGCCTCTCCCCGGGTACGGAAAAGGCCGCCCTATGTACCTGTTCGGACCCGATCTCAAATTCTACTCTCTCCGTATGGTTTACAAATACGCCGTACCCTCTGCCGGACAGGTAAAACGGAATATTTTTATAAGACTGCTCCGTGCTGGCGCCCCCGTCCTCATTCCAGATAACAACGCTCTGCCCGTTTTTCACAAAGGGGGTAAAGCGCTCCCCCAGCCCGTAGATTAACTCGTCCACGGAAAGCCCCAGCTGCTGGCACATATAAGCGTTCCCGCCCTTATCATAGGCTAGGCCCTTCCAGTCCTCCTTCACATAGCAGAGGTCTTTTCCCGCGCTTTTGGTCAGAAGCTCGCCGTCCCGCTCATAGCGCATGGCGCAGCTATCCTTATCAATCACAAGGCTTAAACGGCCGCTTCTGATAATTAAATTCTTTTCTGTCTCCTCTGCTTCCAGCGCCCTCTCTTCCGCCCGGCCTGTTTCCGGCAAAACCATCGGTTGCCGACCGTTTTCTTCCCGGCCCGCTTCCTCCAAAACCGCCACTTGACTCTCTTCTTCCCTCTGGCCCGCCTCCCCCGGATTTTCCAAAGGCAGATTTAATTCAAATTCAGGCCCCGAGTCCTTCACGCCCTTAAAATGCCATACCTGCACCCGAATCATCTCCGGCATCGGTGCCGTAATCCGGATTGTCAGGTTCACGCCGCCCAAGGTATCTCCCTTGTGCCTGATTTTCCCGGTCGGCGCACACAATACCGCCTCCGACCTTCCTCTCTTCACCTCATAGACCTGCGCCGGCGAGAAACTGGCATATCCTTCCTTTAACAGCCAGCAGCCATTATGAAATTTCACATCAATCACCCTGCCTTTCCATATAGAGATGCAATAGGAGGGCACAATCACGCCCCCCTATTTTTTATCTCCATTTTATCATATAATTGGCAGCCTGTCACTTATCTCATTGGCAATATTCCGTATATCGGCCTTTCGTCTCCCTCTTTACCTCATAAAGCGCCTCGTCCGCATGGCTGAGCAGCTCATATATGCTGTCTTCCGAATCTGCCGTCCATGCAAATCCTCCGGACGCGCTTATGATTCTCACCTCCGTTTCCGATAAAGGAATCTGTTTTTTCCTCAGAGCCTCGTAGAACGCATCCAGCCATCCGATAATTTCCTCCTTTCCCCCGCAGCCGAAAATCATCATGCAGAATTCGTCGCCGGAACGCCTTGCGGTCAGGAAATGCTCCGCAGGCATGGATTTCATCACCGCGGAAAATCCCTGAAGGTACTGGTCTCCCGCATTATGTCCAAAAGTGTCGTTGATGGATTTAAAGTAGTCCAAATCCAGCATGACAATGGCGCTCACGGTTCCGAAAGACATATTTTTCAAAATGTCCGCCGCCAGCTGCTTAAAATACACATACTGATATAATCCCGTGAGAGGATCATGTGTATTTTCATACTGCATCCGCTTCTTCTCCATCATATCTTCCGTCACGTCCGTTATCACTCCAAGGCATCCTTCCGCAGTTTCCGACATATGAATCCTGACATATTTCGACTCGCTGATTTGATATACATCCTTTTCTCCTTCCGCAAGATTTTCCAAGGTATCCCGAATGTACTGATCAAATACGGCGGCATTTTTATATAACACGGGCGCTCTTTCATCGGAAATCTCCAAAAGCCCTTTCACCCCCGACGTCACAAACACATGCCCGTCCCCCTTTTTGTACTCAAAAGCGCCCAAGGGAATCCCGCTGATCTCTATGATTGCGGAAATGCGGTTGGAAATGCTCACAAGGCTTTTGACCATCGTGTTGATTCCTTCACTCAGCTGTTCAAATTCCCTGTTGCCCCCCACCGACACCGCCGTATCCAGATTACCCTTTGTGATTGCGGACAGGTTTTCTATAATATGATGTATTCCGTCAATCACCTTTCGCTGGACCAGATAATTTAACAAAAGGATGACCGCCATTTCCACAAATAATAAATACATAAGCGTATTGAAGGTATTCCCCATAAGCTTTCCCAGCAGAATATCTCCCGGCAGCGCGGCGCATATCAGCACATCCCCGTATTCCCTGCTCACCACATACATATCCCTGCCGCTCTCCCCTTGGATAAAGTCCCCTTGCAGACTGCCCATCAGCCGATCCAGCTGATAACAATCCGCCTGAAATTCCCTGTCCATACCGCCGGAATGTCCCAGAACCTTTCCCGACGTGCGATCCACCACAAAAAGCTCCTCGCCCACATCCGTAGGAAATTTGGAAAAAATATATTCATAGGTATTCCTTGACTCTGCCTCCATCTGCCTTGTGGGCTCAAAGCCCACCTGAACGACCCCCTTCTGCGTCTTTCTGGCAACCCCCACATATTTCATAATTTTATTTTCCGCCGCGTTGGGCATGGCGTCCTGAATCAGCCACGCCTCTTCCTCCTCGCTTTCAAGCAGCGCCAGAAACGCGCGAGTCTGCTCATGGTCATCCATATCGATACCGATATATTGTGATACGGAGGCGGACACAATGATGCCGTTTTCATCGATCAAATGAACCTCGTCCACATTGAGCAGCTCCGCCAGATACTGCATCTGCTCCACATCCATGGACACCTCCTGCTGCCTGTCCAATACATATGCGGCCGCCTTTGCCCGCGTCAGGTAATCCTCGTCCAGATTCTCATTCATCATCTCCAATTCGGTCTGATTCGTTTCCAGCGTATGTATCACCTGCTCCGTCTTTGCAAGAAAAGTTTCAAACTGCTGCGTTTCAAGGGAATGAAACGTAAATAATAAATTAAAAAACAATATGAGGAAAATAGCTGCCGTCACAATGACAAAGACATACTTAATAAAAGTCTTCTGCATGTAAAGTGTCTCCCTTCTTCCGAAATGCCAGCGATTACAGAATCCTTATTATTATACTCTTTTTCAAGGATAGTATCCGTTCCCCTTTTTCACAAAAAACACCTAAAATTTCGCAGACAGCATCCATTATAAAGCGACGTCAGAGCCGCGGTTTTTATTGATACTTTTCCGCCACAAATAAAAAATATGCCTTCTTCACATCCGCCGCCTTCGACCTGCTGATCGGGACCCTTCTGCCGTCTTCCATGACAATGTCGCTCTTATCCAGCTTCTTAACGTAATTCAAATTGACCAGAAACGATTTATGTACCAGCAGAAAATCCCCGTCCTCCGCCGCTTCCCTGATTTCCTCGTCAAAAGATTTCCTGATGATCAGGCTTTTAATCATTTCTTTATTTGTCAAATGGAGTTCTAACCTTCTGGCGGCATTTTCTATCACTTCGATTCTGGAAAAAGGCACGGTAATCAGTCCCTCTTTTGTCTTTACCAGAAAGGCCGGATCCTTCTTCACTTTCGCAAAAGCCGCTCCATAGGCCACCGCCTCGAAAAACTTCTCCTCGTCAATGGGCTTCAGCAGATATCTCACCGCCCGTACCCCGTAAGCCTCCAGAGCATAATCGGCGGAAGAGGTAATATAAATAATCACATTTTCTTTTCCGTTCCTCCTAATCTGGCTGCCAATGTCAATGCCGTCTTTTTCAGCCATAATCATATCCAGCAGGTAAATGTCCGCCAGCTCTCCTTTTTGTATCTTCCTGCTTAATTCGCAGGCATCCGAAAATAGTTCCAGTTCAAACTCCACATTCGGGCTAATCCGCTTATATTTTAACAAAAGCCTCTCTATTTCCAACAAATCCTCCACACTGTCATCACATGCCACGATTTTCATATCCGCTCCAATCTTGTCTTGTTTTCTCCTCTGCCCTTTGGGAATGATTCCGAACAATCCATGATAGTATAACATAATCCTTTCATTTTGGATACCTCCAATAAGGGCCTTGTCCTTCCGTAATATTTTCTTTGTTCAGACAGGTTTTAGGAAAAATATTTTAACATTGAAAAGTATCTTTTCAAAATCATTGGTCTATGGTATGCTGAAAAAGATAGCTGTCATTTCCTATCAACATTACTAAAAATGGAGGAATCAAAATGAATCAAGTCCTAACAACCAAAGGCGAAACGAAGAAAAGACACAAGAGCATCGGTCTGAAGGTCGGTATTGTCACGGCGGTTATGCAGACCATTTCCGTTGTGCTGGCAATGACCATATGTATCTTTACATTCAACTCTCTGGTAACAAGGATGCTGGAACAGCGTTGTACCAACGGAACCAATATATTGGCCCGGGAACTCAGCCGGGCGGCCGACGGCGAGGATTTAAACCGCCTGCTGGATGATTTGAAAAGCCTCATGGGCTGTGAATTTACTATCTTTGAAGGAGATACCCGCGCCTACAGCACCGTAATGCAGAACGGTGAACGGGTGGTCGGAACGCATCTCTCTTCTGAATTGAATACCATCGTACTGCAGCAGGGTCAATCCTATGTGGGCGAAGCCGATATTTTGGGCATCAGCTATCTGTGCTCCTATGTGCCCACAAGAGGAAGCGACGGGCAGGTGAACGGCCTGATCTTCTCCGGAATCTCCAAAGCGGAAGCCGCCCAAGAAACACGGGACGTAACCTTAACCACCGCTATCGTCAGCCTTGCCGTGATTGTCTTCTGCATCATTCTGATGAGCGCCTATCTCAAAAAGCAGGTTTCCACCCCGCTGGGAAGGATTACACAAGCGGCGCAGCGTCTGGAAAACGGAGATTTGGGCCTGTCCGACGGCAGGGAGCTTCACGTCAATGTTCGATCCAATGACGAGATCGGCGCGCTGGGGCAGATATTTGAAGATACCGTCCGCCGCCTGAAAGCTTATATCGGAGAGATTTCCGAAGTCCTAAGCCGAATTGCCGACGGCATTTTGACACAGAGCGCCCGTCAGGAATACCTTGGTGATTTTCTATCTATCAAAACATCCCTTGACAGCATTCAGGCCAAGCTGAACAGCACCATGGGCCAGATTGCCTCCAGCGCCGAACTTGTCTCCGCAGGGTCCGACCAAGTCTCCGACAGCGCTCAGGAATTGGCCCAGGGCGCTGCGGAACAGGCCAGCTCCGTGGAAGAAATCTCCGCCACCATATCGGATATTTCTAAAAATGCCCGACAGACCTCGGACACTGCCGCGGAGGCGGGCGAATTCGTCAACCAGGCAGGCGCCCAGCTGAATACCTGCATAGACTGCGTCCATGAATTAAATACCGCAATGGAACATATCTCCGGTTCCACGGAGAAAATCAGTACGATTATTGCCGCCATGGAAAATATTGCGTTCCAAATCAATATTCTCTCCCTGAACGCCTCCGTGGAAGCCGCGCGGGCCGGCGCCGCAGGCAGGGGATTCGCCGTAGTTGCCGAAGAAGTCCGCAGTTTGTCCGCCAAATCCGACGAGGCGGCCAAAGCGACCAGAGAACTCATCGAAAGCTCCATCACTGCCGTAGGCGAAGGCAGTCAGGCGCTGCGAAAAGTAAACGCCTCTTTGGAACAGACAAACCGTCTTGCAGGCAACGTCACTTCCAGAATGTCCACCGTCGTGGATTCCGTGGAAAGGCAGACTGCCGCCCTCGACCAAGTCAACCGCAGTATTGACCTGATTTCCGACGTAGTCCAGACAAACGCGGCTACCAGCGAAGAGTGTGCCGCCTCCAGTGAAGAAATGTCCTCTCAGGCAGCACTGCTCAAAAACCTGTTAAGTTCTTTTAGGCTTCAAGACTCACATCGTTAAGTTATTCAATTACATAAGATCGGAGGGCCTCGGTTCTCCGGTCTTTTTGTTATTCCTCATACCATACCCTGCGCCGTCCTCAACATTTTAGAAAAAGGTTATAGAAATATTATTGACGTATCCACGTTTTCGTCGTATCATTGTATTATTAAGTTGATACAATAGTCAATCGTTTCCCTTAGAGGACGGATGATTGACCTGCGCAAAGGAGGTACTTATTATGAACGGAGATTCTTTTCGCAACAGAAGGAACGGCTTTCAAACTATGAACGGGGGGCAGAACAATCCTCCCACGAAAAACAGATCCGCCGGTTTGTTTGCAGGTATAATTATCATAATTTTTCTGCTCATCTTTCTGCTGTTCAATTCTGCCTACGAAATCAAAGAACAGGAACAGGCGGTATTAATTACTTTGGGCAGGCCTCAGGCCGTCACGGAACCGGGACTTCATTTTAAAATCCCCTTGATACAACAGGTAAAAAAAGTGAACACCACCATTCAGGGACTTTCCATCGGCTATAATACCGGCTCCAATCAGGTCAATGAAGACGAGTCTCTGATGATCACCTCGGATTTTAATTTTATTGACGTCGATTTCTATGTGGAATACCGTTACAGCGATCCTGTCAAGGCAATGTTTGCTTCCAAGAATCCTCTTGAAATCTTAAGAAATATCAGCCAGAGCTGTATTCGTACCGTTATTGGCAGCTATCCTGTGGATGATGTGCTGACCACGGGAAAGAACGAAATTCAGGCCGCCATCCGCGAAATGATTCTGGAACGTCTGGAAGAGCATGATATCGGCGTCCAGCTTGTGAATATCACCATTCAGGACTCCGAACCGCCCACAGTGGAAGTCATGGAGGCATTTAAAGCCGTGGAAACCGCAAAGCAGGGAAAAGAAACCGCTCTGAACAATGCCAATAAGTACCGCAACGAGCAGCTTCCCTCCGCACAGGCTCGGGCAGACGGCATAATCAAGGACGCCGAAGCCCAAAAGACCGAGCGCATCAATGAAGCAAAAGCCCAAGTGGCACGTTTCAACGCAATGTATGCGGAATATATAAAGAATCCCGCCATCACAAAGCAGCGAATGTTTTATGAGACAATGGAAGACGTACTGCCGGATCTGAAAATCTTAATCGAAGGCGGGAACGGCGGCGTACAGACCATCTATCCTCTGGAATCCTTTACCGGAGACTCGGACAATACCGATTCTTCCAAAGCTGCTGATTTGCAGCCCTCGGATGAACCGTAATATTCAAACCGTTGATTGCTTTTTCGGACATTGCCGAAAAGATAATACCCCACACCCTTCCGCAGCAGGCGGTCAGAAAGGAATCCATATGAAAACTACAGCCAAAATATTATCTGTCATTTTATTATTTGCGGTACTGATTACCAGCGCGTCCAGCATCGTCATCACTCAGGAAAATGAATACAGTCTGGTCCGCCAATTCGGAAAAATTGATCACGTTATCTCGGAGGCGGGCATCAGCTTCAAGATTCCCTTTATCCAAAGCGTGGATACTCTGCCCAAGCAGGTGCTTCTCTATGACCTGTCTTCTTCCGACGTCATCACCAGCGACAAGAAGACCATGATCTGCGACAGCTATATCCTCTGGCACATTGTGGACCCTCAGAAATTTGCCCAGACCTTGAATTCTTCTATCACAAATGCTGAAAGCCGGCTGGACGCCATCGTATACAACTCCACCAAAAACATTATCAGCAGCACCACTCAGGATGATGTGATTTCCGGCCGAAACGGCGAATTATCCGCCGCCATTATGGCCAACATCGGCACCTCCCTTGAACAATACGGTATTGAGCTTCTGGCTTTTGAGACAAAGAAGCTTGACCTTCCCGGCGACAACAAAGCCGCCGTCTATGAGCGCATGATTTCCGAGCGTGACAATATTGCCGCCACCTACACGGCAGAAGGAAGCTCCGAAGCCCAGATCATCAAAAATACTACCGACAAGGAAGTAACGGTTCTTTTGTCCGAGGCTGAAAAAGAAGCCGCCATCCTGATTGCGGAGGGAGAAGCCGAATATATGAGAATCTTGTCCGAAGCCTATAATGATGAGTCCAAGCAGGAATTCTACTCCTTTGTCCGCAGTCTGGACGCCTTAAAGGCATCCATGAAAGGCGGCAATAAAACCGTTATCCTGTCGCCGGATTCTCCCATTGCCCAGATTTTTTATGGAAGATAAACAAGTAAACTTTTCAGAAGCGTTAATTCGGCATATCTGATTTCAGGCGGCACATAAGCTTCGTATTGTGAAGCATTATGTGCCGGACCGGAAAAAAACTTCTTCCCGTCTTGATTTCTTTTCCTGTCAAAGCTATAATAATATCAGATTGTTTTGAAAAATATAACGGCGGGGCATGGGCAGAATGGACTACAGAGATTACAAGACGAATTTGGAGCGCTACAACGAATTGGACGCGGTGCGCTTTGACGCGGAAGATACCAAAGAAAACCTTATCAAAAAGCTGATGGATATCTCCTTTGAGAAGAAGCAAATCCAGACAGCCAACAATGCCATGATACGGGAATACATTGAAAAATATGAGAAATCGCCCGGCCTTCTGGATGCTGAGGCCGAAGGGATGCTGAACGATTTCTCAAGACTTCTTATGCCCACTCCCCAGCAGTTCCTAGATACCCCCATTACGCTTCGTATTTCCAAATTATTGCTTCGGTACTATCAAGCTGTGGGAAATCTGAAAAAAACCATATCAATGCTGGAACGCTGCGCTGTTTTTGACATCATGATGAAGGAACACCTTGACGATTACGAAGGCAGCGCCTACACTCTTATGGCCGAACAATATCTTGACGACATCGAAAAGCTCCCTGAAAAAAACATCCGCTCCCTGATTAACTGCTGGCTGTTAAGCGTTATCAATCGAAAAGATATGACCTTTGGTTTGCGAAAATATAGAGAAATCAAAGAGCAGTTTGACAAAATCGGTTCCAAGCTGGGGGAAGAGTTTACTCAGTCGCAGTTCATTCAGGCTCAATTTGTTATGTGTAAATCAAACGCACTGGGATTTGCTCTGGAAGCCTGCCGCAGAGCCGAATTTGCAGAGAAAACCAATGCCGCGCCGCCTGAACCGACGATTCATCTGGAAAAAGACGCGCCGCTGATTGCGGAACTCAGAAATGAACTACAAACCGTGCTGGAATCAGAAAACGTACAAAGCCTGACTGCTGACAGAGTCCTCCTACGACTGTACTGCGCACAGGCTTCTTATCACCTTGGAGAGCTTTCCATGGAAGAACTGCTTGACAGGATTGAGGAATATTCTCTCCCTCGGGCAGACCATACTCCAATGGAACAGTTTTCCGCCTTATTTACGGCCAATGCATATTATATGGACTATTTATATAAATGCAGCCGCTACGAAAAGCAGTATATTCTGGAAAAAAGCATAAAAATCATTAATCATGTTCTGGAAGCGGCAAAAGAATTGGAGCATAATTTTGGCAGCTACCAGACCAATTACTGTATGCTGATGCTTGTCAATTCGGCGTCCAATATCGTTGATTTTGACTTTTTTAAGAATATGGTGCTGAACGCCACTGTTTACGCAAACAAGGCCTTGTATGTACATACCATGATGGCAAAAGAAATCTGTCTTATTCTCCTAACATACATTTTGGAACATAATCCTAGGTATTTGGACGGCGTCAGCGGACACAGCTGGGAATATTGCTCTGAAAACAAACAGGAAATCCTTGCTTTGATGGAAAACTGCGCATTGTTCCACGATATCGGAAAATATTTCTGTCTGGATTATGTATCCAATTCCTCCAGAAACCTTACCGATGACGAATTTGAGATTATCAAAGCACATCCGGCCAATTTCTCTAAAATTTATCAGCGAAATATGACGCTGGAAGTAAAATGCATCCACGACTGCGCGCTGCTGCATCATTTATGGTATAACGGCCGCGGCGGCTATCCCCGTGAACGGCATACGGACAACCAGCCCTTTGTAAACATTATCAGTATCGCGGACAGCATTGACGCCGCCACCGATAATATCGGCCGCCCTTACGGTCTTGGGAAAACTCTGGAACAGCTGATGGAAGAATTTGACGGCATGAAAGATACGCGCTACAGCGGCTATATCTGCGATCTGCTGCATGTGGACGAGATAAAGCGGGAGATTGAACATACCATCGACGAAAAACGAAAGGAAATCTACTGCAGCATTTATTTATCCCCCAAAAAATAAATTATTTCAAGTTTATTTTCTGTGCCAAGGATTTTTGATGATAAGCTGACGGCACTCCCTGTCTTTCAGCGATACATTTTTTTCATATTTGAAGCCCAGCTTCTCACATAATTTCAAAGACGGAATATTGCCCGGTTCAACCAATACCTGTACCTGCTCAAATTCCAAGGCGGCCCAGCCGTAGTCCAAAACTGCCTCGCATACTTCCTGCGCATACCCCTTGCGCTGCCATGGGACGCCTATGAGGAAGCCCAGCTCCGGACTTTCAAATCCCTCCCTGCCGGAGAAACCCGCCCTGCCGATCACCGCGCCGCTGCTTAATTCCACCACCGTCCACACGCCATATCCATAAAATGTATAAATCTTCTCAATATATTCCCTGACATACTGCTTTTCCTGTTCCATCTCAGGATATAATCCTTCCATGTACTTTGTAATGGAGGGATGGCTGTAGATATGATAAAAATCTTCCACATCTTCCGGCGTGGTCTCCCTGATTCTGCACCTTGCCGTATCCATAATATTCCAAGGCATTCCTTTCAGCCTTCTATAAACTCTTTCCACATACTCCGGCTCCAGTTCCTCCGGATCCTCCACCGCGAAAAGATATTGGGAAAAATCCTGTCCGTGATTTCCTGCATGGAGATAAATAAGCACAGCCTCTCCCTCCCGCCGCAGCCGCTCCGCAGTCTCCGCACTATCCGTCACATATAATACCCTTTCCATCCCTTCCATAAAAAACTGAATTTTCTTTAGATATATCATTTTTCGTTTTCCTATCTTCTTTATTAAGTATTCATATTTTGTTCACAATTCATTCAATCAATCTTCAATTAATTATCATTGTTTATACATTTCTATCTCTTATACTATAATTACCAACAAACAAAACGACCACTTAAAAACGCAGGCTACAGTTTATTGTTTACTAAATAACTTTTTCATAATAAATGCCAAGGAACTAAGTTCCTTGGCATCCTCCCTTTTCAGGAGAATTTCAGTCCTCATTTCCTTTCAGCTTTTAGGCCATGCCGCGGGACGAATGCTTTTTTGTCCTGCGGCCTTCTTTACTCTTCTCTTCTGACGAACATAAGCCCATACGTGCCTATGCCGCAGTTGCTGGATACGGTCGCGGATGCCTTTTGCAGAATAATTCTCTCAAAGTTCACGTATTTCTTCACTTCTTCCAATATCTCGTCCAGCTGTCGAACCGTACATCCCGCATAGGTAAGGAATAAAACGCTGGTATCAATCTGTCGGCTGTTATGAAAGAGTTTTTTCACATATCTCCTGCCAGCCCACTGTATACTGCCTATCTCTATCCTCCAGAGCTTCAGCTTATTTCCCGACATATACAGCACCGGATGCAGTCCGAGCAGTTTGCAGAGCTTGTGTACAACGCCGCTGACTTTTCCGTTTCTGAACAATGTTTCCGTACTAGGCACAAAGAAATTGGAGCATACCTGATTCCTGAATTTATTCAGGGCTTCACAGATTTGCTTGACCCCCTTGCCTTCTTCTGCCAAAGACGCCGCGTACAGAACCATAAGTCCGTGTCCGCTGCTGATATGGCCCGAATCCAATATCGTTACATTGTCAAAGTTTTTACCTGCCTGACTGGCGTTCGGATACGCGCCGCTTAAATCAACGCTGGCAGTAATATGCAGCACCTGCTCGGCTTTTTCCAAGTTATCCGCAAAAAAATATTCATACTCCGAAGGCTCCGCCGTGGATGAATGCGCATAATTTCCCTCAATTTTGAGGTAATTCAGCAGACTGTCGGAAGATACCTCGGAGATATCGCAGAAACGCCCCTCCTTTGTATGGACATAACAGTACATAAGCTCTATCTGGAACTTATGGAGCCAATCTTCAGGAAGGTCGCAGATACAATCCGCAGTAATTGCAATTTTGCGTTTCCTCTGACTGGTAATCTGTCTGATATCACTCATTTCATCTACATCGGAATCCGCATCTTCGGAAACATTCTCTACCAGCTCCGGCGGCAGATATTTCAACAGACTGGCCTCTAAAAGCGCGGCGTTAATTGGCTTCGCAAGATAACCGTCAAACCCCATCTCCTGATAAATCTGATCCGCGTTTGTCATCACATTGGCAGTAAGGGCAATGATAGGCGTTTTCTGGCAGAAACCCTTGGTCTGGCTGCGAACCGCTTTCATAGTTTCTTCCCCATCCATCCCCGGCATCATGTGATCCATTAAAATCACATGATACGGCCGCTCCGCCGTCTTCTTCAGGCATTCCCTGCCGCTTTCCACCGTATCAACCTGAACCTTCGTACTCCGGAGCAGCTTGACTGCAACCATGCGATTCATGTCATTATCGTCAACTACCAATATTCTGGCTTCCGGCGCGGCAAAACATTGCTTGTATTTCATGCGATGGCTCAGCTGCTTCTGCGCCGCGAAATTGATGACGCCGATGGGCTGCGCGCTGACAACCCCCTGCCGCAGTTCTATCGTAAATGTAGAACCCTTATGGTAAACGCTGTCCACGGAAATTTTGCCGCCCATCATTTCCACAAGCTGTTTGGCGATGGCAAGTCCCAATCCCGTTCCCTCAATCTTACGATTTGCCTTCTCGTCCACGCGCCGAAAGGAACGAAACAAATCTTCTATATTTTCTTTCTTGATGCCAATGCCGGTATCTATCACGGAAATACGCAGTAAAAAGACATCCGTTGAAACGCGATCTCCCTTTGCGGACAGGGTAACAGACCCCTTTTCCGTATATTTCACGGCATTTGTCAGCATATTGGCAATAATCTGCTTAATTCGCACTTCATCCCCATACAGCATGGAAGGAATATTGCGGTCGATATCCACCTTGAATTCCAGCTCCTTTTGATGCGCCCGCACCCAAATCAGATTCACCAAATCGCTGAACATGCTGCTGACCTCATACTGTGTCTGCACAATCTCCATTTTACCCGACTCCAGCTTGGACAAATCCAGTATATCATTGATTGTCGTCAGCAGCATTTTGCTTGCATTTTGAATATTAATGGAGTTCTCGGCAATTTCATCGGAAATCTCTTCCCGCAGGTTCATTTCGTTTAAACCGATAATCGTATTGATGGGGGTGCGGATTTCATGGCTCATATTGGCAAAAAAAGCATCCTTGGATCGGGCAATCTGTTCGATTTCTTCTTTCTGCCTTTCCACAACCCTGCTCTCCCTCTCATAAGAGGAAACCTGCGCCTTTAACAGCATACCGATAAAGCAGCTGACCGCCAGCATGGTGTTAAAAGAATCAAATATACTATAAAAAGAATTCGGCGTCGGCGGCAGCAGCTCCGGGTATTGGTAGGATATGACATAGACAGCGATAAACGCCGCAATGGAAAGCGAAAAGGCCGTGAAAAATTCCCGCCCTCGGAACAGCAGAAACACATAAGTCAGTCCCAGCACAAACCATGTGGGCGTGCCGCTGTTCGTACCGCCGCTGAGAATAAAAATCGCCGGAAATAAAATGACATTTGAAGCCAGAACCAAAAGCCAAGAAGCAAATCTGATTCGATGATACTTAAATATAATCCATAAAGCGGCAGCGGACACCATGCACATGAGCGCCAGCGGTATCAGTACAAGAGGATTTGCGCCAAGCGCCACCCGCCCCATTCCGATGATGGAAGCAAGGCATGCAAACGACAAAATCATCCGGGTGCGTCTTTCCTGTAAATCCTTCTCCCGATTCAGCGCCGCCAGAATATCTGCTTTTAATTTCTGAAACATAGCCCTTCCTCCCTCGTCTAACTAACCGAATGCTGCGTTTCCCAGAGCGCCAGCACGTCAGACGCCCCAAGGAAATCAAAGTCGCTTACCTTTTCCCCGATTTCTTCCATGACTTCCGCTAACGGAATTCCGTTGTACATGTATTTTGCCAAACCATCCAGAATCTCCGCCAGCCCCTCGCTCTCAAAACTATCCAGCTTTTCTTTCAGCAGCCCTAACTGTTTTGTCAACGCATTTTGTTCTATTTCCTGCCGGGCGGCTTCTTCCATTTTCTCCGCTGTTCCGGTATTGCCTTTATCCCGGCGTTCCTCTTTGTTTTCCCCATGGTCTTTTACAATGGTTTCTCCGCTCCCGGCCGTCCCATTTATATTCTTTCTTCCGTCCGCGGCGGCTTTATCCGCATACCCGCCGCTGTCATGCCTCCCGACAGGCTCTTTCCATCCTTCCGGATAGATAAACGCGTTTTCAGCTAAGACGCTCAGAAGCGCATCCTGTTTTTCCATCAATTCCGCATGATGTTCCAGAATATAATCAATGCGGTTTTCCTTACCCGCCATCTCCAGATTTCTGGCAAGCTCAGCCAGCTCATCCGCGCCAATTCCTTTGGAATTGCTTTTTAACGCATGTACGGTAATCACATAATTTTTCCAGTCCTGTTCCTGAAAATATTGCTGTAACTGGTTTTCCCGCTTCGGCCCCTCGCTATGATAAATTTGAACAATTTCCCGAAAGCCTTCCTCATCCCCGCAATAGGCAATCCCCTGTTGAATATTGATTCCCGCCAGCGCGAGGGCGTCCATAGCCCTGCGTGCTTCCTCTGATACCTGCCGCGCATCGCTTTCTGCTTTCTCCCCTCCCAAAACAGGCGATTTCGTGCCTGCGGAAGAATTCCGCTTTACGGAAGAAGAAAGGGACTGCATCTCCCCTTCTGTCGAAGCCGCGCCTCCGCCCATCATGTCATCTTCCACCGCTATCTGCTTTTTCAGGGGGATATATCGTCGGAGCATTCTTTCCAGCACGCTGAGTTCAATAGGCTTTGCAATAAAATCGTCAAAACCCTCCGCAAGAAACATTTCTCTTGCGCCTCCTATGGCGTTTGCCGTAAACGCAATCACGGAAAGGGACTGGAAATATATCCCCGGCTTCCTGCGGATTCGATGCAGCGTCTCCACGCCATCCATTTCCGGCATCATATGATCCAAGAATACACAGTCAAAATCCATGGAATCCAATTTATCCAATGCTTCCTGACCTCCGCCGGCCATTGTCACTTTAATCTGATAGGGCAGTAAAAGCCTTGCCATAACCTTTAAGTTCATGGCATTGTCATCCACCACAAGCACCTTTGCCTTAGGCGCAATAAAACGCTGGCCCGAACCCATATGCCTTTCCTGTCTCTGGGCAGACTTCTGTCCGTTAAACACCGCGGCAATGGACAAAATTGTAAACGGCTTATAAATACGCAGCATATTGCTCCCCGCCTGCGTCTCCTGTCCGTAATTCAGTATCAGCACCACTGTAATCTCTCTGGCAAGCTGTTCAAAAAAGTTCTTGTCCTCGCAATATTCCGTCCAGCTGATAAAAACATGCGAATAATTGTCATGTTCTACACGGCGCTTCAATTCCGCCAGATTCTTGCTGCTCCGAATCATGATTCCAAGCTGCTGCGTGATATGCCGCAGACAATCCTCATACCCTTCCCGTACTATGGAATAGTTGTATTTATCCATGTTGATATAGAAAGCGGCGTACAAATGCCGCTTATTTTTGATGGATACAATGGGAGTTTCATCCAATACCTTCTGGGGAATGGCAAAGCTGAACCTGCTGCCCACTCCAGGAGTACTGTTCACCGTGATAAATCCTCCCATGCGGTAAACCAGCGCCTGCGTTATGGCAAGCCCAAGCCCGATGCCGCCTTCCTCCCTGTTCCTTCTGGAATTCACCTGACTGAAGCTTGTAAAGATTTTCTCCATATCCGTCCGTTCCATGCCAATGCCGGAATCACGGATGCTGACTACCAGATTCGTCCCATATTCTTCCTTCCTGCTCTTAATACGGAGAATAATTCCTCCTTCCTTCGTAAATTTAATTGCATTATCCAATATATTCATAACAATGCGCCTGAACTTCTGTTCGTCTCCTAAGAGATTGCTCGGCAGATCGGCATCGCAGTCCACAATCAGCTCCAGATTCCTGCCGTTCTGCAGAGTCAGCGCCATGTTGATAATGTCAGTAATGGTAGACGTAATATTATAGCTCTCTTCCGCCAGCTCCAGCTTTCCGCTTTCCAGCTCCGAAAAGTCCAGAATATTGCTGACCGTGGAGAGAAGATTCCTCCCTGCGGTCTGTATGTCAATGACGTCCCTTCTTACCTCCACAGGCAGTTCCTCCTGTAGAATCGCCTCGCTCATACCGCATACCGCATTGATGGGAGTGCGGATTTCATGAGAAATATTTACCACAAAATCATCCTTGCTCTGCTCCGCCAGTTCCAGCTCGCGAATATTCTCAATCAGCCGCTCTTTGGTTTCCTGCTGAGTACGCACCACAATCCAAGTAATTCCGGAAACGGTATAGATGGAAAGAATCTGTAGAAAAATCCCTATGACGTCGCCCACGGAATTGATAGAAATTGTTTTCACAATGAAACCATGATATAGAAACACTGCGGTAGACACAAACACTCCCAGATATAGAATCCACGGAATACAGAAAATGCCAAGAAGAACCACCATCCCGGCCATGGTGGACAGCATGGACAAAAAATTATGTGTATTTAACGCGTACATGCAGAGGTTAATCCACGCCATGACAGATATGAATTTTGCCCGGAAAATGTGATCCCGATACCTCCTAAGCCACACCGCCCAGCTGACGCCCACCGTGACAAGTATGACTTCTTTGATAAATATATTCCATTCACCCAGCTGGGCTACGACGAACATAGCCGCCGTATAAATGCTGAATATCGCCAATACAATGCGCTCCATCCTTCTCTGCGCTTTTTCATCTCTATATTCTCTTTCCACCGCCGCCCATCCTCTCTTTCTTCTCCTCGGTATCTCCGGTTCTATTGGATTTGCAGCACTTCTTTTAGCATCGGGAGCATTTCCATAAACACATCAATAATCACCGGGTCGAACTGGGTTCCTCTGCCTTCCATCATAATCTGCATGATTCTTTCAATAGGACGAATGGGCGGCTTATAAATCCGTTCCTCATATAAAGCGTCAAAGACGTCCGCCACGGACATAATTCTGGCCGCCAGCGGGATGCGCTCTCCTGCCAGTCCGGCAGGATATCCTGTGCCGTCCCATCGTTCATGATGATACATGGCTATGTCCTCCACTATTTGGACATAACTCGCATCCTCCACATCGCCGATAATCATCTTGATAATCTTACGGCTGTATGTAGTGTGCAGCTTCATCAGCTCATACTCTTCCGGCGTCAGCTTCCCCGGCTTCTGCAGCACGGAATCCGGCACCTTGATTTTCCCCACGTCATGGAGGGGCGCCGCCTTGCAGATATCCTGCATGTATTCTTCCGTCAAAAGCTCCGGGAAAAGATTTCGTTTATGCAGTTCATCCACAATCATTTTCACATACATCTGAGTATTTTTCACATGCTTTCCGGTACTGCCGTCCCTGCTCTCAATCAAATTCGCCATTCCAACAATGACCGAATCCTGAATCATACTGATACGCCGGGCATCTTCCGTAATCTTTTCCGCCTGCTCCCTTACCATATTCTCCAAGTTATGCCGATACTGTTCCAGTTCGATTGTCTTGCTCACGCGGCTTAACAAGATATCGGGCACAAAGGGCTTGGCCACAAAATCCACCGCTCCCATCCGGAAACATTTTACCTCGGTTTCCGCCAGATTATCGGCCGTCAAAAATATCACGGGAATCGACGCTGTCCGCTCCTTTTCCCGAAGCCGCTCCATCACCTCAAAACCGTCCATTTCAGGCATATTGATATCCAATAAAATTAAGTCGGGATGATTGTTCTCCAGATATTTCAGAGCCGCCATACCGGAGCCGGCCGCCGCGATACGATAATACGGCAAAAGAATTTTCTGGGCAAGAGTCAAATTAGTCTTATCATCATCCACAACCAGAATAATATTTTTCATCCGTCTGCTCCCTTCCCGAACATCTAGTTTCACTATCTTCTATTTTAACTCTTTATTGGCAATATTTCCACTGCTTTTTGCACGGAAATTAATTTTCAGTATAAATATTCATTGTCACCCCAATCAGTATCGATTTTGAAGGTTTAAATGTGCTCATTACGCTCAAAAACACGAGAACATGCATAATTATTCACGAAATTGATTTCCGTGTGCTTTTTGAGAGAAAACAGACACAATTGTACCAAGCATGGCATAAAACGTCTATGGAGTATTGTTAGACAGGGTTTGGCATACAGAAAACCATACTATGAAATAAAATGTTACTGTGATTTTATAGACAAGTCTTTTAGATATAAATAAGGCCGTTGAAAATTAAAGAATCAAAAGACCGATTCTATTATCCGAAATCTATCATGATTTCCGTCATTCATTTTTCACTTCCACACTGCTTTGAAGCATACGGATGTCAGGCTTTATGCAGCCTTTCCTCTCAGATGCTTCCAGTAAGCGGACATTCGATTCAGGCATAGGCTCTCATCCACCGAAAGGCTCCGCCCCGCCGGTTTATCCTGCGGCACCAGAAGTTCCTCCATATGTACATGCAGTATCCCTGCCATAAGATATAAATGATCCACCGTGGGCAGCACCTGTCCCTTCAGCCAGCGATATATGGGCTGCGGGCAGGACAAGTGCAGCATATGCTGGATATCCCTTACCGAGTATCCGCTCTGCTCTATCAACTTTTTCATATGTCTGCCTGTGGCATACAGATTAATGCCTGAATAAGAGCTGCCGGATGACATAGCATTCTTCCTTTCTTTTCCTAAGATATGTTTGATATATATTATAACAGAAGAAGTTCTTTTTGTCATTGGACGGTTAGTCCAAAGAAAAGTTTCATTAAAATCGCAAAGGGCTGCCGCCTCCAAAACGAAAGCCGCCGCCCCTCTGAATTTCATACAATTTATACCCGCTGCCGCCGACATTTGCCGCGTCCCTCGACTCACGAGCGGAAAGCATCCTGCGTTAACGGCAGGCTTGATCGCTCGCAGGCAGCTTTACGCCTTGCCCACGGAACCGAACAATTCCATTTTCTCTTTCACAGTGGCCTTGATTGCCTCCGCGCCCGGAGCCAGAAGCTTACGGGGATCGAAGCCCTTGCCTTCCTTGTCCTTGCCTGCCTCGATATATTTGCGGGTAGCCTCCGCAAACGCAAGCTGGCACTCGGTATTGACGTTAATCTTTGCCACCCCAAGGCTGATAGCCTTCTTAATCATATCCGCCGGAATTCCCGTGCCGCCGTGAAGCACCAGAGGAAGCTCGCCCGTGAGCTGCTGCACCGCATCCAGCGTCTCAAAGCTGAGTCCCTTCCAGTTGGCGGGATATTTTCCATGAATATTTCCGATGCCTGCCGCAAGGAAATCCACGCCAAGATCGGCAATCAATTTGCACTCCTTGGGATCCGCGCACTCGCCCATGCCGATCACGCCGTCTTCTTCGCCGCCGATGGAGCCCACCTCTGCCTCAATGGAAATTCCCTTTCCATGGGCCGAAGCGACCAGCTCGGTGGTCTTGGCAATGTTCTCGTCAATGGGATAATGGGAACCGTCAAACATAATGGATGAAAATCCCGCTTCTATACACTTATAGCATCCCTCAAAAGTACCGTGATCCAGATGAAGCGCCACAGGCACATCGATATCCAAATCCTTCAAAAGTCCGTTCACCATGCCTACGACCGCATGATATCCGCCCATATACTTGCCCGCGCCCTCGGACACACCCAAGATAACGGGGGATTTGCATTCTTTTGCAGTCAGCAGAATGGATTTCGTCCACTCCAAATTGTTGATGTTGAACTGCCCCACCGCATAATGGCCTGCTTTTGCTTTTTTCAACATTTCTGTTGCGGAAACTAACATTTTACCTACCTCCATTTAATTATGATAAATTTCGTGCGCACCTCGACACAGAACCGCCGAGTTTCAGTACGCATGTAATCAGAAATTGACGCAGTCCCCCCCTCAAAGGCGCGTCCACGGCCCCGAGGCGGAGACTAACTTTGTTCTTAACAAATCATACCACATTTCTCACAAAAATGGAATAGCTATTTTCCACATCACGCTTCCTCTGACTCTTCCGGAACGTACTTTCCGTTCTTTTTCCGCTGTCTGACGCACTCTGTCAAAAGATATTCAATCTGCCCGTTGACTGAGCGGAAATCGTCTTCCGCCCATGCGGCAATGGCCTCATACAATTTCGGAGACAGTCGCAGCGGAATCTGTTTTTTATTATCCGCCATAATCAGTACAGACTCCCCGAATTAA
Organism: uncultured bacterium; assembly: GCA_948467735.1. Taxonomy (GTDB): domain Bacteria; phylum Bacillota; class Clostridia; order Lachnospirales; family Lachnospiraceae; genus Acetatifactor. The sequence continues at coordinate 27,086 of CAOKFN010000047.1, forward strand.
CGATAGGCTGGGCGTCCCGATTCCCGCACAATACCACCAGAAGATTAGAGACCATTGCCGCCTTGCGTTCCTCGTCCAGCTTCACGACTTCCTTTTCGTTCAGCCGTTCCAGCGCCATTTCTACCATGCCTACGGCTCCGTCCACTATCATCTTGCGGGCGTCCACAATCGCCGATGCCTGCTGGCGCTGCAGCATGACGGCGGCAATCTCGGGCGCATATGCCAGATAAGTGATTCTCGCCTCCAAAATCTCGATTCCCGCCTCTTCCACGCGGGTCTGAATCTCGTCCCGGATTCTGGCGGCCACTACCTCGCTGGATCCCCGCAGGCTGCCTTCGTCCGCCACTCCGTCCCCTGTGGTATCCACATTGGGAGCCACGTCGTAAGGATAGATGCGAACCACGTTCCTCAGCGCGCTGTCACACTGCAAGGACAAAAATTCTTTATAATTATTTACATTGAACACGGCCTTGGCCGTATCCACAATCCTCCAAGTCACCGCAATTCCGATTTCAATGGGGTTGCCCAGACAGTCGTTTATTTTCTGCCGGCTGTTGTTCAGCGTCATGATCTTCAAAGACAGCTTATTGCTGAAAGCCTCCGCATTGACCGTGCCCTGAACGGCCGCCGCCAGATTTCCCGCGTCGGTTACGTCCCCGCTCTGGCTCAGCCGGGTCTTGGCCGCAGGGTTCACTCCCGTACAGAAAGGATTCACCCAGTAAAATCCGTTCTCCTTCAAGGTGCCCACATACCTTCCGAACAGCGTAAGCACCAGCGCCTCCTGAGGCTTTAACACTCTCAGCCCGCACAGGAAAATCCATGCGGTGCAGACTATGATAATGCTTATCACCAGCCCTGCGGTATACAACGCCGGAGGCGCCGCCTTCCGTTCCAAATTTACCGCAAAAAATACAATCGCAAGAATATCCAGCACATACAGCGCCAGAATCAACAAGAGCACTTTCATTCCGTTCTTTTTTCCGTTTAAAATTTTCTCTTCCATAATGTACCCTCTGCTTTCTTTGGGACAATAGAATCCATTTAGGAAAGAATTCTATTATCGCAAATCGTTATGATTATTTTTGATATCATCATCATATCATATTAATCTCTATAACGCAAGTGTTTTTGGATAAATCATTTTGGAATTCTCTTTCATCTACACGGGTCTACGCACAAAAACAGAGAACCTGCCCCGCAGATTCCCTGTCCATCATCTTTCCGATATTTATTTTACCGGCGGATTTCCCACCCTGATGTCAATTCCCCTGCATATGTTCCGAATCACCGCCCTTGTATGGCTGCCGCCGTTTTCGCCGTCCAGCGTCCACGCCACCGGTTCCTTGGATTCCAGCACCAGCTCCGCGGTCCGGAAGCAGTACATGGCGTTTCTGTCAATATTTCGGTTTAGCAATGAAAGCATAATATTGTTCAGCTCCACCGGATTCTTGGGGCTTTTGATCAATGTCACTTCAAAGACGCCGTCATCCAGCTTCACATTTTTCCCTGTGATATTTTTAAATCCGCCCACGGAAATCGAATTGGTAATCATGCCGAATATGAAGTCTTCTTCCACTTCATTCCCTTCCCAAGCAACCTTCATGGGAAACGAATGTATGGAGGATAACCGTTTCATCCCTTCCAGAAGATACGCCATATATCCCAGAACATTTTTCATATCCTGCCCTGTTTCATAGGATACGTCGGTAAAAAGTCCGAAAGCGGCAATATATACGAAGATATCCTCGTTAAAGGAGCCGATATCACAGGGGAAATTCCTGCCCTGAACAATCGTTTCCGCCGCGCGCACCATCTTTTTGGGAAGGCAGAGGCTGCCCCCGAAATCATTTGTGCTGCCCGCGGGTATATAGCCGATGGGCGTCCGAATTCCGCTCCGAATCATTCCTGTCACAGTCTCATCCAAAGTACCGTCGCCGCCGCTGCAGACCACAAGCTCATACTCGCCGGTTCTGCCCGCCACGATATTTTCGGCGTCGCCCCTCTTCTGCGTGGGCGCTATGGTAATCTCATATCCGTCCTTGGCAAAAATATCCAAAATATCCGCCAGCTTGTTTCTGATCAATGCCTTACCCGCTTTGGGATTGTATACAAACAACAATTTCCTGCTCATCCACATCCCTCCTGCCAATTTACCGATTCTTGATACGATTCAGCGGCGATAATCAGGCTCCCTTGCCGCTCAGAAAACCATCGATCCCTTCCACCGCCGCCTTCTCATCTATACCGTCTGCGGAAACCTCCAGCTCTTCACCGGTATTGATCCCAAGACTCATCATACCCATAATGCTTTTGGCATTGACTCTTCTGCCCCCGGCCTGAATGTAGATAATACTGTCATACTTGCTGGCTTCCTGCACCAGCAGCGCCACGGGCCTTGCCTCCGCACTGCCTTCCAGTCTCACGCGAATATTCCTTTTTGTCATAACCTTACCTCCCCGCCCGTCCTAACGGGCGTTACTTCATTACAACGGACGCTCCGCCAACTGCTGCTTCCGTTGTGCCATACTTAAAAGAGCTTTTACACACTTCCTGTCATGCCGTCAGCGGCGGCAATTCCTCTCCAAGAATCGCATGCAGCCGCAATGGCGTCTCATGATTCCATATTTCTAACCATTCCGCAGAGTCTGATGCTCCCACGAAATCTGACCATTCCACGGCTTCCGATGCTCCCATGAAATCCGATTATTCCACGGAATCTTTCGCCGCAGGATGGCAGCTCCTCACCTTCTCCGCAATTTCACTCAGCTTGCGAAGCCTGTGATTTACTCCGGATTTACCGATGGGCGGATTGAAATATTCGCCCAATTCCTTTAACGGGACATCCGGATGATCCATGCGCACTTCCGCCATCTCGCGCAAAGCCGCGGGAAGATTTTGCAGCCCATAATAAATCTGAAGATATTTGATATCTTCCACCTGCCTTGCGGCGGCATTCACCGTCTTGGCAATATTGGCCGTCTCACAGTTCACGCGCCTGTTCACAGAATTGCGCATTTCTTTCAGAATGCGAAGGTTCTCCAGATTCATCAACGACACCGGAGCCTCGCAGACGTTCAACAGGTCAACAATGCCCGCTCCTTCCTTCAAATACACCACATGATACTTTTTCCGAAGAATGATTTTCGATTCGATGCCGAACCCTTTTATCAATCCCTGCAGCTGCTTTGCCTTCCCTTCGTCGCTGCAGGCAAATTCCAGATGATACCCTTTGGCCGGATCGCTCATGGAACCTATGCTGAGGAAAGCCCCTCTCAGGAAAGCCCTCTGGCAGCAGGCATTTTTCATCAAAAGCGGACTCGCCGGTTCCTCCGGATTTCCCAGCTTTTGAAAAACCTCCCGCATCTTTTGTTCCTCCAATGTGGTATCCGTATCTATATTAAAGGTTTTTCTTAATAATGTAAAGCCTTTTCTGACAACAGCTTCATTTTCTGTCTGAAACCCGATGGTAAAAGCGCCTTTTTCGTCTCTCCCGTACTGTCCGCAGAAATTCATGATCGCGGCCAGCTCGGCAATCCGGCAATGTCTTGCAGGACTGATATGTTTTGCCAGCTCCTCTTTCACTTCACTCGAAAATGACATATGCCCAAACTCCCGCTTACTAGAAATAAGTTATCTTTTCAAGTTCTGATAAAAGACGCGTCCTTGTGCGCCGCATTCAATGGCAGGGTTCGCGCCGCCTGCGCCCTCCGCTTCCTTCAGGCCTGCGCAACATCCCTGTGATACAGCTTCATCCCGTAGGTTCCCTTATCCTTCATCCTTCTGTATAGCTCGTTGGCCAGCGTCACGCTGCGATGCTTTCCTCCCGTACAGCCGATGGCGATAACTAGGCGGTATTTTCCTTCCTTCACATAATTTGGTATGAGAAACTGTATCATATCCGTGAGCTTGGCCATGAACTCCTCCGCCTCCGGAAATCCCATCACATACTCCTGCACTTCCCTGTCGTTTCCCGTCTTGTGCTTTAAATCTTCTATATAAAAGGGATTGGGCAGGAAACGCACATCCAGCACCAAGTCCGCATCCACCGGAATGCCGTGCTTGAAGCCGAAGGACATGACCGTTACCATGAGACTATTATATTCCCCATTCTCCACAAAAATACGGTCAAGTTCCTCTTTTAATTCTCTTGTCAGCAGGTTGGTGGTATCAATCACATAATCCGCATGTCTGCGGATATTTTCCAATACCTTCCTCTCTGCCTTGACGCCGTCCTCCACACGGCCGTCCACGGCCAGCGGATGGATGCGTCTGGTTTCCTTATATCTCTTGATCAGAACATTCGTTCCTGCGTCCATGAATAAGATTTCCAGCTTGCAGCCTTTCTTTTTCAAATCCTCCAAAACCCGGGTGGCGTCCTCAAAGGACTGATCCGAACGCACGTCCAGCCCCAGCACCACCTTGCTCACCTCGCTGCCCGGCATGGAAATCAATTCCACAAATTTCTCAATCAGGGACACGGGAAGGTTGTCCACACAATAAAATCCCGCGTCCTCCAGCATCTTCAGGGCGGTGCTCTTGCCGCCGCCGCTCATCCCTGTCACAACAACAAATCTCATATGTCCTCCCAGCCTAAAAAGACTATCTCCGTCTCCAGATTCACATGGAACATTTCCTTCACCCGCTCCTGAATCTCTCCAATGATTTTACGTACATCCGCAGCCGTCGCATCTCCCGTATTGATAATAAAACCGCAGTGCTTGTCGGAAACTCTGGCTCCCCCGGCCTGAAATCCCCGAAAACCGGCTTCCATCACCAGCTGTCCGGCAAAATGTCCCTCCGGGCGTTTAAACGTGCTGCCCGCGCTGGGATATTCCAAAGGCTGCCTTTCCCGGCGCCTTGCCGCCAATTCCTCCATTTTGCCCTTAATTGCCTCCCTGTCCCCCGGTTTCAGGCAAAAGACAACCTCCGTCACCGTAAAGGGGCTATGTTTGATGGTGCTGGTGCGGTAGCCGAATTCCATGCCCTCATTGTCGATCTCCATGGTCTCGCCCTCGCTGTTCACCACCGTCACCTGCGTCACCACCTGACTCATCTCGCCGCCGTAGGCTCCGGCATTCATGACGACCCCGCCGCCCACCGTGCCCGGAATGCCGGAGGCGAATTCCAGTCCGGTCAAGCCGTGTTTCAGAGCTGCCTGCGCCGCCTGCGCCATGGATGCGCCCGCCTTGGCGGCAATGCGGCAGCCCTGCACCACAATCTCGCTCATTTTCTGTCCGATCTGCAGAATGACCCCCCGATATCCCTTATCGTTTACCAGCAGATTGCTGCCGTTTCCCAGCACAAAAAACGGCACCCCCACCAGATTCAGATACCGCTGTACCTTTTTCAGCTGTTCCTCATTCTCCAACTGCAAAAAGCAATCGGCAGGTCCTCCTATCCGAAAGGTAGTGTGGCCTGCCATTGGCTCCTGTAAGAGTATGTTTTCCTCGGGTACATATTTCTGTAATGCCTCAACCACTGCTTTACTAATCATCGAATTACTCTTCCTTTACAAGATTGCCTTATTTTACAAGAATGCATCATACTCCGGGACTGCCCTATGCCCCGAAGCTGTCCGGCGCCCTAGGGCCGCCCTGCGTCTATGAACAGCCCTGCCGCTCCGTAAATGCCCGCGTCGTTGCCCAGCTGCGCCAGAGCAAACCTCGCTCCCGCACAGGAAGGAAACGCATACCTGCGGAATGCCGGTTCCACAAAGGTCAGCAGAATTTCTCCGGCCTTGGACACGCCTCCGCCAATCACAAAGACCTCGGGATTTACCACGGCCGCCACAGCCGCCAATCCTTTCCCCAGGTAATCCCCAAACTGCTCCGCAATCTGGACGGCGGTTTCATCCCCGGCTTTGACCGCGTCAAACACCCTCTTGGCCGAAAGACGGCCCCCGCGCAGAACGCTGGGCTTCTCATCCTTGGCCAGACGCCTCTCCGCCAGACGCACGATTCCTGTGGCGGAAGCATACTGTTCCAGACAGCCCCTGTTCCCGCAGCCGCAGGCTTCCGTCTCCTCATCCTCCAGATGAATATGCCCGATTTCCCCCGCCGCCCCGAAGGCTCCGGTGAGAACCTTTCCGTCCGCGACAATGCCGCCCCCCACGCCCGTGCCAAGGGTCACGGCAGCCATATTGCGGCAGCCCTTTCCGCCCCCCGCCAGCATCTCGCCGAGGGCAGCCGCGTTGGCGTCGTTTACAGCCTTTACGGATACATTAATATATGCCCTCAACTCCTTGGGTATGTTAAAAGACTTCCAGCCAATGTTCACGGCGCCGCCCGTCAAGGTTCCTTCCACGTCCACCGCGCCCGGAACTCCCACGCCGATGCCCGCCAGCTCCTCCTCCCGGATTCCTTTTTCTTCCATCTTAGCCAGAATACTTTTTGCAGCATCAGGCAGAATGGAGGCCCCCCCGTTGGCTTTCACCGTAGGAATTTCCCATTTGTCCAAAAGACAGATTCGCTCATTCCCTTCCACACCGAACAGCCCCAGCTTCACGGTGGTTCCTCCTATGTCGATACCAAATACATACCTTCCCATATTCATTCCGCCTTTCCTGCTTTCATTTATTCGTCTTCCCGTTTTCTCGCCAGAGAATTCTGCACTCTGTTGTATAGCTCTTTGGCCGCATTGTAGCCCATTTTCTTCTGACGGTGGTTGACCGCGGCGGATTCGCAGATTATGGACAGATTCCGTCCCGGGCGGATGGGGATATTATGGCAGACAATCTTATTGCCCAGATACTCCGTATAATTCTCCTCCAAACCCAGCCTGTCGTACTCCTTATCCTTATCCCAATCTTCCAGATTGATCACAAGATCGATATTCTGGGTATCCTTTACGGCGGACGCGCCGAACATTGCCTTCACGTCCACGATTCCGATTCCCCGCAGCTCGATCAGGTTCTTGGTCACATCCGGCGCGGAGCCAATCAGCGTATCGTCGCTGACCTTCCTCAGCTCCACCACGTCGTCCGTGACCAGACGATGCCCCCGCTTCACCAGCTCCAGCGCCGCCTCCGACTTTCCGATGCCGCTTTCCCCGGTAATCAGGACACCCTCTCCGAATACGTCCACCAACACGCCGTGGACGGAAATACAGGGCGCCAGCTTCACGTTCAGCCACCGGATGCTCTCCGCCATAAAAGCGGACGTGGTTTTCTTGGAGGAAAGCAGGGGAATCCGATGGGCAATCGCCATCTCCAAGAAAAGCGGATCCGGCTTTAATTCCCGGCAGAACACCACCGCCGGTATGTCGTAGCCCATCAATTCCTCATAAACCTCCCGCTTCTCCTCCTCGGGCAGCCCTTCCATGTAGGTATACTCCACAAATCCGATAATCTGCAGGCGGGCGGCGTCAAAATGCTCAAAATACCCCGTCATCTGCAGGGCGGGACGGTTGATATCCGGCTGAGTAATGCGGATTCCTTCCACATCGATCTCGGGAGTAAGATTTTCCAGCTTCATTTTCTCAATCAGACGGGTCAATGCAACGCTCATTCTGTTTTATCTCCTTTATTTCAGCTATCTTAGGAACATTTTAGCACAGTACGGCCGGATTGTCTAAGGCTGCGGCTGTTTTTTTCGGAAAAAATTATAAATTTCTTCCGCGGCGGGCCTGTTAATCTCCGGCAGCCCGGCCAGCTCCTCCACGGAGGCGGCTTTGATTTCCTCAATGGACTTAAAATGCCGCATCAAAGCCTTCCTTCTGGCCGGCCCCACTCCCGGAATATCGTCCAGCACGGACTTCACCTGCGCTTTGCTCCGCAGGGAACGGTGGTACTCGATGGCAAAACGATGGGCCTCGTCCTGTACCCGAGTAATCAGCTTAAAGCCCTCGGAACGGACGTCGATGGGCAGTTCCACATTTTGAAAATATAATCCCCGGGTGCGGTGATTGTCATCCTTCACCATGCCGCAGACAGGAATGGAAATATTCAGCTCCTTCAGCACGGACAGGGCGATATTGACCTGTCCCCTGCCGCCGTCCATCATCAGCAGATCCGGAAATTTGGTGAAACTGCCGTATTCCTGATCCAGCTCCTTCTCTTCCAATTCCCGGCTCTCCTCCATGCCGTGGAGGAAGCGTCTGGTCAGCACCTCCCTCATACATGCGTAGTCGTCCGGCCCGGACACGGTTCTGATGCGGAATTTCCGGTAATCGCTGGGCTTGGGCTTTCCCTTTTCAAATACCACCATGGAACCCACATTTTCAAATCCATTGCTGTTGGAAATATCGAAGGCCTCCATCCGGTCAATATGTTCCAGCCCCAGAATCGACGCGATTTCCCTGACTGCGCCGATGGTACGGCCCTCCTCCCGTTTCAGCCGCTCCCTGTCCTGTTCCAGAATATGCTTCGCGTTCTGGGCCGCCAGCTCCACCAGCTTCTCCTTGGCGCCGATTTTGGGCACACGCACATGGACACGGCCCCCTTTCCGCCCGGTCAGCCATTTTTCAATTAACTCCCGATCCCCGATCTCATATTGCAGCATCAATTCCCGGGGAATAAACGGGGTGCCCGCGTAGAACTGCTTCACGAAATTTTCCAGAATTTCCGGCCTGCTGTCGGATGACACATTTGTCATATAATAATGCTCCCTGCCGATCATCCTGCCGTCCCTGACAAAAAATACCTGAACCACCGCCTCCCGTTCGTCCTGATACAGAGCGATAATGTCCTTATCCTCCCCCGGGCTGTCCGTTATCTTCTGCTTCTGGGACACCTGCTTTACGCTGTTATATAAATCCCGATACCCGGCCGCCGCCTCAAAATCCAGCGCCTCCGCCGCCGTCTTCATCTTCCGCTCCAAATCGCCAAGAATCGTTTGATAATTGCCGTTTAAAAATTCCAGCGCCTGCCCTACCTGCTCCCGGTACTGCTCCTTACTGATAAATCCCTGACAGGGCCCAAGGCACTGCTTGATATGATAATTCAGACAGGGCCGTTCCAGCCCCATATCCTTGGGCAGACTGCGATTGCAGGTTCTCAGCTGATAGAGCTTGTTCAGCAGTTCTATGGTGTCCTTCACCGCCGCCGCGCTGGTATAAGGCCCGAAATACTTTGACTTGTCCTTCTTCATGGTGCGGGAAAAAAGAATCCGGGGATACTCTTCCCCCACCGTCACCTTGATATAGGGATATGTTTTGTCATCCTTCAGCAGAGTGTTGTACTTGGGAGAATTTTCCTTAATCAGATTATTCTCCAGCACCAGAGCCTCCAGCTCCGAATCCGTGACAATGTACTCAAACCGGGCAATCAAAGACACCATTTTGTCAATCATGGGCCCCCGCCCTATATTTTCCCGAAAATAGGAACGCACCCGGTTGTGAAGGTTTATGGCCTTGCCCACATAGAGGATGACGTTTTTCTCGTCCCTCATAATATAGACTCCCGGCTCCTTGGGAAGCTTCTTCAATTCCTCTTCAAAATTAAACATATTTCCCGCCCCTTTTTCGTCTTCCACCCAAAATCCCATCACATTTGTGCGGAAACCGTACTGAACCTTATTACTCGCCGAGAAACTTGTCGATTCCGTTGGCAATTCCTTCCGCAATTTTGTCTTGGTAATCCTCTTGGGCCATAAGCGCATCCTCCTCCGGATTGGTCATATAGCCCATCTCCACGATTGTCACCGGAACCTGACACCAGTTAATCCCGCTCATGGTGTCCGTCTCCCAGACATGCTTCTTCTCGCACCCTGCGGCCGCAGCCAGCTCATCCAATACATATTCCGACAAATCCCGGCTCTGGCGATACAAATCCCCGTTATAGGGATTGGATGCCGTCTGGCAGATTGTCATGGCTCCGTGAACGGAAGCGTCGTCCGAACCATTGGCATGAATTCTGATAAACGCATCCGCCTTCGCATCGTTGGCGGTCTGAGCCCGCTCGCTGTTGCTCAGATTTACATCGTGAGTGGTGCGCACCATGATGACCTCATAGCCCCTCGCCTTTAGCTCTTCTTCCAGCTTCTGAGCCACCATCAATGTCAGCTCATACTCCTTTAACCCGCTGACTGCTCCCTCTGTGCCGCTGGCCACTTTGGCTTTCATCTCCGCCGCCCCCGGCCCTATGGGCTCCTTTTCGCTGTTGCCTTTCTGCTGATGCCCGGCGTCAATGACTACCACATAGCCGTTTTGTTCTTGGGAGGCCGACGGCGGCGCTGTGGGCGCGGGGGCTTCCGGCGTACTCTCCGGAGCCGGGGATGTATCTGCGGGGGCCTTTGTCGGTTCCGCCGGGGAAGC
>CAOKFN010000048.1 GCA_948467735.1 uncultured bacterium
AAAAATCAACAATTCAGGACTTGGGTGAGAGCAGACATTCATGCGTTTGTCGTGGGTAAAAGTAGTATTCTTATTGACTATTTGCGCAGAGCACATTACAATAAAAACAGAGGCGGAGTATAACGATAATCTATGCGCCGTCTGCAAGTACTTCAATAATAAAAAGGGAAATCATCACAGTCGGTTCAGAGGTTTAATTAAGGAGGGAATTTTCTATGATGAAAAGAGGAATGAAAGCAGTGTTGTGCTGTCTGTCATTGATGGGCATACTTTCTATGGATGTGTTGCCTGTGCAGGCGGCTTGGTGCGAACACAAAATATGTTATACGGCATATGAGAGCGTGAAAGCATATCATTATGAACAGGACGGACATTATATGGAAGTCGGAACAGTGCATATATGTGCCGACTGCGGCCATGAAGAGTGGGAAAATTTGACCTATGAATGGTTTGAGGATCATACATGGAAGATGGCTGACGCAATAGCGACACCGGATGGGACATTACATATACGATATAAATGTACAAATCCAAATTGTGATGAAACATTGGGAGATTTTTAATATTTTGCAAGATTCTAAATATAGTTTGAACGACTTGGTAATCCATTTTTATTATTGAAAACGGCAAAAGGGGAGAACATAGTTCATCCCCTTTCTTGCAATTTTCAGACATAAATGCGTCACTTAATTATATGAATCAGTTTGTTATCGCCTGCTAGAATATAGCACGAATGTCAGAAAGGAAGAGTTTCATGAAAAAAATACCTATTATGCCAATACTGCTCCTATGCTGCGCCCTACTCTCCGGCTGTGCTGGCCGTGAAAGCGAAGAAGGGACATGGCGGGGAGTTCAGGCGGGCATGGACGACCTGACTGCCATCACCGAAAGAACGGAATATTATGACATCGTTTCAGAATCGGAAGAGATTTTCCATTTAGACATCGGGGGCGAGCAGCCACAGCGGGCCATTGCATTAACAGGCATGGCCCATGTCCTTCTCGGCATGCAGTTTTATCAGGGAGAACCTGCGCAGATTTGGGCGGAGGCACGTTCAGCAGAGGCAGATATCTGGCTGTATCGGCCGGACGGAAGCCGGGAGCTTCTGATACAGGGCGTTCCCGCATCCTATATTTTTTACCGTTCTTCTCTCGTCTGGCGCTGGTATGTCAGCCAAGAGGGCGATTTCTACTGCTGGCACAACGCCAATTATACAATAAGCGCCCCGGAAGCCGTTGACGATGCTTCAAAAGTTGACGCCGCATTCGCAAAAATTTCCCCCTCCGGGGAAATTATATATGAAGAGACCTTTCAACCCAGCGTCTCCGCAGCGGATTTCTGCCAGTCTGCCGACGGCAGATGCTGGCTGATTCTCAACGATGATGTGAAACAAAGCCGGACGCTGGCAGAGCTTGACCCCAACGGAAGATGCTATGCGGCGGCAGACAACGGGCAAATAGCAGATTCCCTTGTGGAACAGCAGTATCTGGGCACGGACAGCGAATCGCTGGCCATATTTAACAACACTCCCAGCGGCGGCAGGGAGATTGTGAAAATAAATCCGGCGGACGGTTCACAGTCCTGCCTCCTGTCTTTTACGGGAACGTCGTATTTAATGGATCACGGCACAATGAGGCTGCAGGATTTCAGGGTGCTGGAGGACGGAAGCGTACAGTTCCTCTGGCTGGATTCCGCAGACGGCGCCAGCGGAACTCTGGAAAGCCTCCAAATGGCCAAAGTGAATAAAATTCCCATCGTTGTGAGGGGAGCTTTTATGTCCGACCCATGGATCACGGGGCTGGCCGCCGAGTTCAACCGGCAGAGCGCCGACTATCATGTAATCATAGAAGACTGCGGGATGGGAAACGACATAGACGACTTTGCCAGACTGACCAGCATCCAGCTTGCGGCCGGAAAGGGGCCTGATATCATACAGGCCGGATTCGTGCAGGATTACATCTCCGGCATGATGGAAAAAGGGGTTCTGGAAGACTTAAGCCCGTACATGGAACAAAGCGGCGTTCAGGAGGCGGACTACTTTCCCTTTGTTTTCAATATATGGAAGGACGGCGGACATATATACGGCATCAATCCAAGCCTGTATATTGTAGGCTGTCAAATGGACGAACGCGTTCTGGGAAGCCGGAAGGAGCCGGACATAAATACGCTGGTGGATTCCCTGCTTTCATGGGAAAATAATGCCGTATTTCTATCCGGGAAAAACTCACAGGGGCTTCTGGAAATGTTTCTAAACGGCACGGACACCCTGTGGGGAATGGTTGACTGGGAAAAGGGAAGCTGTGATTTTAGCGGGGAGCTGTTTGCAAAAATGCTGGAAGCCGCCGGGCGGTATGGGGACGACGGACGGAAAGGACAGCTGCCGGCTATTGCAGAGTGGCGGATTTTCTGGGATATTTTCAAGTTCGACAGCACCGCGGAGCAGGAAAGCGAGGGAAAGGTGACTTGCGGAGTTCTCTTTGATGACGGATGCCGCTGGGCAGTGTATTCCGGAGAGACAATGGCCGTTAATTCCAGTTCCTCCAATAAGGAGGGCGCATGGGAATTCCTTCTCTTTCTGCTGGGGGAGGAGGCGCAGTCCTATGGAGAGAATATCCCTGTGAGCAGGAGCGGCTTTGAGCTGTGGCTGGAACAGCAGAAGGCACGGGTGGCCGATGGAAAAACCGTGCATATGCTAATAGCAGTCAATGGGAAAATAACCGATGCAATAACTTATACGGCGGAAGACCTGACGGATGAAAAAATAGCGGAATACAGAAAAGCGGTGGAGGAAGCGAAGCCCTATCCCATCCGCACCGCCCCCATCCTTGACATCATCCTAGACGAATCGGAGAACTATTTCAACGGAAGCAAAAGCGCCGCTCAGGTAAGCGAGATTATCACTAACAGGGTGCAGGTGTATCTGGATGAAATCCGATAACATTAATCGGAAATATCGGAAAGGAAAACTTCCATGAAAATATTACCATTTATACTAATACTGCTTCTATGCTGCGCCCTTCTCTCCGGCTGCGCAGGCCGTGAAAGCGAGGAAGGGACATGGCGGGGAATTCAGGCGGGCATGGACGACCTGACTGCCATCACCGAAAGGACAGAATACTATGATATTGTTTCAGAGTCGGAGGAAATATTTCTTTTAGACATAGGAGATGAACATCCGGGCAGCGTCCTGAAACAGACCGGAAGCGCCCGGTTCTCTCTCGGCACGCAGTTTTATCAGGAAAAACCTGCACAACTCTGGGCAGAGGCAGATTCCACTGAGGCGGATATCTGGCTATATCAGACGGACGGAAGCCGGGAACTCCTGCTGCAGAACATACCTACAGCCTATACCCTTTACGATACATTCCTCGTCTGGCACTGGTATGTCAGCCAAAATGGTGATTTCTACTGCTGGCATGGCGCCAATTATTCTGCAAAATCCCCAGAAACCGTTGATGATGAGGACAAAATAGAAGGCATCTTTGCGAAAATCTCTGCCTACGGGGAAATTATATATGAAAAGACTTTGGAACCCGGCGTTTCCATAGAGGACTTCCGGCAGTCAGCCGATGGCAGGTGCTGGCTGATTCTAAGGAATGAAACAGAACAAACCCGAACGCTGGCGGAGCTTGACCCCGCAGACGGAAGCTTTACGGAAACAGACAGAGGCCGGATAGCGGATTCCCTTGTGGAACAGCAGTATCTGGGTACGGACAGTGCATCACTGGCTATATTGAATAATGCTTTCAGTACCGGCATGGAGATCGTGAAAATAAACCCGGCGGACGGGACACAGTCCTGTCTTCTATCTTTTACAGGGACTTCGTATCCGATGGAGCATGGTTCGATGAGGCTGCAGGATTTCAGGGTATTGGAAAACGGGAGTGTAGAGCTTCTCTGGATGGATTCCGGAAACGGTGTCAAAGGAACTCTGGAAAGACTCCAGATGGTCAAGGTGAATAAAATTCCCATTGTTGTGAGAGGGGTTTTTATGTCGGATCCATGGATCACAGGACTGGCAGCCGAGTTCAACCGGCAGAGCACTGACTATCATGTTGTTATAGAGGACTGTGGAATGGGCAACGACGTGAAAGACTTTGCCAGACTGACCAGCATCCAGCTTGCGGCAGGAAAGGGGCCGGATATCATACAAGCCGGATTTGTGGAGGATTATATATCGGGTATACTGGAAAAAGGGGGCTTGGAAGACTTAAACCCTTACATGGAACAAAGCGGCATCCAAAAACAGGACTACTTCCCCCTTGTATTCGATACTTGGAAGGACGGCGGACATATATACGGCGTCAATCCGAGCATGAACATTGAAAGCTGGCGAATGGATGAAAACATCTTAGGAGGCCGGGAAGAGCCGGACATAGAGACGCTGATAAATAACCTTCTTTCATGGGAAGGCAATGCCGTATATCTGTCAGGGAAAAATTCACAAGAGCTTCTGGAACTGTTTCTGAAAGGCACGGACACTCTGTGGGGTATCGTTGACTGGGAAAAGGGAAGCTGTGATTTCGGCGGAGAGTTGTTTACAAAAATACTGGAAGCTGCTGGACGATACGGGGACGACGGAAGAAAGGAGCAGCTTCCCTCCATAGCAGAGAAAAGGATTTTCTGGGATATTTTCAGGTTCGACAGCGCTTTGGAGCAGGAGCGCTCGGGAAAAGTGACCTGCGGCGTTCTCTTTGATGACGGATGCCGCTGGGCGGTGTACTGCGGAGAGACAATGGCAATTAATTCCGGTTCACAAAACAAGGAAGGCGCGTGGGAATTCCTCCGGTTTCTGCTGGGGGATGATGCACAGTCCTTTAAAGGACACATTCCTGTGAGCAGGCGCGGATTTGAACTGCGGCTGGAACAGCAGATGGCGCAGGTGGCCGACGGAAAAACTGTACGGGAAATAAGAACTATAAATGGTAAAATGGCATATATGGTAACTTATACGGCGGAAGACCTGACGGATGAAAAGATAGCGGAATACAGAAAAGCGGTGGAGGAAGCAAAGCCCTATCCCATCCGCACCGCCCCCATCCTTGACATCATCCTAGATGAATCCGAGAACTATTTCAACGGGAGCAAAAGCGCCGCTCAGGTAAGCGAGATTATCACTAACAGGGTTCAGGTGTATCTGGATGAAATCCGATAATATCTCCTTGATTACAGGGTTTGCGAAGCGGTTACTGCAATCTTCCTTTGACTGCAAGGTTCACAATGCGATTTCTGTAATATCCCCCTCAACTACAGGGTTCCAATGCAGTTTGGTCATGTAGTATATGATAGGCAGCGGTAAGAGGGAAGGGATTACCATCCTTCTTTTTCGGTATGTAAATAAGGGCGGAAACACCAGAAAGGAAGACTTCCATGAAAAAATGTCTCATGCCAATATCACTTCTATGCTGCATGTTTCTAAGCGGCTGTGCCAGCCATGAAACGAGCGAAGTGCCGTGGAAGGGCGTTCAGGCGGGCATGGATGACCTGACCGCCATCACCGAAAGGACGGACTATTATGACATTGTCTCCGAATCGGAAGCTATTTTTCATTTAAGTCCGGGCACCGCCCATATTTCTCTCGGCATGCAGTTCTATTCAGGAGAACCGATACAGCTCTGTGCAGAAGGGGCGGACGTCTATCTCTGCCGGGCGGATGGAGTCAGCGAACTTCTGCTGCGGAACGTCCCCGCCTCCTATACCCTTTCCGGCGATTATTCCGGATGGCACTGGCATCTGGGTCAGGACGGCGCTTTCTACTGCTGGCACAGCGCAAATTATTCGCTCAGTCACCCTGAGCTTATCGATGACGATAAAAAATCCGAGGCGGCTTTCGCCAAAATCTCCGGCGACGGTGAAATTGTTTATGAACATGTTTTTACCCCCGGCGTTTCCGTAGAAGACTTCTGCCAGTCAGCCGACGGAAGGTGTTTTCTGCTTTTAAAAAGTGAAGCCGAACAAACGAGAACGCTGGCGGAGCTTGACTCTGCCGCAGGAAGCTTCCAAACCTCCGACAAGTTTCAGATGAAAAGCCCCCTCTGGGGAAACCAGCTGCTGGGGACGGCGGAGGGTTCGCTGGCCGTATTCCATTCCGCGGCCCGGACCGGCAATGAAATTACGGAACTAAATCCGGCGGACGGCACCCAGTCCTGCCTTCTGTCTTTTACAGGGACATCCTACCTCACAGAACATTCCATGGCACAAATGCAGGATTTCCAAATGGCGGAGGACGGAAGCGTCGAAATTCTCTGGAAAGATTCTGGAAACGGTGCCGAAGCGACTCTGGAAAGGCTTCAGATGGCCAAAGTGGACAAAACACCCATCGTCATGCGGGGAAATTTTATGTCGGACGGCTGGATCACAAAACTCGTTTCCAGCTTTAACCGGCAGAACGGCGATTATCATGTCATAATAGAGGACTGCGGGGCGGAAAACGACTTGGAGGATTTCGCCAGACTGACCAGCATCCAGCTTGGCGCCGGAAAAGGCCCGGACATCATACAAGCGGATTTTATGCAGGATTACATCGCCGGAATGCTGGAAAAGGGAGCGCTGAAGGATTTAAGCCCTTACATGAAAGGAAGCGGAATTCGGGAGGAGGACTATTTCCCTTTTGTTTTTAATACGTGGAGGGACGGGGAACACATCTACGGAATCAATCCAAGGGCAAACATTGTCGGTTATCGAATGGACGCGGACATTCTTGGCGGAGGAGACGAGCCGGATATCGAAACGCTGCTGGATTCCCTGCTTTCTTGGAAGGAAAATGCAGTATATATGTCAGGCATGAATTCACAGGGACTATTAAAGGTATTTCTGAAAGGAACGGATACTCTCTGGGGAATGGTTGACTGGGAGCGGGGAAGCTGTGATTTCGGCGACGGGCTGTTTCCTAAAATGCTGGAAGCGGCCAAGCGGTACGGCGACGACGGCCGGAAAGGCCAGCTTCCCGCCATAGCGGAGAGCAGAGTTTTTTACGATGCTTATAAATTTGACAGCAGTGCGGAACAGGAAAGCGCGGGAACGGTGACATGCGGCGTCCTGTTTGACGACGGATGCCATGGGGCGGCAGATTCCGCACGGACAATGGCTGTCAATGCAAATTCCCCCAGCAAGGAGGGCGCATGGGAATTCCTCTGCTTTCTGCTGGGGGACGAGGCACAGTCGCCCGACTACGGTCTTCCCGTGAGCAGAGGGAACTTTGAATTGTGGCTGGAACGGCAGAAAGCACAGACGGAAGACGGAAAAGAGATTCACAATATTGTAACAATAGATGATAAAATAACTTTCGTGGAAACTTATACGGCGGAAGACCTGACGGATGAAAAGATAGCGGAATACAGAAAAGCGGTGGAGGAAGTGAAGCCTTATCCCATCCGCACCGCCCCCATCCTTGACATCATCCTAGACGAATCCGAAAACTATTTCAACGGAAGCAAAAGCGCCGCTCAGGTAAGCGAAGTTATCACCAACAGGGTGCAGGTGTATCTGGACGAAATCCGGTAACATTTGTTGGAAATATCGGAAAGGAAGAGTTCCATGAAAAAAATACCTTTTATCCCAATACTGCTCCTATGCTGCGCCCTTTTCTCCGGCTGCGCAGGCCGTCAAAACGAAGAAGGGACATGGCGGAGAATTCAGGCGAGCATGGACGACCTGACTGCCATCACCGAAAGAACGGAATATTATGACATTGTTTCGGAATCAGAAGAGATTTTCCATTTAGACATCGAGGGCGAGCAGCCACAGCGAGCCATTGCATTAACAGGTATGGCCCATGTCCTTCTCGGCATGCAGTTTTATCAGGGAGAACCTGCGCAGATTTGGGCGGAGGCACGTTCAGCAGAGGCAGATATCTGGCTGTATCGGCCGGACGGAAGCCGGGAGCTTCTGATACAGGGCGTTCCCGCATCCTATATTTTTTACCGTTCTTCTCTCGTCTGGCGCTGGTATGTCAGCCAAGAGGGCGATTTCTACTGCTGGCACAACGCCAATTATACAATAAGCGCCCCGGAAGCCGTTGACGATGCTTCAAAAGTTGACGCCGCATTCGCAAAAATTTCCCCCTCCGGGGAAATTATATATGAAGAGACCTTTCAACCCAGCGTCTCCGCAGCGGATTTCTGCCAGTCTGCCGACGGCAGATGCTGGCTGATTCTCAACGATGATGTGAAACAAAGCCGGACGCTGGCAGAGCTTGACCCCAACGGAAGATGCTATGCGGCGGCAGACAACGGGCAAATAGCAGATTCCCTTGTGGAACAGCAGTATCTGGGCACGGACAGCGAATCGCTGGCCATATTTAACAACACTCCCAGCGGCGGCAGGGAGATTGTGAAAATAAATCCGGCGGACGGTTCACAGTCCTGCCTCCTGTCTTTTACGGGAACGTCGTATTTAATGGATCACGGCACAATGAGGCTGCAGGATTTCAGGGTGCTGGAGGACGGAAGCGTACAGTTCCTCTGGCTGGATTCCGCAGACGGCGCCAGCGGAACTCTGGAAAGCCTCCAAATGGCCAAAGTGAATAAAATTCCCATCGTTGTGAGGGGAGCTTTTATGTCCGACCCATGGATCACGGGGCTGGCCGCCGAGTTCAACCGGCAGAGCGCCGACTATCATGTAATCATAGAAGACTGCGGGATGGGAAACGACATAGACGACTTTGCCAGACTGACCAGCATCCAGCTTGCGGCCGGAAAGGGGCCTGATATCATACAGGCCGGATTCGTGCAGGATTACATCTCCGGCATGATGGAAAAAGGGGTTCTGGAAGACTTAAGCCCGTACATGGAACAAAGCGGCGTTCAGGAGGCGGACTACTTTCCCTTTGTTTTCAATATATGGAAGGACGGCGGACATATATACGGCATCAATCCAAGCCTGTATATTGTAGGCTGTCAAATGGACGAACGCGTTCTGGGAAGCCGGAAGGAGCCGGACATAAATACGCTGGTGGATTCCCTGCTTTCATGGGAAAATAATGCCGTATTTCTATCCGGGAAAAACTCACAGGGGCTTCTGGAAATGTTTCTAAACGGCACGGACACCCTGTGGGGAATGGTTGACTGGGAAAAGGGAAGCTGTGATTTTAGCGGGGAGCTGTTTGCAAAAATGCTGGAAGCCGCCGGGCGGTATGGGGACGACGGACGGAAAGGACAGCTGCCGGCTATTGCAGAGTGGCGGATTTTCTGGGATATTTTCAAGTTCGACAGCACCGCGGAGCAGGAAAGCGAGGGAAAGGTGACTTGCGGAGTTCTCTTTGATGACGGATGCCGCTGGGCAGTGTATTCCGGAGAGACAATGGCCGTTAATTCCAGTTCCTCCAATAAGGAGGGCGCATGGGAATTCCTTCTCTTTCTGCTGGGGGAGGAGGCGCAGTCCTATGGAGAGAATATCCCTGTGAGCAGGAGCGGCTTTGAGCTGTGGCTGGAACAGCAGAAGGCACGGGTGGCCGATGGAAAAACCGTGCATATGCTAATAGCAGTCAATGGGAAAATAACCGATGCAATAACTTATACGGCGGAAGACCTGACGGATGAAAAAATAGCGGAATACAGAAAAGCGGTGGAGGAAGCGAAGCCCTATCCCATCCGCACTGCACCCATCCTTGACATCATCCTAGATGAATCCGAGAACTACTTCAACGGAAGCAAGAGCGCTGCTCAGGTAAGCGAGGTTATCACCAACAGGGTTCAGGTGTATCTGGATGAGATCCGGTAAAGCTGGTTTTCTGTTTTCGGATAAAAAGTTCGCGGGCGATGACAGCTTCGTCCTGCTTGAGAAATGCGGGCTGAATTACATGCTTCCGAAAAATCCTCTAAACGTCGGCTAATGAAACAAAAATGGAAACTGCCGGGTGAAAAACAATGAGAAGAAGGCGGCCATGGCGGCGGCATGCCTGACATTAGAGCGAAAGAATTTAATGAAGAGCATGACCTGAAAACATCCCTTGCTGTAGGTTTATCCATAAATGTTTGAAACAGACGCAGCGCACAAAACTTACAAATTCCGCATAAAAACATGGTAAAAAACAGCGAAATGTATTATACTGTATATAGCTTTACAATTAGGAGGAAAAGACGATGAGATCCCCAATGGACGAAAAGACATTCATGAATTTTTATAAAAATACGGTTCTCGGATACTCTAATAATCTACAGCGGCATATTTGCAGGTCATTAGAAGAAGAACACCGAATCACTTTTGAAGAGCAGAGAAGCCTGCTTGACCCTGACAAAATTTTATTTTTTGAATCCAAGAAAGACCTTAGAGGCATACTTTCTCAGACAACCGTAAACAAAAATTTCATCGGATTTTATGAACATTGGGAATTTGTAAAGCTGTATAAATATTCCGTGCCGTTATTTTATCAAATTGATACAGACAAAAATTTGACAGATATCTTGAAAGAAAAAGGAATTTCAGAGTTTAGCGAAACATCTTTCCAGCCAGAATTCGTCCTTAATACTTCGCTTTCAGATGCCAAGCCGATCTACTTGATAGAACAGGATAGAATATTTATCAAATTTACGTTACAAAAAGCATATGTTACACCTGAATCTTTTGAGAAGACTGATTACAGGTATCCTATAGTGTTATACTTCGATCTGCCTAACCAGTGTATGGAAATACGCTATGATGCCATTAAATATACAGGTTCTCTTGACAGTGAGATATACGAAAAATTGGTGGTCAGTTGTATTGACTGGGTAAAAAAAGAATTAGGGTTATCCTTATATACTTGTGAGCATAATGATACAATAAAGATTGTAAATGATAAACAGAATGAAGATGTAAAAATGTATAAGCAGATGATGCAGATGAGTTCGGGCGGCGCCGCTGAACTGACTGCCGAAAATTCTGATTATGTATTGCCCTTTATTGGCGAGATTCGGGAGCTCATTGATGAAAATGAAGATCTTTTTAATGAGGCGGCCGAGATTAAGCAGCTGCTTACCCAATATCTGAATGATAAAGAAGCAACCGCAAGCTATCCTTATATTCATGTAAAATGGGTAAAGCCTGTAGAATCGCAGAGCTACATAGTCAAAATAACCTTTGATTACTTAAGCCGTAGATACACTTTATTACAACACATCACCGGAGATTGTAAAGATTTAGGAATGGAGCGGATGAATGATGCTATCAAATATCTTTGCGAAAGCGGTTCCTTTGTTAAAGGAGAAAAAATTTGATATTGATTATGAGGTATTGGCTAAATTTCTTGAACGCTATAAGCCGGGCGACTGGCTGTATCCAGATGCAATGCATCGCAATCTAAAAATGAACATAAAAACTGTTTATGAGATTTTGGAATTGTGTGTGGATATGAATACTTTGGAGCAGTATTTACAAATATACTGTCCTAACTGCCAAAAATATACCGGTCAATATTATAAAACGATTGCAGAAATTCCAGATGAAATTAACTGTCTGCATTGTGATTATGAAATATCGAACCCCTTAAACCATGCAATTATTATCTATAAGGTCTTATAAATGGGAAACGAATTGGACATTGTAAAAAAATCAGAAGCTTTTCTGAACGATATTGGAATGTCAGCGACAGAATGGCTTCTGACTATGGGAAAGTATAACTCCCATATTTTACAGCTTGATGATACAAGCTATAAAAAATTTGCTGAGTTGTATGAGAAGATAATAAATAGAAATTTTAAACTGAGTGATAAAGGAAAGCTGTTGGAAGATTTATCCGCTTTGATATTGTATGAAGGATATTCAGGGATTTTTGAATGCAGAAGGAACCTACGCACACGCAGTAATGAAATTGATCTACAGCTCTGCTGGACAGAAAATGCTCGGTTGGCAGGAATCGACAGGGCATTTCCGTTTTTAGAGGATTCTTTTCTGTGTGAATGTAAAAATTATAAGAAAAGTGTAGATGTGACATATGTAGGAAAATTTTTCTCACTGCTCCATGCTGCCTGCTGTAAAATTGGTATCATGATTGCTTGGAACGGTATTGCCGGACGCTCTAAGTGGAGTGATGCCAATGGATTAATCCGGAAAATTGCGTTACGAGATAATACATACATTATCCCTATTGAAAAAAATGATTTTAAGACAATTTACGAGCAAAAAGCCACTATCTTTTCTATAATACATGATAAGTATTTAGCATTGCAAAATGACATAGATTATTCTGTCTATATTCAGTTCCATGAGCTTGAAAGTGATTTTAAGACAAATTAACGATTTCCCTATAAACCTTATAAAACAGCAGCCAAAAGACCCTTGTATATCTTTTCATGAGCATTCTCAGAAAGCTGGCAAATCCCTTATCTGCAAAGGAATTGCGACTAACCGGCATCCAGCTTGGCGCCGGAATAGGCCCGGATATCATACAGGCGGATTTTATTTGTCGGAATGCTGAAAAAGGACGCTGGAAGACAAGGAAGTTCACCCCTCAACCATCCAGCAGTTCCTGATAACCTACCCCCAGCACCTCCGCAATCGCCTTCAATTCACAGTCTGTCGAGGCGAGATCATATCCCCATGGCGGCCGACCGCCTCCGACAGACCGGCAAAGCTTCCATATTTTCTCATTTTCCCGCGGAAAGCCTGCTGTACGCTCCCTTTCTGTCATAAGAATCCAGCAGATAACTGTCATCCGTCAGCACACAGTCTATTTCCACCTCATCCCTGCGATACTTGCTGCGCTTGCGCAGGTCTTCCTTGGGCTGCTCCTGTTTCTCCTGGAATGAATTCTTCGCCTGAAAATTAAAAAACTTCCCCGGCAGATGCCCCGCCAGCTGTCCCGCAATATCTTTAAATTTCACCTTCACCTTACGCCAAAGGGTTTCCTGCACGACAGCCGTATCTTCCACCGCCGTAAAATACGGATTATCCCGCATTGTCTGAGGATCCTTTATCGCCGTGGCGGCCGCCGCAATCTGAGGCGTATGCATCATCAAAGAGGCGTCCTGCCGACGGCTCTCCTCACCTGTCACATTTGCGCCGACGCCGTCCGCAATACTGCCGCCGCTTATCTGCGCCATCACTTGAGAAGTATCCGACTTACCTCCCTCTTCCCCGGAAGCGGACACCGCATTGCTGCCCCAGATATTCCCAAGCACACGCTTTCCCCTTCCCAAAGTCTTTTCCAGCCATGCAGACAAAGAAAAAGGCATCTCCTGCAGGGCTTCCGTCTGCTGTGCCTGCGCTGCCGCGCCGGACGCCGTGGAAACGCTCCCGCTCCCCGCCTTCATCCCATGAGCATGGTTATGCATACACTCCGTCACTTGATGCATACTAGCGCTATGTTCTACACCGACTCCTCCAAGCTGCATATCGCACCTCCCGCTTTTGACAAACAGAGCAGCACAGCCACCCGTTCCCCCGGCCTTCACTCCCCTTATTATAATTTTCGGTCAGAACTTCACAGAAAATTAGCCAAAATTATCAATGCCCAAAATAAATTTCTCCCTTTTCGGAAACGTGTTTTTATTGTTTAAAATTTGATATCCTTGCGGATTTTTCATTCCTTTAACAGCCCTGTAGACCGGAATTTACAATAATTTCGTAATGTATTCTTTGCCCTGCGTATTTAGAGAGTGTTTCTTCACTCTTTTTTACAAATTGAAAGCCTGCGCTTTCATAGGTGCGCTGTGCGGGAACGCAGACTTCATTTGTCCAAACAACTATCTTTTTCGCCCCCTGTGCAATAATGCGTTGAACCGCCTCCCGCATCTGCCGTTTTCCATAGCCTTTTCCTTTGTATTTTGTCAAAATGCAGTTGTGTCCGATTTCTGCCGAGTCAGGTAAGTTGGTCGGATTCCAAGAAACAAACCCGATAGGCTTTCCTTCTAAGACTGTCATAAAGCCGCTAAAATCGGCAATATGGGGATTATCATAAAAAAAGTTATCAAATTCCTGCCATTGGTCACGCCAATTACATTCAAATTTTGGCTCAAAAGAATATCCGTCTTTTAGAAGAGCAGCAAGTGTTCCACGAGAAAATTCCGTTATCTTTTTAAATTCAATATCCATTTTGTCCTCCGCAAGCCCCTGCGGCTTCTCCTAACCGTTATCCAAGCTTCTCCATAAATTTCCGCACATTCTCCGTAATATTATCCCGAAAAACCGCGGAACCCGACACAATCACATTTGCTCCGGCCTCCAGCGCCTGCTCCACATTATCCATCCGGATGCCGCCGTCCACCTCTATGTCCGTAGGAAGCCCCCTCTCCGTCACCATGGCCCGAATGTCCCTTACCTTATCCAGACATTCCGGCATCAGCTTCTGCCCGCCGAATCCCGGCTCCACCGTCATCACCAGCACCATATCCGCCAGCTCCAGATATGGCTCCGCCGCTTTCGCAGGAGTGGACGGCTTGATCGTAATTCCCGCCTTTTTTCCGCAGGACTTGATTTTATCAATGATTCCCGCCGCATCCCCTGCGGCCTCTAGGTGAAAATTAATCAAATCGGCCCCGCACTCGGCAAATTCCCGTATATATTGTTCCGGTCTTTGAATCATTAGATGTACGTCAAAGAAAATATCCGAACACTTCCTGATGGATGAAATCATCGGCATTCCAAAGGAAATGGACGGTACAAACACTCCGTCCATAACATCGATATGCAGATATTTCGCCCCCGCATGTTCTATCTCCCTAATCTGCTCTCCAAGCCTGCTAAAATCCGCCGCTAAAATAGATGGTGACAAAATGTTCATCCTGTGCCTCCTCATTTGAACAGTTATGGTATTCATACACCTGACGCATAATTACATCTATTTTAACAGAGATATTACAAATTGTCCACGTCCTTTTTTAATTGTTCCCAAGCGTCCGGATGCTCCGTGTAATACAGAGGGCATTTCTTGCCGCCGCAGTCATAATGCCGCAGAATATCTTCCGATTCCAAGTCATAGACGTCAATCAGCCATGCCAGAAGAGAAATCAAGGAATCGTATGTTTCCTGCGTATAAGAACCGTCCTTTGCCAGATGACAGCACTCGATGGAAATGGAGTCGTAATTTCTGCTCTTCACGGCGTAAGCAACTTCATCCAGCGGCACACATTGAATAATTTCGCCCTCATAGCCAATGATAAAATGGGCGCTCACACTGTTCTGGTGTTCATCCTTCTGCCTCTCAAAATAGCTTCTGTTCTGGGCCGCGCTGGTTCCCGGATTGGCGGTGTAATGCACGAAAATATTTTTGACGGACTCCAGCGGGTCTCCGGGTCTGGAATACTCGTTGGGCGTCAGGAAATCCTCCGTCCACTCGGGATGCTTGGCAAATTCCACCGCCGGAAGCCCCTGAACAAGAATCTCATCCCCCTGCGAATGTACTTTATTCGTGTCCGCATCGTTCTGCACGGCGTTCGACGCCCCGTTTGGATTCCCGCTCTCCGGAGTTCTCTGGCGGCTTCTGACCAGCAGTATCATTGACAGCAGAAAAACGCACAAAACCCAGAGGCCCACCACCAGCCGCTGCATGAAAATACGCTGCCTGCGGCGCACTCTTGCAGAACGCCTCATGTCCATAGTTCGGTCCGCCTGTGCCGACGGCCTGCGGCTTGGTGCTTCCCCCTGTCCGGCAGGCCTGCGATTCAACGCTCCCGTTTGCCCGACAGGTCGGCGGTTTGACGCCTGCGTCTGCC
This sequence comes from uncultured bacterium, assembly GCA_948467735.1. Lineage (GTDB taxonomy): Bacteria > Bacillota > Clostridia > Lachnospirales > Lachnospiraceae > Acetatifactor. Next base: position 15,630 of record CAOKFN010000048.1, read on the forward strand.
CCGCAGGTCGGCGGTTTGACATTTCCATCTGTCCTCCGGGCCTGCGGTTCGATACTTCCATCCGCCCCGCAGGCGGGCGGTTTGACGCTCCCGTCTGTCCGACGGTCCTGCGTCCTGACCGCTCCGTATTGTCGGGAGCACGCATGGGAATAGGAACCTCCACACTCCTTCTTGTGCCGTTGGCTGCCGCCTGCCCCCTCCTTATTTCCTGTCCCCGATTCATTCTGCGGCTTCGCTGTTCCTCATAATCTGCCAGATAAGGATTCCTCCTGCTGCTCTGCCCTTCATATTCCGCCTCATACGAGCTCCTTCCGGCGCTCTGCCCTTCATATTCCGCCTCATACAAGCTTCTTCCGGCGCTCTGCCCTTCATATCCCGCCTCATACGAGCTTCTTCCGGCTCCCTGACTTCTCACATATCCCGCCCGATATGAACTCCCTCCGGTTCCCTGACCGCTCTCATATCCTGTCTGATATGAACTCCTTCCGGCTCCCTGACCTCTCTCATATCCTGCCCGATACGAACTCCCTCCAGTGCTCCGCCCTCTCTCATATCCCCCCTGATACGAACTCCTCCCGGCTCTGTTCTGCCCTCTCTCATCATCCGACTCATAAGGACTCTGCCGTGTATACTGCCCTGCCTCATCACCTGCCTGATATGGACTCCTCCCATTATACTTTTGTAATCTGTCATCACGCTGTACCATTTCTCCACCTCATCCTGTTCCCCTTTTGCCGCTTTCTGCGACACGGGCCCATCCGTACATACAACCTCTCTCGCCGGATTTCTGCTATGTATCCTTTTCCCGTAAATCCATAAATACACTATAGAGGTAAATTGTATCATATTTGTTTATAAAAGTATTAAGGTTTTCCTAAGAAATCCATAGGATACACGATAACTTCCCCATTTCTTATCTTAAGCCGCCGTGGTTCCCGCTTCCCTTATTTTAAATATTCCACCACTCCCCCTTCCTGCATATCCGGTATCAATAAAGCGCCATAAGCCGAAAACGGATAGATGACCACAGATTTGTTCGGTCCTATCTCTTTCGGGCCGCTTTCCCCAGCCTCCAGTTCATAAATCACCGATTCCCTCTTAGGAATGAAAAAGATATGTTCCCCATCCGAATAAAAAGCCAAAGGCTCCTCCCCCAGCAAAACTTCCTTGTAAAACCCCTCTTTCAAAGCAAGCCCTTCCTCCACTGAAGACTCTCCTTCCATAGAAAGCGCTCCTCCTATGGATAAGCCCTCTTCCATTTCCTCCGCCCTGAAACTCAAAGCCGTAAGCGCCGCATTCTGTTCCCTGTCCGTATATATAATCCTATCCCTATCCAAAAGGAATGTTCCCGCCGCAATTCCACAGACGGCCTCCTGCCGATGTTCCTCCAAGAAATACCTGCACAGCCTTGACATATGATCAAGAAAGAAAAAGCTGTCCCCATCATAAGCCACATTCCCGCTATGAAATGGAAAAAGCGTTTTTCTGCTGCCGCTTACCATATTGACCTCACTGACCTCGGCCGACGATATAAAATAAATATTGCCTTCCCTTACCACAAATGCCACAATGTCGCTGTAAAACGAAGCATCATGCCCCAGCCCCGGCAAGGAATTCCGGCTTATGTTGGCATTATCCCGAAAGATAGTACGGCTTTCAAACGTATCCAGATTGACGCATACAATGGAAACGGTATCATAGAGCTTAGAAAAATACCTGTCTTTATTGTCAAAACTGCGCTCCATGTAATAGACATTGTTTCCCTCCCCATAAAAGCAGGAATATATCTCCTTGTTCCGTGAGAAAACGTCCCGAACCAGCGGAAAGCAGTTACCTCCCTCCTTCTCCCTGACGGCTATATAAGAACCTCCCTCCCCGTCATAATTCATATAGACAAGAAAATCCTCGCTCTCATAATAATATCTGTTATCTAGGTTATAGAGAATCCCCGTCGTTCCCGGCAGAACCGTTCTGCCGGAGCAGCCCCCAAGGCACGCCATACAGAATACCATACAGACAAACTTCCCGCCCCCGTGTCCTTTCGCCTTTTTTCTCCAATGATTTGTATATGCTCTTAGAATAAACTCTATCATCAGCACTCCTATCAGGAAATTGCCTGCGGCCAGAAACATTTTTGTATGCCCCGGCACTTGGATAAACCGAAATGCTTCCCGCCCCGTAAGCTCGTTATATTCAAATACCGTTCCCCGGCAGTAGCCCGTTCCGATAAAAAAGCCTAAGGGCCCCGGCAGAAAATACTTCATGTATTCCTGCGGCAGCCCATAATAAGGAATCAGCATCAAAGCAAGCGCCGCCAGCATGGAAGCCGCATATTTCCTAATTCCCGCAATCACTGCGCCGACAATCAGCCCCCACAGGACACAGCCTCCCAGACGAAACAGAAATATTTGAAGCGCCGCTTCCGTCAGGCTCAAACTGCCTGTATAATCGGAATAAAACTTAAGGCTCTGGACAGGATAATCCCCATGAGTGAAACCGTACCGCCGCTGAAAAAAAGCCGCCCCCTGCCGCCGCTGCGTGCATTTGTTTCATTCGTTTCCAATCGTTTATTTTTTTGCTCAATTCCCACATCCGCCTTTCTGCGAAGGAAATGATAGAGTTAGGAAATCTCTTCCCCTCATTTCATGTCTCTCGCTCTTTATTTGGTAGATACAATATAAAGGCGGCGTGTATCGGATTTGTTTGAAGCTTGTATCGCGTTTGTTTTCAATCTGTATCTTATTTGTGTAAAACTTGTATCCAATTTGTCATATTGTTTTAACATTACCGTCGGTTTTTCATTGCCCGGAACAAAGCACCGCAAGCGGCAGGAGGAATCATATTCCAAAAAATAAAGTGTTCAAACGATATTTGTTGATGTATAATATAGGCAGCGAAGAAAGGTGATATTTTAATCCAACGGAGCAGATACATCTGAATCCGAAACATCTATGATACAGGGAGGAATCATGTTAAACTATTGTTTTCAAAATGCAGAGGAAGAACTTTTACATATCATTCGGGTCAATGGAAGCACCTTTGAACAATATCTGAAGGTCATAGAAAAAGTAGAGAACCTGAACTATACGGACGACAATGATAACAGTTTCTTACGTGAAGCGATTCTCCAGAATCAGACAGAAATGGCCTTGGACTTACTGCGGCGGGGGATTGACGTAAACCTGCAGAACTGCCAAGGTTTCACGGCAGCCATGACTGCCGCCTCCGAGAAAAACTGGGAACTGTTATCGGAAATACTGAAATGTAATCCCAACGTGAATTTAAAGCGCTGGACGGACGGAAATTCTCTGCTGTACGATCTGACGGTCAACGGAAACGACGAAAACAGCCGGCATATTGCGGAAGGTCTGCTGAAAATGGGCGCCAATCCCCATAGTCAGAATCATAACGGCGTCAGTCCCTTGGATATCGCTGTCAAGTACGGATATAGGGAGCTTGCGGAAGCATTTAAGCAGGTAGAGAAACCCGCGCAGGAAGACCCCGAACCCTTCCGCATTCCCAGAAAAGCAAGAGGGTACTTCCGGCTGAGCTTCAAGGATTATCATAAATACATTCTTGTCGAAAATACTTCCATATCCTATCTGGAAGAAAAAATCAAAGATTATGCCACTATCTGCGGCGGCAGGAAGGTTCCATACGCCTTTGAAATAAAGCCCGTAAAGGACAGTCCTTGGACGGTACTCCTCTGCCCCAAGAAAATGGATTTTTATAACTACCATAATTTGATGTCTTGGATATGGGGACTGCCGGAGGATAAAAATCCACCCAGCCGGACAGTCTGCGCCGCCCTGCATGAAAGCGACGAGCGTCTCTCCTATTACGGCGTTATGGACAAGATAACGATTGGCGACGCAAGGCTTGTGGGTAGATTCCAAAACGGAGAAAGCTTCTCCATCTACCTCCCCGAAGCCTATAAAAAAGACGGCAATGCCCAATCCTATCGTGACTTTCTGCCGATAACATCCATTCGTCAGTATCTAACGTCCTGCGGCTTTGACGAAGCATGGCTCCATGCGCTCTCCGAAATGCCGGGCAGTGAAATCGTCGTGGAAATGGCCGTTTAACCTAAGCCTTCCACAAAGTGAATGAAGGCCCAAAAATCAATGCTGCAGGACTTGGCATGATAGAAAGGATAGAAATCATGAACGAAAAATTGAAAAATATACTTTGTCAGATAATTAATGCCGTTATCATCGCCGGGGTGATCCTTTTTCTCATCGGCGCATATTATTGCGTGATAAAAGCGGGAATTCCCTATCAGGATCCGCCGCTGGAGCTGCAGATACAGTATGCGGTCAATATGGGGATTGGCGAAATACTCACGAAAGGCGGCTTTTTGACCGCTCTCTGCGCCGGAATGATCCGTCTGCTTCTGGGGCTTGTCTGGAAGAAAATACAGAGCAAATAATGCTTTCGGTCAAATTCCGGCTCATTCCCCTGCTGCAGCCGCCATCCTTAATCGGAAAACCCTTAAAATTATTTATCAGTACTCCCCAAAATTATTTATTCAAACCACCCAATGAAAGCTGCATTTGCGACACTTTTATTACGAAAGGCGGGGTGAGAATCATGAATTTCGATATTGTGGAAGGCTATGTGGACAAAGTTTACGGTTATGCTGTCAATCATACTTATTCTCGGGAGGAGGCGGACGAGCTTTCGCAGGAAATATTATTTACCGCCGTCCGCGAACTCTCTAAATTGAAGGATGACAGCAAATTTGCACCGTGGCTCTGGGGCCTTGCGGACAATGTGACAAAAAGCTTCCGGCGGCGTATGGGAAAACAGCGCGCGATGTATTCCTATGATGTGCCGGATCATATGTTCTATGAGGAGCAGTATGAGGAAAACAGCGACGACTCGGAAGAACTATATGAGCTGCTGCGAACAAAGATTGCAATGCTCTCGGCAATTTATCGGGATATCATCATTCTTTATTATTACGACGGCCTTTCCACCAAACAAATCTCCCAAAAGCTGAAAGTCCCGGAGGGTACGGTAACATGGCGGCTCTCGGCAGCGAGGAGAAAATTAAAAAAGGAGTGTACGCAAATGAAGGAAACAGCTTTAAGGCCCGTGAAAATGAGACTTAATATCTATGGAAACGGCAATTATAACGGCAGCACCATTCCGTTTCCCACCGTGTATGTCAACGATGCGCTCTCTCAAAATATACTGTATTACTGCTATGAACAGGCAGACACCATTGAGGAATTAGCCAAAGCCTGCGGCGTACCGGCATACTACATTGAGGAGCGGATTGCCAATCTGTTAAAGAGAAACGCAGTGATTGAAATATCAAAAGGCAGATTTCGGACCAATTTTATTATTTTTTCGGACAAATATGCCATTTACTGCGAAGAAAACGCCGAAAAAGCATTGATGCCGATAATGGACAGGCTGCTCAAGGCATTGGCCTCCATCGCGGAGGAGGCGGGAAACATTGATTTCTACAAAGCCGAGAAATGCGAAACCGATTTATTTTATCTCTACGGCGCAATGGCGTTTGAATATACGCGCCGAAAGTACTGCGAACTGCCCTATCCTGACATAAAAGAAAATTATGACGGATATCGATGGTGTTATGTGGGAAACATGGAAACCGGAAAACATCACAGAATCGCCCTAGGCTCACAGCACTGCGCCAACTTGGGAAGCCGCGGCGGATTCAGCCATACGGCTTACCACACTATCAAGGGTATCTCGTTCCGACAGATGATGTATGATAATTGCATAAACGCCTGCGAAGATATTCTGCGGAGCGGCTCCTCGGAAGATATTGAGTCCGTAGCTCATGCAGTCCAAGATGGATATATTGTTAAAAAACAGGATGGCAGCTTTTTTGTAACCACTCCATCCTTCACCGCGGAACAAAAGGCTGAATTTGACGCCATAGCGGACAAATATCTTGCGCCGCTTATGCCGGAATATTCGGAAATAGTCAGCAGTTTTATTTCAGGATATAAGAAGCTCTTCCCGAAGCATTTAAGCGATGATGCCGACCGTATGTGCCATAATATGTTCTTGGGATTGTATGCGGCAGTCATTGAATATGCCCAGAGAACCGAAGCGATTAAGATGCCTTCTGAAAATTGTTATTGTGATGTTTTAATCGAGTTTGAGAAACCATAAGCAATACCGCCGCTCCGCAGATTTTTATTTTCTTCTTCATAGATATATTGCTTTCCTTCTCCATGGAGATATGCTATAATTCAGACAGGAAAAAGCGATGAAAATGAATGCTGCAATACCATGACATATGCGGCAGAAACAATCTAAGGAGAGAACATAGAATGGAAAAACAATTTGACGCGGAATCCAAAGAACTGATTGTATTGACGGAAACCGGCGCCGGCGCCGGGAAAGGCTGGAATGAAAAGCTGTGGACGGCAAGCGTAAACATACTTGCAAGCGTAGACCCGTCAGCGGGCGTACTTAATAAAGAGACAACCGTTCTTGAATGGCCGCTGACGGATGAAGAACGCCGCACGGAAGAAAAAAAATTTGACATTAAAGGCCAGAAAATATATCGTCTGCGTGTAAAGGAATCTCTGCCTTTTCAGAACCCTTACAACGGAGCCCAGATGCGCAGGGGATATTGGCTGCAGCTGATAGAAGTGCTTGAGCGCGGCTGCCGTGAAGAACGCCTTGAAAAGATACTGGCCGAATACCAAAAGCCTGTTTCTTTAATGACAGAGAACTGCGGAGAGCTGCTGCTGGACAAGCTCCTAGGAATGTATCACGGAGAGACGACTTGGAACGGCGGCAAATGCCAAGTTCATCTTGACGTTGACGAGGATGGCAGCGAGACTGCGAAAGACTCTCTTCAGACACTGGAAAAACTCATGGAAGACAGCGCTGGCTGGGATGAAAAAGCCCGCCGTTTCGCGGCGGACAAGCTGACCGATCTTGCAAATGACTGGCAGGACAGCGAATACGATGAAGCTGAAACCGATGGCGATGAAAATGTGATTACGAAAGAAGAATTTGCCAAAAGACTGTCCGCCAGCGAACTATGCGTATCTACGGAGGGGGATTTTGAGATGTATTATAACGACGACGATATGTTTTGGGGACATGTGGTGGTGGTCAGCGGGAATATCGACAGTGGAATGTCGGACGCACAGATAGAAGGCTGACAGCGCTTCCAAATGGCATGATGAAAAGCGGCGGTACCCTGCCTATGAAGTCGGGCGGTACACAGTCCATACTGTGTGCCGCCCCGTCCTTTAGATATCCCGAGCACAAAATATACTCAGAACACTTCTACTCCTGTAAAAACTTCTTCACGGACTGATACACCCCTTCCGCATCCAGCCCGTATTTCTGCACCAGCGCCGCGGCGCTGCCGGACTCGCCGAAGACGTCCTGCATCCCCAGCTTCTTCACCCGCGTGGGATGATGCTCGCTCAGGCAGTCGCAGACCGCGCTGCCAAGGCCTCCGATGACGGAATGCTCCTCCACCGTAACCACTTTTCCCGTCTTTTTCGCACTTCGGATAATGATTTCCTCGTCCAAAGGTTTAATGGTACAGATGCTCACCACCTCGGCGCAGATGCCGTCCGCCGCCAGCTTCTGCGCCGCCCCAAGGGCCGAATCCACGCAGATACCCGTAGCAACGATGGTCACATCGGAACCCCCGCGGACAATGGAGCCCTTGCCAATCTCAAATTTATAATAGGGCTTGTCATTGATCACAGGCACCGCCGCCCGTCCGAAGCGGATATACACAGGCCCCTTATATTCCAGAGCCGCCCGGATCGCCGCCTTTGCCTCCACATCGTCCGCCGGGCACATCACCACCATGCCCGGAATGGTTCTCATCAGGGCGATATCCTCGTTGCATTGATGGGTGGCGCCGTCCTCGCCCACCGTAATGCCCGCGTGGGTGGCGCCGATTTTCACGTTCAGATGGGGATATCCTATGGAATTGCGCACCTGTTCAAAAGCACGTCCCGCCGCGAACATGGCAAAAGAACTCACGAAGGGAATCTTTCCCGTCAGGGACAAGCCTGCCGCCACGCCCATCATATTTGCCTCCGCAATGCCGCAGTCAATATGCCTTTCCGGATAGGCTTTTCTGAAAATGCTCGTCTTGGTCGCCGCCGCAAGATCCGCGTCCAGCACCACCAAATCAGGAAATTCCTCCGCCAGCTCTTTCAGCGCATTGCCATAACTTTCACGGGTTGCAATTTTAACAATCGTCTGATCTGCCATTATGCTTCACCTGCTTTCTCTAATTCTGCCGCAATCTTCTCCAAATCCGCCATAGCCACCGCATATTCCTCATCATTGGGCGCTTTGCCGTGCCAGTCTATGCTGTTTTCCATAAAGGATACGCCCTTGCCCTTTAAGCTGTGCATCAAAATACAGGAAGGGCATCCCTTGGTTTCCCTCGCCTCCTTGAACGCCGCCCGAAGAGCGTCAAAATCATGGGCTTCCACAGGAATCACATGGAAATTAAATGCCTCAAACTTTTTATCAATGGGATAAGGAGAGCAGACCTTGTCGATGGGGCCGTCAATCTGCAGATTATTGTTGTCCACAATGACGCAGAGATTGTCCAGCTTGCGGAAGCCCGCGAACATAGCCGCCTCCCACACCTGCCCTTCCTCAATCTCACCGTCGCCCAACAGGGTATATACCCGGAAATCTTTGCCGCCCATCTTAGCGCCCAGAGCCATGCCCGCCGCCGCGGAGATTCCCTGTCCCAGAGAGCCGGAGGACATATCCACCCCCGGAATATGGATGCAGGGATGTCCCTGTAAATAGGAGCCCAGCTTCCGCAGCGTGGTCAAATCCTCCACCGGGAAAAAGCCCCTGTTTGCCAAAGCCGAATACAGGGCCGGCGCATTATGTCCTTTGGACAGCACAAAACGGTCTCTGTCCTCCTTATCAGGATTCTCGGGGTCAATGTTCATCTCCTCAAAATAGAGAAAGGTCAGCACATCTGCCGAGGAAAGAGAGCCCCCCGGATGTCCTGCCTTCGCACTGTGAACTGCCGTGACGATGCCCTTTCGCACGTCGTTTGCATGCTTTTGCAGTTCTAAATTATTCATCTTCTCCTCCATTCCGCCGCATCCGAGGGCTAAGGGCCTCCCATACGGCTTGATTGCTTCAACGTTCCGGAAAATAGTACCGAATGTAATTAAAAATATTTTACCATAATTCGCCTTCTTCGTCCATACTTTTTATGAATGCCGCACCACAGACACTTTAAAGACACGTTGGGCAGGTCAAAAATCCTTACATTCTAAAATATTTACTCCTCGAAAATCCCAGAAATTTTCTTTTCCAAACATATCGCACATCTTACAGTCCGCCGTTTCTTTGGGATCCGGAAGTGTCACGGCGACATTAAACCCTATTACTTCCTCTTTAGGCTTCACATTCAAAAATTCCCATGGAATTGAATATCGGAAGACAAATCCATTATCCTTCTCCGAGAACTCATATGCCGCGGAAGTTTCTGTTAATAACACAGCCTCCTTCCAGTTATTTGATGTACACAAGACAAAACATCCCCTCTTATCTTCCGCCGCCGTCAATAATCTATGTACAACGCATTCCCTTTTTATGATTAAAATATCAACACTCTCTCCCCTGCGGTATTTACTGACCGGCATTTGACTGGGTTCCTTCAAATAACAGCAAGGTTTATTTTCTACTTCATATGTTATTTCAAGCCCCTCTTCGTCAATGGAAAGCCTTATATTGACGTCCGCCTCCGGTATCTGCGCGTACTGAAAGCTAACCTTGTATTGTTTTTGAAATCTTATTGCATTGCCCTCGACTAGACAAAACCGCTTCCCATTTTCAGCCGCCTCCGTCGTCAAGACCATGGATGCAGGAAGTTTTCCAAGTATAATCTCTTTCAATGACATATCCTTTACGGCATCCATATGCAGATTCATCAACCAAAGAAAATTACCCATTCCTTCCGCTTTTATCTCCAGCCAAGAACTGCCCTCATTCTTCACAAGTTCCGCAATAAATTTCCTGTCAAACAATTCCCCAAACAGTTCATTTACATACTTTACCGTTATCGCCATGTATTTTATCGCCATTGTTCTGCAGCCGATTTCGATTACCTGCCTCCAGTCTATTGCTTCCCTGTATTTTTGTACAAAAAGCGCTATGTCACACAGGTTCGACAAATTGACGGCCGTTTCCTGCCCCGTCACCGCTTTCTGAAAATAATCTGTCGGAAGATGCTTGAAAAAATGCAGCAGAAGCATGACAAGATTATGTTCTATTCCAAGCACAAAAGGTTTTAAACCAAAGGCCTCTATTTGTCTGGTGTTTAAAATAAATTCATCACATACATTCCGAAATAAGTTCACAGGATTGATAACAGCCGAATGCAGCTCTATCAAAACCTTAAATCCGTCCACTTCCTTCCAATACCTGATATGCCTTTTACAGAACCTTTTATAACGCCTCTCAAAAGACGTTGAAAACTCATGCTCGTAACCCAGCTTTTCCAGAAGGGCATCACATTCTTTAAACTCTTCCCTGCTGACTAAAATATCAATATCTTCACAGAACCTTTCATTCATATCACTGTAAATATCAGCCGCCAAAAAAATCCCCTTTAAAAATACCGGATTTAAGGAGCAGCTTTCACACAACTCCAAAAATTCCCTGATGGCACTGAGAAAAACAAGATTTCTTCTCTCCTGAACTTTTTTTAAATAGACAGACACCACATAATACTTCATATCAATATTCTTTTGATAATCCAATATCATCCGCCTTACCTTCGTATTGCTGATTCGTTTTAAAATATCATTCGATTCATTCTCACGCAGCTCCTCAAAAAACAATTCTATTTTCTCTGTCATAAAACAGTTCTCCTCTACCTTTACATGACAAGAATCATCAACAATACCATTTTGACTGAGAAGTGAAAAATTCCTTATACAACGGATTCGTATTCATCAATTCATCATGTGTCCCACACTGCAATATCTCCCCTGCCTGCATAAAAATGACCAAATCCACATCTTTGACCACTGCCATGCGATGGGTAATCACAACAAGTATCTTGTTTTCGGCATTTTTCATGATCCGGTCATACATAATGTCTTCCTGTAAAGGATCAATCATGGCAGTCGGTTCATCCAGAACGATCAAATCATGGGTTCGGTAAAACCCTCTGGCTATGGCGACCTTCTGCCATTCCCCGCCGGAAAGATCCACACCCCCGAATCTCTGGGACAAGACCGTATCCAAGCCGTCCGGAAATACCCTATGATTGATTTCCAAACCCGCCTTGTCCGCCGAATCCAGAATTCTATCCCGATCCCGCACATAACCGCACTGGCTGATCGCCACATTCTCCCCCAAATCAAACAAATATTTATAAAAATCCTGAAAAACAGCCGTTTTCCGCTTATACAGCACATCCCCTGCCAATTCGGCGGAATTCATCCCGTTAATGCATACCTCTCCTGAAATCGGTTGATAGATGCCCAACAGCAATTTGGCCAATGTTGATTTTCCCGATCCATTTAACCCTACGATTGCCGCGCGCTGGTTTCTCTTCATGTTCAGGGAGACATTGCGGACTGCGCATGTTTTGCTTCCGGGGTACGAAAAGCAGACATTTTTCAGCGTAATTCCCTCTATATTGTCAATAATGCTGTCTCCATATTTTCTATCCGGAAGGTTCATGTAGTTAATAAAACCGACAATGGATGAATAATCATTTACAATAATAGGCGCAAGCCTTTCCGAAATAATACGCTCCATATTCGACCGCAGAGAATTTAGCGCATAGAAAACAGACGCAAACACACTCAGGGAGATAGCGCCATTGACAATGAGATGATACAAGCAGATCACAGCGGCCAGAAATCCCCCCAGCGCTAAAAAGCTGTTGATTGCTTTCATCCATAAAATTTTATCATCATTGCTTTTTTTCTTTTTCAGGAACAGTTCATTTACATATACATACAATGAAAAAAAATACTTGAAACATCCCAAATGCCGGGTCTCCTTGAAGAATGCCATGTCAATGATATAAGACTTATAGCTTCCCTTTTTTCTTTCCAAGGGAGTCTTTTCATTCTTATATTTCATCTGCTGCCAAGTCCCCAGTATCTGTGATAAAACCACGGGAACAAACACGCACAGAGGAACCGCAAAAAGCAGCGGATTGATCTTCAGCAGATATACATCCATAATAATTAAATACGGAATGTCATAAAAAAATAGCCCAAGAATATTTAAAGCAAAATACGGAATCGAGTAAACCCCTTCCTGCGCCTTTGCAATCGAGTCCAAATATTTTGAGTCCTCATAACAAAGGGGCTCCACATGAGCAGCTTTCTCGTGCAGCATTCCCGAAAAATGCGTCATGCATATCTCGCAGATATATTTTGAGTTATAATCAGACAGGGCATTCATCACTTCCTTGGAAATAATAACGGCAGCAAACAAAGCTAATACTTTTATCATTGCCATATCAATCCGCGACGCCTGTTTTATGGTATCGAATAGTAATGTAGTGCAAAATACCATAAACGCCCCATACCCGCTGTACAGAAGCATCAAAGCCGCCTCAATAAAGATATGTTTTCCCGCCGCCCTGCAAACCAGCGAAATAACTTGTCTCAATATCCTTATGGTGCTGGATTTCTCCCTCTTGATCATACAAATCTTCCCTGCTGTTTTGTATACATTTCATAAAACATATTTTCGTTATCCATCAATTCCTGATATGTTCCCTGTTCCACGATTTTCCCCTGATCCATCACATAGATTTTATCCACGTTTTTTGTGACGCCAAGCCTGTGGCTGATTACAACAGACGCCGCCGTTTTCCCAGCTGGGTTAGAAAACCAGTCAAAAATACATTCCTCCAATAAGGGATCTATGGACGAAGTAGGCTCGTCCATAATGTGTACCTGTTTTTCAGACACTAATAATCTGGCAATAGCAATCCTCTGCCATTCGCCGCCGGAAATATCCTGTGCCGACGCGTCAAGCCTGCCAAGCTGAGTGTCCAGCCCCTTGGGTAATCTCTCTATTAAATCGTGCAATTTCATCTTCTTTAACGCTTCTTCCCGTCTCCGGCTGATTCCCTCCCTGTCATGAACCGTTCCAAGATCAATATTTTCCTTGAGGGATATCTGATATTTGGCATAGTCTTGAAACATCACGCCAAAAATGCTCTTCCTTTCCGCCTTGGAATATTCCTTGATATCTTTACCATTTAAAAGAATCCGTCCGCCGTAATTGTGATACAGCCCTAGGATCAGCTTAATCATCGTACTCTTTCCGGAGCCGTTTTTCCCTACGAATGCATAAGACCTTCCGCCTTCGATTCGGAAGGATATATGATCCAAGACCTTCCTGTCTGAATTGGGATAACAAAAAACGACGTCTTCAAACTCCAAAGACTCAAAAATGACTTCTGATTTCACAGGGGCCGACAAATATTCCGGATCAAATGAATACTCTAAAAATCTGTTCAAATCTAATATAAACCCTTTGATATCGGATACATTTGACGCCATTGGAACCAGCGCCTGATGGATGCAGGAATTCAAATCAACTAAGCTGCCAACCATCGCCATCAACAAGCCAATGGTGATTGCTCCCTGAAAATATGCCGCCGCCATCGACGCGATCAATACCCCCAGCATGACACAGGAACCAATGGAAGAAATTTTAAGCGCTTTCTCCGCATTCAAATGCGTCGAAAGCTGTTTTCGGAAATACTCATTCCGGAAACGCCCCCACTTCTCCCCAATCTCATGAGAATATTCAAACAGAGTCCTCTCATTCACCATCTCTCTGTTCTTTAAGATATACGTCTGGTGGTTCATTTGCAGAGAATGGGAATAATTATCCTTATAAAATTGATATACCTTTTCCCCGCTCCTATAAGAAAGGACAAAAACCGGCATCGAAAACAGAAGAACAATGATCCCCACCCACCACACATGATATTGAAAAAAAATGACCGCAAGACTCCCTGCTCTTATCGCCAATGAAACCGTTGTTAAGATAACCTGATATGAACTGAAAATATGATTTGCCGCTCCTCCGGTCACTCTGGATACGTTTTCAGATTTCTCCCGTTCTTCAATATAAATATACTCCAATGAGGCAGCCCTCTCCATTCCCTCGTATTCACTGATCCGCTGCAGGGCAGTTTTCAATCTCTGGCGGACAAAAGAGAAAAAGGAAGACGCTGCATTCTGTAAAATCATAATGCAGACAACGATTGACAGCGCCTTGAAAAAGGCGCCGCTCTCTGAACCTGATTGAAAAGAGTCGATAAAAGAAGAAATTGCCAGCGTCAGCCATGCGGGCAGCAGCCCCTCAATGATATTCTGAAATAAAAGTACTATCGCATACTGGGGCGCAATTTTAAAGTTCAACGCCGCTAATTTCCCAAAAGTATATTTGTCCTCTCTATCGTATATCATAATTAACTATTTGTTTCGCAGCCGGATTGGCATGTAACGCAGGTTCCTCTACAGACGTCCTTTTGATCTTCTTCCCCCACCACTTCTATGTCCTCCAAATCCTGTAAATCATATCCCAATTCTTCCACTACTTTCTTCATGGAATCTATGGAATAAAAACTTCCCGATTTCTTTTTTTTCACAGAAGATGTCCCTCCTCAGCTATTACGAACACATCCTGTTTTACAATTTTCACAGCTGTTCTGACATTTTGTACAGGTACCGCTGCATGAAGCTAAAATTTCAATATCCTCCAAATCGCTGACATTGTATCCCATTTCATGTACCAACTCAGCCAATTCTTCTAATGTTAAATTTTCAATACTCATACATGCATCCTCCTTGAAATAAAATTATTGAAGCTTTGACATACTTCATTATAATCTTTAGACAGCTCTAAATGAAACGCCGATACATTGACCAATTTTTTGAAACTCTCCAAAAAGCTCTCACACACTGGGATAGGATGATGAATACTGCATGCCCGCAGATACCTGCGAATATATCCGCTCTTTTGAATACTATTAACAGAAGTCCGCATTCCACCCAATGAAAGAAAAAACACGGAATCTAAAACAGACCATCTATCCACCTTCCGGCAGATATCCCCGCTGCCCTTCTGATAACTTTCAGACATAATGAAATCCTTCCGGTTATATGGCCTTTCTTGAGGCAATATAGGGCATCCCGTCATAGAAATCCTATCTCCCTCACACTTCCAAAAAACTATATCGTCATTTATAGGCAGAAAACCATTGCAGATTAGGTTCTTATACAGAGTCGTTTTTCCTGTATGACTTCCTGAGACAAAAAGAAATCCTCTGCCCTGTATCGATACCGCCGCCCCATGAATCGGATAAATACTCTTCTTGATCAAATATTCCGACAAGGTCTGCTTAATTGCAAACTTTAAATACTTAATGGCATCCTTTACATTGCTCACAACGGAAACAACACTATTGTCCACACTGTTAAATATATGAAGCGACTGATTAGGATAATGATATTTATACACCTTTATCCCTTCCGACTCTATAACTTCATTATATACATTATCCATATACATGGGATGATCTTTTGTGGTAAATACGGAATCGTCATAGCTCTCATAATCATACTTTCTTGGAAATATATTTTCATCAATAATTACTGTAATCGATGCGACAGCTTCGCTCTCATTCTCCAATCTTAGCGTTATATCATCCGAGCTATACACTTTCTGTAAATATGAAATATCATTGGAGGCAAACCTAATAAATACATTCTGAAACCTTAAATATACGGTACTTAATGAAAACTGCCTTGGCAGGAATATTACGTAATTATCATCTAATCGCTGTATATCTTTCATATGCATTCCTTTGCTTTTGAAAACGGCGTTCCATTTAATTTGTACCTCTCATAATAGCACCCATAATAAATACACTTTTGAAAGCGGCTGCATTCCCTGCACTCTTTGTCCGTAAAAGAGTTCTGATCCGGCGTAAGAAGTTTTATAGCTTTTTCGCTGTTCCAAATCTCCTGCAGGGACATATCCGCAATATTTCCCAGCTTAAACTCTTCCACACGATAATCCTTAAAACACAAACCAACATCCCCATTTTCGTTTAAATACAATGTATGCATCAAGGAACCGCAAATATGCCGTTTCTTTACGAAATCACAATCGATATCAAACCCGTCATCCTTATACTTTTCCAGACAGCGGCGCAGCTGTTCCACCTCTCCTGACTGCGGGATAAGTAAATCCCCCTCATCACCCTGATATAGATTAAACGCTATCTTACTCACTCCATTTTTTAAAAGCGCCTCCACCATTTCAGGAATCTGCATAATATTAATCGATGTTATGACACATTTGACCCCGCATGGTATTCCTGCTTCCAAAATGGTTTTTAATGAATCAATTATCCGGCAGGAGCTTATCTTGGTTCCCCATAATCTATAATTCACTTCATCACTTAAGGAATCTATGCTGCATTGGATTTCCGAAAGGCCCGCATCGGCCAGCTTCTTTGCCAGCGCAGAATCAACCAGCGTTTTGGTGGATAAAAAAGTACTTATTTTCAAACTGCTTACATCCGATATTATATCGCCTATGCGGGGATGTAACAGCGGATCTCCGCCCGTCAATATAACTTTTTCACAGCCAGCCTCCTTCGCCTGTGCAAAAAAATCCTTCAAACGGCCAAGCTCTGCCATATCTACAGAACCGGCACGAAAATTATTTCTGTCATAACAGTAGATACAGTGAAAATCACATTTGTTCGTCACATTAAATACAATCGTTTTGGGCCCGGGCAGTCTGTTTGCCATAAGCATATCAAAATAGATCGGCTTCAATTCCGCAAGATGAAAGCGTTCAACACTCATACAATCCAAAGCATTGATAGGCTTGTCCGAGAAAATAAAGAAATCCCCAAAAAACTTTCCAACCTTAGTTATGTACTGTTTAATCAGAACATTTTCCGAAAATACGGTTCGCGCTTTTTCATAGATACATCCTAAGGTTTCCTGACCTGTAAACCACGACATGACCAGCCCCATCACCGGAGAAATCACAAATTTTCTTCCATCTGATTTACATTTAATATAGGCTTTGTTTTCTTCTATGGTAAGCATATAATCTGCTGAGATTCCCGCATATAATTCCGGTTCCACAGAATGTAATCCTCCATTATTCAACAGCATCCATCATGTCCCTTACAATCCTTTTGTGAATCGTCAGGATATCATTCACATTAAGATTAAAAAAGATGTGTTTTATTGTATCAAAATCTATTCCTATTTCATTCAAATACCTATAAGCTTTATACAAAAACACATTATACGCCGCCAAATCATGCAGGCGGTATAATGTATTTAATTCAACTTTTCGTACTACACTTCTAAACTGGCTTAAAAAATCATCCTCTTTCATTTTATCAAAATTATCAGTCCAGTCCGCCGCTTCCACATTACATTCAAAAATCAGCAGGGTCTTTTTATCAAATAATTTTATAGCTGTAGAAATTATCTTCTCATCATTATGTAAATTCCAAATAAGATGATACAACTCCAATAATACTGTAAATTGAAAATATGTTACGGCGCCCTCAATAGGCTCTAAAGCGATACAGAAGAAACGGTCGTGTTGATACAATCCGTTCTCTATCTTTTCTTTCCCTTCTCCATATAACCTTTTGAGCACAGGCTTTCTATTTTCCTGTAAAGGATCATGGACAATGTCCCCAATCCCCCCGCTGTACACTGCCAAAGGCCTCTGACAATATTTTGACTCAATAAATTGTTTCACATCTTTTAAACTAATCTTCAAAAATGCTGCGGGCGGTATATCTATCTGCGAAGCAAAACCGCTGCCAAATACCTTTTCTTGTAGCAGCAACACATTTTTTCGTCTCAAATTGCCTTTTGCCGCCTTATTTTCCAGCAAAATACGCCTTTTCTCATTTTCAAACAACTTTTCATCTGCTGATTCTATCGCTTTTGCAGGCAGATCGCTTTGTGATGTGAATATTTTGTAAGCATCCTCAATCAATCCCCTTGCATAAAAGCATGTGTATTCCATGCTTAAAAATGCATTTGTCACATAATAAAACGTTCCGTCGTTTACACTCTGCGTTTCTATCATATGTTCACTAAGATGCGCCAATCCCGGCATGTCTCCATCATCCTTCATTCCCACATCATAGAACATATGCAGACATGCATAATCCGCGCTGCGATTCCCGGCAGCCAGCAGACTTTCTTGACTTGAATAATACAATTGATTCCCTTTCATCGTATGATATAGTTTTCATCTCCAAACGGGCACGCCGGATCCACCTCAAAATAACTGCCATACCTTTGATATGCCCTGACATAACACCTTCTGTAAAAACAATTGTCAAAAATATTGCAGGTATAGCACTTTGTTCCTTTGTATTTCTCTTTAAAATATTGAGGATTATTCATATCTTCCGCCCTGCGTGAATTCCACGCTTCGACAATGCCCTGTTCCTTTAAATTTCCGGTGACAAAGTAATCACAATGATTCAACGAGTCACAGAATATAACGCCTCCGTCATACCGCACGGACATACTTTCCGTAAATCCCCCGCATATAACGCGTTCGCCCCTGTACGATTCATCATATATTTCATGCGCCGCCAAATCCGTAGTGATACCATTACTCTTCAAAAATGCGCCAAGCTCCGGAATTTTGCTATTCAGCAGCGCAATCTGTTCATTGGAAGGATATAGCGAATCGCTGTGGCGGTTTGCTGAAATATAGTAATAAGAAAACCGCATGTGTCTGACTCCCAAGGAAGCCAGATATCGCACGGTTTCAGGAACCTCATGAATGTTGTATGATGTAATAACCGTTTTGGTCACTACACGAATTCCTGCCTCCTGTAGATTATGGATGGTCAATATCTCTTCCTCAAATGCATTGGGAACCCCCAGCAGCCTGTTTACCGTATCCGGATTGTAAGAATCTATGCTGACCTGCATTTCTTCCAGACCACACTCTGCCAGCTTACGCGCCATTTCCTTTGATATAAAGGACTTGGTTGACGTCCCCCATTCATAAGGGAAAAAATCTATCATTACTTTCAGGTATTTATCTATATCCTTGATAATAAACGGATCCCCGCCGCTTATTTCTATATTGGAAACCCCAATTTCAGCCGCTTCTTTTATGATTTCTTCAAATCGGCTCACTGACAGGAACTCGGACGCATCCACCAACTCCTCTGTATACTTTGCCCCTGCAAAACAGTATACGCACCGCCGGGAGCAATAATCCGTCAGATAAAATTTCATCTTTCGGGGAACCTCTTTTTTTGACACCGGACATACAAAATGTCTGCTCTGCCTCATAATCAACATTTCATCCTGTACGCCGCCGTCTGACGCCGCGCAGGCAGGCTCTTCTTCCTGCATCGGTTCTAAGTATGCGCCTAGTTTCTTTATTATGGCCTTTAACGTCCGGCATGAAGCTTCCAAGGGCACCTTATTAATTGAGGATAAAAGCTCCGAAAGTTCATCAACCGTCCATCCCTGTATTAATCTGCTTATTGCAAATGCCGCATATGGATTAAGATAAACACATTTGTGATTCGAGTTGGACAAAATGTAATTGCAGTTATCTGTTATCCCCAATTTATATTGTTTTTTAAGTCTATATTTCATTATCTGTCTTCCCCTATATGCTCCTTTTTCCCACTTTATCACACTGTAAATTGACTTGCATTAATATAGACTGCCTAACACCTCCTCCTTTACACGCCTATATAGTCCTCAATTAAACGTCAAAACAGAAAATATCACTATAATACCCGCAATCATTCATTGCTCCAAATACCTCCTGCCTGCGTTACAATATGAATAAATACCTGCTTTCTCATAAAAAATACCGTTTTACCCATACAAAAGTAATACAGACAACAGAAAATATTACTATTCACAATCCATTATTATTTATATACCATCTGTTTTAATCCCCATTTATTACATTTACAAGTTTATCACTTTATAAAATAAAATGCAAGCGTTAAATAAAATTTCTCATTTATCTCGTTTATCATATTATATTGATGCCATTATGCAAATATAGCATACGATTAAAGCTTCTGCCTTTGGCGAAACGCCGATTATTCCCCCAACCACAACCTCTGAGTAACGCTAATAGTTATGCTGGTCAGCCTTACTTTCCTATATCGTTTATAAGCAGATTGCGCCAACCAGCATGACGTTTACTATAACAGCTCTTTCATTTTTATTTATGGCAACATCATGCGCTCAGAACGCCTTCCGGCCTTCCGGATATGTGCCGCCTATATGACTAACCATCCGTACAATCCGGAAGCCTTCCGCCCTCAACCCAAAAACCTACTGCTGCCCATAATACGCATTAGCGCCATGCTTCCTGTAATAATGCTTATCCTGAAGCTCCTGCGGCGCAGGCTGGACATGATGATTGATCAGCTCCGTGCGGAACGCCATCTTCGCCACCTCCTCCAGAACCACCGCGTTATGCACCGCCTCCTTGGCGTCTTTTCCCCACGCAAAGGGACCGTGGTTTTTGCAGAGAACCGCAGGCACGGACACGGGATCCTTGCACATTCTCTTAAACTCGTTCACAATCAAATGTCCGGTATTCTCCTCATAGGCTTCCGCAATTTCCTCCGCCATCAGACAGCGGATGCAGGGCACCTCCCCGTAAAAATAATCCGCATGGGTGGTTCCATAGCAGGGAATGCTCCTGCCCGCCTGCGCCCAGCTGGCCGCATAGGAGGAATGGGTATGCACGATGCCGCCCACCTCTGGGAACGCCTTGTACAGCTCCAAATGGGTGGCGGTGTCGGAGGATGGATTGTAGCGCCCTTCTACTTTCCTGCCGTCCAAATCCATTACCACCATATCCTCCGGCGTCAGCTTGTCATACTCCACGCCGCTGGGCTTGATGACAAACAGCCCCTTCTCCCTGTCAATGGCGCTGGCATTGCCCCATGTAAAAGTCACAAGACCGTATTTGGGCAAATCCATATTTGCCTCGTAGACCAATTTTTTTAATTCTTCCAACATTTCTTATGCCCCTTTCTATCCGCATTTTTACGCACACTCCGTCCACGCTTCCCATCATGCCGCCTCTGAAGGCAGCGCCTCTTTCCGCGATACTGTCAATTAACGCAAATTCGGAATACCGCCGCACCTGCGTTTTCCATATGCATAGATTTCGTTCCGCGGAACCGTGGATTTTCTCAGCTAGTGTACACGGAGGTTCTGTAAACCCCCTTTTTCTATACTGCTTAACGATTTCACTTGCCGTGAAACCAGACTGCATAACGCTGACTG
>CAOKFN010000049.1 GCA_948467735.1 uncultured bacterium
ACACGACAAACGCATGAGTAAATAAATTGTGAACAAAATACTCCTTTATCCGTTATAATGGAAATAAAAACGGAGATGGGAATATGGAGCAGTTATTGGAATGGATGGAGATCATCGAGGATGTCAGGCAGCACAGAAAAGTACGCCACAGTATAAAGGATATTTTGATCATTGTGCTTTTTGCAACACTTGCAAATGCGGATACATGGGAGCAGATTGCAGATTTTGCACTGTGGAATGAGGAGTATCTGAGACAGTATATCGAATTAAAAAATGGAATTCCGTCCCACGATACTATACAGCGCGTTATGGGAATGATACGCCCGGAAAATCTGCAGCAGCTTCAGCGGAAATGGCAGGAACTGCTGGACAGCAATGAAGGCGAAAAGCTGAAAAAAATCATCTGTGTGGATGGAAAAACCATGCGTTCCAATAAAAGGGAAGGAAGAAAACCATGTCATATCGTATCGGCATGGAGCAGGGAAGACGGATACTGCCTGGGTCAGAGAGCAGTGGATGAAAAGAGCAATGAAATTACAGCAATACCCAAGGTACTGGAAAGTATAGAGATAAAAGGGCAGGTTGTAACGATTGATGCAATGGGAACCCAGACGGTGATAGCTGAAACGATACGGAAGAGGCGTGCAGATTATGTGCTGGCGGTAAAGGGAAATCAGGGAAACATGGAGGAAGACATACGCCAGTATTTTGAGGATACACAGATATGCGCAGAACTGAAGAAGAAAGGGGGCGGATATAAGAAAACAGTAGAAAAGGCGCATGGCCAGACAGAAATAAGGGAGTATTACCAAACAGAAGACACGGCGTGGATGCACCAGAAAAACCAATGGAAAGGCCTGAAAAGTATAGGGATGGAGAAAAAGACCATCCGAAAGGGAGAAACAGAGAAAGAGGAATACCGGTATTATATCAGCAGCCTTTGTGAAGACATCGGGCTGTTCAGCCGTGCAGTAAGAGGACATTGGGCAGTGGAAAGTATGCACTGGCACTTGGATGTGACATTTAAGGAGGATGCAAATACCACACTGGATAAAACAGCAGCGCAGAACCAGAATATCATCCGAAAATGGTGCCTGAGCATGCTGAAACTGATAGAGATAAGGGGAACGAAGATGTCACTAAGAAGGAAGAGATTTAACATAAGCTTTGCACCAGCACAGTTTATCGAAGAACTGATGAAAATTTAAAAATCAACAATTCAGGACTTGGGTGAGAGCAGACATTCATGCGTTTGTCGTGAGATATATAGATTATCCGTTGACTTCCAATGATGTAGGTTACAGAAAACCACGTGCAGATGGATTAAAACTTCTATCGGAAAAAATGCAGGTCGATATTAAGGAAATGGCATTTGTCGGTGATGAAGAAAAAGATATAATGTGCGCCGTCAATGCGGGAGCATATTCTATTTTAATAAATAGAGATAATACAATTAAAAATTACGGACAGGATAAAGAAATAAGTTCATTGGATGAATTATTGATAATGTTTCATTAAAATTTGTAACTTCCAATTTTTGATTTGTGTGGTGGAGAACAACGAATTGATATTTTCCTTGTTAATGTTATTTATACCCAAGGGCGTTTTTGGCAAAGAAAATGTAATGGTTGTAAACGAGGGAAGAAAATGGTATAATTGAAAAATTAACATTTGAAGGGAGAAATAATATGAGTAAAGAGGCAGTCCCATTTTGGGAGAAGGCATATCAGGACTTTGATACTGCCGCGTTTTCCATTGAACCTAATGCAGCTGTGACTGAATTTGAGCATTTGATGAACCGCCAGTCAAAAGTATTAGATGTAGGGTGTGGAGAAGGGCAGAATGCCATATATTTAGCCCAACAAGGACATCTTGTTGATGCATTTGACTTATCTGAACATGGGATTGCAAAACTAAAATATAGATGTGAAAAATCTAATGCACAAGTAAACGCATTTGCAGCAGATTTAACTACATATCAGTTTGAACAGAATTATGATATGATTATCTGTTTTGGAACATTACATTTTGTGTCTAAGAACGAGTGGAAAAAATTTATAAATAATGCGAAAAAGTATACCAATATAGGCGGCATTCATATAATTCAAATATTTACAGATACTGTACCCGCATCTGAGGATATTGCTCCGTTTGCAATTGGCTTGGCAAAAGATGAAGAAATGAAAGAATTGTATACAGATTGGGAAATATTGCAATTCAAATCTTATGTGTTTGAAGATGAACATCCAAACGTACCGAAACATTTGCACGCATCAAATAAAATTGCTGCCAGAAGAATAAACTGACAAGTTCGGTTTATGTGAGTAGAGTTCTTATCATATTTTCTCTTAGATGTATAAAAGACATGGCGCCGGAGAAAATCATTTTGGCGCCAAAACGGTGCCGAGAAATCATGCAAATGATATAACGAAGAAATTAGCAAATAATAAGAACTTGGATGAGGCGTAAAAATGATAAATTTATCAGAATTTCACAGTTATGTTGCAGATAACCATTCAAATATCTGTCAAGTGACAGTTATTCATAACGGCAGAACAATGATAAACGATATGTGGAATGGCTGGAAAGTCGATGATACAGTACATACGATGTCTGTTACGAAAAGCATTGTTTCTTTATTGGCGGGCATTGCCATCGAACAAGGATTGATTGGCAGTATAGATGATTATGTATTGGATTATTTCCCTGAGTACAAAATCAAACGGGGAGAAAAGACAATTCAGAAAGTCACATTGAGAAATCTTCTGACAATGACCGCGCCCTATAAGTATAAATCAGAGCCTTGGTCAAAAATATGCGTGCAGGAAGATTGGAGCGCTGCCGCTTTGGATTTTTTGGGAGGCAGGCGCGGCGTGACGGGAGAATTTCGATATTCTACCTTGGGCATTCATATTCTCACAGGTATCATTTCGGCAGGAAGCAAAATGACAACGGTAGATTTTGCCAATAAATATTTATTTGAGCCGTTGACGACTGCACCGAGGAAAATATATATTGCTCCCGACGCCGAAGCGCATAAGGCGTTTACAGTAGGAAGGACGCCGAAAGGCAATATTTGGTTTTCGGACGAAAAGGGAGTTGGGGCTGCCGGATACGGCCTTTGTTTGTCTGCGGAAGAAATGTCCAAGATAGGATTGTGCTGTCTGAACAAGGGCGTATTTCATGACAAGCGTATTGTTTCTGAAAAATGGCTTGAGGAAAGTACAACGGCCAAGTTGTGCTGCGGCGAAAAATTTCGTGATATGAAGTATGGTTATTTGTGGTGGATAATTGATGAAAATGAGGGAAGCTATGCGGCCATCGGCAATAGCGGAAATGTTATTTATATCAATCCTCAAAAGGAATTGGTGGCGGCGGTTTCCGGCTATTTCAAACCCACAGTGTTTGACCGAATTGATTTTATCAAAGCACAAATAGAGGAGAAAATTGAAGATTAGGTATCATGTCAAAAGGAATGATATCAATTGGCGGCTTTCATAAAGCTGTCGAGGAACGGCTATGTGGAAACGCATAGCCATTTTTACAAGGAGATAGTGACATAGAACTATGGAAGTGGTATAATAAATTGGAAAAGTTTTACATGATAAGTTAATTAATAATAATCCACAAAAGAGAGGTTTCACAATGATATATCTTTTACACATATCCGATCTGCATCTTGTGGCTGATCCGCAATGGAATAATATGAAAAACGCGATTCTTTATTCTGTGCGCAGGAAGCTTGAGAATGTGGGCTGTGGGCAGAAATTATTGGTAATGACAGGGGATTTCCATAATTTTATTGAGAATAATTATCATCAGGCGGAACAGTTCCTGCCGCGGCTGATTAACGCTATGGGGATTGAACCGGGTGAAGACGTTTTTTTGATTCCCGGCAATCATGATGTGTCTAAAGATACAGGAAATAATGACAGAGAAATGCGGATTGAGGCACTTCATTCCAAGCCGGAAATGCTTCAGAAAGGAATGAATCAGCTTCTTTCCTGCTATGACGATTATGCTGCTTTTGTCAAAAAAATAAATCCGTATTATCATTCAGCGGATAAAAATCCTGTAAGCGTTCATGTAAGGACTTGGCGGAATCAATTAAATATCCTTCATCTCAATACGACTTTAACTGCGGACGGGGGCGCTAAGGATAATCAAATGACGGATACGCTTACCGCCACATCCGATGAAATTCGTGAGCAGTTACAGTTTGGAGGCCTGCCGTGTATTGCGCTTGGACATAACAGCTTTCATGATTTGCTGCGCGCGCATCAAGACCAGCTGGCGGCTATGTTTTTACAGGAAAATATCAGCGCGTATTTGTGCGGAGACAGACATAAAAGAAATTCTGAAAGAGAGAAAAAATTAATTGTTCTGGGCGGCAGACAGTCGGTGGTCGCGATTCCGAATATTGTGTCCTATAGAAGCTCGGCGGACGAGGGCGATACATACTCGGACTTTGGGATGATTTGGCATTTATGGGATGAACAGACAGGGCGTGTGACGATGGAATTTATGAGGTGGAATCCGGAGGATCAGGCGGAACTGTATCCTGACGGGGAGGAGGTCTATGAGTTCCGCAGGCCATACCGGCCGCCCGCATCGACCGCCGTTTCGGAAAGCAGGGGGCTGCGCGGGCATGGCAGGCCGTGTGGACCGCTTTCGGCGGCTTCCGCTTCGGGGGACGAGGAAATTTGCGAATCCCATGGACAGGCGCCGGCGTTACCTGCGTCGGCCGTGGATAATGAGGATAACTGCTGGATTTCCAATGCTTTTATACAGGAGAGGGGCATGTTTCCTGTAAAGGATACTCATTTATATCACTTTCTCCGGGGCGGCCGCTGCGAATGGAATTTAGCCTTTTCTAACAGGATCGTGTTTAGGGATATTGTGGGAGAATTGTACGACTGTGTGATAAAAGGGGGGATCTATGTACTCACGGCGCCCGGAGGGGAAGGGAAAACCACCATATTAAGGCAGTTATGCGCGAAGCTGGTGTCGGGAGGAATTTCCGTTTTCTATTATCGAGGATATGGCATATTAAAGATTCCGCAGGAACTTCCGGAACAAGCGGTCTTCGTGCTGGACAATCCTCCAAGCAGTCATAATTTCAAGCATTTCCTAAATGCGGCCATTGAAAGCGGGCGGACATTGATTTTGGGAGCGCGCCAAAATGAATGGAATCTATTGAAGGCGTTTCTGAGAATTTCAGACAGGGATGTGATTGAAATACCGCTGAATAAGCTGACGAAGAAAGAGGCTTGGCGCTTTGCCGACTGTGTGATTGACAATCTTCATTGTTCCAAGAGCAAGAAAGAGATAAAAGAATTATTTGAAAATAACTCTTATGGATTTTTGTATGCCGCCATGTTGATGGTGGTAAATAACAAGGATTCGCTGGAGGAGATTGCAAAGGAAGTGATCGGCAATTTATCGAAGCGCTCCCATAAGGCAATGCTTTTGCTGGCGCACATTGTGCTGTCGGAATGGCATGGGGTGAAATTCAGCGACAAACAGTTTAAGGTGATATGCGGCCGGCTTGGCCTTTCGCCAAAGGAAGCAAACAAGGCGTTAAGTCGGGAAGTATCCCTGAACGGCGATGTATATCAGACCCGGCACAATGTTATTTCAAGGCTGTTTTATCATGAGCTGTTTTCTGATTCAGGTTTGCTGCTGCTTGATGAAATAGACGCTGTTTTGGAAAATTTGATTGCTTTTTATTTAGGAAGATGCAAGAATTCTCTGGGCAGAATCAGAAAAGACGTCAAAGAGTCCGTTCTGCGGCTTTCAAACGCGCTGCCCCAAGGAAGTATGGAGACGCAGAAGTACTTGATGAATCGAATATTTGATGAAATAAAATCAGAGCCGCAGAAGGTTCTCTATCAGCTGCCCTCATATTTCGAGAATGAAGAGACGCGGCTGTTATTTTATCAAATATGCTTTGAAAGGGAATATATTGTTGCTGACTTTCTGCCGGATTGGTGCGGTTTACTGCTGAAAAGGAAGGCTTCATGGTCAACCGAGGAACCTTATTCTCCCGCATGGATTATGAGGAATGCCTGTATTAAGTATAAGGCCGGGAGCAGGACATGGCTGGCATGGGCGCAGATGGCGGTTCAGGAAAACCAGATAGGCAGCTATGATACGGAGAACACAGCCAGATGGATATTTCGGGAAGCCTGTGTAAACCGAAATATGAGAGGAAATATCTGGCATGAGTGGGCGCTGCTGGAAGCGCGGGAAAATCAGGCGGGAGACTATGACGCCGAGAATACGGCAAGGTGGATCTACCGGGAAGCCTGTGTGAACCATAAGACGGCAGAAAATATGACAGGAACCATCTGGCGGGAATGGGCGCGGCTGGAGGTTCGGGAGAATCAGGTCGGAGATTATGACGCCGAGAATACGGCAAGGTGGATATTCCGTGAAGCATGTACGAAGCATGAAGCGGCAGGTAAAATTTGGCGGGAATGGGCGCAGCTGGAGATACAGGAAAGTCGTGTGGGAGATTATGATACGGAGAACACCGCAAGATGGATTTATCGTGAGGCCTGTATGAATCATATTGTCACAGGTAAAACTTGGCAGGCGTGGGCGCAGCTTGAAATTCAGGAAAACCGTGTGGGAGATTATGATACGGAGAACACCGCAAGGTGGATCTACCATGAAGCCTGTGTGAATCGAAATGTGACAGGAGATATCTGGCAGGCGTGGGCGCTGTTGGAGGTCCATGAAAACAGGATAGGGGATTATAGCTTGGAAAACACAGCCCGGTGGATATTCCGTGAAGCCTGTGTGAATCGAAATGCGGCGGGAGATATCTGGCAGATATGGGCGCGGCTGGAAGCTAAGGCAGACCATATAGGGGAATATGACATAGAGAATACGGCCCGGTGGATTTATCGGGAAGCCTGTGTGAACCAAAATGCATCCAGTGATACATGGGCGGCATGGGCGCAGCTTGAGGTTCAGGAAAACCAAGCGGGGGATTATGACACAGAGAATACGGCCCGGTGGATCTATCGGGAAGCCTGCGTGAACCATAATGGAGTCAGTGATACATGGACGGCATGGGCGCAGCTTGAGGTTCAGGAAAACCATGTGGGAAATTATGATATTGAGAATACGGCCAGATGGATCTATCGTGAGGCCTGCGTGAACCATAATGCCGTCAGCGATACATGGGCGGCATGGGCACAGCTTGAGGTTCAGGAAAACCATGTGGGAAATTATGATATCGAGAATACGGCCAGATGGATCTATCGCGAAGCATGCAGGAACTGCAATGTGGTCAGTGACATTTGGGCGGCGTGGGCACAGCTGGAAGCCGAGGAAAATGGACTGGGAGACTATGATACTGAGAATACGGCCAGATGGATTTATCGCGAAGCATGTTTAAATCGCAATGCGGGGGAAAGGACATGGCAGGAGTGGGCTCAGCTGGAAGCGAAAGAAAATCAGGCGGGAAGTTATGACAGTGAGAACACGGCCAGATGGATTTATCGTGAAGCATGTATCAATCGTAATGCGGGAGTGAATGTCTGGCAGGATTGGGCGCTGTTTGAAAGCTGTGAAAACCAAGCGGGGGACTATGCTGCGGAGCATACGGCCAGATGGATCTATCGCGAGGCCTGTGTGAACCGCAGGCTTTTAGGAAATATTTGGGCGGATTGGGCGCGGCTGGAGATTCAGGAAGACAATGTGGGAGACTATGACATAGAGAATACGGCCAGATGGATCTGCCGGGAAGCCTGCGTGAACTATAATAATGCAGGCAGTATCTGGCAGGAATGGGCGCGGCTGGAAATCAGAGAAAACCGGATAGGGGGTTACGATAAGGAGAACACAGCAAGGTGGATCTTCCATGAAGGCTGTGTGAACCGCAATGCACCGGTAGAAATCTGGTCGTTATGGGCACAGCTGGAGGCTGGAGAAAATCAAGTAGGAGATTATGATACAGAGTATACGGCAAGGTGGATTACGGCGCAGGGAATCAAGAGGTTTCCCGATAATCTTTTGATATATTCCACGGGTGTTAATATAGAGTTATCCGTACATTCCGCTCAGCGGGCCAGAAATATTCTGCGACAGTATTTTCAGCGGAACCGTTTCCCTGTGGGGAAATTGACGATTTTGGAGCTGCTCTGCGGTAATATTCAATCGGAAGA
Source organism: uncultured bacterium (assembly GCA_948467735.1). Taxonomy (GTDB): domain Bacteria; phylum Bacillota; class Clostridia; order Lachnospirales; family Lachnospiraceae; genus Acetatifactor. The sequence continues at coordinate 8,178 of CAOKFN010000049.1, forward strand.
CAGCTTCTGTGTGAATCGCTTGATGATACAATTGGAGAAGAACGCAAGACGTTCCGTGTACGAACTCATATATTTATACCACTGTTGTGTGTTATTAGGGCGGACAAAGGAGGCGGAGAAGTATTTTAAACAGCTTCTGCTGAATCCGGAATATGACATTTATAATGAAAGAGTGGAGGCATATATGGAGTCTTGTCGAGAGGCGTTGGCATAAATGCCCTGTGGAAAGCAGGAGAATGATATAGTTCCGGCGGGCCGGGAGAGTTCATGCGTCCGATTTTGTATATGGCATGGCAGCATGGCATAGAATATAATATCTCTTATTTCGTAAAACACAGGCGCAATGATAAAGTTGGCTTAACCGGCATAACATGAAAGAAGGGCGAGATGGTACTTATGATATCCCGTCTTTCTTTATATAAATATTCATTCGATGATGGAACTGCTTAAAGGCTTTTCTTTGGCGCTGACTGCTTCACAAGTATGGTGTTTGGGCAAAGCAATTATTAAGACGTATCCATTAGTATTATGGAATACATAAATTTGGGGTTTAAATTTCTTTCTATATTAAAATTGTAAAAATTTAGAATATTTTGCAGTAAAATAACAGGATATGGGATATGATATAATGAGCTTGTAATGTTTTAGCATATGATGCGGGTAAGCCTGTAAAATGGAAGTGTTTTATGATAAAAGGGCAGGGAAGAAGGGATATGGGGATTTTCGGGGGATATTGACAAAAGCATAGATGCTTTTATGGAAGCAAAAGGAGGGATAAAGGAATGGCAGGGGATGGTAATCGCGCAAAGAGAAAAAAGTCCGCGGCGCGGATGAAGGTGCTGTTTATCAGCGGCATTGTGGTGGATGCATTGCTTCTGTTTCTGCTGATATTCCTGTTGGTGAAACGGGAGGATGCAGAGCAGGGGATGGACTTGGTGGAAGCCAAAAACTATGTGGGCATGCAGGGAGAATCGGACGGTTTGAACATGCAGACGGGAAATATGGCAGGAATTCAGGGAGAGGGCCAAGGTCAGCGTCAGGAGGAGGAGAGTACGGCACAGAAGGTTATGGCGGCACAGCGGCGGCAGGAAACCTTGGCTCAGGCGGAGCGTCTGGCGGCTTCCTATGATTATGACGGAGCGGTAGAGCTGCTGCAGACCATAGAGGGGTATGAAACGGATACGGAGCTTCAGGGGAAGATAAATGCCTATGAGACGACGAAAGCCTCCTGCGTGCCGGTAAATATGGACGAGGTGACGCATGTGTTTTATCACAGTCTGGTGGTGGATCCGGAGAGGGCCTTTGCCAATCAGGACACGAATCCGCAGGCAGTGGGCAACAACCAGTGGATGACCACCGTGAGCGAATTCTTGAAAATCACACAGGAGATGTATGACAGGGGATATGTGATCGTCAGCATACATGATTTGATTGACGTCACCACGGACGAAAGCGGAAACACCGTATATGAGCCTGCGGATATTATGCTTCCGCCGGGGAAACGCGCTTATGTGCTGTCGCAGGATGATTTAAGCTATTATCACAGCTATGATAATTACGGCTATGCCGCCAAGATGATTTTGGACGAGGACGGAAAGCCCACCTGCGAGTATATCCAAGCGGACGGCACGATGGTAACGGGTTCTTATGATGTGGTGCCGCTGTTGGATGAGTTTATCGAGGAGCATCCCGACGCCTCCTATCGGGGGGCGAAGGGTATTATCGCCCTGACGGGATATAACGGAATTCTGGGATACCGCACAGACAGCAGCTACATGGATATCAACGGAGATATCAATTACGACAAGAAGAAATGGCTGCAGGAGCATCCGGATTTTGATATAGAGAAAGAGCGGGCTGAGGCGAAAAAGGTGGCGGAGGCCATGAAGGAGGACGGCTGGGAATTTGCCAGCCATACTTGGGGACATATCCGAATTGGGGACAGCAGCTTGGAACGTCTCATCACCGATACGAAGAAATGGCGTGAAAATGTGGAGCCCCTTGTGGGGCCCACGGATACGATTATATTTGCCCATGGGCAGGATCTTGGGAAATGGGGAAAGTATGACGAGTCCGGTGACAAATACCAGTACCTGCGGGGGCAGGGCTACGATATTTTCTGCAATGTGGATTCCAATCTGTACAGGACATGGTTCGGGAAGGATTATCTGCGCCAGGGGCGGAGGAATCTGGATGGTTACAGGCTTTATAAGAATGTGACGGGGCAGGAAGATAATGTGTCCGATTTATTCGACGCAGAGGAGGTTATCGACCCACTGCGGCCGCCGGTGCCGTCGTTATAGGACGGGAAATGAAATTCTCGCGAAAGCGGGTCGAAAAGAGTGCTGGGCACTCTTTTTTTGACAGGAGGATAAGGCCTTTTGGCGCATGCAGGTCTCGCAAAATTGGATAGAGCTTCCGTTCGTTTCCTATAAGATTTTCATAGACATAAGGGCATAAATCTGTTATGGTGGATAGGGAGCAATGATAATGAATTTGTCGAAGCGGAGGAGGCCTTTTGCTGCGGAACCGGAGGAAGATGCTGATAATCGGGTTTGGAGGGAAATCGGAACCGGAGGGAAAGTACTGATACTTGGGAGCCGCAGGCGTGTGTCATGGCAGTTGTATGGCCAAATGATGAAAAGTAAAAAATAGAATAAGAGGGATAGAAGTATGCCGGTACAAGGAGAGACAAGAGAAAGAACAAGAATTAACCTGCGGGAGCCGAAACATTATCGGGTGATTATGCATAATGATGATTTCACCTCCATGGAGTTTGTGGTAGAGATTTTGATGGATATTTTCCATAAAGACGAGATGGAGGCGGAGCGGCTGATGCTGATGGTGCATGAAGGGGGCAGGGCGGCGGTGGGATCGTACCCTTACGACATTGCGGTTTCCAAAGTGCAGGCGGCATCGGCGAGAGCAAAGGAGCAGGGGTATCCCTTTCGGATGACCGTGGAGGAGGCGTGAGATGCAGGTATCGGAGGAAGTGGCAGAAATCGTAAATACGGTAATTTCACTGGCGAAAAATGCGGGCTTTGAGTTTGTGACGCCGGAATTGATGCTGTTTGTTATCTGCCAGAATAAAGTGTTTGCCCGTGCGTTTCAAAACTGCGGCGGCCGGGTCAAAGAGCTGGACTATCATTTGAGGGAATATTTAGAAGAATATTGTCAGGCGGAGGAGCTGCCGGGGCAGGATATGGCTCAGGGAGGGGATGCTTTGGGGGAAGCGCCCGAATTGTCCCAAGGGATGGGAAATATGCTGACCTATGCGTGGGAGTCCGCGTTGAACAGCGGCAGGGAGATGGTGGAACTGCCCCATATCATTCATGCCATGTATGCGCTGGAGGAAAGCTATGCCGTCTATTATATGCGGATGCAGGGAGTGGAAGAGCCGGAGCTGTTACAGGAAATGATCATTGCGGAAGAGGAAATTGCCGCGGAGAAGAAGGGGCGGAGGAGAAACGGCGCGGTCCATGGCGTGAGAAACAGCTCGGTTCGCGGCAGGAGAAGCGGGGCGTCCCATGGGGCTGGGAGCGGGTGGCTTAATGGGGCCGGAGACAGGGCGCGGCAGGAGGCCGGAAACGAGTCGGACGGCTGGGAAAAGAAAAAGAAGGGAAATGTGGGAGGGGGCGATTTTGAAGACGATATGGGGGACGATGGCGTAGAGGAGGCTGATATGGATGAGGCCGACATGGAGGAGGGGGCTTTCTGGCAGCAGTATGCGGTCTGTCTCAATGACGCCTTGGAGGGAGTGAATCCCCTAATCGGCAGGACGGAGGAACTGGAGAGAACCATGCAGATTCTCTGCCGCAAGGCGAAAAATAACCCCCTGCATCTGGGGGAGCCGGGGGTGGGCAAAACCGCGGTCACTTACGGCCTTGCGAGGCTTTTAAATGAGGGGCGGGTTCCCGCGCCGCTTTTGGGAGCGAAAATTTTCGCGCTGGACTTGGGGAGCCTGCTGGCAGGCACGCAGTATCGGGGGGACTTTGAAAAGCGCTTTAAGAGGGTCATGGAGAGCATCAGTCATGAGGAAAAGCCCATCGTCTACATTGACGAAATTCACAATATTGTAGGGGCAGGGGCCGTTGGCGGCGGAACCTTTGACATTTCCAATATGCTGAAGCCCTATCTGGCGTCGGGAAGTGTCCGGTTTATCGGCGCGTCCACCTATGAGGAGTATAAAAAGCATTTTGAGAAGAGCAAAAGTCTGGTCAGACGTTTTCAGAATATTGATATTAAGGAGCCTGACGTTTCGGAGACCGTTGGGATTATGGAAGGCTTAAAGCCAAGCTATGAAGAATTTCATGGGGTGGTTTATGAAGAGGGCGTACTGGAATATGCGGTGGAGATGAGCGCGAAATATGTGAACGAGAGATATCTGCCGGATAAGGCCATCGATTTGATGGATGAGGCGGGAGCTTACCGACGAATGCACCCCCTTGATCAGAAGATACAGTCGGTGGACAAAACGCTGATTGACGAAATATTGTCGAAAACCTGCAATATTCCCAAGCAGATTGTGGAAAAGGATGAGACTGCCGCCCTCGCCACATTGGAAGAGCGGCTGCTGGGCTGGGTATTTGGTCAGGAGGAAGCCGTTGGACAGGTGGTCAATGCGGTGAAGTTTGCAAGGGCCGGGCTTCTGGAGGAGGGAAAACCCTTGGCCAGCCTGCTGTTCGTAGGACCCACCGGGGTGGGCAAGACGGAAATCGCCAGAAGTCTTGCCAAGGAGCTGGGGATTAAGCTGATTCGCTTTGACATGAGCGAGTATGAGGAAAAACACGCGGTGGCGAAGCTCATCGGAGCGCCCGCTGGTTATGTGGGATATGAGGAGGGGGGCCTGCTCACGGAGGAAATCCGTAAGAATCCCCATGCGGTCCTTCTTTTGGATGAGATTGAGAAGGCGCACCCGGATATTTACAACATACTGCTGCAGGTGATGGATTATGCCACATTGACGGACAATCAGGGCAGAAAGGCCGATTTTAGGAATGTGATTGTGATTATGACGTCCAACGCCGGTGCCAGCCGTATCGGAAAGCACGGCATCGGCTTTCTGGGACAGGATGTGAGGGCGGATGTGATTTTGGAGGAAGTAAAGAAAATCTTTCAGCCGGAATTCCGCAACCGCCTGAATCGGATTGTGGTGTTCCATGGCATCAACGAGCGGATGGCGGAGCAGATTGTGGAGAAAAAGCTTGGGGAGCTGGGGAAGCTGCTTGAGAAAAAAGGCGTAAAACTGACGGCGGACGGCGAGGCGGGGAAGCTGATAAAAAAGAAAGGCATCAGCGCGGAATTTGGCGCAAGGGAGATAGAGCGGGTGATACAGGGCGAAATCAAGCCCCTGCTGGTGGATGAAATCTTGTTCGGAGAGCTGAAAAATGGCGGGGAATGCGTGCTGACCGCTGAGGACGGGGCTTTTCGGATTCGGTTTCTGCCGGAGGCGGGGAACATGATGGAGGAGAGTCGGTCATGTTAGTAAGTGAAGATGCGGGAGAACCCAATCCGCATTAGGTCTGGTCAAAATGCGGGAGAGCCATCCGCGTTAGCCGCAGTGAAGGTGAGGCGGTGTCGGCCGCATTAGGCGCGATGAAGCTGGGGGAGAGTTACCCGTGTTAAGCTTAGCGAAGGTGAGGCGGTGTCGGCTGCATTAGGCATGATGAAGATGCGGGAGAGCCATTTCTGTAAACTTGGCGAAGATGAGGCAGTGTCGGCTGCATTAGGCATGATGAAGATGCGGGAGAGCCATTTCTGTTAAGCTTGGCGAAGATGAGGCAGTGTCGGCCCCATTAGAACATTTGATGACGGGGCGGTTATCCTGCGGATTGTCTGCGCCATGGGCGCGCCGCCGGGCAGTATATAAAAAGGGGGAAAATTCTATGCCTGTTTTCCGATTAAATGAGGATGAAATTTCGTTTCCTAATCCGCGGTACGCCTGTGAGGACGGCCTGCTGGCGGTGGGAGGGGATTTGAGCGTGGAGAGGCTTCTGCTTGCATATACTCATGGCATTTTTCCTTGGTATGATCCGGGGGATGAGATTATGTGGTGGTGTCCGAAGGAGCGTTTTGTCATTTTTCCAAAGGAGATTCATATCTCTCATTCCATGAAAAAGTATATGAAAAAGCATGTGCTGAATGTGCTGCTGAACCGTGATTTTGCGGATACCATGCATCGGTGCCGGATGAAAAGGGAAGACAAGGAAGGAACTTGGATTTCGGATGAGATGGAGGAGGCGTATTACCGCCTGTACCAAGCGGGGTACGCGATCAGCGTGGAAGTGCAGGAAGACGGGGAACTGGCGGGGGGCTTTTACGGAGTATGCATCGGAAGATGCTTTTTTGGGGAGAGTATGTTCTCGGATAAGGAGAATGGTTCCAAGACGGCATTGATTGCCTTTGCGCAGTTTCTGGAAGAGAAGAAATTTTTGTTCATTGACTGCCAGTTCCATACGGAGCATTTGGAGAGTATGGGCGGCAGGTATATTTCTTGGGAAGAATATGACGGGATGCTGCGGGAAGGGACAGGCTGGGATTAGTGGGAGGAGGGTCGGCAGGGGAAAGGAATGGGGTAGTGAGAGAAAGGAATAGGGCGGTGCCTAGGGAATGGGTTTGTGCTTAGGATTGGTATGCCGAACGAAAAGCGCGTTATCATTTAACGGATGTTCCGGCAGGAGCGGATATATTCTCCAATGATGATCGGGAGGGAAAATAGGTTGAAGAAACTGCCATGGGAGACCTTGGAGAGCTGTCCGCAGAAACTGCGGCAGCTCCTATGTAAAATAGAGAAGGAAGAGTTTCAATCGGATGAAATCGGATTATCGGAAAGTCAGGTGTACCTGTTTCCAAATCAGGTTCTGAAAATTCAGGAGGACAATGAGGAGGCCCGAAACGAAGCGGCAATGATGGATTGGCTGCAGGGCAGGGTTCCGGCGCCGCAGGTGATTGCGCACGTGTGTGAAGGAGGCAGAAGCTATCTGTTGATGACAAGGACGGCGGGGAAAATGGCCTGTGACGAGGAATATATGAGCAATCCCCGGCGTTTAACCCAAATACTTGCGGAGGCGCTGAAACTGCTGTGGCGGACCGATATAACGGGATGCCCCGGTAAGTGGGGGATAGAACGAAAGCTGTCCATGGCGGAATATTGGGTGGAGCATGATATGGTCAGCATGGAGGACGCGGAACCGGACACCTATGGGAAGGACGGTTTTCGTTCGCCCAAGGAGCTGTATCGATGGCTGGCGGAGCACAAGCCGTCGGAGGAACCGATATTGTCCCATGGGGATTTTACCCTGCCCAATCTGATTTTTTCGGGGAATGAGCTGAAGGGATTCATTGACTTGGGCAGAATGGGCGCGGCGGATAAGTGGCAGGATATTGCCCTGTGCTATCGGAGCCTGCTGCATAATTATGACGGGAAGTATGGCGGCAGAAGGTATGAGGGCTTTCGGCCCAAGATGCTGTTTGAACAGCTGGGAATGGAACCGGATTGGGAGAAGATACGGTATTATATTCTGCTGGATGAATTATTTTAAGTATCGCGTCAGGAAACTTTTATGCCATAAGATGCGTTGGATTCCATTGAAATAGATACATAGAGGCGGTAAACTAGAGGTATACTTAGTTTACCGTCTTTTTATATACATGTTCCTAGACAGAAAATATGCTGGTATCTGCATACTCTCGAAGATACGGGGGCTGTGGCGAGAGTTTTGAATGAGAGAGGAGAGAAAAATGCTGGAGATAAAAAATATGACGAAGACCTATAAGGGAGGGAAGAGGGCGGTATCCGACCTGTCTCTTACCGTTCATGGGGGAGATATTTATGGATTTATCGGGCGGAACGGGGCGGGGAAAACCACCACCATAAAGGCTGTCGTGGGGATTCATGATTTTGACAAGGGGGAGATTTGGGTGGACGGGAAGGATATCAGGAAAGATTCTCTTGCCTGCAAAAAGGTCATGGCGTATATTCCGGACAATCCGGACCTTTATGATTATTTGACGGGGATACAATATTTGAATTTTATCGCGGATATTTATCAGGTGTCGGGAAAGGACAGGGAGGAGCGCATACGAAAGGAGGCGGAGGATTTCGGGCTTTATTCCGCGCTGGGGGACTTGACGGCGGCATATTCCCACGGCATGAAACAGAAGCTTGCCCTTATTGGCGCGCTGCTGCATGAGCCGAAGCTGTTGATTCTGGACGAGCCTTTTGTGGGTCTGGACCCGGAGGCCTCTCTGACTCTGCGGCAGAAAATGCATGCATTGTGCCAAAAGGGAAGCGCAATTTTTTTCTCCACCCATGTCTTGGATGTGGCGGAGAAGCTCTGCAGCCGGATTGGGGTGATTTCCGAGGGAAAATTGATGGTGGAAGGGGATACGAAGGATTTGACGAAGACGAAATCCTTGGAAGATATCTTTATGGAGGTGGTCAGGCATGGGAAGACAGATTAGGCTGCTGCTTGGGATTTCTCTGTGTAATCTGCTTAGGCTGAATGAATTTCGCCATACAAAAGATAAGAAGAAAAAGACCCGATACTGGCTGATGGGACTGTTGTGGTGTGTTCTGATTGTCATGCTGATGGGATATGTGGGGGGCTTGAGCTGGGGCCTTAGCTTGATGGGAATGGGATATCTGACGCCTGCGGTTCTGAGTATGCTTGTTTCCGTGGTGGTATTTCTTTTTACCGTGTTGAAGGCGGGGACGGTTCTGTTTGAGAGAAATGCTTATGAAAAACAGATTGCGCTTCCGGTAACGGTTCGGGCAGTTTTGGTGAGCAGGTTTCTGACCATGTATGTTTCGGACATGGTTCTGGGAATGCTTGTGATGCTGCCGGGAATGGCGGTGTACGGGGTGATGGAGAAACCGGATATTTCCTTTTACCTGTATGGGATATTGGGAGGGCTTTTCCTGCCCTTGCTGCCCTTGACGCTTGCCTCGGCGGCAGGGGCGCTTATCACAGGCCTCAGCAGCAGATGGAGACAAAAGAATATAGCGGCCATTGTGTTGACCATGCTCTTGATTTGTCTGATATTGGCGGGGAGCTTTGGAATGTCCGGAATGGAGGAAAGCAGGCTTGTGGATTATATTCAGCAGATGGCTCCGCTTATGGAAGCACAGCTTCGGCGGGTCTATCCGCCGGCTGTCTGGCTGGGGGAGGCTATGGTCAATGGGAAAATAAGCATGCTGTTTTTGTTCCTCGGGGCGTCCGCAGGGTGTTTTGTGTTGTTTCTGGAGATACTGCATCCCTTTTATGAGGGTATCTGCAGCCTCCTTGGCGCTCATGGGGCAAAGGGCGGTTATCGGATGAAAGAGCTGAATGCCAGACCGGTTCTGCGGAGTATGATAAGCAGGGAGCTGAGGCGTTATTTTTCCTCCGTGGTGTATGTGACGAATACAATGGTGGGAAATCTGCTGATGGTGATTTTTGCGGCGGCAGTTCTGATCATGGGGAAGGAAACCATGGAAGAATTGATTGGGATGCCCGGCATTGTGGAAAGGGCGGCTCCCGTACTGCTTGGGATGATGGCGGCCATGATGCCAATGACCTCCTGCGCCGTTTCCATGGAGGGGAAGCAGTGGTGGATGATGCAGACCTTTCCTGTTTCCGGGAAAGATATTGTGAGGAGCAAGATGTGGGCGGATATTTTAGTGGCGCTGCCCTTTTATCTGGCGTCGGAGGTTCTGCTGATGATTGCGTTTAAGCCCGCGGGCTTGGGGCTGCTGGGGTTTTGGGCGGTGCCTGCGGTTTATATTCTTTTCGCCGCAAAGGCGGGGATCGTGATCAACTGTAGATTTCCTGTTTTTGACTGGGAGGATGAGACTAAGGTGGTAAAGCAGAGTGCGGCAACTATGATTACGACGTTTGCGGGTATGATAAGCGGAGCGGTTCCCATTGGGGTATTGGTCTGCTTTCGGGATATTCCGGCTTATGTGATATATGCGGCGGTGTCGGGAGTGCTTTTGGGCCTTGCATTGCTTCTGCCAAGCTCCCTGCCGCGGGGTGTGGAAATGGTATAGAATGATTTTAGGGCGGCAATGGAAAAGTGTCTTTTATTCTTGTTCTTTTTCTTTTGTCAATGGACTTTGTGGAAAAGTGCGTACTTTTTAACAACAATCGGAAACCTTTAGACATTGAAAAGGATGACGCCGCATCATATGATGGAGTTATCCAGCGGGCCAAGGGGGCGGACTGCCTACAGGCATTTGGCGGCTACCGCGAGGGCATTTGGTTCAATGAGAGGAATGAATTTTCGGCTTTATGGGAAGGCAATTCCGAAAGACAATCCAAAGGAAGGGAGAGAACAAGATGAGAAGAGAAATATCCATGAACGGGAACTGGCAGTTTGCCTATACCCAGACGGGACTGCGGGAGGAAGAAATCCGCCTGCCTGCGGATAAGAATTATGAGGTCAGTATTCCGGTTCCGGCATATTGGGATGACTGCCGCAGCATATTGAAATACACGAAATTCTGGTCAAGGGACTGTGTGTTCAATCCGGAGTATCGGGAGATTGAGTTTCCCATGGGAGGGCAGAAGCCTCCCGACGCCTCCCTTCCGTATCTGATCGGAACAGGATGGTACAGGAAACGCTTTCCTGCGAGGGAGGACTGGAAAGAAAAAACGGTGGTGCTGCATGTGGGAAGCGTCGCCATGGAGGCGAAGGTGTGGCTGAACGGGCAGTATCTGGGGGGACAGGAAAGCTATGGGCTGCCCTTTGACATCCTTCTCAACGGGGCTTTGAAGTATGGGGAGAAAAATGAGCTGGTAATCGGGGTGTCCAATACGGACACAAAACGCAAGGGGTGCAATATCAGGGGGTATAAGGGCAGAAGCGCCGGAATTACAGGGGAGGTATCCCTGCAGATTACGGAAGGCGCGAGAATCAGCGATTGTTATGTGAGAACCACGGCGGATATGGATCGGTTAATCTGGCAGGTCAATGCAGCCGGGGCGGAAACGCTTGGGAGAGGGCATGGATGGGAAGAATCCGAGGGGAAAAGAGAATTTACCGTAAAATGGCAGATAAAGGACAAAGAGGCAGGCGTCCTTGGGGAAGGCTTCCTGTCTGCCAAGGAAGGGATGATAAGCTGGACTACGGGAACCTTCGGGATGAGGCCTTGGTCGGACAGGGAGCCGATGCTGTACCGTCTGAACATCACGTTATGGGATGGGGAGAGGGTACTGGATCGGATAGAGCAGGATTATGGAATGAGGTTTCTACAGAGGGAAGGCGGGGAGATTCTGCTCAACGGGCAGGCGGTTTACCTGCGGGGAGCCACGGATCATGCCTATTTTCCGGAGACCTGCACCGTTCCGAGGGATTTTGGTTATTATTATAAGCGGATTAAAATACTGAAGGCTCTTGGCTTTAACTGGGTCAGGTTTCACACGGCGATTCCGCCGGAGGAATCCATGCAGGCGGCGGATCTTCTGGGGATGATGATTCAGACGGAAACGCCCAATGGTTTTAGCGAAGCGGATTTTCTGAATATGATAGCGCTGTGCAGAAGGCATCCCTCGGTGATTTTGTACTGCTGCGGGAATGAGGTGCCGATTACGGAAGCCGTCAATGAGAAACTGAGACGGATGTCGGGACATTGTCATGTATTGGCGCCGGATGTGCTGTTTAATCCCATGGAGGCCCTGCGGGAAATCGAGTTTGACGTGGATGAGAAGGCGGAAGGATATGTTCCCCTTCCCATACCGCATAATGCCAAGAAGCTGGCGGAGGTGAGAGATTACAGCGATGTGATCGCGCCTGCGGTATGGGTATTCAGCTATCATTCTCTGTTTTCGGATATGGAGAAAATAGAGGAACGCCTGTCCATCTATCAGCGGCCCTGTCTGGTGCATGAGGCGGGAATCAATGACAGCTACCTGAATTTAGATTTGGAAAAACGTTATGAGGGGACAAGGATCGGCACGGATTTGTATCGGGCCGCAAGGGAATATCTGACGGAAATGGGAATGATTAAGAATGCGCCCGTATATTACCAAAATTCCTGTAAATGGATGCGTCAGATCATCAAGTATACTTTGGAGAAGGCAAGACGCTGTAAGCAGGTGTCGGGATATGATTTTCTGGGGGCGGTTGACTGTCATTGGCATCGCACAGGGTATGCGGTAGGGATGCTGAATGAATTCTATGAGCTGAAGCCGGGATTTACGGTGGAGGACGTGCGGGAGTTTAACGGGGAGAGCGTGCTTTTGTCCGACAGCGGATTGGAGCGGAATCTGATTGCGGGAGAGGAATTGAAGATACGGATACAGGTTTCCCTTTACGGAAAAGTTGATGTGGACGCCGGGGCATTGACATGGTATTTTGAGGATGAGGACGGAAATATCTATGGAAGGGGGCGGAAGGAAATCGGCCGTATTCCAAAAGGGGGCTTACGTGAGCTGGCGGAATTATCGGTGGAGGCTCCCGAGGTGAAGGGCGTGGGAGGGCATTTTCTGTTCAAGGTGCGTCTGGAAGATGAGCATTATGAACTGAGCAATCAGTGGGATTATTGGGTATTTTCCCCCGATATGGCGAGGGAAAAGCATGGGTCGGAGAAGGTCAGGGTGGTAAAGGCGCTTTCGGAGGAGGACATTGCATATATGGAAGCCGGGGGCAGAGCGCTTCTGCTTGGCAGCGCCGGACTGCCCGTACTGCCTGTTACATTCCAGATGATGTCCGGAGGAAGGACGTCCGGCGTCATCGGAACGGTGATTCATGCCCATCCTTTGATGCGGGATTTCCCGCAGGACGGTTTCTGCGACTGGCTGTTTTATTCCATGCTGGAAGGGGGGAGCGCGGTGGTATTCAATGATTTGGATATTGCGTTCCGGCCTGTGATAGAAATCGTGAGCACGTATAAATATATTAAAAAACAGGCGGGTGTGTTTGAGATTAAGGTTGGGGAAGGGGGTATGCTGGTGAATACTCTTCAGATGGAGAGGGAAACGCCTGCATGTATCGCATTGTATAATAGGATGCTGGAATATCTTGGCTCGGAGGAATTCTGCCCGAAGGAGGCGGTTTCGGCGGAGGGGCTTAGGAGGATGCTTGCGGGAAAGAGACGGAGGGAGGAGGCTTTTGAAAACGACGAGTGCTATGATGCGGGCGGGCTTGTTTGATGGGGGGAGGTTTATTTTTGTGAGCGGAGCTATTGCAGTGAGCGGGCTGTTTGCGGGTTAGCAGAATTTAGCGGTCAAGACGAAAGGTTAAGCGAAGTGGTCTGGGGCGCTGATTTTATAGCGGAGAAGTTGACAAGGGCGAAGGCTGTGTTTCGCAGGTGTGTGGTCGAAATGATGTTTGCAGTGTGAGAGAAGAGGGGAATAGATGTGTGTGTTTATTATGATCGGATTGTTTGGAGATTGTCTTTGTAGACGTACTGTCAGTGGCGGAATAATATGTTGAAGTAAGTTTTATGCGAAGAGAGATATTTTGGAGGGGGACTTCTGAAATGTCTCTTTTTGGCTTTGGGGTTATGGATGCTTTTAGGGAGAGTGGAGGCGTTAGTGGGTGAGGAGGGGGAAGTGATGATTAATTTGTTATGGATAAATTTGAAGAGATAGGGCGTTGGAGCTGCTGGTTTTTAAGTAGAATATTTTAATCAATTCTTTGATGTATTTATTTGATTTTTATTTTCAACAGTCGCTAATATAGTAGAAGAAGTTATTGTTGACAGAATGGTGAGGGGTGTTGTATGGGGAATGGTTTGATATAATTGTATAATTATTGTGTGGTAATATTATATATGGTAGTAGGGGATTTATGATTATATTGAAATATGGAATAATATGAAAATTATTATTGATATTTGGGAAGGAGTGCTTTATAATAAAGGAAATGAAGGATAATTCCTGATTATCAATAGTAAATTCGAAAACAGTGATTGATAGTTAGAAAAATAAATAATTTATTTAATATAGGGCTATCTAAGGTAAGAAATATTTTATAGATGGTTCTATAAATGTATTTTTTGTATTAAAGTCTTGCAAAGAATACTGATAGTGAAGGTATATTATGCTTTTAAATCTTATATACGATAAACTGAACAAAAAAGTGCTTTCCCTTATAGTGGTTATTCTGTTTGTTTTAGGACAGGTACTTAATCTCTTTTCGCCGCATAATTTATTTTATGCCAATCAAATAATATTATTAGTTATGTTTGTGATACAGTTGGCTGTTTTGAAAGAAATTAGAATTGAAAGAGAGAATATCAAAAAGTGTCTTATGCATAAAAATGAGCCGGAAGTAATTGGTCTTTTTAACCGAAAGATGGAAAGAATCCTTTATTCAGTTACAGGAGAAATAATATCTTTTGTGTTTGTTGTCTTGTACATAATAACCATGTTTGCAGTAGGCTGTTTGGAGGTTACTGTTACTGGAATTTATGGAGGAATATTAGGCTGTTTGGTGTTTTATGTAGGTATTCAAGCCTATATTCACTATATGGCGCTTTTATACTTTGCTTATGATTTGAGGCATGTTCAGATCAAAGATTATTCTATTTATTTCCCGGCCTTGACAGATTGGATAGGAAGGCTGGCTCGTGAATTTAGTTATATCGAAAAATGGTTTTTGGGCTTAGGGCTAATGTATAGTATTATTTATGCAATTAATTTGCCTAAAGATATTATTCTTATAGAGGATGGCATAACATTTAATTCGAACTGTAATGTATTATTAATAATTACTTGGAGCGGAATATTAATCCTATTTGCAATGGCATTTCCGGTATTCACATTTCTAAGTAGAATTTTTATTAAAAACGTGATTTATACTTGTAAAAGCAATAGTATAAACAATATTGAAAAAAAATTATTTGTGTTGTCGGAACGGCCAACAGAGGAAGACTTTATGATAATAGAACGGCTTATTTCTTTGGCAAAAACAATCTTGGAATCAGATGATTATCCTCTAAGATATAGACAAACAATTTTTGATAAAGCTTACACAATCATAATTGCATTAATTACACTGGTAAGCCCATTTTTATCCATTGCTGAAAAAATTATTTTCAAGAATTAAATTGCATTTTTGAAAACATATACTGAACATATTATCCAAAAACTGCGCAAAATCTATGTAGTATTTTGGATGTTGTTCTTTAAAAAAGGATAGGGAATCCTTGATGGAAATTCTCTTACATTTCACATCTTCCAAAATTAGATCAATTATTTTATATTTGTATATAAGTTGATAAACGTAATCAAAGTTACTCTTGTTTAGCAATTTGTTTCGCTCGTTTTTTGAACATGCACCATATAAGTATGAAATAACAATATTTTTGCGCTTTTTTTCAAAATCGTTGTTAGTTCCCCCCTTATACTTTTTATTTATTTCTGGTGCCAAGAAAGGTTCAAGGTCATTTAATACTTGAAAGCAGTACCCACACAGATGTCCAATATTTATTATTTCCTGTGGTATTTGAGATGAACTTTTATTTGATAATTGATATCCCAAGAAGAAGCTATTTTCTATAAGTGCAGTTGCTTCTAAATTAATAATCTCAACAGCGTTTTGTATGGTAAAAAAACCATTAGAACTTACTTCTTCAATTCCACCTTTAGACATGCTGTCTATAGCTTTTAATAATACTAATGTGTGCAAAGAGTTCTTTGTGCAATCTTTTTCGTACATGATGGAAACGCTTCTATTTATTAAAAAAATAGCATATAATATTGCTTCTGCTTTTGAGTATTCTATATGAAACGTATTTTTGCCATGACGTGCATTATCATTATCAATTAGGTCATCCAATAAGATAGAGGCTTTGTGAATAAGTTCTATACAAATCGCAAAATCGACTATATATTCATGGTTTATGCTTGATGAATTAATATAATATCCCCATGCTAAAATGATAGGGCGCAACCTATTTCCAGCCTTGATTTGGTCAGCGTTACAATAGGGCACTTTATGAGATTCCAATTCCTGCACCCATTTACGATTAAATGTAGGCAAAAAATTAGCTTGGTTAGTACCCATGATTTCTGTGTAATACTCGCCCATAATTACCCTCCCAATAATATTTGTATTCAATATTATTTACTTTTCTAACTATCAATCACTGTTTTCGAATTTACTATTGATAATCAGGAATTATCCTTCATTAACCACCATCAAATTCCGAGGATGTTTATTGACGAGAATATCCTTCTGCTTTGTATTCGACACATGCGTATATATTTCCGTCGTGCTGATCGAACTGTGTCCCAGCATCTTCTGGATGTACCTAATATCCACATCCTGTTCCAGCAAAAGCGTGGCAAAGGAATGGCGGAACATATGGGGAGTAATGTGCTGGCTGAGTCCGGCAAGCGCCGCATAGCGGTTTATCATAAACCTGACAGACTGATCCGACAGTTTATGATGCAGTTTATTTACAAAAAAGCAGCCGCAGGCGTCGATTTGCTCCATGAAGGTTTTCTGATACAGATTCAGAGCCGCAATGACCTCCGGATTGCCTAACTGTAGAATTCTTTCCTTAGAGCCTTTTCCGTAGATTAAGATTGTGCCGTTCTCAAGGTCGATATCCGAAGGTTTTAAGGAGCATAGTTCTGATATGCGTACTCCGGTGGCAAACAGCAGTTCAATTACGGCGATATCCCGTATGCAGCATCGGAGCTGATATTCGGATTTAGCCTGCTCTTTTTGGGCGTAAAGCGTACATAAAAATGTCTGTATCGAATGGAAAGGGATGGTTTTGGGCAGCAGTTTTGCTTCCCGAAAACGGATATCCAGTTTTGCAAAAGGATTATCGCTGAGTATTTCCCTGTATTCCAGATAGTGAAAAAACGCTTTCAGGCTTGCTATTTTGCGTTTGACGGTTTTGGGCTTATATTGCTTGTGCAGTTCAGTAATAAATTTGTCCACGGTTGTTTTGGATGTGCAATCGGCTGGATTGGAACAGAAGAGTTCGTACTGCTTTAAGTCGATTCGATATGCTTTCAAGGTTTTGGAATCCAGACGCTTCCGGTATTCACAGTATTCAACATATTCGGCAATGTAGTCATTTAATGTATTCATAATTAGGGCTCCTCCTAAGTTTTTTATTCCTGCGGGCAGTGAGTCAGGCGGCATGTAGGCATGGGCATTTGGCAAATGCCGCAAGGGTCAAGTATTTTGTTGTTTGCAGCAGGGTATTTGTTTATTATGGGTTTTTGTGCTTAATTTGTCCATGATATTTAGAAAACTGCCGGGAATAGAAAATTCAGGGCATTATTTCTTATCGGGCTGGAATATATCATAATTGCTATGGCGGTAGTTGTTTATATGGAAAGTTTCCTGTAGGAAAGACTGGAATTGGAAACGGCGGCAAAAGCCGCATATTAATTAATAATTATTTGCCCCAAATGTTCACAGATATTACAGGTTTGACCATTCATGATGATATACGGCATCGTCTATAGAAGATGATTTTCGCGTCAGAGAAGCCGAGTCAGAGCCGCAAGGCCGTCAGCAGCTTGACGCTGGGCCGGAAAAGTATTATGATAGTAGATATCTTTAGAAAAATAAGGAGCGAAAGGAAAAAGAAGGCAATGACTGAAACTTTCAGGAAAAAACTGACAAAGGCGGCAAAAAAGGGCAGGCGGATCGTCATCGCTGCGGCCGCAGGGGCGACAGCGCTTGGCAGCGTCGGTTATACGCAGGCGGCGGGCATCGAAGCTGTATTTGACGAACATTACTATGCGGATAAGTACCCGGACCTTAAGGCGGCCTTTGGCTATGACAGGGCGGCTCTGTTGCAGCATTTCAAGAAGTACGGGCTCTCAGAGGGCAGGGGAATGAATGGGATGATAGACATAGTCAAATACCGGGAGAAATATCAGGACCTCCAAGCAGCGTTTGGGGACGACTGGGATGCCTATGTGGAGCATTATCTTGCCTATGGAGCCTATGAGCACAGAGACAATGGCACCGGTTTTGACCCTGTGGATTATCTTAACAGGTACGGCGAACTGCAGGCGGCCTTTGGCAGCAATGTATTGGCGGCTTACAAGCATTACGAGGAATATGGGAAGCAGGAAGGCAGGGATGGCAGAAGCGAGTCCATGGTGTCGGCTGAGGAAGAGGCGGAGACTGCGGAGGATGAAGGCTCTGCAGGATCCGGTGAGGAGGAAGGCTCCACAGGATCCGGGGAGGAATCCAAAGAGCCGGAAAAGGAAAGCTTTGAGATTCGCAGCGTGGAGGTTATGGGCAGCGGCCGCATCAGGGTTACTTTGAATCAGAAGACCGAGCAGCCCCTTGGGCTGGAGGCGTTCAGCATCATATGTAACAGCGGCGGTTCCGATATGACGATTCTGTCCGTGTCCACAAAGGATCATATGGTTTATGATTTGGCGACTGCCTATTACAAAGATCAGGAATACGATATCCAGATCACCCTTGCCGACGGCACGGCAATCTCAAAGGTATTTGCGTATAGGACGGACTGTGCGCAGATTTCCGGCATTAACGCTGTCCGCACGGGCGCCGGCGAGGCGAGGATTACGTACAATTCAGACGAGCCGGGCTATTTTTACTATATGTTAAGAGCGGACGGGAAGGCTTCGGCGCGGGCGGCTTCCGTAGCGGAATTGGCTGAAATAACGGAAGAGGACCTCATAAGGGACGGCGTAAAGACGGAGATGAAACAGCATGAGAATGTTTTCGACATTACCGGGCTCAGCGAGGGTATGTCATATACCATGTATTATGCTGCTGTCAATATGGAGGGAAAGGCGACGCTGGTAAACAGCCTTTCTATCGGCGGAGAGGTTTATGAGGAGAAGACGACCGCAATCAAAGGGGCCGAGGCATTCGCTGAGAAGCAGGAAAACGGCGAATTTCTTTATGGTTTTGAGATAGAGCTGGAGAACGCCGTCTCGGGAGGCCTAACTCTGGAGCAGTTTGACATAAGCTGTCCGCTGAACAAGACAACGCTTGGAGAGGTCAGGACTTCCGACAATAGGATTTACCGTGTGTATATGCAGAGAGGCAGCGTACCGAAGGGCAATAATACGTATACGATTTTGATTAACTTAAAAGATGGTACGCAGTTAAAGGGTACATGCTATCTTGACCTTCAGGCGCCCATGGTGAATGCGAGGAGCATCGAGTGGAAAGATGGGGATACGATTGAGGTGGTTGTCAACTCGGATGAAGCAGGAACGCTTTATTATGCGGTTCTGGACGAGGTAGAGGGTGAGGGGACGATCACTGCCAAGGATCCCGCGCAGATTTATGCCAATGGTACGACCAGCGAGATAGGATATGGCTTGAATTATATAACGGTCAAGGGCGTAAAAGAGGGGCAATGGTTCTGCTATGCGTCGGAGGATGCAAAGGGCAACAGGGAGGAGTTCTACAGCTATAAGCAGATTCCCGAATATACCGCTCCGGCTCCGGATGAGACGTCGCAGCCAAAGATTACGGGCGTAACGGTTCTTCGGGCTTCCGGCGGCGCAAAGCTCAAGGTGGTGTTCAACCAGACGATAAATGGGCTTTACGACAATAGCATGACCCAGATCAGCGGGATTGACAAAAAGCTGGGATTTTCAACGGAATATGGCTCCGAGGGAGATCTGGAGGAGAATGTGCTGACTCTTACGGTGATGGATCCGTCGATTTCCATACCCGCGGGCAGCCATACCCTGACGATTGTATTGTATGAGGGAAAAACATTGACGTTTGATTTTACGGTGTAAATGTGCCGGACGTACATGGGGCAGGTTTAGCCTGCAGCTAAGGGGCTGCCCCATGTCAAAGCTGGCGAGAGTGGATTTGAGAGGCTTTGATTCGGGATTGCACTAGACAGTCAAAGGGTCGGATAGGGGAAGTTATTTCCTTTCAAAATTCCTTTGAAATGCCGTATCCTGTATCAAAGCCTTCATGAAACAGACCCTTTTGAAATAAATGTGCGCAGAAGGCAGTTTATCCTTGCACTGAGATTTGGCTTCTGGAAAACTTATTTATAAAATTTACAGATTTGACACTGTTTGTTCCATTCTGCGGCCGAGATTATGGCTTCTGAAATAATTTATAAAATTAACTGACTTGACACTGTTTGTTCCATTCTGCGGCTGAGATTTGGCGGCTGAAAAACTTATTTATAAAATTCTACAGGGTGATATTTTTCCACATCTTTCACTTGGGAAGTATGGTAGAATTCACGGAAAATATCTCCGCATTCTATTTCGGAACAGGTTTTTTCCACAAGCCTTGTATTGGTCCCTTCTTCGATTCCAAGCTGCACAGTGATTCCGTCCTTTATCTGAGCTGCCTGTACAAAGCGGACGCCGCTGCGGGCGTCGGCTGTGGTCAGGACTACGAATTCATCTTCATCCTCGAACATGTTCCAAAGGCATTCCGCCACCAGCTCCCAAGAAGGACTCATTTCCTCGATTTCCTGAGTCCTCACGGTTCGGTCAGCCGGACAGATTGTCTTCTGAAACGTGATATCGGTGGTGGTTTCTCTGTTTGTTTCTGTGGTTGTTTTCTGGTTCATCATATGCCTCCTTATGAAGTCAAGTGTTTTTTAAAATAAAGGATTTTTGTGCTGCCCTTCGTGTGCCGGGAAAATAAAATGCTTTTTTACTGCACAGCTTCCGCTTTCTCCGTGGCAAGCGCCTTTTTCTTCCACCTGCCCAGCCGATAGAAGATAAAAGTAATCAAAGCGCCCAGCACCCATGAGCAGAGCAGGGAAATCCACAGGCTCTCATACCGCCCTTGGGGCAGCTCCGGGGTTCTGGTGAAATATGCCAGCCCGTAAGCCAAGGGAACCCGCACCGCTACAGTGGTGAGCAGGGATATCCACATGGGAGTCACGGTGTCTCCGGCCCCGCGCATGACGCCGGACAAGCTCTGAGTTACGGCCATGGCAATATAGCCCGCCGCCAGAATTTTCATCATATTGGCGCTCAATCGGGCCAGCTCCGCGGTGTTGGTGAAAATACCCATAAGCAGCGGGCCGAAGAGCAGAATCAGTCCTGTAATGACCGCCGAGGTGGCGGCGGCAATCAGCGTGCCCTGCTTTGCGCCTTGTTTTACACGTTCATACTCTTTTGCGCCCACATTCTGTCCCGCGTAGGTGGTCATGGCGGTGCCGAAGGAAAAGTTCGGCATCATGGCGAAGCCGTCCACCCTCATGATAATGACATTTGCGGCGATAATCATCTCTCCGAAGCTGTTGGTCAGGGACTGCACCACCACCATGGCCAGAGAAAAGACTGCCTGCGTCAGACCGGAGGGCAGGCCCAGCCGGATGACGGTCAGGACGTTCGTCCTATCCGGTTTGAGATATTGGGGCTTCAAGTCGAAGAATTCCGTCATTTTCCGCAGCTTTATCAGACAGAGCACGGCGGAAATCAGCTGGGCGATGACCGTTGCCAGCGCCACCCCGGACACGCCCATGTGCAATCCCGCCACAAACCATACGTCCAGAACGATATTGATAATCGTGGCTATCAGCAGGTATACCAGCGCCGACAGGGAATCGCCCAGTCCCCGGAGGATTCCGCAGAGGATGTTATAATAAGCCAGCCCGGCAATTCCCCATAAAAGGATCATCAAATAGGAGGTACACCAGTCGATAATGCTTTCCGGCGTGTCCAGCATCGCCAGCGCGGGGCGGATGGCCAGAGTGCCCGCAATCATCAGGAGGACGGAGGCGATGGCTGTCAAGGTGATGGTGCTTCCGATGGTTTTGGACAGATTTTCCCTGTCATGGGAGCCGTAATATTGGGAGACCATGATGCCCGCGCCCATGGAGATGCCAACAAACAGCACCAGCAGCAGATTGAAGATGGGGCTGGCGCTGCCCACTGCCGCCAGAGCGTTGTCGCCCTCGTATTTTCCCACCACGATGCTGTCCACGGTGTTGTATAACTGCTGGGCGATGTTGCCGATTAACATGGGGATGGTAAAGGTCACGATTTTTTTCCAAGGAACCCCTTGGGTCATATCTACCTGCCCGAACAGGCGGGTTACTTTTTCCAGCGTCTCTTTCGCTAACATATGCACTTACCTCTTTATCATGTAATAAACCTATTTTAGAAGATTATTTTTAAATATACAAGCTCTTTTTTGTGGAGTGTGTTTTAAATATGTTTCAAAACCTGCGGGCTGTGTTTGGAAACAGGCGGTTCAGTTCTATGCGCAGAAAAATAATCCTTGAGGGCGGAAAAATTTGGATAAATTCAATATCTTTATGGAATCTTCAAAAATCCCTGTTATCCTTTCCTTAAAACCAAACAGCGGATAAGACCTGCAGGCCGGCCTCCGCGGCAATTTTCCCAGAGACCCGCAGAAGGCAGGGGGAGGGAACCCAAATGGCAGGGGCATACGCTGAAAAGAAAGGATGATAACCATATGGAGCTGATTTTAAAAACCACCAATCTATGTAAAAATTTCAAGGGACAGGCGGCAGTGCGCAATGTGTCCCTGAGCATTGAGAAGAATTCCGTGTACGGCCTATTGGGGCCCAACGGCGCGGGCAAATCCACAATCTTGAAGATGATTACGGGCATCATGCAGCCGGATTCCGGTTCCATTGAATTCGACGGACATCCATGGAGCCGCAGGGATTTAAACGAAATCGGAGCATTGATAGAAAGGCCGCCGCTGTATGAGAACCTGACGGCGGAGGAAAATCTGGAGGTCAGGAGGACAATGCTTGGGCTGCCCAAATCCCATATCAAAGAGGTTCTGGAAATAACTGCCCTCACGGACACCGGAAAGAAAAAAGCAGGCCAGTTTTCGCTGGGGATGAAACAGCGGCTTGGAATTGCGCTGGCGCTGTTGAATCATCCCAAGCTGCTGATTCTGGACGAACCTGTGAACGGCCTGGACCCTTTGGGAATTCAGGAATTGAGGCGGCTGATTCGGTCTTTTCCGGAGCAGGGCGTCACCGTCATATTGTCCAGCCATATGTTAAGCGAAGCGGCGTTGACTGCCAGCCATATCGGCATTATTGCGGGGGGCGTTCTGGGATACTGCGGCAGAATCCACCCGGAAGATGATTTGGAAAAGTTATTTATGCAGGTTGTGAGCGGGGAGAGGGAGGAGATTTTATGCTGAACATGATAAAAGCGGAATATTTGAAATCACGCCATACTTTTGCGGCGCTTCTGCCAGTCATTGCGCCGGTTCTTACGTTAATGCTGGTTCTTCTTTTGATGGGAGGCGGGGGGAATTTACTGCCTGCGGGCGCGTGGAACTGGTGGTATACCCTGCTGCTTCCGGGAATGCTGGCCATGATTTGTGTCCTTGGCATGAAGAAGGATAAGAAAATGGATTATTTTAACCTGCTTGTCCTTCCGGTGCCCATGGGCAGATGCATGGCGGGCAGGATAATTTATTGTTCTATGGGGCTGTTATGGGCGAACCTGATTATGTTTATGGGAGCTTGGGTGGGCGGGGCGCTGTTTGGTTCCACGATTTCGGCAGCGGAGGGGTTCTGCGGGTTCCTTTTATTGAGCATTGTATTTCTGTGGGAGATTCCTTTGTATCTTTTGCTAAGCGCCCGTTTTGGCATGTCTGCCGCCCTGTTTTCGTCCATGGCGTTATCTCTTGGGGGCGTCGTCGGGGCGGACGGAAGCTTTTGGTGGGTGTGTCCGTCGGCTGTTCCGGCCCGTCTGATGTGCCCTGTATTGGGCATACTGCCCAATGGTTTATTGGTTCCGGCGGAGAGCGGGTTATGGAACGGGAATGTGATTCTGCCCGGCGTGCTGGTCTCCTTGGCATGGTTTGTTATCATGAGCGGCATTGCAGTCGCTTGGTTTGATAGAAGGGCGGTGAAGGGATAACATGTTTCTGCGGTATTTAAGGGCTGATTATCAGAAGACAAAGCGTTTGTCCATTCGCATGGCGCACATAGCCGTCGCCATAGGAACAGCGGCGGTATTTCTGGCCTATTACGCCATATCGCCTTGGGATGCCTATACAAAGACGGAGGCGTATTATCAAGTATTGGGAATTGGATTTCCGTTTTTGATAGGGGTATTCTGCGCTGTTGGGGCGGAACAGGAATTATCCGCGGGCGCATTTTGGAATATGCTGTCCGCTCCCAAACGTGCCGTTGCATTTTCCAGCAAATGGATTATACTGGTATTGTTTGGATCGGCGGCCGTCTGGCTGGCGTCGGTTGTATTTGGGACAGGGTATCGTTTCCTTTTGAAAGAGCAGGCTGTAAAATTTTCCATATATTGGGCGGCGGCATTTGTGATGGCGGGCAGCAGTATCTTTTTGTATATTCTGCACCTGTTTCTGGCGCTTCGCTTTGACAAAGGGGTGACAATCGGCTTGGGGATTGTGGAGAGTTTATTGTCGGGCCTGCTTTTGACCGGAATGGGGGACGGCATTTGGATGTATGTACCTGCCGCATGGGCGTCAAGATTCTGTACCATGCTTTTGCGGCGGTCCGGCGGGTATGATATGGGCATTGGGGCGTGGGATGCGGCGGTCTGCATATGTGTGGTTATGACTCTGGCGGGAGGAGCGGCCTTTGGAGCATGGGCCTGCCGCTGGGACGGGATAAAAAAGAATGAGTGATGAAAGAGTGAGGGGGGTGGCGGCATTGGCCAACATTTTAGCGGTGGATGACGAGCCGGATATTTTAAGGATGATACAGAAAATCCTGCGCGGGGACGGGCATCAGGTGGAAGTGATTTCGGACCCTTTGGCATTGGATACAATGAAGCTGGAGCTTTTTGACTTGATTCTGCTGGATGTGATGATGCCGCGGACAGACGGATTTGCGCTGTGCGGGCAGATCCGGGGCCGCGTGGACTGTCCGATTGTATTTCTTACGGCGAAAGCGGACGAAAACAGTCTGGTATATGGATTGGGGGCTGGGGCGGACGATTATATCTGCAAGCCCTTTGGAGCCATGGAGCTTCGGGCAAGGATAAACGCGCATCTGCGCCGGGAACATCGGGAGCATTTTGTCAGGCTTTCCTTCGGAAATGTGGAATTTCATCTCTCGGCGAAAAAGCTGCTGGCAGGTCAGGAGGAGGTTCCGCTGACCAAAGGGGAATATCAGATATGCGAATTTCTGGCCCGCAATCGGGGGCAGGTGTTTTCCAGAGAGCAGATTTATGAAAAGGTTTTTGGCTATGAGGGCGGGAGCAGTGATAACACGATTGCGACGCATATAAAAAATATCCGGATGAAACTGGAACAGTTTGGATGTTCGCCCATCAAAACGGTCTGGGGGATTGGGTACAAATGGGAAGGATAAAAAATAGGAAGGCGATTCCGCTCAGTCTGTTTTATTTAAAATATTTTGCGTGTCTCTTTTTGGCCATATTGGCGGTCATACTTGGCGAGATTATGGTATTTAACGCCCTTGTGTGGAATGAAATGGTATATCCGGCAGATTATGCGCAGGAGCAGGCCAAGGCCGCCGCCGACAGGATTGCGGGGGCGGAGGAGGCGGTGGAGGATTTGATCCCGCAGTTATGCGAATATGCGGTATTTGGCGAGGAGGGAGAGTTAAGGGCGGGAAATATTGAGAAATCCGGATTGCCGGATGCATGGAGGGCGGTCAGGGAAAATATGCCGGGGAGCAGGGGCTTTTATTACAGGGTAATTCCGAGGGAGGGGGAATACTGCGTCCTTCGGTATCAAATCATTCCCCAGTATAAATCTCCTGTTTTGAGGAAGTATCTGCCGGGGCCGCAGAATTTGATTCTTATCAGCAGCTTGTTTTTCGTCCTGCTGATTGTTGTGACAACGGCCGTCTGCTTCGGGCATAGTCTGAAGAAGAAGCTGGCGCCTTTGATTTTGGCGGCGGAAAAGATAAGGAAGCAGGAGCTTGATTTTCGCATAATGTCCAGTGATATCAATGAAATCGCCGCGGTAATGAGGGCGCTGGAGCATATGAGGGCGGAGCTGAAGAGGTCGCTGGAAAGTCAATGGAGCATGGAACAGACGAAAAAAGAGCAGATATTGGCGCTGGCCCATGATTTGAAAACGCCCTTGACGCTTGTGCGAGGAAATGCGGAACTGCTGTGTGAAACATATCTGACGGAGGAGCAGAGGGAATGTGTCGGTTTTATTGAAAAGGGTTCTCGGCAGATGCAGAATTATGTGGGGACGTTTATTGAAATTGCGAAGGATAGTTACAGGCCGCAGTTTCGGCAGATTTGTCTGAATTCCTTTTTGGAGGAAATGATGGAGCAGGCAGAAGGGTTATGCGCTGCCAAGAATATCAGGATTCGGCAAAGTTATCAATATGAAGCACAGAATATTCTGGCAGACCACGATCTGCTGATGCGCGGGTTCCTCAATGTGTTTGCCAATGGGGCGGAGTATACGCCGAAGGGGGGAATCATCTATGTGGAGGGCTGGGAGGAGGATGGCTGCATTGTGTTTTCCGTCAGCGATACGGGGAGCGGTTTTTCGGCGGAGGCGCTGCGGCATGGGGCGGAGCAGTTCTATAGGGACGACAGAAGCAGGAATTCAACGTCCCATTTTGGCATTGGGCTGTTTATGACGGATTTGGTGATGAAACAGCATAACGGCCGGCTTATCTTGGAAAATTCCGAAAAAACCGGCGGGGCAAAGGTTACTTTGAAAATTCCGCGCTGAGCGACGGGCGTGCTTTTGGCGGATGGTTTTAAATTGTGGTTGACAGCCGGGAAATAATATACTATGAAAATTTTATCAATATAAATTCGTGAAGAGGTGCAGGTCGCACATTCAGGCAGTTTCTGCCGAGTTTTTTCACACGCTGGCAGGGACGGTATATCATCCGCATGGCTTATATTCCACGGGATTCCATATGGATTCTCTGCCGGACAATTTCAAAAAGGAGAGAATGCATATATGAAAGCTGGGATGAAAGCATTCCATGGGGGGAAGGGGCGCGTCCGCCGCAGGATGAAGGGATTTCTTGCAAACCGCAGGGTAAAGGACAGGCTGTTCTGCTATATTTTCGAGAAGGACAGGAAGGCTCTCTTGGAGCTGTACAATGCGCTGAACGGGACGGATTATCGGGACGAACAGGCCCTGCAGATTGTGACGCTTAAGAATGTGGTCTACATGTCCATGAACAATGACGCGGCGTTCATTTTGGCGGGAACCATGGAGCTTTATGAGCATCAGAGTACGGAGTGCCCGAACATGCCTCTGCGCCTTCTGCTGTACATAGCCGCGGAGTATGAGGCGCTGGCAGATCGCATGGGTGTTAATCTATATGGGAAGTCCCTGATAAAGCTGCCTGCGCCTAGGTGCGTGGTATTCTATAACGGGGATGAGGATATGGAGGACGAGAGGCTTCTGCGGCTGACGGACGCCTTTGCGGATGCGCAGGGGCGCAGGCAGGAGTCCTCTTTGGAACTGACGGTGCGGGTATTGAATATCAATTACGGACATAATGAGGAGCTGATGAGACAATGCAGGCGATTGGAGGAGTATTCTCTGTTTACTGCAAAAATCAAGGAAATGCAGGGGAAAGGATATTCGTTTCAGGAGGCGGCGGACGCCGCCGTATCACATTGTATGGAACAGGGGATTATGGCGGATATACTGGGGCCGTTTCGGGCGGAGGTGAAGAAAATGCTGCTGACGGAATATGATGAAAAGAAGACAATGAGACTGTTTCGGAAGGAGGCGAAGGAAGAGGGAATAAGGGAAGGCAGGGAAGAGGGAAAAAAGGAAGGCAGAAAAGATGGGATAAGGGAAGAGCGGGAGAGGCTGGCAGGGAGGATGCTTGTCAGGGGGATTCCGGCGGAAGAAATATCGCAGATTACAGGTCTGTCGCAGGAAGAAATCAATGATATACGGAATTTATCTGAAAACATGATTTCAAAGTAGGAGAGTCAAGCGGGAAGGTGCTGTGGTCTGCCTGCGGCGGATGATATAACGGATAATGAACACAATCCAAAAGCCAGCCGAAAGGAGGCGGCATTCGGATTGTGCTCATTGGATGACATGATTGGGGCGGTTTCTGTTGTTGAGAGCGGGCTTTTCGGCGGGAGGCTTTGGGATCATCGGGAACCGTATTCCAAATACGCGCCTTTCATGGGGCTGGCGGCATGTTCGCTGAAAAGCCGCAGCACTCCTTTCGGATATTTAGGTTCCCGAGGCGTCCAGTTTTCCCGTCTTTTTTTCAGAATTTCGGTGATTTCCTCCGGTGATTTTTTTTCGCCGTGAATGCCGATGATATTTAATTTTCTGGCCATGAGGTCAATTTCTATCAAATCTCCTTCTTCTACCAAGGCAATGGGGCCCCCGTCCGCGGCTTCCGGGCTGCAGTGGCCGATTACGGGGCCCGTGGAAGCGCCGGAAAATCGGCCGTCGGTAATCAGGGCGATGCTTTTTCCCAGCTCTTTGTCGCTGCTGATGGCTTCCGAGGTGTAGAACATTTCCGGCATGCCGCTTGCTTTGGGTCCTTCATAGCGGATAAAGACCGCGTCGCC
>CAOKFN010000050.1 GCA_948467735.1 uncultured bacterium
TCTCTGGGTACTGTGCGGACGGATGCTGTTTTATTCCTTTTTGAGTTCCGCATCCTGTTATTTAATCCACGCTTTTCAGTGATTCCGTCATGCTGATATTTTCCAGTTTCCCTCCCATCACTTTATTGACAAACCATGCGAAAGCCATGGTCAGCACCGCGCTGTAACAGTAGCTCAGCGGTTTAATATAAATATCAAAATTCATCAAATCCACCTGTATCTCATTCATGACAAACCTGTGCAGGAAGCGGCCCAGAAAAAGCCCCGCAATCATCCCCAGAGCCGTCAGCAGAAAATTCTCCCGAAATACATAGGCCGCGGTCTCCTTTTTGTGAAAGCCCAGCACCTTAATCGTGGCGATCTCCCGGATCCTCTCCGTGATGTTGATATTGGTCAGATTATACAGGACGATAAACGCCAGTCCCGCCGCGC
The DNA here is from genome assembly GCA_948467735.1 of uncultured bacterium. Lineage (GTDB taxonomy): Bacteria > Bacillota > Clostridia > Lachnospirales > Lachnospiraceae > Acetatifactor. The sequence goes on from CAOKFN010000050.1 coordinate 433, forward strand.
AGCAGATAACCACCACCACAATGATGTTAAGGCTTGCCATCATATTGCCGATGCGGTCCATGGTATCCGCGTTGACCGTCACATTGGCGGTCTCTTCCAGCTTCATCAGCTCTGCGGAAATTCCATGGGCCGAATCCGCGCCCTCCGCCAGATTCAGGTACGCGGTCTTTCTCTCCGGTTCCTCCTGTGTCCATTCCCGCCAAGTATCCTCGGAAATATGCACGTAATTATAAATATAATTCTCGTAAACCGCCGATACCACCGCGGAATAAGAATGCATCTCATCATCCCTCAGCGTTATCGTATCCCCCGCCCGCACATTGTACAGCTTTGCCAGCTTGTCGGATATGACCGCTTCCCCTTGTTCCGGATAGGCAATCCGTTCGCCGTCCTGTGTGTGGAGATTTATAAACATGGGCGTCTCCTCGGCGGTCCCGGCCACAAGATATATGGATTTTACTCCGTCCTGCGCCACAAAATCCATATTTTTCTCCATGACGCAGGTAAAATCCTCCATGCCGAACGCCCGCAGCTTTTCCAGCTTCTCTCTCAAAGCGTCGTCCACGTTCTCCTTAAAAGAAACGCCCACGTCATAAATCTGTATTTCGTGAAACTGCCGAAACGCCACATCTGCAATGGAATCCTTGATGCCGAATCCCGTCACCAGAAGCGCGGTACAGCCGCTGATTCCCACCACCATCATAAAAAGCCTTTTTTTGTAGCGGAAAATATTTCTGATGGACACCTTCCGCAGAAATCCCAGACGCTTCCACACAAAGGGGATTCGCTCCAAAAATACTCGTTTCCCCGCCTTGGGCGCTTTCGGCCGCATCAGCATCGCCGCGGCTTCCGCAAGCTCCACCCGGCAGGAGAGCCATGTGGTGCCGATGGAACAGAACAGGGACACCAGCAGGGAAATGGCCGCCAGCTTCCAGTCGAACACATAAAAGATAGGATCGGCCCGATACATCATGCCATAGCAGAACCAAATCACCTTGGGAAATCCCCATGTTCCCACACAGAATCCGGTCACACAGCCCGTCAGCGCCGCAAGTCCCGAATAGAGCATAAACTTTGACATGACGGCCGCCTCCCCGTAGCCCAGCGCCTTCATAACGCCTATCTGGGTTCGCTGCTCCTCCACCATCCTGTTCATGGTGGTAATGCATACCAGCGCCGCCACCAAGAAAAAGAACAGGGGAAAAATATTGGCAATCCCCTCTATAATATTGGAATCGTTTTCAAAACATGCATACCCCATGTTGGTTTCCCTGCCCAGCACATAGGTATCCGGCTCCTTCAGCTCCAGAAGCTCCTCCTCGGCATCCGCAAGCTCTTTCTCCGCGTCCCCAATCTTCTCCTCAAATTCCTTCAGTCCATCCTGATACTCCTGCTTTCCCTCCGCATACTTCTGTTTTCCGTCCTCATATTTCTGCTTTCCGTCCTCATACTCCTGCTTTCCGTCTAAAAGCTCCGCTTCCTTCTCCGCCAGAGTCTCCTCCGCTTCCTCCATATCCTTCTGCGCGTCCCGAATGGCCTGTTCGCCGTCCAAAAGCTCCTCCCGGCCCTCCGCAATGGCCCGCTCGCCGTCTGACAGCTCCTCCTTTGCCTGCGCAAGCTCCGCCCAGCCCGCCGCAAGCTCCCTTTCGCCGTCCTGTATCTTTGCCCAGCCGTCCCCAAGCTGCGCTTCCCCGGCCGCAAGCTCCGCCTCCGCCACGTCAAGCGCGACTCTCTGCTCTTCTATGACCTGTTCTCCCTGCGCAATCTGCGCAAGCCCCGCTTCCAAGGCCTCCGGCGAAAGCAGTCCCGCCGCGGCCGCCGCCAAAAGCCCCTCCTTCTGCCCGGAAAGCTGCAATGCCTGCGCCTCCAGCGCCTGTCTTCCCGACTCCAGTTCCTGCCTTGCCTGCAAAACCGTCTCGCTTCTGCTTTCCAGCTCCGCTCTCCCCTCCGCAAGCTCCGCGTCCCCATCCTCCAGCAGAGCTTCCGCATCCGCAATGGTCCGGCGGGCATCCGCAAGGAGCGCTTCCTTTTCCTCCAAAAGCACCCGGGCGTCCGCAAGCTCCTGCGTCTTTTCCTCTAAGGTACTCTGACCCTTGGCAAGTTCCTCTTTGGCATCCGCAAGCGCCTGCTCTCCGTCCAAAATTTTCTTCCCGGCGTCCGCAAGCTCCTTCTCGGCATCCGCAAGCTCCTTTGCGGCGTCTGCAAGCTCTTTTGCGGCGTCCGCAAGCTCCGCTTCGCCCTCCGCCTTTTTCTCTTCCAGCTCCCTGCGGGCGTCCGCAAGCTTTTCATCCGCTTCCTGCCGGATATCCTGATAACGTCTGTCCGCCGCCCGTTCGGTCAGATTCTCCCACAGGACTTCCTTCTCCTCTGTAAAGGCGGAATATTCCTCGCTGTATAAATCAAAATCTTCCCCGAAACGGACATATATTTCCGTATAATAGTCAACGTCAAACCCGTCGGAAGGCAGATAGACAAACCCGTCCAGCCGCCCTGTCCCCAGCGAGGTATTTCCCCTTTCATACTGCAGGTAAAGCGGAGACTGCACCACGCCCGTCACATGATAGGCCCTGTGGGAAAAATGCTCCAAATCCTCCTCTTCATTGTCTTCCGACAGATATATATTTCCGCCGACGGAAATTTCCCCGGCCATTGCGCTGTCCACCAGACATTCATCGCCCGACTGAGGCATCCTGCCGGAAAGAAGCTTTAGAGTGTTAAGCTCCTCCGTAACGCTGTAAGCCTTTACCACGCCTTGGCTTCCGTCCTCTAAACGATATATGATATCGAAGGAAACGGAACCCTCCACTGCCGCAGCATCCCCGGCTTCCGAAAGGGACTTCACATCCTCCTCTTCAAATCCCAAAGTGGAAATCAGACGGAAATCATAAAATCCATGCTTGTCCAGATATTCCTTCACCGTGGCAAGCATTGCCTCCTTTGTCACCTTCAGTCCCGCAAAAAAGCCTACCCCCATGGCTATAATTCCAAAAATTGCCATAAAACGGCCAAAGCTGGACTTTATTTCCCTGAACGCGGTTTTTCTCAGGGAGGATTTTCCCCTGTGAAATATTTTCCCCCGCCGAGATGTTATTCCCCCATGGGATGCCTTTCCCCTATGGGATGCATTTTCCTCATGGGATTCTCCTTCCCTATGGGATGTTCTATCCCTCTGGGGTGTTTTATCCCTATGGGATGCTTTTCTTCCATATTCTGTCATGGCGTCTTCTCACCCATTTCATTCCTCCGGCCAAATTTCTGTCATATTCCCTATTTCCCCGTTCATAATCTCCCGCCCGCAGCTCTGTCCGTTCCTGTCTTCGGCATGGCGCTCCAAAGATATCCGCGTCCGTCCCTACCATTCTATCTCCGCCACATCCACAATATTCTCATTTTTCACCATGCTGACCACCGTGCCGCTTTTCACCGTGATGATACGGTCGGCCATGGCGGTCAGGGCCTGATTATGCGTTATGACGATCACCGTCCTCCCCATTTCCCTGCAGGTATTCTGAAGCAGCTTCAATACGGCTTTTCCCGTATTATAATCAAGCGCGCCGGTGGGTTCGTCACAGAGAAGAATCTTGGGATTTTTCGCCAAAGCTCTGGCGATGGCCACCCGCTGCTGTTCACCTCCCGACAGCTGGGCCGGAAAATTGCCCGCCCGGTCCTTTAGTCCCACCTGCTCCAGCACCGCTGCAGCGTCCAGCGGATCCCTGCAAATCTGGGCCGCCAGCTCCACATTTTCCAAAGCCGTCAAATTCTGGACCAGATTATAGAACTGAAACACAAATCCCACGTCATACCGTCTGTAATCTGTCAGCTGTTTCTTGGGAAAGGCGGATATCTCCTGCCCGTCCAGACATACCTTTCCCTCGGATAAGGTATCCATTCCGCCCAATATATTCAATATGGTGGTCTTTCCCGCGCCGGAAGCCCCCACAATCACGCAGAACTCTCCCTTTTCAATCTCAAAATTCACATCGTGAAGGGCTTGAATCTCCACCTCGCCGGTCTTATAAACTTTTTTCACATCCTGAAAACTTACAAAAGCACTCATATTTTTATATTTATCCATTCCAGTTCCCGTTTACGGGAACTTGTTTCGCTCTCTTCACTACAGCACCCTTGTTGGGGAAAAAATTTCATCTGCATAAGACGCAGCTGTAATTTTTTCCGGGTGCTTTCGTTTCGAGACTGTTTTTATTCAGTTCCTATTTACGGGAACTTGTTCCGCTCTCTTCACTACAACGCCTTTATTAGAAAAAAATTTTCATCCACATAAGACGCAGCAGCAATTTTTTTCTAATCTTAAAAAGTATAACACAAAACCTTCCATTCTACAAAGTGTTTTGTTATAATTAACAAAAAAAGGTGAAACGCGAGGATACATTTATGTTTTACATTCACTTATCTGCAATGGCAGGACTCCTTCTCTTGGGCTTCTCTTTCCTGAAAATGCAAAAAGGACAGGACGCCTTCCAAAAAAGCTGGCTGGCGGCGCTGTTTCTGGCGGCCTTGTCCGTCCGGCTGGCGGCCGCCGCCTTCTCTAAGGGCTTCGGCAACGATACGGCCTGTTTTGCGGCTTGGGCCGACAGAATTTTCCAAGTGGGACCGTCGGGCTTTTATTCGCCGGATGTATTCACCGATTATCCTCCCGGCTACATGTATGTGCTGTGGCTTCTGGGTGCGGTTCGGAAAATTTTCGGCATAGGATATTATTCCACTCCTCATTTAATTTTATTAAAGCTTCCCGCCATTATCTGCGACATGGCCTGCGCTTTTCTGCTTTTTCGAGAAGCCTGCGGGAAATGCAGCAGACAGCAGGCGTTGTTTTTGTGCATGGCATATCTGTTCAACCCTGTGATCATTTTGAATTCTTCCGTTTGGGGACAGGTGGATTCCATCTATACTCTGGCGATTATTTATATGTGTCTGTGCCTTGTCCACAGAAAAATGTACTCCGCTTACATAACGTTTGCCGTCGGCATATTGATTAAACCGCAGACGCTGATGTTTGCCCCCGTGCTTCTGGCGGCCATCATAGACCATGTATTTTTTAAAGATTTCTCTGTGAAAAATCTGCTGCATCATCTGTTTCAGGGGCTTACCGCCATCGGGGGCATGTTCATTCTCTGCCTCCCCTTCGGTCTGGAAAATGTGTGGAAGCAGTATTTCAGCACTGTGACCTCCTACCCTTACGCCGCGGTCAACGCCTGCAATATCTGGGGCTTGTTCGGTTTAAATTGGATTAGTCAGGAAAGCACCTTTCTTGGAATTCCCTATCGAATTTTTGGGTGGACGGCCATCCTTGCCGCGGTGGCCTTGATGCTTGCGCTGAGCCTGCGAAACCGCCGGGATACGGAGAAATATCCTTTTCTGGGCGCGTTTCTTCTAGTCACCATTTTTGTGTTTTCCGTGCGTATGCATGAGCGATACCTCTATCCCGCCCTGCTGCTCTTGTTATTCGCCTATGTCTACAAGCCTGCCAAGCTGACCTTTTTCTGCTATGGCGGCCTTTCCTTGATGCACTTTTATAATACGGCGCAGGTGTTGTTTTTCTATGACCCCGCCAATTACGACAGGAAAAATCCTCTCATTCTGCTGGTCTCCGCAGGCATGCTTGCATGTGCGGGACTGCTCTTTTATGTGACTTACCGATACTACAGAGGCGCCGGTGCCATGCAGGCCGGCTGGAATCCTGAAAACGGCAGAGACACAGGGCGGTCTATGGGACGAGCAGACCATAAGGCAAAGGCTTCTCAGGAGGAAACGGCCGGACACAGGACAGCACAGGACAGCACGGGCAAGGGACAAGCCGGGCAGAAACCGGAACATTCAGGGAACAGGACGGATAGCGGGTCAAACACGCCAAGGACAAAACAGGCGGGCGCCTTCCAGATTTCCCACAGGGGAACGCCCTTGAAAAAGGCCGACTTTGCCTGCATGCTGATACTCACCCTGATTTACAGCTGTTTTGCGCTTTACGATCTGGGAGACCGCCAAGCCCCCTCCACCACCTTTGACATGACCCAGAGCCAGACGATCACACTGGACTTCGGCTCTAAGACGCCTGCGGCAGTTTCTTACTATATAGCCCCATGGCACAATCGCTTCTTTACTTTGGAAGGAAAAAGCCGCCCGGAAGACATGTGGACAAGCTTGGGAGAGGTGAATTTTAAGAATGTCTTTACTTGGCAGAACGCGGAACTTGGAACGGGCGGCGCCGGAATAACCATGCTCAGGCTTACCTTGAAGGATAATCAGGCATCCCTTATGGAGCTTGTCTTTTTGGACAAGTACGGCAATGTCCTGACCCCCGTAAACGCGGAGGATTATCCCGCTCTCTTTGACGAAGCCGCCCTCCGGCCGACAGTGAGCACTTTCCGGAACAGTATGTACTTTGATGAAATCTATCATGGACGCACTGCTTATGAGTTCATCCACGGACTCACTTCCTACGAGAATACGCACCCGCCCTTTGGCAAAATCCTGATCTCTCTGGGCGTCGCCCTGTTTGGCATGAATCCCTTCGGCTGGCGTATTATAGGCGTGCTCTTTGGTATCGCTATGGTGCCCTTTGTCTATTTATTTGCCAGAAGGATTTCGGACAGCACTCTTTTGGCCGCCCTTGCCTGCACATTGTTTACTTTTGATTTTATGCATTTCGCCCAGACCAGACTGGCGACCATTGATGTGTATGTCACCTTCTTCGTCATACTAATGTATTATTTTATGTACCAATACAGCCAGCTCAGCTTTTATGACACGGAGCTGAAAAAGACATGGCTTCCGCTGGGCGCCTGCGGCGTCTGCATGGGATTCGGCGTCGCGTCCAAATGGACGGGGATTTATGCAGGGGCCGGACTTGCGCTGATTTTCTTTTCCACCCTGTACCGGAGAGCGAAAGAATACCGTTTTGCCAAAAAGAATCCTTCCGGCAGTACCTGCGGCATTTCCCATAAGCATGTCATAGAACATTTTGCACCGGATACCAAACGCACCGTCGGCTTCTGCATGGTGTTCTTTGTGGCTGTGCCCGCCCTCATTTATCTGCTGTCCTACCTTCCTTTCAGGGATTATTCCGACAGGGCGCTGTTTGACCGGATGCTGTATAACCAGAAAACCATGTTCGGCTATCACAGCGGCTTGGATTCCACTCATCCCTATTCCTCCACTTGGTATGAATGGCCCATTATGAAACGCCCCATCTGGTACTATTCGCGCACCGTCACGGAGACGCCGCACACCCCTTCCAAAAATCTGCGGCCGGAGGCAGACACAGGGGAAGCGAATATTGCAGCCTCAAACGGGACAGCGAAATTTCCCTATCGGACTACCGATACCGTCCCGCAGCCCGTGGACACGGGCCTGAGGGAAGGCATCAGTTCTTTCGGCAATCCTGCAGTGTGGTGGCTTGGAATTCCCGCCGCGCTCCATATGGTATACCTATGGTTTAGAAAAAAAGACAAAAACGCGGCGTTTCTGGTCATCGGATATCTGGCTCAGTACCTGCCATGGTTCTTTGTGACCCGCATCACATTTATCTATCACTACTTTCCCAGCGTGATATTTGTGGTGCTTATGATTATGTACAGCATCATGCAGGAAAAGGAAAACATGTCCAAACGCACTTTCTTCGGAATAGTGATGCTGTACGGCGCCGCTGCCGTGATTCTCTTTCTGATGTTTTATCCGGTGCTTGCGGGACAGCCTGTGGCGGCTTCCTATGTGGCCAAGTATCTGAGGTGGTTTAAAAGCTGGGTGCTGACGGCAAAGTGACCGGGTGAACGAAAAAACGCCATATTCAAAGCGGATTATTTCTTGCGAGAGTACAGACAAACTCTCCGCCCGCTTTGAATATGGCGCTTTTTAATAGCCATCCTCGTCCGTATAAGTCACCACGATCTGTCCCCGCCTGCTGCCACGTCCTGAAGCTTAAGTTCACCGCTTCCACCCGTCCGGTACAGATAAATATCCGAATCCCTAGCCCAGAGCTGTACAGGCTCTTCCTGATAAAACTGCATTCCAAGAAAAATATCGGCGGCCCCCAAACTTAAATGAAATATTTCTTCCGATTCCAGAACAATGTCATAATATTCCGTCCTCTCGGTAATGGCGGTCAGGTCGGACATGCCCGCCCCAACTCCCCGCCATTTACAATCTTATACAGCAGTACGATGAAAAGGGGATAATCTTCATTTTGTATACAATCTATAGACAGTCATATTCACCTGTTGATGCATGCACCTCAATCGAAGGTATGATTGATGTTATAAGCATTGCGCAAACCAATAAAATAGAAATGTATTTCATCTTAACTTTGTTTTTGTTTTTTCTCTCCGCATTGTTTCATTTCGAGGAAAATCTTTATGATATTTTCTTTTCTCCTGACTTTAACCATAAGGGCAAAATTGAGAAAGATTGATAAAAAGAACACTATATTGCATACCAAAAATTTTCTTACATGAGAATCAAAAACAAGCTGCTTATAAGCAGTTAAATCCATGATTTTGGTTTCAGCCTCAAGAAATTGATATCTAAGGTAAAGAAAAACAAGTATTACTTGAGAACTGCTTAATCCATATGCACTTGCAAATTCCTTTATATATATCCGGAAGAAGTTCCCTGTTTTCTTCCTGCCTGCTAAAATTTTATCTCCTTGGGGATGCTTTTGTTTTATTAAGGAAAGCATGCAGCAGAACACAAGGCCAAGTATGACTGCTGTAATGAGCCACAAAATTACAGCTTGGATGGATACTTTCCTATCCCACATTCTACAGGCGGCAATATCTTTCAAATCAGCATTTTCAAACCGGAAAAACCAAAAAAGACTTGCTAAAATGGCATGGACATATACATAGCCGCCACAGCCAGCACTACTATTTCATCTTCGTATGTTCGATAAAATTTCTTGATTGCAGCATAACCCTTCTTCATAAAAATCTCCATTCCGCAAAAAAACACTGCCTTCAACAATATAATACAGCATTTATATAAAAAAAGCAACGTAGTATTCCCTAAAAAATCATTAATAACTATACACTAAAAACGTAATATAACCGCTGTCCTTATCCGAAGGTTTATTTCATTTTTCTACAAAAAGAAAGCGCCGCACTCAAAGCACTTATCTTCCGTACCAAGTTTCCCCTGTTTCTTGTCTGCTTTGAATATGACGCTTTCTTAAGACATTAGTATAATACTTGTCCCCGTGATATAACATGACGTTTTGTGAAAAATTTGAAGGTATTTGTCGAAAACCGACGGCGGCATCTATTTTGATATCGCTCCGGGCAGTTCTTCTCTCCCCCTTTTCCCGCCCGTGCCTGCCTTTTCCCGCTATCAATCCCAATGGGAAAACTCATAAAACTTAAAAGGCTCCAGCCCCCAGAACCTGACCTCCCTTCGATCTCCGACCTCGTCACCGTGGCAAATCGCCACAAACATCCCCTGTTCCGGGTCATACTAATCCTCATGAGGACTTACTATTCTGCCATTTAAGCCAAGTTCCTCTACATAATACTCCTCGATGTCCCACCACCCCCGCTCAATCACGCCGCCGTTCTCGCGGAAAACATGAAAGCTGCTTCTAGTGTCCTCATTGTTGCAGATCAATTCCTTCCGTCCATCATTGTCAATATCAACGCTGTATGTTTCAAACACATAAGAGTCGGGCCCGTGCTTTTCCGCGACGCATTCCATTCCGTTCTCCGTCTCCACATAATAATGCCAGCGCCATATCGCATAGTTATACAGGCTGATTCTGACGCGGTATTCCTTGTTTCCAAATACGTCCGCCAGCACGTTTTCCGGATTCTCCTCCCTTGCCCTGCACATCCGGCCTATCAGATTTTCAATATTCGCAGTGACCTGCTCCCTGCTATTCTTTCTATTAAAATCATACATCTCATAGGGTATCCCTTCAAACTCGAACTCTGCCCGGAACGCATATCCCTCCTCAGAGGAACCCTTCTCCATTCTGTATACATACACAGGGATTCCGTTATATTCCAGAACCTCCCGAAGTTCGGCGGACGAATCTGTCGGCGGCTCTCTGGTTTCAGCGGCGGGCGCTTCTGTCGCTTCAATGGCAGGCTCCTCTGTTTTCGAGGCGGGCGGTTCCGTTTCCGATACGGATGGCGCCTCCGTCTCTGCGGCGGGCGGTCTCCCTGTGTCCAGTGTGGAAACCTCCTCTATCTCCGCTACGGACAACTCACCCCCTACAACGGGCAACGTTCTGTTTCCGCCACCTGTTGGCGTGCTTTGGGCGCATGCAGGGCACAGCAGGCATAATCGAGTAGAAGGGGGTGACTAACCCCCGTCCTCTCACACCACCGCTCATGCGGTTCCGCAAGCGGCGGTTCGGTTGTTCAAAGATGTGCCTATGCCCTGCACTATCTATTCCTAACTCTAAGCGTTCTTATCCTTTACTCTCGGTTTCCAGCCTACCCTCAAATAAGTAACCTCTTTCGAGCAACTGCTATCTTCAAGTATCAGATAAATAGCGTCTGTCTTATCCCAACCGTCAAGTCCTTTCCTCCATCTACTTTCATAGACTTCTTCGGTACTACGACTTGAACTGACTTCTGTATGTTCAGCCATGCCTTACAACATGGGTTACTAAGGAGTGAATATTGTATCACTCTGCAAAGCGTACCATACAGACCTTCCCAGTTAAGGTGCGTAATCTTTCCCTCCACCTATCTGCCACATTTACCCAGTATACCTTCTGATAGTTATGGGGCTTCAGTTTGTTTAGCAACCTTACCCGATATACCAAGCCTTATATGTGATTTCTGTTCGTCAGACCAGAGTTTTGCCATCCGGCTTCCTTCAGATTCCACCTCACGGTGGACACCCTTGCCATTGGCTATAAGTTTCCCACTATCAGGGCACTATACGGACTTTCACCCATTAGAAACGTGCGCCGCAAGGCGCATACTAAAAAAAGGACGGCATACCGGAATGCCCTCTTTTTCCCTCTTCCGATTTTCTGCACCGAGCCTTTTCCTCCCATCTCTCTGCCCTCCTTTCTCCGTGCGAGCAGGCGGCGCCCCCACGGCCGCTGGAACTATTTTTCCTCCTATTTTGTCTCCATTCCGCCTTTTTTCATTTTAAGGAGAATCTTTATGATATTTTCTTTTCTCCTGACTTTGACCATAAGGGCAAAATTGAGAAATACTGATAAAAAGAACACTATATTGCACACCCAAAACCTTCTTACATGAAAATCAAACGTAAACTGCCTATAAGCAGTTAAATCCTTGATTTCGGTTTCAGCTCCCAAAAATTGATATCTCATGTAAAACATAACAAGAATCACCAGAGAACAGCTTAACCCATATGCGCTTGCAAATTCCTTTCCATATGTCCGGAAGGAATTCCACGTTTTCTTCCTGCCTGTTAAAATTTCATCTCCTTGGATATGCTTTTGCTTTCTTAAGAAAAGCCTGTAGCAGAACACAAGGGTAAGTATGATTGTTGTCATGAGCCACAAAATATCAGCTTGTATCGATGCTGTCCTATCCCACGCCCTGCAGGCAGCAATATCTTTCCAATCAGCATTTTCAAACCGGAAAAGCCAAAAAAGATTTGCTAATAACATGGACATATACGTGGCCGCCACAGCCAGAACTGCTATCTCATCTTCGTAAGTTCGATAAAATTTCTTAATTGTAGCATAACCCTTCTTCATAAAAATCTCCCTTCCGCAAAAAACACTGCCTTCAACAATATAATACGACATTTATATCAAAAAAGGCAACGTAATGTTTCTTTAAAAATCATTAATAACTATACAATAAAAACGTAATATAACCTCTGTCCTTATCCGAAAGTTAATTTCATTTTTCTACAAAGAGAAAGCGCCTCACTCAAAGCACTTATCTTCCGTACCAAGTTTCCCCTGCCTCTTGTCTGCTTTGAATATGACACCTTCTTAAGACATTAGTATAATACTTGTCCCCATGACATAACATGATGTTTTGTGAAAATTTGAAACCCTTTTGCCATACAGTCTGCTTCATTTATAAAGCGGAAAAACTAAACTTCCAATTATCACATGACTGTCAAATATATTGCATCGGATTTGTCAGTATATCATCACGAATGCAGTCTATCTCATGACTGGTTTTTTCCTCAAAGACCTCCCAATATCCTTCATCGCCATTTAATTCGACTTTCCTTTCCCTCTTGTAAACAAAACAGTCATATGGATAGCATATAAACTCCTCATGTTCAGGTTTCACCCTCTCAACTTTATATGTCCAGAAAGAATCCTTTACCCATGTTGTAACGCTGAACCACGATAAGATAGCACCGGCTATTATACCGACAGTATTAGTGATCATTTGCACTATTCTTGCCTCAGGGAAAATAACACCCAATGCAGCAACTATCACCGAAACAGCTACGCCTGCTTCAAAATACCATGATCTTTCTTCATATTGTCTGGTATCCTTATATCCATATAACTTATGATAATAGGTCGTTCCATAAGACTGAAATTCTTTTGATTTCAAAAAAGTAAAATTCGAATCCGCAGAATAAGTACTGCTCAAATTATATCCGGCCTCTGCCTGTGGAACAGAAGTGAAATCATCAAGGCTATATCTTATCGGCTCCGCCGTCCCAATTCTTGAACTCAAATCATAGTATAAAATCTCCTGCGTCTTGTTGTCATATACAGCAGTCTGTAGTTTGATTCCATTCTCATAATATTCAACAACTCGGCCAGAGTCTGTTTCCTCTGTTTTCAGGTACGCATTGTTCTCCAAAGTTATCATATGACAATCATATTCACCTGTTGATGCATGCGCCTCCATCGAAGGTATGATTGATGTTATAAACATTGCGCAAACCAATAAAACGGAAATGTATTTCATCTTAATTTTCATACAGAAACCTCCTTAATTTTGTTTATTTGCTTTTTTTCATTCCGAGGAGAATCTTTATGATATTTTCTTTTCTTCTGACTTTGACCATAGGGGCAAAATTGAGAAAGACTGATAAAAGGAACACTATATTGCACACCCAAAACCTTCTTGCATGAAACTCAAACGTAAACTGCCTATAAGCAGTTAAATCCTTGATTTCGGTTTCAGCTCCCAAAAATTGATATCTCATGTAAAACATAACAAGAATCACCAGAGAACAGCTTAACCCATATGCGCTTGCAAATTCCTTTCCATATGTCCGGAAGGAATTCCACGTTTTCTTCCTGCCTGTTAAAATTTCATCTCCTTGGATATGCTTTTGCTTTCTTAAGAAAAGCCTGTAGCAGAACACAAGGGTAAGTATGATTGTTGTCATGAGCCACAAAATATCAGCTTGTATCGATGCTGTCCTATCCCACGCCCTGCAGGCAGCAATATCTTTCCAATCAGCATTTTCAAACCGGAAAAGCCAAAAAAGATTTGCTAATAACATGGACATATACGTGGCCGCTACCAATGTCAACACAATCATATGTCCTGATTTCCTTATCTTTTCATGCGCTTCCCCCTCTTTCTTTCAATAACCTTCACCTAATACGCCGTAAGTATCTCAACCGTCCATCATAAATGCCTCCTCTCCCCCTCCATGCCAAAATAACCCGTCCCCAAAACCACGTCCCTGTACGTATAATATGAATTCGCCATCTGTCTCTCCTCCTTATCTTCTGGCTGGCGCGAGGGGTATCGCCGCGCATCATCGTTCCCGAATACCCTCACTTCTTCTGTTCTGTCAGAAAGCCATCTTCCCCAGTACAGTAAATTTCTGCAATAACAAAATTCCTTCTGTCTACAAAGAATCTATTGCTTTCTTAAATAGAATATAGCATCTATTTCTGCAAAATAACATGACGTTTTTGGAAATTTTTATCAATTACAGAACTTAATGTGGCAGGAGTCTTTTTTATCTGACAATTCATTTCATTCTCCTAACTTTCTATTCCCCCAGCTTCTCATTCCCCCATCCCTTCATCCTGCCTTGACAATCTGCTTAACTTGCCCATTCTCGCTGCAGGCAAATGCGTCCGGCTATCCTCTTCACAACAAATCGAAGGCACCCCGCTCAAAGCAATTTATCTTTCGTAACACATGCCCCTGCGTCTTGTCTGCCTTGAATGAGATGCCTTCTTGAAACATAGTATAGCATCCGCTCCCGTAAAATTTCATTTTCCTACAAAAAGAAAGCGCCGCACTCAAAGCAATTATCTTCCGTACCAAGTTTCCCCTGTTCCTTGTCCGCTTTGAATATGACGCCTTCTTAAAACATTAGTATAATGCTTGTCCCCATAATATAACATGACGTTCTGCGAAAATTTTGAAGATATTTGTCAGTTCCTCCATCCCCTTCCGCCGCATTTATGCCTGTCTTTCACCATTACCTGTCATCATGGGAAAACTCAGAAAACTCAAGATGCTCCAGCCCCCAGAAGCTGTCCGCCCTCCTCTCTTTGGTTTCCCAATCGAAGTAAGTCACCACAAACATCCCCTGTTCCGGGTCATACCAGTCCTCATATGGACCTGTCATTGTACTATTTAAGCCATATTCCTCTGCATAACCCTTTGTGTCCCACCACCCCTTCTCAATCACGCCGCCTTTCTCGCGGAAAATATAGACTCTTCCTCTAGTGCTCTCACAGTTGCAGATCAATTCCTTCCGCCCGTCGTTGTCAATGTCAATGCTGTATGCCTCAAATGGAGAAATAACAGAACCATATCTTTCCGCAACGCATTCCATTCCTTTCTCCCTCTCCACATAATAATGCCAGTGCCTAGAGTCCCTCGCCCCAAAGTCGATCCTGACTCTGTATTCCTCGTTTCCAAACACGTCCGCCAATATGCTTTCAGGGTTCTCCTCCCTCTCCCTGCATATCAAGCCTATCAGCTCTTCAATATCCCCCTTGACATGCTCCTCGTCATTCCTGCCAAAATCATACAGCTCATACGGTATCCCCTCAAACTCGAACTCTGCCCGGGATGCATATCCGGCCTTGGAGGAATATTTCTCCATTTTGTATACACGCACAGGGATTCCGTTATATTCCAGAACCTCCCGAAGCTCGGCGGGCAGGCCTATCGGCAGCTCCTTGGTTCCTGCGGCGGGCGCTTCTGTCGCTTCAATGGCAGGCTCCTCTGTCTTTGGGGCGGGCGGTTCCGTTTCTGATACGAATGGTACCTCCGTCTCCGCAACGGGCGGTACATCCGCCACAGCCAGCGGCGCTTCGGTTTCCGCTGAGGAAGGCTCCTCCGTCCCTGCCCCGGATGGCACCTCCGTCTCTGCGGCGGGCGGCTCTTGGCTGCCGCCTGTCGATGTGCTTTGGGCGCATGCCGGGCACAGCAGATATATAAAAAAGAGGGCGGCATACCAGAATGCTCTCTTTTTCCCTCTTCTGATTTTCTGCTCCTCGCCTTTCTTTCCCATCCCTCAGCCCCCTTTCAGCAACTAAAGGCAACATTGGCATCCTTTGTAATTATAAAATTTCTGCCGCCAAAGAATCACTGCTTTCAACAATATAATACGACATTTATATTAAAAAAGCAATGTAGTATTCCCTAAAAAATCATTAATAACTATACACTAAAAACGTAATATAACCGCTGTCCTTATCCGAAGGTTTATTTCATTTTTCTACAAAAAGAAAGCGCCGCACTCAAAGCACTTATCTTCCGTACCAAGTTTCCCCTGTTTCTTGTCTGCTTTGAATATGACGCTTTCTTAAGACATTAGTATAATACTTGTCCCCGTGATATAACATGACGTTTTGTGAAAAATTTGAAGGTATTTGTCGAAAACCGACGGCGGCATCTATTTTGATATCGCTCCGGGCAGTTCTACTCTCCCCTTTTCCCGTCTGTGCCTGCCTTTCCCCGCCATCTATCCTTATGAAAGAACTCAGAAAACTTAAAAGACCTCCAGCCCCCAGAAGCTGGCCTCCTCCGCTCTCCGGCCTCCAAACCGGGGCAAGTTACCACAAACATCCCCTGCTCCGGGTCATACCAATCCTCATACGGATTTACCATTATGTTATTTAAGCCAAATTCCTCTACATAATACCCCCTGCTGTCCACTGCCCCCTCTTCAATCACGTCGCCGTTCTCGCGGAAAACATGGAGGCTTCTTTTAGTGCTCTCATTGCTGCAGATCAATTCCTTCCGTCCGTCATTGTCAACACTGTATGCTTCAAACGGAGAACTAATAAGCCCATATCTTTCCGCGACGCATTCCATTCTCCGTCTCCACACAATAATGCCAGCGCCTAAAGTCTATCCCACGCCCTCCGTTTTGTCTTTGGAATGCTCATTTTTCATCTGCTGGCAAAATCATAGTATTTACCTGCGCCAAATTATAAATCAATATTTTCAAGAAATCAATTCTATTGCTCATGCCGCGATGGCAGAATTTTTATTATATTACGATAATATTCTTCATTTGTTTCCCGCCACACATTTATGTCCTCAAAATTCTCATCATATCCGGCCTTCCCTAAGATTTCTTTTATTACGGAACATATCGTATCTTTGTCGAATTCACTATTTTTGTAGTCTATTTCATTCAATAATTGAGCAATGACAAATATTCCCAGATTTTTAATATAATCAATTTTTTCCTCTTTACTTTTTGAGGAATCATCAAGTATGGCATAAAACTGCGAAACGCTTTCTTGGACGCAGCTGTTATATCTTTCTCTAAACTCATAGGCATCTGCCCATTGATAACTTTTATCATTATAGAAATCATAGCCTATTATATCATTCATAGCTAAACTGACAATATATTCATAACGACCTGCTTGATCACTTTTATACAGAATATAGTACATCGGCATTACCGCCTTTGGCCCAAGCCCTGCCACATAACGAAACTGTTCGCTATCGCTGCAGTCCCATGTTCCCCTTATCGAATATTTCAAATTTTCTTCCTTTTTCAGTTCCTCCATCAATTCATGAAGCTTCTCTTCCACGGTATTTAATATATTGGTATCGAGATGCTCCATAAAAGTTTCTTCATCAATTTCATCAACGCTGATAATCTCTCTGTTTTCTTCCTGCCGGATAATAGCCCCGCTCTCTTCTAAATTTATCAAAGAGGAATCAGTATAGGATGTGATATTATTCATTTCCCCATTTTCAATCGGCAATGAAACATCTTCCGAACCTTCTCCCAATAACGCGGCACTACAGGCAGATAAAAGAAATATATTCAACGATATTATCGTTAGTGCAATAAAACGCTTTCTTTTATTTGACATGATATAACTCCTCCTACAAAATAAACTTGCAAAAAATTCTTCTGCAACATGCAATTTTATAAAACAAAATTTCCACAATCAAATATATCAAACTAATGCCATACATAACAAAAACCAAATATTTCCCCAAATGGCGGCTCCACCTATATATACAGTGAAATGCAGCCCTTACCTTCCCATCCCTTTTCAATCCCCCCTTTCAGCATCTAAAGACAACATTGGCATCCTTTGCAGGAATAAAACTTCTGCCGCCAAAAAATCACTGCTTTTAACAAAATAATACAACATTTGTATTAAAAAATCAACGTAGTATTTCCTTATAAATCATTAATAACTACACAATAAAAATGTAATATAACCGCTGTCCTTATCTGAAAGTTTATTTCATTTTTCAATCAAATTCCTATAAAAAAGCATCACACTCAAAGCCGTTATCTTCCGTACCAAGTTTCCCACGTTTCTTGTCTGCTTTGAATATGATGCCTTCTTAAGACATTAGTATAATACTTGTCCCCATGATATAACATGACGTTCTGCGAAAAATTTGAAAGTATTTGTCAGACTGACAGCGACATTTATTTTGATATCGCTCCGGGCAGTTCTTCTGTCCCCATTTTCCCCGTCCATGCCTGCCTTTTCCCGCTATCAATCCCAATGGGAAAACTCATAAAACTTAAAAGGCTCCAGCCCCCAGAAAGTGACCGTCCTTGGGCTTCCGTCCTCCTTATCATGGCCGTCCGTCACAAAAACCCCCTGTTCCGGGTCGTACCGCTCTTGGAACGAACTGCTTCCCATCATACTATCTAAGCCAAGTTCCTCTTCATAATACCCTCTCTCGTCCACCCCGCCGCTCTCAATCACGCCGTTGTTCTCGCGGTAAACGCGAACCCATGCGCTGCTGCCTGAACAGTTGCAGATCAATTCCTTCCGTCCATCATTGTCAATGTCAACGCTGTACGCCTCAAGTGCATCACAGATGCGTCCGGTTCTTTCCGCGACGCATTCCATTCCTTTCTCCGTCTCCACATAATAATGCCAGTGTCCATACACTATGTTCGTAAAACGGATTCTGACGCGGTATTTCTCGTTTCCAAACACGTCCGCCAGTACGCTTTCCGGATTCTCCTCCCTCTGCTTGCACATACTGCCTATCAGCTCTTCAATATTCTTGGTAACACGCTCCTCGTTATTCCTGTCAAAACCATACAGCTCATACGGTATCCCCTCAAACTCAAACTCTGCCCGGGACGCATATCCCTCCTTGGAGGATTCCTTCTCCATTTTGTATACACGCACTAAGATTCCGTTATATTCCAGAACCTCCCGAAGCTCGGCAGACGATGCCTCCATTTCCACGAAGGAAGGCTCCTTTGACGACACGGACGGCTCCTCCGTTGCGGCTGCGGACGGTTCCTCTGTTCCTGTGGCGGACGGTTCCTCCGTTGCTGCTACAGACGGCTCCTCTGTTCCCGCGGCGGAAAGCTCCTTCCCCTCCACTGCTGAAGGTTCTTGGCTGTCGCTGTCCGGTGTGCTTTTGCCGCACGCCGGACACATCAACACTATAAAAATGAGAACAGCATGCCAGAACACTGTCTTTTTCCCTCTTCCGCTTTTGCGTTCCACATTTTTTCTTCCCATCCCTTTTCAAGCCTCCTTTTCAGCAGTACAGGCAGCGCTTCCGCACACCGGACTGTTTCTCGTTGTTCGTTTACCCTAGCCTGAAAATTACATTTTCGTCCATATAATTATCCGTCGAAGCCGCCAGCGGCGGGACTACTGAGGACACATGCCCCCCATTGTAATTATTTACATAAGTTCCCCAAGACTGCTGGTTTATGTACTTTCTGTTTCTCCACGAGCTGACGCTCTGCGTCCGGCTGGTAACTTCCGTACCGTTTATTATATATGCCGTAGTGATGATCTCAACATCCTCCGTAATCTGTCTTGCAAGCTCAACCGCATTCTTCCATCCCGGATTGACATACCTCTCCGCCTCCGTGGCATGATACCCCCTCGCCGGAGTCATTGCATCTGTACATTTATCACTAAGCGTTTTGGGATATGCATCGGGACACGCAATTACTCTTGCGAACAGAGACGCATCCGGGTACTCCTCCTCCGAACAAACAGCGTCGGGATCCGCAGAACGGTTGACAATCACAATCGCTGTTAGCTTTTGATCATTTAAATGGTTATAGCTACACTCGCCAATTATCACACGGGCAAGAAGATCAATGTCATCGAAATGTCCAGCTAATATATTTTCACTCCCCCACTGGGAAGCGGTAATCGGCTTCCCATACAAATTGAAATATTCGGACGTGTATACTACACTCAACGGCTTGCAGGTGCTGTCCGGCAATCCCGTTTGCCGTAATCCCCATCTCATTCTGAAAGCCTATGACAGCATTCCTCGTCCCGCTCTGGAACCTGCCACTGGAATCTCTAATGGTATATCCGATTCTCCTCAAATACTGCTGCAAAGTATTGACCCCGTTGGAATAGCCCGTGTCCCCCTCCATGCTGAAAGAACCCGTCCCTAAAACCACGTCCCTGAACGTATAATCTGAATTTGCCATCTGTTTATCCTCCTTGTCATTTGCTTTGTCCGAGGGTATCGCCGCGCATCATCCATTTCTGAATACCCTCAGTTCTTTTGTTCCGTCAGAAAGCCTTCTTCCCCAATACAGTAAATTTCTGCAATAACAAAATTTCTGTCTGCAAAGGATCTAATGCTTCCTTAAATAAAAATATAACATTAATTTTCTAAAACAACATGACATTTTTAGAAAAATTTAGTAGGTACAGACCTCTATGACAGGCGGCTCTTTTGTCTGGCAATTCATTTTATTCTTCTATCATTTCATTCTCCCAACTTCTCATTCTCTAACTCTCCATTCTTCCGATTCTCATTCCCCCATCACTTCATCCTATCTTAACAATCTGCTTAACTTTCCCATTCTCGATATGAGCAAGTGCAACCAGCTATCTTCTTTACAACAAATCGAAGGCACCCCACCCAAAGCAGTTTATCTTTCGTAACACATGCCCCTGCGTCTTGCCTGCCTTGAATGAGGTGCCTTCTTGAAAGATAGTATAGCATCCGTCCCCATGATATAACATGACGTTTTGTGAAAATTTTAAAGAGTTTTGTCGTTAAAAGTCGTGCCAGCGTCCTTTTTGTCAAATACATTCCCATAATGTAAAAATTTCCAAAAACGTCATGTTATTTTACGATATTTTCATTTACACTATGTAATTACAACATATAACAGACGATTGCAGAACCCGTTTGACAGCTCTTGTAAATTCCGGCATCGTTCAGCTGGCCAATGGGAACGGCCCAAGCAGAACGATTGTAAATATGATTCAAGCTTCAAAGCTCCCTATTTAAACTGCGGTTTTATGGATAAACGGATGTAATGTACGAAAAATATGCCTTGCGGCTCCGCTTCCCGTGGGAAGCAATGGAGGCCCGAAAGAGTAAAAGACCGGAATTCACAATTTATACTGACGGCCTTCCAAATCTGCCA
Source organism: uncultured bacterium (assembly GCA_948467735.1). Lineage (GTDB taxonomy): Bacteria > Bacillota > Clostridia > Lachnospirales > Lachnospiraceae > Acetatifactor. The sequence goes on from CAOKFN010000050.1 coordinate 21,202, forward strand.
TGCCGCCCGCCTCATGGACGGCATGCATCATGAACCGATGGCAGATCAGGCCGCTCGTGAGTATACATATCATTCAAACTTCTGCAATTATCTATCACCTGCTCCTGCAGCCGTTCAGCCGTATGCCAAAATATCACCACATAGCTCCCGGCCCGCAGGGCAAACGATAAAGGAGGATTTTACAATGAAAAAATTCATTACAACTTTCAGCATTCTTGCGTTCCTGTTATTGACATTCCTGCCGCTTCCTACAACTCCTAATGACGGAGGAGAAATCAGCACGTTGGATCTTTTTGAAAATGATTATCAGTATTAATCCTAATTTCTCCCAAATATCTTTTCATAGTAATCTTTTATCACCGTACATCGCACTTCATGTCCATAAAACCGCAATAATTGAAAACTATAACGTAAACTCTTTTCACATATTGGCAAATCTTTCTGTGTGCCTCGTCTTTCATACACACAGGCAAGATTTGCCAAAATAATCGCTGCCGTATCTCCGGTTTGACACTTCATTGCCAGCCTCATCCCTTTCAACGCCGCCTGTTCTGATTTATCCAAATCGCCATGTACCTCCAAAGCTCCCGGATAGTTTGTATAAACCAGCATTTCGGTAATTGCATGATGCTCCTCCGCCACATCACTTTTCTGATACCTGTCCAATATCTGCTCCCATAACCCAATCGCCTCCTCCATTCTTCCGCTATGCTTCATATACAGCGCAATCTGATTTAAAAGCACACATTCCTCCCTAAACGGCGCACGATATACCGTCCCATGATAATCTTTCATGGTATAGCGCAGAAGCTCTTCCGCCTTCCCAATCGCTTCCGTTTCGGTAATCTTTCCCTTCCTGACAGCAGATATCAGCCGATGTGTTTCTATAAACTGTTTATTTACAGGGACGCTCATATCCAGTTCCGCCGCAATTTCTTCCGCTAAATCATCGGCGGCCTCCCTGCTCCCCTTTGACCATATCTTCTGCATCTCCCGCACCTTCTCATACAACGCAAACCTATCCGCATGAATATACCCATAATACTTCTCCCTGTCCAGCCCCATCTTTTTGTACATCCGATACAGATTCTTCTTATTCGGCTTCCTCTTGCCTTCCTCAATCCGCGACAAAGTCTCCCAGCTGCAGATGCCCTCGCTGAGCCTCTCCTGCGTCAAACCCTTAGATATGCGCATATCCTTCAGCAATTCCCTGTTTATCAAAAGCTCCTTCTTCCCGCCGTTCAGCAGAAGGCACAGCATGTCCCCCTCCGGCGTCCTGCTGTCCGTCATCTTGTAAAGAAAGGAAACCGCCTCCTTCAGCTTTGCCGCCTCGCAGGCCTCTTCCTCCCTGCCCATTCTTTTCAGGCATACCTCCTGCACCTCCAAGAGCTTATCCATCACAGTCAGCACCCCGTTCTCCGCCAGACACGCCAGCCCCCGGCGGCAGGCCTCGTATGCCCCTTCCCAATCCCCATGTACACAGCAGGCTTTCCCCAGAATCCACGCGCATTGAGGATACACCTTCACCCTTTCCTCCGCGTCCGTATACCGCCTCTCCAGAAAGGCAGACAGCTCCGACAATTTCCTCTTCGCCTGCGCCGCCTCCCCCATCTCCAGCATCTGCGCAAACAGAAGCTGAAGAATCTGAATCTCCTGCGTACACAACATACACTCCGCCAGATTCTCCTCCTGCCAATAAGGGCAGGTGACTTCCACAGCCACCCTAAGTCCCCGGGCGCAGGCCTCCCCGTCCCCGTCTTCCAAAAGTACGACCATTGCTTTCATAGCCAGCCTGTACTGCTCGTGAAGGGGCTTGCCGCTCTCCGGCTGTCTCTCATATTCCTCCAGCAGCACATCCACCGTCTCATAATCGCCGTCGCTGAAATTCTCCGGTATCAGAGCCCGCAGAAGCATCATTTTATATTCGGCGCCCGATATCGCCATCTCAAACTTTTCCACGGACTTCCCCAGCCGTTGAAACAATGCCTCGGCCAAAAAGCTGTCCTTTTCTTTTGCGCCGCTTTCCAATCTGGACATTTCCGCCGTATCAGCCAGTCCCCGTCCCAGCTGATTCTGTGTAATGCCCTTCTTTTCTCGTAGTTCCAAAATCATATTTCCCACGTTTTGAAGCATAACCGTTCCCCATAATACATCCGCCCCAAGCAGTTCCATGACCGCCCCGCTTGGTGCATTCCCCGCAGAACCCGCCTCCGGACTTCTCCTTCGCATTTCCTGCTTTCACTGTTCCCCCAGAATCCTCTCCCGGACTTCTCCTTCGCATTTCCTTCTTTAATCGCTCCCCTTAAAATCCTCTTCCGGACTCCTCCTTCACATTTTCCACTAAACTAAAATCCTTCTCCATCTCCCCAACATTCCGTTCACACTTCCCCAGCCGCCTCCGCCTCCTTCTCCGCCGTAATTATAGCAAACGCAATATTGGTGGCATGATCCGCCACACGCTCCAATCCCGACACGATATCGGAGAATATCATCCCCGCCTCCGGAGAACAATCCCCGCTGGTCAGACGCTGCACATGGGTTTTCTGCATTTCCTTTTCCTTAGCGTCCACCTTGTCCTCCAGACTCACAACCTCCCGCATATGACTCTCATCCCCTTTGGCAAACATGTCCACGGAATATCGAATCAAATCGTTGACCATATCCAGCATCTCCCCCAATTCCTTCTGCGCGTCCCTGCTGAAGCCAACGCCCGTCTCCCTGCGCTGCACGGCGGCGTCCGCCACGTTCTCCGCATGGTCCCCGATTCTCTCAATATCGTTTACCACATGGAACAGGGCGCCCAGACTCCTTAAATCCTCGATAGGAAGGGTGGTCTGGTTGATTTTCACCAGATAATCCGTGATGGCATGATTGAGAAAGTCAATATTTTTCTCCACCTCATAGACCTCCGCGATATCTTCTTCATCCAGCGTAATCAGAGCGTTCATGGCACGATTCAGATTCTCGCTCGCCAAGGAAGCCATCCGGTCCAGCTCCTTGATGACCTCCACCACTGCGGTTGCGGGATTAAATACCACCTTGTCCCCTATGTATTTTAACTGATAGCTTTCCCGGTAATTTACCTTCTTGTCCTCGCCGCGCACACATGCGCAGGAAAGCTTGACAATCCATCCCGAGAACGGGAACAGCACAATTACTTGGAATATCTTAATAATGGTATGTGCGTTTGCAACAAAACGTCCCCTGTCTGCGGACACGGACCAAATCAGCCGCATCACAGGCTCCTCTGCGGCAAAAAGAATCACATATAGAATGGCGGTTCCGATGACATTGAACCAAAAATGAATCAAAGCCGCCCTCTTTGCATCCTTTTTGCCCGACAGGGACGCTAAGAGCGCCGTGGTGCAGGCGCCGATATTACAGCCCAAAATAATATAAAGCGCGACGGAAAGAGAAAGAAGGTCCTGATTTGCAAGCAGCAGAACAATACTGACTGTCACGGAAGAACTTTGAATAATGGTGGTCAATAAAAGCCCCACCAGCGTAGCCATAAAAGGATTTCTCATAGAGCCCAGAAGCTCCACCACCTCCGGCACATCCTTCATGCCCGCCATAGAACTGGACATGGAACTGAGTCCCAGAAACAGGACTCCGAAGCCTATGATAATATCCGCAAATTTCTTAATCTTATCATTCCCCACAAACATTGCCGCCAGCACGCCGATTAGCAGAATCAACGGGGCATATTCCGATAAATTAAAAGAAACCAGCTGAGAAGTAATCGTCGTACCGATATTGGCGCCGAAGATAACTCCCGCCGCCTGATAAAGATTCATCAATCCCGCATTGACAAAGCTGACCACCATGGCCGTACATGCAGAAGAGGACTGAATAATGCCGGTAAACACAATTCCCACCACCATGCCGGTAAAACGGTTGGTGGTAAAAATTTCAAGGATACGCCGCAGTTTTGCGCCCGCAACCTTCTCTATGGAATCGCTCATTACCCGCATGCCGAATAAAAACAGCCCCAAACCGCCTGCCATTGACAAAACAATACTTGCACTCATATTTATTTTTCCTTTCGGTAAATGTGATAGACCTGACTACTGACACTGTAATTAATTCTACGGGAAAAGACAAAATATTACAATATATTTTTAAGAAATTATGAACAAACCTCCGCCCCAGCTTCAATATCCTTCCGAAGCTGCTCTTTCAGCTCCTCAAGACTTTCAAATCTCTGTTCGGGCCTGTGGAATCTGCATAAATAGACTTCAACGATTTCATCATAAATTTCTTCCTCAAAATCATACAGATATGTCTCCACTCCCAAAGCCTCCCTGTCAGAAATCGTCGGCTTGCATCCCACATTGCTGACGGCCCGATACAATTTTCCTTTATAACGCGCCTGTGAAAAATAAACTCCTCTTGGGGGCAGAAGCTTATACTCCTCCGGCAGTATATTGATTGTGGGAAACCCAAGGGTTCTTCCTATTTGATTTCCCCTCACCACCTTTCCGGCAATCATATACGGCATCCCAAGCAGGCGCCGCACGGCTTCCATGTCTCCCGCCTCCACTCTGTCACGTACCAGTGTGGAACTGACTTCCCGCCCCTCCATGCAGATTTTGTCTATGGTCATGAAATCAAATCCCAGCTTGGGACCAAGTTCCCGAAGAAGCGCCGCATTTCCCGCTCCTTTTGCACCGAAAGACAAATCATGCCCCGCCGCCAGAAAACGGACATTCATCTGTTTTGCAAGAACTTCCAGCGCAAATACGCCGGGCATTATGGCCGACGTCTCTTCGTTCAAAGGAAATTCTATCAGGATATCCACTCCCATCCTGTCAAATAAGCGGCGTTTTTCATCTCTGGTATTCAAAATCTTGATTTTGCTGCTTCCTTGTCCGGCAGAACCGCCGAAAAAAACTGCCGGGGGCGGATCAAAAGTAAACACGCAGGCAGCCATACCATCTTTTTTGCGGGAAAGAATCTCCTCCAGAAGCCTTCTGTGGCCGATATGAATCCCATCAAATTTTCCAATGGCGGCTGCCGTCTCTCTTTGTATATAAAATTGGGTTGTATTCGCTATGATTTCCAAAAAATCACTCTTCCCTTCCCTCTCTGTCAGTTTCTTTTCATAACAGCGGCGCACCGCCTGTCCCGCAGTCGCAGAATCTTCCGCTTCGCTTCCTCATGCCGAGTGCCTCCGCACCATCTTCCGCTTCGCTTCCTTGCGCCGCACACATCTCACTGCCACAGAATCTTCCGCTTCGCTTCCTCATGCCGAACGCCTCTGCATGAACCTCACAGCGGCAGAAACATTTTCACAGGTTTATAGCATTCGGATTCGGATTCATAGGCGTATATTCCGGCAAAACTATGATCCGGCCCGTACATCCGCACCCATGCTCCCGAGTCATACACTTCCCGCTCCTTGGTCTGCTGCGCCGAAATAACATTTCCGTTTTCCAGCCGCTTCACCGCCTCCTCGCACACATGAAGCGCCGGACAATTTTCAAACACACGATCCACAGGAAGCACTGCTTCCGACAGCCTTCCCTCCTCCTTTAACTGCTGCAGAGCGTCTAAGAAAAACGCATTTTCCAGCCGAAACTCCCCCACACGGGTACGTTTTAAGCTCCGCATTGCCCCGCCGCAGCCAAGCTTTGCTCCCATATCCGCGCAGAGCGTTCTGATATAAGTCCCCTTAGAACAGACCACACGGAACACCGCCGCCGGCAGCCTGCATTCGAGAATTTCCAGCTCATAAATCATCACGGGCCGCGCCCTGCGCTCCACTTCTTTTCCCGCCCTTGCCAGCTCATAAAGCTTTTTCCCGTTCACTTTCAACGCGGAATACATGGGCGGTATCTGCTCATATTTTCCCAGAAAAGACGCGGCGGTTCTGCGAAGCTCCTCCTCGGATACCGTCACGGGATGCTCGGACAGAATCCGCCCCGTCATGTCCTGCGTATCCGTTTCCACCCCCAGCAGAAGCTCCGCCACATACTCCTTATCCCTGTCCGTGAGCATATCGCACAATTTTGTAGCGCTGCCCAGACAGACGGGAAGCACTCCTTCCGCCTCCGGATCCAGCGTCCCCGTGTGGCCGATTTTTTTCTGTCCGCAGATGCCTCTCATTTTCGCAACCACATCATGAGAAGTAAATCCGGCCTCTTTATAGACATTAATGATTCCGTTTATCATTTTTCTCTAATTCCCGTTCAATATGTAACGAAAGATTGTTTACGCAGTCGTGAAACGTCCCCTTCATGGTACATCCCGCCGCCCTTGCATGGCCGCCGCCGCCAAAAAAAGCCGCCACTGCCGCCGCGTCCACCTTCTCGCTGGTGCGCAGACTCACCCTGTACTCAAGTCCGACCGTCTGATACATAAAAATAGCACATTCCACACCCTTAATATTGCGCAGCTGATTCACAATTCCATCCAAATCTTTGGAATCCACGTTGTAAAAATCCATAATCCTGCGGTCCATGGCGCTGACAATACAGCGCCCATCCATAAAACGGATGCTCTCCATCAACGCCCTGCCCATAACCTGCGCCTGTAAATAGGTTTTCTGATAAAAAGTCTCCTGTATCAGCCTCGGGAAATCAAATCCATAGCCAATCAGTCTCGCGCCCTTCTCCATTGCCGCCGGAGTGGTATTGGAATACTGAAACACACCCGTATCGTGAATCATGCCAATGTAAATCGCCATTGCAAGCTCACGATCCAGCTTGTCCGGCTCTATCAGGTCATAAATCAATTCGCTGGCAGACCCCCATTCCGGCTTGATATAATTGATATCGCAGCTGCCGGGGTTCGTGATGTGATGGTCAATATTGATTGTCTTCTCCGCCGCCTTAAAATACTTTTCCGCGCCGCCGATCCTGTCCGCGCCGCAGTCCACCACGAAAAACACATCAAAAGCGTCCTCTTCGGGGAAATCGGAATGTATCTCTTCAAACCCTTTGATTTCTTTAAATATATCCGCAGGCTTCTCCAAAAACACTTCCACCGCCGCCTGCGGCAGACATTTTTTGAGATACTGCCGCAAGGCTAAGCATGCTCCCACGCAGTCGCCGTCGGGCCTGATATGTCCGCTGATGCCGATTCGTCCGGCGCCCCTGCACTCTTCCAACAAATCCAACATGTCGATACCTCTATTCAATATTTGGAAACCCCTCTCTCAAGCTTATTCTTTTTCCTTGTGAATCCCCCTGCTCATTTCATATATCCTGCTCGTTTACCTCTTGGATATCCTGCTCATTTTCCTCCTGCGTATCCGGCCTATTTCCCTCGCGCCTGTCCCGCTCGATTACCTCGTCAATTCTGTGGGACATATTGACCCCGTACTCAATAGACTGATCCATGATAAAGGTAATCTCCGGAGTATTTCTCAAATTGACAATTTTCGCAAGCTGCCTCTTAATAAATCCCTCCGCGCTTTTCAGCCCTTCCAGAGTCGCCTTCCTCGCATCCTCGTCTCCAAGCACGCTGATCCATACCTTGCAGCTCTTTAAATCCGGAGCCACCTCCACAGCCACAACGCTTGTCCACTGACTGATTCGGGGGTCTTTCATCTCGCCCCGGATAATCTGCGCCAGCACCTTCTGCACCTCCCCGTTAATCCGGGTATTTTTTACACTATTCTTCCTCATAATTCTCCTAATCCGCATTCATGCCGTCTCAAACGGCAGCGCCTCCGCAAGAGAGATGCCTGCGCACCCCTCCTTTCCAGCCTTAGAAAGCCCTTTTGCACACTCTTTTATACAGGCTTAGAAATTCTTCTCACACTTCCCGTCATGCCGCCAAGGGCGGCAGTGCCATCTTTGACGGCACAAACAATCAATGAGCCAGTGCAAGACCAGAATGACTTAGATTTTCTTAGGCTGGGTACTTTCCAGCCTTAGAAAATCTTCATTCCGTTCACACTTTTAGCGGGGCACTTCCACCATAATATACGCTTCCACCATATCCAGCTCCTGTATCTGATCAAATCCCTCAAACACAAGGCCGCACTCAAAGCCTTCCTTTACTTCCTTTACATCATCCTTAAACCGCTTCAGGGAAGCCAGCGCGCCTTCGTAAATCTGTGTTCCCTCCCGCTGAATGCGAATCTTGCAGCCTCTCTGCATGATGCCGTCCATGACGTAAGAACCGGCAATATTTCCAATCTGAGAAGCCTTGAATATCTGTCTAACCTCCGCATGGCCAATCACCTTCTCCTCAAATACAGGATCCAGCATACCCTTCATAGCCGCTTCAATATCCTCAATGGCCTGATAAATTACTTTGTAAAGCCTTACATCCACGCCTTCCCGTTCGGCCGTCGCCTTTGCGGTTACATCCGGCCTTACGTTAAAGCCGATAATGATAGCATTGGATGCGCTTGCCAGCGTCACATCGGATTCGTTGATAGCGCCCACGCCTCCGTGAATGCATTTCACAACGACCTCCTCGTTGGACAGCTTCAAAAGCGACTGCTTCACAGCTTCCACGCTTCCCTGTACGTCCGCTTTTACAATCAGGTTCAGCTCTTTTAAATTGCCCTCCTGAATCTGTGAGAACAAATCATCCAAGGACATTTTGCTCTTGGTATCTTCCAGCATCTTCTCCTTATTTTGCGCCAGATAGGTTTCCGCATAAGACCGTGCGGTCTTGTCATTATCATGAGCTAAAAATACCTCGCCGGCGCTGGGAACATCGGACAACCCCAGAATTTCTACCGGCATGGAAGGCGTTGCCTCCTTTACCCTTCTGCCCTTGTCGTCAATCATAGCCCTGACCTTGCCATGGCAGGCTCCTGCGGACACAAAATCTCCCACATGCAGCGTACCCTTCTGCACCAGAACCGTGGCGACAGGTCCCCTTCCTTTATCAAGCTCCGCCTCAATCACAAGTCCTCTTGCACGTCTGTTCGGATTAGCTTTCAGCTCCAAAATATCCGCTGTCAAAAGAATGGTTTCCAGCAGGTCCTCAATACCCTCACCCGACTTGGCGGAGACAGGAACAAATTCGGTATTTCCGCCCCAGTCCGTGGCTACCAGCTCATATTCTGTCAGCTCCTGCTTCACACGCTCAATATTCGCGGAAGGTTTGTCAATCTTATTCACCGCAACGACAATTTCAATCCCCGCCGCTTTCGCATGGCTGATTGCCTCCACGGTCTGGGGCATCACGCCGTCGTCCGCCGCCACCACCAGAATGGCAATATCCGTGGAATTTGCTCCTCGCATACGCATAGCGGTAAAAGCTTCATGTCCGGGCGTATCCAAGAAGGTAATTTTTCTTCCGCTCACAGTTACAGTATACGCACCGATATGCTGTGTAATACCTCCTGCTTCTCTATCGGTAACATTTGTCTTCCTAATGGCGTCCAAAAGCGAGGTTTTGCCGTGATCCACATGTCCCATAACACAGATGACAGGAGGTCTTGCCGTAAGAGCCGCTTCCTCTTCTTCCTCCTCCTTCAGCAGTTCTTCAATCACGTCAACCTTGACTTCCCTCTCGCAGAGAATCTCATATTCCATCGCAATATTTTCCGCGTCTTCATAAGAAATTTCCTGATTTACCGTGACTATCCTGCCTTCCAAGAATAATTTCTTGACAATGGCGGCAGGCTGCTGCTTCATCTTATCTGCCAAATCTTTGATTGTGATCATTTCCGGCAGAGTGATTACCTTGATAACCTCCTCCACCACTTCTTCTTTTTTCTTTTCCGGTTTAATAAATCTGCCGGGCTTATTCCTCAGAGTTTCGTCCTCTTCGTAAATATGATCCTTTCTGGAACGCTTATCCTTCTCCTGACTGTTTGCCCTCCGCTTGTCTTCCTCACGCTTCTTTTCAATGTCTTTGGACGGAGCTTCTCCCCCAAATCCTTTACTCTGCTTATTATCTCTGAATCCGGTTCCCTGCCCTCCATTGCCTCTGCCGTCACGCGAGCTGCCGTTGAAATTACGGCCGCCGCCCTGACCAGCGCCCGGACCGCGGCGATCATTCTGGCCATTTTCAGAACCCGGCCTGCCGCTTCTTTGATATCCGTTTTGTCTGTCTCCTTGGTATCTGGCATTCTGACCGCTGCCTCCTCTTGTCTGAGACTGGCCGCGATCCTGTCTGCTGCCGGAACCGCCATAACTGCCATGTCCTCTGTTGTCACGGCTGTCTCTGTTATTTTGATTCTCTCTGTTGTCACGGCCGTCTCTGTTGTTACGGTTATCCCTGTTGTCACGGCCGTCCCGATTATTACGGTTATCTCTATTATCACGGCCGTCTCTATTGCTCTGGTTGTCCCTGCCGTCACGGCTGTCTCTGTTATTACGGCTGTCTCTGTTATCCCGATTATCTCGGCCGCCCTGATTATCCCTGTTATCCTGACCTCTGTTCTCCTGAGAACGTTCTTCCGCCCCGCGGCCGTTCTGGCTGCGGCCGTCTTTTACAGGTCTGTCCTGAGCATAACCCGCATTTTGTCCTCTATCGCCGCGATTTTCCTGCTGTTTGTCATTTTGCTGCCGCTGAACCGGAGGACGCTGTTCCGTCTCATTTACTGATACGACTTCAATGCGCTCATCTGCCTGCCGATTAATTGACTGCTGATTTTCCATCGGCTTATTCTCTGCATTACGCTTTTCTGCCTGACGTTTTTCCGCCTGCTCAGGGCGCGGTTTGGGCATGGGCTTTGATGGCACCATTTGTACCGCAGGCGTCGGAGAGGGCGGCGTCAACGGTTTGATGGGACGCACCGGCGCCGCCGCCTGAGTCTTTCGGCCGCTGCCGCGATTGTTTTGATTTTGATTCTGGTTTTGATTCTGACCACCCTGATGCCTGCTCTTGTTATTCTGTCCCCCTTGGGTTCTGTTATTCCCATTCTGCCCGGAACGCTGGCTTGACATATCGGAATTCTGAGGGTTGTTAATAATGATAATTTTTTTCTTTTTAGGCGCGTCGCCCTGCTTTGCCGTTTTTGATGTCTCCTTTGCCGGCTTTTTAACTTCTTCCTTCACAGACTTTACTTCTTCCTTTTCCTTCGCTGTCTCTTTCACAGACTTTATTTCATCCTTTTCTTTTGCAGACTTTATTTCTTCTTTATTCTTCACAGACTCTTTCACAGATCTTACTTCTTCTTTTTTCTTCGCCGCCTCTTTCGCGGGCTTTGCCTCTTCCTTTTCTTTCGCCGCCTCTTTCGCGGGCTTTGCTTCTTCCTTTTCTTTCGCCGCCTCTTTTGTGGGCTTTGCCTCTTCCTTTTCTTTCGCCGCCTCTTTCGCGGGCTTTGCCTCTTCCTTTTCTTTCGGCGCCTCTTTTGCGGGCTTTGCCTCTTCCTTTTCTTTCGGCGCCTCCTTTACGGGTTTTGCCTCTTCCTTTTCTTTCGGCGCCTCCTTTACGGGTTTTGCCTCTTCCTTCCTTTCCGATGTTTCTGCTGTCGCCGTCCCCTGTGCGGTGCTGCCCAATGCTTCTCGTACCAGCCGGGCGGCATCTTCATCGACAGAACTCTGTGCGGCTTTTGCTTCAATACCCTTTCCCTTTAAAAAGCTTAATATCTCTTTGCTCTGCAGCTTCAGCTCCTTCGCAAGTTCATGTACTTTTATTTTCGCCATGCTTTCCTCCATTTCTGCCTTAAACGGCGCCCTGCTTCTTCTCTTCCAGTTGTTTCATAATCGCATCCGCTAATCCCGCATTGCATACGCCCAGCGACGACCGATAGTCTTTCCCGATAGCCCGGCCAAGTTCTTCCTTTGTTTCAAAACATGTCACCGGAACTTTATAAAAAGAGCACTTATCGTTAAATAACTTTTTGGTACGATCCGACGCGTCCTCCGCAATGATTACCAGCATGGCGGTTCCTTTTTTAATTGCATTCAGTGTCTGAAATTCGCCGCTGACCAAATTACGTCCTTTTGCTGCAATTCCTAAAAGCGATAAAACTTTATTTTGCTTCAATATTTTCAAACTCCTCCTCTAAAATGTCATACACCTCATTCGGGATACTCATTTTAAAGGAGCGCTCCAGGCCCTTGTTTTTTCTGGCCTTCAGCAGACATTCCCTGCTCTTACAAACATATGCGCCTCTTCCGTTCTTCTTGCCTGTTACATCCAAACATATTTCATTTTCGGCCGTTTTCAGAACTCGCATCATATCCCGTTTTCCTTTCATCTCACCACAGCCCACGCACTGTCTCAAAGGAATTTTTTTTGCCATATATTTTTTTACCCCTCACCGCTTGCATCTTCTTCCGAATCATTATAATTGTAATATGTTTCACCCTCTGTCCGATTTACTTTGTCTTACTCTATGTCGTCTTCCTCATAGGCTCCGCCGTCTTCCTGACCCTCGTCCTCATAAACTCCGCCGTCTTCATACTCGTCTTCTTCACAGGCTCCGCCGTCTTCCTGACCCTCGTCCCCATAAACTCCGCCGTCTTCATACTCGTCTTCTTCGCAGGCTCCGCCGCCTTCCTGACCCTCGTTCTCATAAACTCCGCCGTCTTCATACTCGTCTTCTTCGCAGGCTCCGCCGTCTTCCTGACCCTCATATTCCTCGTAGACGTCTTCATCGCCATAATCTTCTTCCAGATAATCCTCATAGCGGAAGCCGGGCGCATCTTTTGCCTGCGTTTCCGATTTAATATCTATCTTATAATTGGTCAATCTGGCCGCAAGCCTTGCGTTCTGGCCCTCTTTGCCAATTGCAAGCGACAGTTGATAATCGGGAACCACAACCTTTGCCGTTCTCTCATCCGGATCCGCAAACACCGCCACAATTTTAGCAGGGGATAAAGCGTTTTGAATCAAGTTGCCCGGATTTTCATCCCAGTTCACGATATCTATCTTCTCACCTCGCAGTTCTTCCACGATCGCATTGACTCTGGCGCCATTCATTCCCACACAGGCCCCCACCGCATCCACATTGGGATTATTGCTCCACACCGCAATCTTGGTTCTGCTCCCCGCTTCCCTTGCAATACTCTTAATTTCCACAGTGCCGTCCCTGATCTCCGTCACCTCGGATTCAAACAATCTCTTTACCAGCTCCGGATGAGTACGACTCACATTAATTCTTGGTCCCTTCGGCGTATTTTTTACTTCCAGAATGTACACCTTAATTCGCTCCGTAGGTCTGAATACTTCACCCTTGACCTGTTCGCTTTCATTCAGCATTGCGTCCGCCTTGCCAAGGTTAATACTAATATTTTTCCCTATATATCGCTGAACAACGCCCGTCATCACATCTTTTTCTTTTTCAAAATACTGATTATAGATAACGCTTCTCTCTTCCTCCCGGATTTTCTGCAAAATCACATTTTTGGCATTCTGCGTGGCGATTCGCCCGAACTCTTTGGACTGAATCTCCACATGAAGCATATCGCCTATCTGCGCCTTGGTGGAAAGCTCCCTCGCATCCTCAAGGGAAATCTGCAGACAATTATCTTCCACATCCTCTTCGGTCGGAACAACCTCTTTTTCCGCATATACCAAGAAATCACAGGTTTCTCGGTCAATTTCAACATGCACATTGTCCGCTTTGCCAAAATGGTTCTTGCAGGCGGTCAGCAGCGAGTTCTCTATTGCCTCAAATAAGGTTTCCTTGCTGATTTCCTTTTCCCTTTCCAAAATATCGAGTGCCTCCATCAATTCCTTGTTCATCATTTCCTCCATTTCCGGCTCTGCGCCTGATTTAAGCTTCGTAATCAATCATTAAAAGTCAAGCACCAGACGAATCACGGCGATATCCGTGCGCTTAAAGTTCCTATGTGTATCCTGCTCCAAGATCGTAATACTGTCAGAGTCAAAACTATCCAATATCCCTGTAAAATCTTTACACTGATCCACGGGCTTAAAAAGTTTAATTTCAACCTCCTGCCCGATACATCCCTGAAGATGCTTATCTTTTTTTAAGATTCGCCCCAATCCGGGACTGCTGACTTCCAAGGTATACGCATCCGGGATAAAATCTTCCTGATCCAATCTGTCGGACAACGCACGGCTGACATTCTCACAATCCTGAATATTCACGCCGCCCGGTTTATCAATGTAAGCGCGGAGATAATATCCGCCGCCTTCCTTCACATATTCCACGTCGTAAATGGACACCCCGTTTGCTTCTGCGACGGGCTCCAATAGCCTTTCTGTTTTTTCTTCATACTCTTCCCTGCGGGACATTTCCTGCCTCCTGTTCATGACATTTTATCACCCGGCGGCTCTTTTCGCCGTCCCTTTAAAATGTCTCCAACATGCAAGTAAGAGTGACCTGTCGGCCACTCTTACTTTATTCATCATCATTTACATACAAAGTATAGTCCCAAATATCGGAAATGTCAACACTTATGACAGATTTTTTCATTTTCCCAAGCCTAATTTTTTAATTAGCCATTTACCTAAGTACAAAAGCGATATCTTCATCCTAATCTCCTTGATTTCTGCCGTCGATACGTCCTTTACCACAATGCTGCGGCTGCAGACTTAATATAAAAACTAATCCGTACATAGTGTGCTCAGGATTGACTGTACTATGCTATAATATATTTGGGATATCATTGTTATGGCTGCATCTTTAAAACCGTGTCAATCCACTTTCTGTTTTCCGTACTCTGCCCCCATGCGTCAAGAGCTAATTCATAAGTGGCGTTTACCTTCTCCTTAACTTCTTTTAGGTCTCTCATGAACTCTGACTGATTCGCTTTTATCTCTTCCTGACTCGCTTTTAACTCTTCCTGACTCGCCTTTAACTCTTCCTGATTCGCCTTTAACTCTTCCTGACTCGCTTTTAACTCTTCCTGACTCGCTTTTAACTC
>CAOKFN010000051.1 GCA_948467735.1 uncultured bacterium
ATCGACTCCAGAATCGCCGCGTCAGAGGCCAAGGTCGAATCCATTATCGACTCCAGAATCGCCGCGTCAGAGGCCAAGGTCGAATCCATTATCGACTCCAGAATCGCCGCGTCAGAGGCCAAGGTCGAATCCATTATCGACTCCAGAATCGCCGCGTCAGAGGCCAAGGTCGAATCCAGAATCGCTGAGTCCGAAAAGAAGATTGAAAATATTATCGATTCTAAAATTGCCGCCTCTGAAAATATCATTTTAGAAGAAATAGACCGGACGCAGTCCAACCTTGAAAATAAGATCAATACCCTGAAGGAAAACTTGGAAGAATTGAAACAGTATTACAGAATTACCAAACTGGAAAACGACAACACCGCAATACTGCTTAAAATGATTGAGACATTATCAAAAAGAGTTGACGCGCTGGAAAAGAGAACCGCATAAATTCAGAACTGCGTCGGCAGCGCCTCCATAAGTTTACGAACATCCTTCCGAAACCGTCCAAAAGGCACTGCCGCATTAACAGTGCCCTTTGCAATCCCTATATTTACCATTATCTATCGTTTGATTTCTCTATACAAAACATTGGGACGCAAGCCTCAAACATTACCTTTTTCCTTCAACAGCTCCAGCACCTTAGAAAATTCCATTCCATGGGAGGCCTTAACCAATACGGTGCATCCCTTCGGCAGCAGCGCTTCCACATCGGCGGAAAGCGCTTCCTGCAGCGCTTGCAGATCAGGAAAATGCATTATCACAGGAGGGGCCGCTTTGTCCGCCCTGTCCATGGCCGCTTGAAAAATATAACGCCCTTCCTGCCCCACACAGATAATGCGTTCAATTCCCGCTTCCACAGCATGACGCCCCATCTGCCCATGCAGCTCATGAGAATCCTCTCCCAAATTAAACATATCTCCCAAAATCGCCGCCTTCTCCGTTCCCGCCAGAGCCAGCATATCAATGGCCGCACGCATGGATTCCGGATTCGCATTATAGCAGTCGTCAATCAAAGTGTACCGCGGCAGAGAAATCAAATTCGTCCGCCCGCTTACAGCGGCCGTCCCGGCAATCCCGGCCGCAATCTCTTCCCCGTTCAATCCGAACAGCCTGCCAACGCAGGCCGCCGCCGCCGCGTTCAGTACCATATGCATTCCGGGAAGCGGCACATGAATCGGCACCCTGACGACATCCGCCATATCCCCGGACGCCCTTTCCATTCCCTCCCACATATCTGCCGCGCTCCCGGATGTTACTTCCTTCTGCCCAGGCAGTTCTTCCCCATCCCTTCGGCGCCGAAACAGCAATACGGCCTCACTGCCCTCCAGCCCCTTGCATACCACTTCCGCAGCCGTCACTTCTTCGTCTGCATTGCCTCCCAATCCAAAAAAATGCGGCTTATGCCCCTTGATTTCTGTTAATGCGCTGAGTTTATCATCCTCACCGTTTAAACAGATTTCCCCGTCTTCCGCCATATAGTCAAAAATTTCCGACTTGGCCCTCAATATTCCGTCTCTGGTTTTCAGATCCTTCAAGTGACTCTGCCCAATATTTGTAATCACGCAGATATCCGGCCGTACCATCCTGCTCAGCCGATGCATCTCCCCGAAATCGCTGATACCCATCTCCACCACCGCCGCCTCATGTTCGGCACGAATGCTCAACAGAGTCAACGGTACGCCGATTTCATTGTTAAGATTTCCCTCGGTCTTAAGAACTCGATAACGCTGTGCCAGCACCCCCGCAATAAATTCTTTGGTGGTAGTTTTGCCTGAACTGCCCGTAAGTCCCACTATTTTTATGGACAGCTTTTTTCGATAAGCCTCCGCAATCTGCCTCAAAGCCTGCAGCGTATCCTCCACCAGAAGATAATTTCCCCACTCTGACGCCTCAACACCATGTTCCTCCGACACCTCCGCCGGACGCTTCTGCGTTATCGCTAAAATCGCTCCCTTTGAAAACGCAGAAGCAATAAACCGATGTCCGTCAACCTGTTCCCCGACTGTGGCGGCGAATACTCCCCCCGCTTCCACCTTTCTGGAATCAATCACCACAGAGCTGACGCTGGTTTCCCTGTCCGCCCGTTTTCCCTGTATGACCAGCTCTCCCCCGCATGCCTCGGCAATTTCGCCTATTGTCAAATCCATCATACCATAACCAATCCTTTCCATTTCTTCCCCGCCCTAATGCCGGCCCAGACGTCCCAGCCTCGAAATCACCACAAGATATCACCTATCCCCTTCGGCCGCCCCAGCGCCGGAATTATCACAAGATACCTGCCCCCGCTGTCAGCCATCCCCATCCTAAAATCAAATATCCTGCATTTTATTCGCCCCTTGCAGTATCCTCTCGCAAAGCTGCCCAAAATCCATACCTGCCGCCGCAGCCTCCTGCGGAAGAAGCGAAATGGGCGTCATACCCGGCAGTGTATTCGCCTCCAGACAGAACACCTCTTCCTCCCCGCTCATCACAAAATCCATCCGCGCATAACTTTTCAGCCGAAGCACCCAAAAAACCTTCTCCGCAATCTCCTGCATTTCCAAAGTTTTTTCCGCCGACACCTCCGCCGGACAGGTCTCCACCGCAGCGCCCGCCTGATACTTGTTCCTGTAATCATAAAAGCCTTCCTTCGGCGCCATCTCTATCACCGGAAGCGCCCTTCCGTCCATGACCCCTACAGAAAATTCTCTACCCTTAATATACCGCTCTATTATGACCTCATCGCTGTAGCGGAACGCCTCCTCCTTCGCCGCCCCATATTCCTCATCATTCCGCGCAATGCATACCCCCACGCTGGATCCGCTGCAGCATGCCTTCACAATACAGGGATACGGAATCCTTTCCTTTTCTTTTTCTCCTCTTTTCAAGCGAATGCCCTCGGGCGTCGGAATCCCGTATGCCTTAAAGATATCTTTGGTAATTCCTTTATCCATGGCCAGAACGGAGCCCGCCATATCCGCTCCCGTATAAGGGATTCCCAGCAGTTCAAAACACGCCTGAATTCTGCCGTCCTCGCCCCCTACACCGTGAAGCGCCAGAAACACACAGTCCGCCCTTTGACAGATATCCAGCACATTAGGGCCGAAAAATCCTTTTTCTTTGTCCTTCCGCAATGCCTTGACCGCCTCTATGTCGGGACTTTCTTCCCCCACTGCGCTTATCCACGCCGCCCAATCCTCCTGCCTCTCAAAGATACCCTCCACATCCCCTTGATATCCCAGATACACGTCCAAAAGAATTGCCTGATGCCCGTCTTTTTTCAATGCTTTATAAATCATTGCGCCCGAACTTAAGGACACATCCCGCTCCGCGCTGATTCCTCCTGCCAGCACCACTATTTTCATTCAAACACCCTCTTCCTTACTCTCCTATCCTCTATTGATACTTATTCAATAGGAAATTGTCACATGAATCTATTTTAGCATATTCAGCCTGTACTGCAAGGTCAATTTTTATTTCGACTCTCTCAGGACGTATCCAAAAGCTCCTTCCCCCAATTGCACACCACGCAAACCAAAGGGCGTCTCTTGGAAAAAGCAGCTTTCAGGCACGCCCTAAAAAACGGACAAAAGATATCGCCTAACCCCTTTGGACCTACGCGCTTTTTGTCCGCTTCTTTTTCAGTTCCATATCCAGCCCGGAATTAAATGCTTATCAAAACTTTTATACTACAAAACCCATCGCCAAAATGATATCACCTCATACCAGCTCTCTGCAGCCCAAGCCCCCGCAGGTAAATATCCGGAAAATGATAACGGATAGGATCGGAAAGTTTACGCTGATAACGTTTCAAAACTCCAATATTAATTAAATTCAATATTTCCTCCATAGGGTTAGAAAAATTACATCTTCGCAGAGCGTCTAGAAGGGTATGCTCATCCACAGGCGACCTTTGGACGGTGTCCTTTAAACTGTTAAAAAAAACGGCATACTCCCGAAATTCCTCTTTTAAGTCAATTACTCTTTTCTCCGACACTTCAGGAAGCACATCTTCAAAGCATCTCGGCCGGATAACGCTCCTCCCAATCGTCTGATTCCCTTCTTTCTGCGGCCCCATCTCCCTGTCCGCCGCCTTGGCGAAAATATCAATCATACTCCTTGGCACGATGACCCCCTGTGTATCAGAAAGCCTGTTCTTAAACCAATTATAGGTTGAAGCTTTATTGCCGCTTCCCATTTTTACGCCAATCAGCGCGGCCAGCATCCTTCGATTCTCTACCCCATCAACAGCCGGAATATATCCCAATCCATCTACTTCATTTATCTGTTTTAACAATATCTTTTCATAAAAGTCCTTCACACTATTTGACATACTAATAGCACGCTTCCAAATCATGGCAAACAGCTGGTCATAATCCCATGCAATAGTAACCGAGTAATTTTTTAATTTCACCTTATCAGGGACATTCACCTCCCTGTCGTATATATCTTTACGCAGAAAAATCTTGCTTCGGACATTCAGCATGGCAGTTTCATTCTTATACCACATATCAATCAAAGCACTGACAAATTTCCCGCGGCTCTTAGTCGTAACAATTCGATCCAATGCATCGTAAATAATTGTAACTACCTTATTTTTCTGTCCATAATATTGATCGACCATCTCTAGTACCTTTTTTAGCTGATATGCCGTTTCTCCTGACCAGCTGCCATATAATTCTATTGTGGGTGTTTCACTAAATATATTTCCCACGGAACTGTCTAAAATCAAACGGCTTAAGTCAGTATCATTTTCCAATAAAACCCGTACTGTCTCATAATACAAAAAACCTCTAATCTGCTCTTCACTTGTCAAGCAGCCGAAAACATCAACATAATTCGTTGCCTGTGAAGTTCCTGCAACCCATTCCGTGTGTTCGTATTGTTCTGTACTTACATTCAAGTATTTTGCAAGTGCCTTGGCATATTCATTATTCTTTAAAGCGCTGAACAACGCTGTCTTCCCAACGCCTTTCTGCCCTAGAACTAAAAACTTTCTTTGATCAAATATAAACGTATAACCCTTTAACGGATAAAACTTATTGTAAAGTTCTCTTTCGTCTGCAAATTCATCTTCAGCCGCCGCAGTCTCCAAGTCTCCCATAATACCCGAAAACGCTGCCACAATTTCCTTGACACAGCCTGTATCCTCCACTGCAGCCGCGTCCGCATTGTCATTTTGAAGTGTGTCCTCGATCACATTTACAATTCTTCCATATTCCGCTTCCTGTTCCTCATATCCCTTCAGAAGCTGTTCCGTTGATGCAATTACCTCCAAACCTGCGTTGTATGTGATATGAATCGGATAATGCTCCGCCGTTTCATCCTCCAAAAGGATCTCATTCTCCCGGTATTCTTTGTCACATTTACTCAACGCCAGATAAGCACCCTCAATATACATCTTCTTTTCTATTTGTGCCAGAGATTCGTTGACAGGAACCTTGCTGTTAATTAGTAAAAACGGAGTGCCGCTGCTCTTTAAAATAGGCAGTGTCATCCTCATTCCCTCTATATTCTGCCTGCTGCCGTAAAAAAACAGGAGTGCCAGATCCGAATATCTTGTCAACGTAATTCCGCCAATCTGATGGATGCCTGATCTTGTGTCTATGAAAATATAATCTGGTTTTAGAAAAGAGTCTATTTTTAACAACAACACATCAATCGGCGTCTTTTCCTCCTCATATGCCGGAACATCCATGTCAAAACGCATTAAATTCTTACGGTAGATGTCAATATCATTTTGCGCCGCAATCCCCACCGCAGGAAGAATGTATATCTCGCCCCCATACTGATTGACACGACAATATTCGCCCACGGGATATAGGTATTCATCAATATTGATTTCCTCCTGATACACATTGCTTTCCACCAAAAAATCCAATATACCGTACCGGGATAAGGCGTCTTCCGGAAAAAAACTGGACACTCCCGGCGCCTCCAGATCAAAATCCAGCACAACTACCTTTTTGCCGCTTCTTGCGGCTCCGATAGCGGTCATCATCATTGTTGTGGTTCTGCCCACGCCTCCTTTAAAGGAATAGAAACTTACCAGCCTGCTTGATAAGGAACATTTTTCTCTTTTCTTTTTTTTCGCATCCCAATATATATTTGTAATGTATTTTTCAAAAACCCATACCCGCTCCCTTACAGGAACGCTTTCCCGTTTCCATGCGTCAATCTCTGTTTGTGCAAATATATTCTCTTCAATTAATTCACAGGCATTCAGCCAGACATCTATGGTTCTTGTCAATTCCTCCTCCAACTGAACAGCAAGCTCTTTCTTAGACGTTTTAACATATACAATAATCCTTCCATACACATTCTGAACAATATAAAGCTCTAAATCATAATATATTTCCGTAAACTTCACTGCCATTTCAATAACTCTGTCCAACACTTCATTATTATGTATCATCTGACACCTCCTGTTACAATATTTGCCACAAACAGGAAAATGTATTTACTTTCCTCCATGTACTTCTGGCAGTATTCCTTTTCATACCATTTGATATGATCTCCATAGCGATAAGCGGGACTCCAATGCGGATATCCTCCTGCACCCACAAAAATATTTGTGCATTTTTTTCTACAGTCTAATCGATATGCAGGAGATATACCTCCCGTCATGGAAAGCCAGTTTTCCAGCTCTCGATTCAGCTTTTCCGTATTGTGTTCAAACGACTTTAAATCATTCACCGAATATGGCTGTCCATCGTGCTTTTTCCCATATCTCTGTAACATGTATTTTAGAGCGCACTCCAAAATGTATCCGCACAAATAACAGCAATTATAGTATTCTCCATTTTGAAATAAAATTCTGGAATCCTTATACATCCTTTCCAGCGTTTCCAAAAAATCTACTTCCCCCCATTCGCGGCATTGTCTCATTTACTCCCATATGATTTATTCTAACTTGTCAACATAACATATTTTTTCAAACATAAGCATATCATAAAGCAGCTATTGATTTATTAAGAATATCACAGAAAGCTAATTTTTACAATGATACAATTTTCTCCCAAAACAATTTAAAGCCTTACCGCATATGTAATTTATTTGCAGCATCTTTACTATTCAGCTTACCCCATTCCTGAATCAAATACCCCACAACATTCGCCAGCCCAATTTCTAGCTCAAGATAATAGAATTCTCATGGAGCATGAATTCTATTGTTAGTATTGACGTGGTGCTTGGCTTTATGCCCTTGCAGGCAATGAGCCAAGCCGCTAAATTCACCCGTCTCATTGCTCAGCAGGCAATGTCTGGTCGCGGGAATAAACAATCTCTCCGTCAATAATCGTATACAGCGTCTGTGTAAACACTTCCATAGGATTTCCGTCAAAAATAGCGATATCCGCATCTTTTCCGGCCTCCAGACTGCCCACTCTGTCCGCCACGCCGCAGATTCTGGCCGCGGATATGGTAATTGCCTTATACCCCTCTTCCATATCCAAGCCCGACTTCACCGCCAATCCGGCGCAGAGCGGCAGCGATTGAATCAAAGAAACCGGGTGGTCCGTGGTAATCGCCGTCATAACGCCCGCCTGATTCAACACTCCCACGGTCTTAAACGCCATATTCTGAACTTCAATTTTGCTTCTGCTGGCCAAATCCGGACCCACAATGGCCGGAAATCCTTCCGCCGCCAATTCCTCCGCAATCAAATGCCCCTCTGAACAATGATCCAGCGTCATTTTCAGATTAAATTCTTTCGCAATCCTGACAGCTGTAAAAATATCATCCACACGATGCACATGGGCCTTTAAAGGAATTTCCCGCCGCAGCACAGGAAGCCAGCATTCCAAAGTGAAATCCTCCTCAAAATCCTCTCCGTTATCGAGAGCTTTTTTCTTTCTTTTCTCATAGGCGGACGCCTTTTGCAGCTCCTGACGAAGCATTGCTGCAATAGCCATTCGGGTGGAGGGACTTTTCCCCTGACTGGAGTAGTTCACCTTGGGATTCTCCCCGAAGGCAGCCTTCATGGCCGCAGGCGCCTTTACAATCAAATCGTCCACCCGGCGGCCTCTGGTTTTCAGAAAAGCGAACTGCCCCCCTGCCACATTAGAACTTCCCGGGCCTATCATGGCCGATGTAATTCCGGCCCGCACCGCGTCGTCAAAGGCGGCATCCATAGTATTGATTGCGTCTATGGCCCGAAGATACGGCGTGACGGGATCCACGGTCTCATTGCAGTCGTCCCCTTCCATTCCCTTCTTCTCCTCGGTAATGCCCATATGACAATGGGCTTCTATCAATCCCGGCATAATTATGCCGTTGGTAATTTCTATAACCTTTTCATGCTTGGCGGGATGAAATGTCACTTCATCCCGCCGTCCGATTTCTGTTATTTTGCCATCCGCTATATGGATGCATCCATTTTCAATATCCGCACCCGCCATGGTTTTGATTGTCCCACCGATAATATACATAGCCGTCCTCACTCTTCCCGCATATCCACACACGTAGATGCTTTGGCTTAGTCTGCAGCCCTCCTGCGGCGCAGTCAATGCCTCTGAAAAAATACATGCCGCCCAAAAATCAGCTTATTGTCTGAACAAGGGTTCCGGGTTGATTGGCGTTTCTCCAGAAGTCAGCTTCAGATACAAATTGCTGCCCTCTACACAATAATACTTGGTAGGCGCCGCCACCGCGGCGATGACGTCCCCGGCCTCCACATAACTGTCCGGCGTTACGTTAATGCCCTGAAGCTGTCCGTAAGTGATTTGATACCCGTCCCCGATATCCATGGTAACGGCATTCCCAATTTCCTCATTGCTAAATACTTCAATTACCCTGCCTGCGGCACAGGCAGACACCGGCGACCCTTCCACGGCACCTATGATCAGCGCAGGATTGCATCTATAACATTTAAGCGTATAACGGTAAACCGTTCTTTCCGTATTAAACGGTATCACCACTTCTCCCTCCAAAGGACGTGCCAGTCCGTCGCCTTCCGCAAAATGCAGGCTTTTCGTGACGGCATTGTCCGATACCGCTTCTTGTGCGGGTTCGGAGTCCGCATCAGGTTCCGTCTCCGGCATATCGTTCACAACTGTCTTATCCCCCGTCTCAGGCTTGTTTTCTGCCACGGTCTTGTCTCCCGCTGCGGAATAATTTGGATTTTCCAAAACAGGGTCTTTCATCATTCCCTGATTCCATTCCGGCAGCTCGATCTGTCCGGAACCCACCTCCATGGGCATGTAGTCCAAATCATCATCCATATTTGTCATGTCTTCCGGTGAATCAGAGAAAATATCATCCCCTTCCGTTCCCCAGATGCCCTGCACACCGTCTTCCTGATTCAATTCCGTCTGGCTATTTTGAGCAATCTCGCCCAGCTTATCCTGAACATCATTCTCAATCTGTGTAAAGTCTATGGTGTAGCCGTCGTCCGGCGCCTCCACCTTGTTAGACTTCATATAAATTCCCGTCATAGTCAGCGCCGCAAGCACAAACACCGATGAGGCAATCATAATAGTACGTTCTTTTTTGGCATTATTCCTTCTGTTTCTTCTCATATCTGCCTTCCCTTCCTTCATTAAAAATTACGCATAAGCCAAACTGCTTCATTTCAGCTTGCTATCATTTTGCCCCATTGGAAATAAATTATGCAGATTCTATCAAATCACAGACAAATTAAAACTATTATGCCAAAATCTGTGACACCAAAAAGGCTGGGACTATGTCCCAGCCTTTTACTACCCTCTTTTTTGCCATATCTATCTGCCTTTGTTCCCAGAAAATATTTCTGAGCAGAGGTTTCGTATTTAAGTTTTGAACTATATTTGTTCCGAGAGCATCGCCATAAAGCCTTTCCTCCTAGTTTCCGAATAACGCTTACGCCTGCGAGTCATATTTCGCCACATCCACATGCTGTACCGTTCCCACATTGCCGTTTTCGTATAAAAAGATGCCCGTATTCCGGATAGCGCCCTTGGTCTGTCCCTCCTGCCCTTTCAAGGTATGATTCGTGGACACATTCTGCAGACAGATGGCCCCCACGCCTTTATCAGCCAGCTTATAAAGCACATCGTTCCCGTTTTCGTCCCTGCACCATATTTTCAATTTATCCCAGACAGCGTCGTTTTCATCAATCCAGCCATTGCCGTCCTCGTCATATTCCGCCAAATCCGCAAAACCATTGCCGCTGGCCGTTCCGAACAATTCGCTGCCGTCGTTAATCTGCCCGTCGCCGTTTTTATCCAGCGCCAGATAACCGCTTCCCGAACCCAGCTGCGAAATTTCATCCATTTCCCCGTCCGCGTCAATGTCAAAATAGAAGGTCTGGTCGGAAAGCTCTAAAGCATCCGCGTTCAGATTGATGACCAGCGGGTCGCACATTTTAAAAGACGTCAGATTCAAATCATCCACAAAATGCTGCTGGAATTCCCGGCTCATGCCCACGTTTACATTGAAATTTATTTCCCTTCCGTCTGCGGTGCGCACCGTTCCCACGGTGGAAAAGGCTGTTTCCTCCGTTTCTATTTTGAGAGTATCCTGACTGTAATTGAGCACCTTCATATTCGCAGTAAGCGCTCCGGCCTGATTTACCCGCAGGTTATTTCCGGCCGCATCTCCTTTGTCGCCCATGCCGTTCCACCCCATATACTGCTGCCGAAGGGAAGCAGCTGTCTGCCCAAAACCAATCTGCATGTAAGTGATATTGGCGCCATATGTTGTATTGGTGCCATATGAGTTTGTACCATTCACCGTATTTGCGGGATTGGCTCCGTCCTGCATCCATGGCTTCATGCGGTTTCTCCTGCCCGCAAACAGAATATCAAAAATATGCCGTATTGTCGCCTCTCTAAGATCCACCAGCGCCTGACTGACGGAGCTCCTTATGGCGACATTTGAACCAGCCATCTGCAGGCGGTTCTGCCAGTCCTGAAGCTCCGCCGGCTGCTGCGTCTTCTCCGTCTCGCTTTCCTCCGCATTCTCCGTACTTCCGGTATTGCTTCCCACTGCGGCGTTCAGCCCATTGCCGCCCTGTGCCGACTCCTGTTCATATTCTTTGATGGTAAAACGTCTAAAGGTAACAGAGGTTTCCCGATATTTTCGGGCAGACTCCATTCCTATCACACTAGAATCGATTTTCAACTTATACTCCTTTATGTTCACCCATTCTGCTCCGCCCAAGCAATCCCGTCATCCCTGACGCAGACGCTCCTGCCCGCAGAACTTTTTATGGCTTCCATCCTGTCCCCCTCGCCGCTTTAGGCGGCATAAAAAAGATGGCATCCTCGCAGGAAACTCCTTTTCCTTCTCAAATACCATCCGTGGTGTCCATATAATATGAATACTTGGCGGGAAGTCGGCCGAACTGCCCGCCTGTATTATTTATATCGACACAAATTGAACTTACTTTAGCCGCACACCTATGGAGATTCGCTGTTTTTCTTCCCTTAATCGCTTCTCCCATTACCTTTCCCTTGAAAATCCTCCCCTGAAATATTCATTGATATTTCATAGCCCGGCCTCTCAGAATATAACGCCGCAGCCGCCGCTAAATTTCCCTCTCAATTCCTTCCAGAATTTCCGCTTCCTCGCTGTTTATAAGATGCATTCTCCTTTTATATTCCATCATCAGCTCCCTGTCACGTACCCGTGCATACAGGCTCCCCTGCTTTATGGCATTTTTCATGTACGAAAAACGGAGCCGGGCGCATCTCTCCACCAGACCGGAATACCCGTCCAGAAAAATGCTTACCCCGCATGTTTGATTGATATATATGAACCTGTCAAGATTCAGCCTTCTATGCTCATAAAACAAATGGAAATCATGGTATGGGACATCAAATCCCTCCTCTATGGCGGTTTCTATATAAGCTTCAAAATCCCTGTAGGCGTCCATGCCGACAAATCTAATCTTCTTCAAATAATTTTCATTCTGCTGGATTTCCTCCGTTTCCGTCTTGGAATATAAGTAATCATTCAGCTGACATTTATACCTTTCCAAAGAAAATTCTATGGGCTTTCCGTATCCTGTAAACTCGTAAGTCTCAATATAAAAAGACCCTGCGCCGTCCTCCGCTGACACCCGGCCTGCTTCAAAGGCTTGGGAAAGCTCCTCATATCCTATTATAAAAGTCGAAAATAAGGCGTTTTGATTGTATCCCTTTACATAAAACGCCCTCTTATCGGAATCATAGCCAAAGATCAATACCTTCTGGCTGTAATGCCGTCCGTGGGCAGATTCTTTCTCCTTCACAAAAAACATGTCCATATATGCTGATACATATACGAAATCATCAATAAACTTTATAATATACTCCACAATATCACAGGTCTTATCGAATTCCTTTCTCTGCGTTATGGACAGCAGGCGGCCGTATGCCGCATAATTCATCCCGTAATAATACATTCTCTGCTTGATATTGGAATCCTGCTTTATGCTTGAACATACCTGCACAAAATTCTGGTACAGCCACCCGAAATGCTGATTGTCGCTTAGAATTATGCTCAGGGGTATGGCGTGAACCGTGTGCTGGGTAATCGGCAGGCGATCACATATATCAAGCACTTTCTTCTTATTTCCCATAGGAATCCCTCTCCTTCCGCTAATAACGGCGGTTCAGATGAAAACCGCCAAAGATTCCGGCGGCTAATTTGTCATTTTTATTTGTGGAGACAAAGTCTATCGTTTCTATGTTGTGCCTGTCCATGATATGCTCCATCATTTTATTTTCAACCTCTCTTCCCAGCGCCCGGCACGACAGGCAGAACAGCGTCAATGTCCGTCCTTCAACTTCGGCCGCACCGACAATCCCCAGATCCGAAAAACGATCCGACACGGCCACAGAATAAAAAAACACATTTTCCAGCGCTGCCCGTTCTTTGATTTCAGCTACCTGCGCAAACTGTCCGTCTGATATGTCCTATTACACATAAGCTAAACCACTTACTTTAAACTGCTTTATAGTTTTAAAACTGCTTTTTCCAATAATTTTAATTCCATTTCCTTAATATGTTGATTGTTCCTAAGAATCCCTTTCAGCATGTCATCTGACGGTTTCAATGCATATTTCATTGCCATATAGAAAACCTAAACCTGCATATTAACAAGTTCATAATATCTCTTTTTTATATTGTCACCAATCCTAATTCCTGCCTCTTCTAAAACCTCCCATCTCTCCATCATACATTTTTTATGTTCCATCAGCATTCTAAATACTCGTATATCCAATCTTGATTCATTTTCCACTATGCTCTCGACAAGTCCGTCATAAACTCCTATTCCATAATAAAATGAATCTGTATTCGGCTTAAATATTCCGCTGGGATTTTCAAAGGAACTACAGCCGCTCATATAATCCTCCAAAAGAGCAATTATCTTGGAAATATTAATTTCAAAATTGTATTCATCCTTTAACCTACAGAAATTCAGCATATTAAACCTATTCAACTCACTTAATCCAAGAAAAAATCTGCCATATGGCATATTTACTATTTCATATTTTTCATCAACAGTATATCCCCCCAAATAAAAACACCCTTCCGTATCATCATACCCATTCATATAAAAGTCATGTCTGTGATGAAGCCTCCCCTCGGACTTTCTTTTAGGAACATAATATTCATCTATCCTTCCGGACACGTAAAAACCGAGGCTTAACATTTGTTTTATATTTTTGATACAATTCTCTTCCCTTAATAAGCCGGGAACCATTTTATCCGCATTTTCACCAAAACAATTCGTAATCGGATTCTCTCCATCGCTTGTCAGTATCACCATATCAAAAAACTCATCATCACAATACCACTTTTCCATGATAAATCCGGCGGCAGACGGCATTGGACACAGCCAGATATTGATAAAATCACTGTAAAAGTATTTATAATAGTTTTCAATGGTAAACAATATCCTCAAAAAAGCGGCATGATGGTTAAATGTATTAATGGGAGCGCCGTTTTGTATCGGCAGCCATATCTTATATTTCATTTTCTTCTACCTGCTGTACCATTTCGCCTGTTCCCCATATAATTTCGCATAGACCCCTCCCTCTCTCAGCAGCTCTTCATGGGCGCCGTCCTGCACAATCTTCCCTCCGTCAAACACGATGATCCTGTCCGCAAGGGCCGCGGCGCTGATCCTATGGGTCACGTAAATCACCGTCTTATCCTGCGCCATCGCCAGATACTTCCGGAAGATTTCCGCCTCCGCCAGAGGGTCCAGACTGCTTGTGGGCTCATCCAGAATCATGAAATCCCTGTCCCGATACACAGTCCTTGCAATGGCCAGCTTCTGCCACTCCCCGCCGGACAGGTCAACGCCCCCCACGTCTTTTCCAAGCAGGCTTTCTTTTGATTTGTCCCCCAAGTCGGAAAACGCAAGCGCCCTGTCAAGGGCCTCCTCGTCCCGTTCCCCGGAAACGTTTCCTAGAAATACATTGTCCCCTAGGGTAAATGTGGTATACCTAGCCGGGCTCTGCATCATCACTGCCGTCCTGTCATACCGGCTGTCGCACCGATAGCCTTCCGCCTCTTTTCCGTTTATTTTCAGCCTGCCTTCCGACGGCGCAAGCAGGCCCGCAAGAATCTTCACCAGCGTCGTCTTCCCCATGCCGTTTTCCCCCACAAAGGCAATCTTTTCCCCCTTCCTGATCGTGAGGCTGACGCCGTCGAGGACATACCGGTCTGTCAAAGGATAGCGATACTTTAAATTCTCCGCCTCTATCAGCGCAATGTTTTCACACGCCTCCCCCTCCTCCCGCTCCGGCAGGTCCATAAAATCAAAAAACTGGGCCGCCTCATTTTTCTTCGTGACAAATCCCGCGTATCCCGTCAACAGCTCCTTCACATCCCCCACCAGCGTCGATACCAGCGACAGAACCGCCGCCAGTTCCCCCAAGGAAAGCCTGCCGCAGACCATCAGCACAACGGCAAGGACGCTTCCCGCAATAATTGTCAGATTGATAATAAAATTATGGAGCATCATAAATTTAGCCCGGGCGCGGATGACTTCCTGCTCTTTCTGTGTATACTCATCCGCCTCGGCTTTCCACTTGCCATAGAAAAAATCATACAGCGCAAATGTTTTCAGTTCCTTTGCCGCCGGAGAAAGCATTAATTTTTCAAAATAAGCCGCCCTGCGCAGCAGCTTGGTATTATTTTTTTTAAATTGGAACATCATGTTCTGGCCCAGCGTGTTGACCCATACGGCGGGCAGGGGCGCAATCAATACAATCAGGCACAGCAGGGGGTTGAAAATATAGAGGGCGGCCGTTATGGAAAGAACCGACGCCGCCTTGGCCGCTATGCTGTAGCCCTGAAGCATGATGCTCGTATTCACCCCTGTGCGCCCGCCCATAAACCGGAATACCTGCTCCACCCTGTCATTGAGCTTGGGGATTTCCAAAGCCTCCGACTTCATATGGGCCATTTTTCGGTACATGACGGAATGCAGCAGCTCCTGCTGACGGTTCGCCTGTACGATATTGAGCTGTTCTATGTCATCCAGCAGATAGACATATCGGCTGATCAGATTTGTCAGAAAATGGATCAGCACATAGCATAAAAGCAGTACCGCCGCCGGAAGCAGGCTCTGACCCGCAGAAAGCCCCTCCGCCGTCTGTATGTAGTCCTTCCATAGAAAGGCAAGCGCCGGGCGCAGCAGGGACAGCAGCAGGAACGCCCCTATATACACCGCGCTGATCAGCTTTGTCTTGGAAAACACAAACAGAAACAAACGCACCAGATGCGAAAATCCGGGGGAATTCTCCTTCTGTACGGCTTCTTCTAATTGTGCTGTCTTATCTTGAAACATCTGTATCATCTCCTTTTCCTGTCTCATCTCGGCTTTCCTGCATCACTGCTTTTCCTGCCTCATCTCCACTTTTCCGCCTCATGCCTGCTCTGCGGCCTTATCTCCCTCTTCCCCCTTCAAATACCACCGCTTCTGCGCCTCGAACATTTCCGCATACAGTCCGCCCCGTGCCATCAATTCCTCATGGGAGCCGCTCTCCACGGCCTTTCCGCCCGCTATGACGATAATGCGGTCGGTTATCATGGTGGACGCCAGCCTGTGGGTGATAAAGACGGACGTCCTCCCTTCCGCCATCTCGGCAAATTCCGAATATATCCTGCTCTCCGCCATGGGATCCAGCTGGCTGGTGGGCTCGTCAAGAATCAAAATCGGCTTCTCCCCCATAAACGCCCTCGCAATCGCAATCCTCTGCCACTGCCCGCCGGACAGGTCAACGCCGCCCTCAAACTCCCTCCCCAGCAGCGTGTCCGCCCCTTGGGGCAGCCCCTCCGCAATGCCGTCCGCCTTGGCCTTCCGCATGGCCTCCAAAACGGCCCCTTTGTCCCCAAGCTTCTCAGGGCTGCCCACGCCCACATTTTCCCCAAGGGTAATGCCGTATTTCGCGAAATCCTGAAATACCGCGCCGAACAGGTTCTCCCTCACGGAGCGGGAATATCGCTTCAACGGCTTCCCTCCGATGCGGATTTCACCGCTGTCCGGCTCAAACAGCCCCAGAAGGAGCTTTATCATGGTGCTCTTCCCTTCGCCGTTTTCCCCCACAATGGAAATCTTTTCCCCATGTGCAATTTTAAAGCTCATCCCGTCCAGTATCTTCCTCTCCGTACCCGGGTAGGCAAAAGACACCCTGTCGAACTCTATCTCAAAACGCTCCGGCATGGCGTCTTCCTCCCCATACGCTTCCTCCGAAAGCCCGAAATATTTGTCATAGAATCCAAAAGCGTTCACATACTGCCCGCTGGTGCGGACAACCTGCACGAGGCCGTTTAAGCAGCTTTTGGAAAACAGGCTGCCGAACAGGGCCATGCTTAAAGAAACCAGCGTACCGGCCCCTATGTTTCCATTGACATAAAACGCCAGCAGCAGGAAAGCCGTCCCCAGCTGGACAAGCTTCGTAATGTTCTGCTTTAGGAAATTATGCCTCAGATGCCTGAAAAAGAAGTGCTCGTATTCCCTATTCCGGGTATTTACCCGCCTGCGGTGGACGTCGATCAGGTAATCGGAAGCGCCGGACAGCGTATTTTCGGTTACGTAATCCCTTGAGCGCAGCATGCTTCCCAAGGAGGTATAGAACCGCTCCTTCTTCCAGTAGCCCTCCATTTCATTGTAGATGTTGTAATTCGACTTCTGCACGAGCCATGTTTCCAGCGCAAAGGGCAGTAAAATGACCGGCACAAGCCACCACTTTATCACGGCAAATATGTATAAGGTTCCCAGCGACGCAAGCCCTGCCGAAATCATCTGCTGGACCGCGGCCGGGAACAGGGAAAGGACGGCGTTCTCCGTCTTATTGTATGCCTTGTCAATGATTTCCATGGAGGACGCGCTTTCCAGATGTTCATACCGGAGAACCTTTAACTTTCGCAGCATCTTCCCCTTATAGGCGGTCCGCAGGATAAGCTGGCACCGGGGGCGGATATAGCTGTTGCTTAGAATGTCCCCCACAAGGACAGGGGCCAGACCTAAGATCACAAACAGGACAAGATAGGGCAGATAGGAAAGAAAGCCCATCTCCCCCGAAGCCGTCAGAAGCCCTAAGTCCAGAATGCGGCCGTTCACCCAGACGGACAGCGGCGTAATCAGGCCGGATACCACGGCGGACGCAAAGGTCAGAATGACGATAAACGGGCTTTCCGCGAAAAGGACTCCTATGATTTCTCTGTAAGCTCTGCAGATTCTTTTCATAACCGCCGCCTGCCTCCATTATCATTTATCTTTTTTCATAATTTGTTCCATAATTGATTTTTATATTTGATTTCATAATCTAGCTTCATAATTTGGCTTCGCCCCTAACCGCCGCAGCATGCCGCCACCTAGACGGTTCCGATCCCACGGACAGCATCGTTTTTAGATTGGATGCCATACGTTTTATTGTTCAGAAATAAATCTCTCAAATAAACTAAAAACCATTCTTGTCCTTTCATTATAGCAAAATTCTGAAAGAAGCGCCAGATAAAACATCACTTGGTTTTCGCTATTTTGAAGGTTGATCCCTTAAAATGCATAAAAAATCAAACTTCCTTATAAACGGTTTCATCACAATGAAGAGCTGTCCATTGATTTGGTATTGATTTTGCATTGATTTGGCATTCACACAGCATTCTTGCGGCATTGCACAAAGCAGACCGGAAAAAATGGGGAAACTCAATAAACAAAATCAATTCAGAAACGTCATGACAGCACCCAAACAGCAACACCCAGCCGCCTTCACCAAAAAAACAACTGCCGGATTTGAAATAAATCCGACAGTCCGCATAAAGTTCCACAGTAACATATCTTGTTTCTCTGCTTTATGAATAACACTCCCAGCTTTTGTTGCATGAATAGCGCCCTAACCCTCTGCTACATAAATAGCTCTCGAATCCTCTGTTTCATGAACAGCTTCCTAATCTTCTGCTCCATGAACAGTTCTCGAATCTTCTGCTCCATGAACAGTTCTTGAATCTTCCGCTTCATGAATAGAGCCCTAATCCTCTGCTTCATGAACAGCATTCCATTTCCGTTTCATAAGCGCACACTAAATTTCTCTCTCAATTTCCTGCCAGAATTTCCGCTTCCTCGCTGTTTATAAGATGCATTCTCCTTTTATATTCCATCATCAGCTCCCTGTCACGTACCCGTGCATACAGGCTCCCCTGCTTTATGGCATTTTTCATGTACGAAAAACGGAGCCGGGCGCATCTCTCCACCAGACCGGAATACCCGTCCAGAAAAATGCTTACCCCGCATACTACATAACGCCAGCCATATACATTTAACCAGTGCAGTATGGTAAATTCTAGCGTTATGTGGTATAAGAATTTAGTTAAACTTATTTGTAAAGCTCTGCTTGTGTCTCAAAAAAATTATAATATAATCCCTTTAACTCCATCAATTCATCAAAGGTACCATATTCCGCTATTTCGCCTCTTTCAAAGACTGCAATTTTATCACAGAAACGAGTACTGTTTATCCTGTGTGATATGTACACTGTAAGCTTTCCGTCTGAAATTTCAGCAAATTTACGGTATATTTCATACTCTGCAACAGGGTCTAAAGCCGCAGTCGGTTCATCTAATACAAGAACCGGCGAATTTTTATACAGCGCACGCAGTATGGCTATCTTCTGCCTTTCTCCACCGGACAAATCCACGCCGGATGCAAATAATTCTTTTGTAATTGGCGTTTCGAGTCCCTTATACATTCTGCTGATTCTTTCTTCCATGCCGTATTTCCTGCATAAATCCATTACTTTTTCTTTTTCCTGCGCTGATGCCTCGCTGCAGGGCCGTATATTCTCCAAGATAGAAAAAGGGAAAAGGAAAAAATCCTGATTGACTGTTGAAAACATTTTCAGGTATTCCCTGTAGTTTATTCTTTGTATGTTAATCCCATTCAGCAGTATTTCTCCTTCGGTGGGTTCGTACATTCTCGTCAGCAGAAGGGCAAACGATGTTTTTCCGGCCCCATTATAACCAACAACTGCAAGTTTTTCTTTATTGCTGATCTTTAGATTTATATTTTTGAGCACATACGAAGTACTGTTTGGATAACGGAATGATACATTCTTAAACTCTATCTCAATGTTGTCAAGATCCAAATCATCAAGAACGATACCTGCGTTGTCATCAAATTTGCTTTTAAATGTCAAAAATGTTTTATACTTATTAATGTAAAATAAGCTGTTGCTAATATTGAGCATATTCGTTGCTACAAATGCTGAGGCAGACATAAAGTTAATAAGCGAAGTGATGCCCATAGTAAATTCTCCGACTGTTATTTCTCCCATAAATGCTTTTATGCCAATTAAAACATACGCAGATATCTGAAAAGCCACACTGAGCAGATAAGTGAACGTTTCTATCACTCCATCTTTTTTTATTCGTCTGAAATTAAAATCCAGCATATTATTCTGGAAAGCTTCAATCTTTTTAAAAATATAATCACTCAGATGAAACATGTCTATGTCTTTTTTGGCAGGTATGCTTTTCGGCATCCTTGACATATAGCCCAGCTTCCGCTGTTCGCTTATCGTATCTACCTGAAACTGCCGATGATATCTCTGCCTGACAATATGTAATAACGATTGCAATGCGATAACAATCAGCGCTATTAATAACAGCCAGCTATTAAGCATAGTCATAATAACAATAATGCCTGCAAGCGCAATCATATGTGAAAATGTATCAAATACAATAGAAATATTTGTAAAATAGTTATTCCCCCGCACCATTTGGGTTATTAAGAGAATGCTGTCTTGAAAGTACGAATCATTGAATTGTTCATAATCCATATCCATGCACTTTTTACTGATATCATTATTAAGTTTATCGTTAAATTTTAAAAATAAATACTCTTTCACTTTTCCCAAGCAGATACTCACGGCCATAAGGGAAAAATTTATTCCAAACATGAATCCAATATAGCATATAAAGGTAAAAAATGCTTCGCCCCGTGTAATGCTGTCAATAATCAAGCCGGACAAAATAATATTCGGAAAAGGCTGTAATGCTTTCACGACAACATTTACAAGCAAAACTAAGAACAGGCGTCTGTCAAATTTCCATATTTCAAGAAAGGAACAGACTAAGTTGTCAAATTGCGTATGCTCTCTGCGTTTTTTCAAAGCATAAGCCTCCCGGATTATTCCATATTTAATGCAACAAACATATCGTGAATCAAAGTCTCAACTATAAGCGTTGAGTAATAGCACTTATATACGCCGGCTTCTTTGAGTTTTATTATCAGTTCCTGCTGGTCACTGACACTATCTGATAAATTAGCAAGAATAACCATCTGCGGAAACAGCTCCTTTATCCTCATTACCAGCTCCAAAATGTCAAACGCTTTACTCTGTCCGATATATATGATTTTGGGCTGGAATTGGTCTATTTTCCCAATAATATTCTCTTTTATGCTAATATAATCAATCTCATATGTATCCGGAACCAGTTTCTCTATTATATCACCCAGCAGTAATCCTTTTGCCCTATTTTTTACTTTTTTCTCTTGAATAAACAGCATCTTAATATTTTCCATAAATCCCTCCAAGAATCTATTAATATTATGCCATGACTCTCCCCATGCCTGACAGCCTTATCATATCATTTTTCTGCCAGAGATTCAAGCTCTCCCCTTCCCCAGCTTTCAGAACTCTTTTCCGTGTATCCTTTGTCTCTCCAATGCAATATATCGAATTACTTGCATAAAATGCAAGTAATTCGATATATTGTGCTTTTTACCCCTATTATGCTACAATATTCTCGTGCCATGATATTAGCTATATGTGAAGGGTTCTGTCAAGGGCAAAATGTCCGGCTAACCTCTACAAAAGAAAAAATCGTCCTGACTGCAATTCTTCACGGCTGTACATAAGAGTCCGTTTCCATAAAATGGGCCGCAGTATGGTATGCGAAAAGATGAAAGGGGAATTCACCATATCATGGCACGCTTTTTCATCTGTCATGGGGAAACAGAAGCTCCTTATCCCGGCTTCTGTTTCCTTGGGTGAAGGAGCTGAATCGGCATAAGGTCTGACAAAAATATTAAAACCATAAAAATTCCAACAAGGAGGGTTCTGCAACATGAAACACAATATCTTTAAGTCAGTTTTAATGACATCCGCACTGACCATTCTGCTCTTGGGCGGGGCAGGTCTTCCCGGCTTTGAATCGGAGGAGCCGAATCCTTCCGGAAAAACCTTGATAGAGAACGAAATGCCTGAGGATAACGGTATTATGCCTTTATCGGATGATGATGAAGAAAAAAATTCATGTATAATGGAATAAAAACTTTTCTCGTCTAGCACTGTCTCCCAAGAAGGCTAGATAACGTTCATCATACATAAAATCTGCCAGCGACTCACTTATCAAAAAAGGTTCTCTCCATTTTAAACAGCAATTTTTATTTCTTTCTGTAACTGTTTCCGTATCTGGAGATGCAATTTCATAGGAATTCCAAGCTATCCGATAAAACATGCTTGCCAGACACCATATCTGAGGCCATTTCAAATAAGCCTGAATGGCCTCTTTATCCATCTCCAACGCCTTTTCAATATAACCCATATCCGCCAGAAGATTATCATATCCTCCCATCAAAATGCCATAACCCACATACATGATTCCGGTCCTGTCTTTTGTTTTTTCCAAAGAATGCAGCACCGTCTCGAACCATTCTTTTGCCTTATCCAATTTCCCCAGCTTCCGGTAAAGCATCCCTATATTGCTGGCAATGATAATCTCCTCCCTCTGGAAAACCCAATACTCCATCTTTCTGCCCTTGGCATCGGGAACCGTATAATGCAGCGCCTTCAGCATCATGGCAAGGCATTCCTCCAGCTCATTCTCCTTTTTCCATTTCAGCAGTGCCTCCCAGAACAATAATTCCTGCTTTACCCTCGGATAACCTGCGTCCACCTTTCTGCGGAACCACTGCATCTCCTGCTCCGCCTCTTCCCATCTGCCAAACCCAATCAGGGTGGAAATCCTCTGTCTTAATTCCAGAACCTCGGCGGAATCCGTTTCCACTATGGGCATCCCCCACCATCCATACCTTCCATACTGCTTCATCAGGCGCTGATAGTTTTGATAGGACGGCTTATGTATTCCTTTTTCTATCTTTACCAGCTGACCCTCTGTGATAATCTGGCCTTCCTCGTCATATATGGCTTTTGCCCGCGCCTTGCCCTCAAACATCCTCAGCATTTTCAGAACCATCCCGGCCTCTCTGGTATTGTCGGCGTCCATGTCCTGCCAGAGCCTGTATCCGGAACATCCCGCCGTCTCATAAATCTGCCGGAATGTGCTGCGAAACCCTTGCGCCTTTGCCAAATATTCCTCGACTTCCGCCTGCCGCCCGCTTTTCATGTTCGGACTTCCCTCTGCCTGAGCATTCCTGTCATGTTTTCCGCCCGGACTTCCCTCTGCCTGCAAGCTTCTCCTGCTCAAAGCTTCCCGCTCATTCCCCAGCTTTATTCTGTCAAAGAGATCCAGCAGCGGCATCAAATAGCAATGGCTTCCGTTTCTGCGCAGAAGCTCCAGCGCCTCCTTCCCCATCTCAAATGCGGCTTCCATGTTACTTTCCGCCAGAGCCAGTTCCATTCCCAGCAGAGCCGCCTGCGGAATAATGCGCACCAGCATCCGCTCTTCCCATTTCTTTTCTTTGGGATATTCCCAGACGGACCCTTGCAGCGCCCATGCCTCTTCTCTCCTGCCGCATACCGCCAGCGCCGCTCCTGTCAGCAGAACCGCTTCCAGTTCCGCAGGCGCCAGCCAGAAATTTAACAGCTTCCGCTCCCAGCCCTCCGGAATGGTACAGGCGGCGGCCTTCCGGCACATTTCAAGGACTTCTTCCGCCTCGGCCGGATTTATTTTCCTTCTCTTTCTTATATCTGCCAGCCGCAGAATAATCTCCGCTTTCATTAGAAATTGTTCTTCCACATTGTCCCGCTTGGGGTACTTCCTCCGATATTCCCGCATTTTGCTTTCGGCCTCCGCGGGACTGCCCGGAACCAGCAGGCAGACGTCCTCCCGCAGACGCCATTTATCCAAATTCTCTGCCGATGTAACCGTCTCATAATAGCCCGTGTCAACACCCATTCGATGCATGAGGGTATCCCCTATGAGTTTCGTCCATCCGATTCTTCCCTGTTCCAAGTCCTCCAGCGCGGCTCTGCTCAGAATGCCCTGAGCCAGCTTTTCCTGCGGTATTTTCCTGTTTTTCCGCTCCCTGCCAAGCATACGATTGCACTCCATATTGTATTCCCGCGCAAAGTCCAGCTCGGCGGACGTCCGGCCTTCTATGTCTTTGTCCGGAAGATATTTCTCGCTTTGACCGATCAATTCCTCTTCGTATTTCTTTTCCTGTTCTTTTGTAGTATCCATATTGTTTCCCTCATCGATACTATCGGACAAGCCATAAAAACATTCCTGTCATTTATCCTGTTGTTCAAGTCTGTCGCTTGTTCCTGTCGTTTTCACTTATTCATGTCGTTCATAATTGCCATTGATTCCCATCGTGCATAGCTGTATTTATTCTCGTCATTTGCGGCCGTCTAAACGGCGGCGTCCTCATCCCATTCTTCCGCATACAGATTTGGGAGGCACAGTACCGCACTGCGCCTCCCAAACCGAAGCCTGCTCCCCCTGCAAGGCATGGCGCATATTTCAGAGGAAGCATTTTCTAAATACGCCCTAAAATTCTCTTGCAAAAAATAATATTAATTCTGCGGCATTCCCGGGCCGGGCATGGGCATCGTAAACTGCCCTGCCTGCCTTGCCGCCGCGGCCGCCTGCTGTGCCTGCGCCGTCTTTGCGGACAGGATTCCCGCCAGCATTTCCCTCGGCAGAATGATATTCGCCCCGTAAGGATTCACTACCATCCCCAGCGCCGGGCAAATGCCGCCATTGGGCTCCCTGCGCAGTATCATGGCCGCATATTCCTCAATTTTCAGCGCAATCGGCGGCATTTTCTGATTTTTCTCCGCCCATTTGTCGTACTCTCCTTTATCTGTAAACGCCATAAAGAATTTCATGCCGTCGGCGGTGGAGAGCATGGGAAGCTGCACCTTGCATTCCGGCGCGGGAACCAGCCTGCCCTCGGCGTCCTCCGTGGGCGGCGGGTCGAGAATCACGGGCGACATGAAATCCGCCTTGGTCAGCTCCTCCATAAACATGCTGCGATGCTCCGGCGTGTCCTCCGCCTGCATCAGCTCAATCGCCCCTGCCAGCATGGGATTGGATACAATTTTATTGAGTTCCATTATATTACCTCCCTGTTTTTTCTGTTATTTTTGTATTATTTTCATTCATTGCCGCACAAAACATGAACTTTCCCATTACGGTCTATCATTCTTAAGTTTCTTACAATATCCCCCTCCTCCGTCCACACAGGAATATATACTCCTGTATCCAAGAAAGCTGTAAGGTTATTTTTCAATGCAGCCACCTGCCTTTGCTGTGTAACGTCTAAATTTAATGTAAACTGCCTCATCACCACACCTCTGCCATCCCTAACTGAAATACATTGTCAGGTGTCGTATATCTCGCAATAATTTCTCCCTGCAGCATCTTTTGGGTCAGTTCTCCTTTGGATTTATCCGTATATTTCACAACTGCCGCCTTAACGGAAATGCCGTCGTTATCCACATATTCTACATCTGCCAGCCCAACCCAGCGATCAGGGTATTTCTCCTGAATTTCCTTCCAAGTCAGCCTCTCAGCCATATATTGCCCCCTTATTCTTCTCCAACGCTGTCATACCGTCTCTGTCAAATCCGCGCCGCCCTATATTCCCTGACAATGTGCTGTCAGATTTGCCCTGACCACCCGCCTCCGCCCTTGTGCAATATCCCACTCATGAATGCCCGTATCCCCGGTGCCAAAAAACAAGTCGCACTCCACCGGAAGGCGCAGAAAAGCCCGATACAGCTGGTTAATCATCCCCCCATGAGCAACCACGGCAACAGCCGGGACGGCGGATGCATCTGGCGGCTGTTTTGTACTCGCGGCGTCGGAGGGCGCTTCCGGCGGCTGCTTGGCATCCCCGGCGTTGACAGGCGCATCTGGCGGCTGTTCGGCATCTCCGGCATTGGAGGACAGTTCCAACGGCCTCTTGGCATCTCCGACGTCAGAGGACAGTTCCAACGGCCTCTTGGTATCTCCGACGTCGGAGGACAGTTCCAACGGCTGCTTGGCATCTCCGGCGTTGGCAGACGCATCCGGCGGCTGTTCGGCATCCGCCAGAATTTTTGACAGCATATATTCGGCCCGAAAGCGGAATTCCAGCGCCGATTCCTGCTCATATACGGAAGCATGCATGGGCAGGTTATTTACCTCGGGATATTTTTCGGCGGCGGCTTTCCTCTCCATTCCGGCAATCAGGCCATTGTTAAATTCCATGAGCTTCTCTTCCGGGAAAAGCGCCGCTCCCGTTTCCCGCGCCAAATGCTCTGCGGTCTGATAGGCCCGTCTCAAGGTGCTGCAATAAATCGCCGTAATGTGATAATGCTCTCTTACATATTCCGCCATGGCCGCGGCCTGTCTGTGCCCCCGCGCCGTGAGCGGGAAATCGGCCCGCCCTTCATGGACGTCCATCAAATCCGCCTCCGATTCTCCATGGCGGATTACCAGCAGCCTCATGACAACCACCCTTCCTTTCTTTTCCATGTATCTTCCGGCTTGCCGCCGGAGGGTTGAATCCGCCCGCAGCCTATTTCTCTGGCAATCGCAGATTCAACCCTGCCCGTGTTTCTTTTCTCCGGAAATCCCTCCGGTTCACACTCTGTTATAATTAATCAGGCATCCCTTTAAAATAATCTCGCTCTCCTCGTCGGTCAGCTCGCCCAGCCGGAGGGTAAAGGGCTTGAGGGAATCCTTTCCCACCACATAAGCCCTAATCTCATCCCATGCCTCGTCCGTCTTGTCGGGTACTTTCCCCACCGCTTTTCTGATATCGGGAATGAACAAATAATCCAGATTCTTGAAGGGCAGTTCCCCCTCTTCAATCAGGAAGGGCAGCATTCCCCAGTTAATCAGATTGGAGCGGTAGCGTTTGGTGGCATATTCGTTGGCAATATTTGCCCAGCCTCCCAGCACCTTCTGGCAGGAGGCCGCCTGTTCTCTGGCGGAGCCGTCCCCGGGCTTCACCGCGAAAATCGTGGAGCCGAAGCCGGTGTTGGAATGATCCGCGTCGGGGAACTGCTGTTTAATCACGCTCATCAAATCCTTCAGCACCGGAAGCACTTGGCAGGGATGTCCGCCCTCCATGCGGGCCTTTTCCGCCTTTTGAATTTCCTTTGCTCTGCCCACATACTCTGGGTCTTTGCGGCTTAAGGTAAATTCCGCCAGCCCCAGCGGATTGGAGCGGTAGGAGGAGGTTTCGCCAGAGGGAATCAGTTCGTCCGTGGTGGTCACGGGGTCATGAATCTCGCTGACCACCTGCAGCAGCAGATTATCGGGCAGCTCTCCCATGGCGGGCCAGTCCTTGATATTGGGGCCAAATTGAATCTCCACCTCCGGATCCGCAATTCCCTTGGAGTCAAAGACACGGTTGGCATAAATTTTGCTGTCAAAATGATATTGATATTTTCCGATTTCCCCGTCGAATTCGGTGGCCGGGGTCAGGGCGCCTTGGTTTGCCGCGGTGGCCGCGATGGATCTCGCATCCATCAGGGCAACGGAGGAAATCTGGCCGTTCTGCAGCTTGCTTCCCTCTCTGTTGGGGAAGTTTCTGGTGGAATGCCTGATACTGAAGGCATTGTTGGCCGGCGTATCCCCCGCCCCAAAGCAGGGGCCGCAGAACGCGGTTTTCATCACCGCCCCCGTCTCCAGAATCGCCGCCGCACAGCCGTTCTTTACCAGCTCCATATAGATGGGCATGGAAGCCGGATAGACGCTTAAGGTAAAGCCGTCCCAGCCGATATATTTCCCTTTTAAGATGTCCGCGGCGGCGCAGATATTTTCAAAACCGCCTCCGGCGCATCCTGCAATGATGCCCTGATCCACCATCAATCTGCCGTTTTTCACCTTTTCTTTCAGATGAAGCTCGGCGGCGCCGTCCAGACTGACCTGTGCGCGTTTCTCCGTCTCGTCCAGAATGTCCATGAGATTCGCGTTCAGCTCCTCGATGGTAACGGTATTGCTGGGATGGAAGGGCATGGCGATCATGGGACGCACCTTGGACAGATCCACCTGAATCATTCCGTCGTAGTAAGCGGTCTCCCCGGGACGCAGGGATGCATAATCCTCCTTGCGGCCGTGAATCTCATAAAATTCCTCAATTTTCTCATCCGTCTGCCAGATGGAGGACAGGCAGGTGGTTTCCGTCGTCATCACGTCTATTCCAATACGGAAATCCGCGCTTAGGGAGGACACGCCCGGCCCCACGAACTCCATGACCTTATTTTTCACATATCCGTTTTTGAACACGGCCCCGATAATGGCCAGCGCCACATCCT
Source organism: uncultured bacterium (assembly GCA_948467735.1). GTDB lineage: Bacteria > Bacillota > Clostridia > Lachnospirales > Lachnospiraceae > Acetatifactor. The sequence goes on from CAOKFN010000051.1 coordinate 27,885, forward strand.
GCGGGCCCACGCCCTTTTCGGGCTCGCCTGTGAGATAAACCCCCACCACGCCCGGCATGTTGATATCGTAGGTCTGATTCAGCAGCTGTTTCACCAGCTCCGGGCCGCCCTCGCCCATGGCCATGGTGCCCAGCGCGCCGTAACGGGTATGGGAGTCGGAGCCTAAAATCATCCTGCCGCCCCCGGCCAGCATTTCCCTTGCGTATTGATGAATCACCGCCTGATGAGGGGGCACATAGACGCCGCCGTAGCGCTTTGCGCAGGTCAGGCCAAACATATGGTCGTCCTCGTTGATGGTGCCGCCCACCGCGCACAGGGAATTGTGGCAGTTGGTAAGCACATAGGGCATGGGGAATTTTTCCAGCCCCGAAGCCCTTGCGGTCTGAATAATTCCCACGAAAGTAATGTCATGGCTGGTGAGCTTGTCAAACCTGATTTTCAGTTTTTTCATGCTGCCGGAGGTATTATGCTCTTTTAAAATGCCATAGGCAATGGTATTCTGGGCCGCCTCCTCCTTTGTAATCTTCTTTCCGGTTCTGTTCAGTATCGCCTGCTGCGCCTCCGGGGTATCGGAGATGATTTCCGTACCCTTTACCAGATAAGCGCCGCCTTCCATTAATTGAATCATACTTGTCCTCCTATTTTTATTCCAGTTCCCGCTTGCGGGAACTTGTTCCGCTCTCTTCACTTCAGCGCCCCTAAGGGGAAGGAAATTTCATCTGCATAGGGCGCAGCTGGAATTTCCTTCCATGTGTCCTTGAGACACATTGCGCTTCCGTTTCGAGACTGTTTTTTATTCCAGTTCCCACTTGTGGGAACTTTTCCCGCTTGCGGGAACTTGTTCCGGTTCCTACATTTCAGCGCTCCGCCGCCTCTTTTGAGCCGGTCAGGCGGATGAGAAGCGCCTCTCCCTGAAAGCCCGGGCCGCCCGCCAGCTGCAGCACGTCCCGCTCTCCCTCTATCACATCCTTGTCATAGAAATGCACATGGCCTGCCAGCACCAGCTCCACCGGACTGTCCGAAGCCGTCGTCAGGGATACAAATTTCTCCGAAGTTTCATTGGGATAGATGCCGCCGTAATTTCCGGCCCCAATCACTACCGGATTTTTCCACACATCCCTCGCCCTCCCCAGAACCGACTGGGTCATAAAGGGCACATGGGCGATTACCACCGCGGGCCTGCCCTCCCGCAGAATTTCTTCATAGGCCGGAAAGACTTCCTCCGCCACCTGATTGCTGCTGTCGTCAATGCCGACCAGAATGATTTCACCCAAATCCAGAGAATGAATGGCCGTATTTTCATCCATAAAAGGCTTAAGCAGCGGCAGATAGGTCTCTTTTGCCGTCTGGGTCATATATTCCCAAGGAAAAGTCCAGTCATGGTTGCCGACGACATAGAGATAAGGCATTTCCAGCTTGGCCAGCTGCTCCCCAAGCCATTCCAGATTGGAGGCGGAGGGCGTATCGATGATATCCCCGCCCAGCAGAACCGCATCCACCCCTGTCTCATTGGCATAGCGGACCCACTCCGCAAACTGCTCCGCCGGAGCCGCCTCCCCTTCCCGGGTAAAAATCGGCGTCCTTACTTTCTCATTCTCCGCTTCTTCGGGAGACGCGTTCTCATTAGGAATGATTACATGGGTATCCGTCAGAAAAAGCAGGGTATACTCCTTCTGCAGCCCTTCCACATAAACCGATTCTTCCATAATATGCTTCTCCCATTCCGCAGCTTTGCCGCAGCCGGACGCGAACACGGACATACATAATATAACGAGCATTCCTGCCGCGCGCCATCTTCCGGCCGCATATTTCCTCTCGAAAGCACATTTTTCCGGCTTCCCTCTCTTGGAAACGTCCTCCTTCCAGAACACATCTCCCGAAAATGTCCTGCTTCCGGAAACTCCTCCTCCCGTAAGCCTCCGGCTTTCAGAAATTCTTCCTCCCGATAGCGTCCTGCTTCCAGAAACTCTTTCTCTCGATAGCGTCCTGCTTCCGGAAACTCCTTCTCCCGATAGCGTCCTGCTTTCGGAAACTCCTTCTCCTGTAAGCATCCCGCTTCCAGAAATGTCTCCTCCTAAAAGCTTCCCGCTTCTGAAAATTCCTCCTCCCGATAGCGTTCTGCTTCCAGAAACTCTTTCTCTCGATAGCGTCCTGCTTCCGGAAATTCCTCCTCCCGATAGCGTCCTGCTTCCGGAAACTCCTCCCGTAAACGTCCTGCTTCCGGAAATTCCTCCTCCCGCCAGCGTCCTGCTTCCGGAAACTCCTTCTCCCGACAGCGCCCGGCTTTCGGAAACTCCTCCTCCCGTAAACGCCCCGCTTCCAAAGCTTCCGCTTTTCTTCGGCACATGTTTTTTGATATGGCATACTTTTCTCATCCGTACAAATTTTTCTATGGGCAGGCTCTTTTCAAAAAACATCCGTCTTTTCATATACATCCTTTTCCTAAACTTTTTTCAAAATCTTTTCCCAAACACTTTCCCATCTTTTCATTACATGCCGCTATTATTTTCCGTTCCCGAACATCTCGAATACACCATGTCCAATCACACATTCAGGCTTTTCCTGCCGGACTCCCATAATGCTTCCACAGGAATTCCTATTTTTCAAAGAGCCTGCCCTTTTATGAAAGGCAGGCTCTTTTTACATTTTAGGAAAATTCGCCGTATATGAAAGTATGGTATCTTCCTTAATCCAAAACCACCTTATCCAAGTGCCAGATTTCATCCACATACTGCTGAATCGTTCTGTCGGAGGTAAATTTGCCGGAGCACGCCACATTTAAGATAGCGCTCTTTGCCCACGCCGACGTATTTTTGTAAGCCGCCTCCACTTTTTTCTGTGCTTCCGCGTATGCCTTGAAATCCTTCAGGATAAAGTATGTGTCCGCCTTATTGGTGGACAAAGTATTCAGCAGAGAGTTGTACAGAGGCCGGAACAGCTCCTTGTCAGCGGAATAAGTTCCGTCGATCAGCTGCGTCAATACCTTATGAATATCCGCATCCTCATTGAAAATCTGCATGGGATCATAACCGCCGTGATTTTCAAAGCGGATTACCTCATCGGAGGACAAGCCGAAGATAAAGGCATTCTCCTCTCCCACCTCTTCCACAATCTCCACATTCGCGCCGTCCATGGTTCCCAAGGTCAGCGCGCCGTTGAGCATAAACTTCATATTGCCCGTGCCCGACGCTTCCTTGCTGGCGGTGGAAATCTGCTCGGATACGTCTGCCGCCGCAAAGATAATCTCCGCATTGGACACATTATAATTCTCAATAAACACTACCTTAATCTTGCCGCCGATGGAAGCGTCGTTATTAATCACCTTCGCCACCGAGTTAATCAGCTTAATGGTCAGCTTTGCATTCCGATAGCCCGCCGCCGCCTTGGCGCCGAAGATAAAGGTTCTGGGGAAGAACTCCTTGTCCGGATGGGCCTTCAATTCATTGTACAGATACATCACATGAAGAATATTCATCAGCTGTCTCTTGTACTCATGAAGCCGCTTCACCTGAACATCGAAAATGGACTTGGGATCCACGTCGATGTCGTTGTGTTCTTTAATATATTTTGCCAGACGAAGTTTATTTTGATACTTGATCTCCATAAATTCCTTCTGGGCTTTCTTATTCTCCGCCAGCGGCTTCAGCCCGGCGATCTGAGGCAGGTCGGTAATCCATCCGTCTCCCACCTTGGACGTCACCCAGTCTGCCAGCAGCGGATTTCCGTGAAGCAGGAAACGCCTCTGGGTAATTCCGTTGGTCTTGTTGTTGAAGCGCTCAGGATACATCTCGTAAAAATCTTTCAGTTCCTGATTCTTCAAAATCTCCGTGTGCAGCCTTGCGACGCCGTTCACGGAATAGCCTGCCACAATGGCCATATGGGCCATCTTCACCTGTCCGTCGTACAGAATGGCCATCTTGCGGATTTTCTCCTGTACGTCCACGCCGTAGACGCAGGAATACTTCTGCTCAATTTCCTGAACAAAACGACGGTTAATTTCTTCCACAATCTGATAAATTCTGGGAAGCAGTCTGGAGAAGAGGTCGATGGGCCATTTTTCCAGAGCTTCCGCCATAATCGTATGATTGGTGTAAGCACAGGTCTTGGTGGTGATATCCCATGCCTCCTCCCAAGTCAGGTTATAATCGTCCAAAAGGATGCGCATCAGCTCCGGCACCGCCACCGTGGGATGGGTATCGTTGAGCTGGAACGTCACTTTCTCATGGAAACGGTGAATGTCGTCATGCTTTCTCATGTATTTCTCCACTGCCTCCTGAACGGAAGCGGAGATAAAGAAATACTGCTGTTTCAGCCGCAGCTCCTTGCCCGCGTAGTGATTGTCGTTGGGGTACAGAACCTCCACAAGATTCCTTGCCAGATTCTCCTCCTCCACGGCCTTGCTGTAATCGCCCTTGTCAAAGGAATCCAGCTGGAAACCGCCCATGGACTCCGCGTCCCAAATGCGCAGGGTATTGACAATGCCGTTGGCATACCCCAACACCGGCAGGTCGTAGGGAATCGCCCGGACAGCCTGATATCCCTCCTGCGTGAAATGATTCCTTCCGTTCTCGTCGCAATGTACGGACACATAGCCGCCGAATTTCACCACCTTCGCGTACTCCGGCCTGCGCAGCTCAAAGGGATTGCCGTCCGCCAGCCAGTTGTCCGGCACCTCTATCTGGTAGCCGTCCCGAATCTCCTGCTTGAACATGCCGTAGCGATAACGAATGCCGCAGCCATATGCCGGATATCCCAGCGTGGCCAAGGAATCCAAAAAGCATGCGGCCAGACGGCCCAAGCCCCCGTTGCCCAGCGCTGCGTCCGGCTCCTGATCCTCAATCACATTGATGTCCACGCCCAGCTCTTCCAGAACCTCTTTGACGCCCTTGTATGCCTGAAGGTTAATCATATTGTTGCCCAGCGCCCGTCCCATTAAGAACTCCATGGACATATAATAGACAATCTTCGGGTCTTCCTTCTCATAGGCCTTCTGGGTGGTCATCCAGTGGCCGATAATCCTGTCCTTGATGGAATAGGAAGCCGCCTGAAAAATCTGCTGGGGAGTCGCTTCCTCCAGCGTCTTGCGGTACATTGTCATTACATTATACAGAACGCTTCTCTTAAAAAGCTCTTTATCAAATTCAGCCTTCTTCTCCGATGTCTCCGCCTCGCTTACGGCTTCCGTCTCAGCTCCTGCTTCGGCGGCCGCACCTTCTGCGCCCTCCGTCAGTTCCTCCAAGTTTTCTAATTCTGCCATTCCTTTTCTCCTTTCGTCCGGACGGCGGAATCTTCATAAAAGGGGTTCCGCCGCCACACATGAAAACTTCCTTTCCATTATACCAGAGTTTTCCTGTCATTCCAACTGAATTTTTTATAAATTTCCATGGGCCTTAGCTGCCAAAGTAAATTCCATTGGCGGTTTTGGGGCTTATTTATCCCGATAATGGGAACCGCATTGAACAATCTTCACCACATCGCCCTCTATTCGATAAACAATGCGGTTTGCATCGTCAATGCGACGGCTCCAATAGGCTGACAAATCGCCGCTAAGCCGCTCCGGTTTTCCTATTCCTTCTACCCATTACGATCAATGTCTCTCAACAGCTGCAAAATACGTTTCAACGTCTTTTTATCCTGTTTCATCCAGTATTCAAAATCTTCCCAAGCGCTGTCCGACCAAGCCTTAACCATCCGTATCCACCTCATGCACGACGCCGCCGGTGGATTCCATTTGCGCCACAGATTCTCTAAGACGAGCCATATTTTCCCTTGAATAAAAAGGGTCTGCCGATACTTCAAAGGGAATCCGCTTTTCTCTTCCCAGCTTTTTTAGATAAATATTAATGGCGGTTGACAGCGACATCCCTATATCGGCACAAGCCTCCTCCGCTTTTTTCTTTACATCATCTTCTATCCGCAGACTAATCTGTGCCATGACGCCACCCCTTTCTAATTGCTGCCTATAGCAGATGCACGGCTATAGGCAGATGCTTTTGCTGTCTATAGTACATTCACGACTATAGACAGCTGTTTTTGCTGTCTATAGTATACCCCATCCGCAAGCATTTGTAAAGTATTTTGCTATACTATTGCTTCCTCTGCATCCTATTCCTGCCTGTCAAACCCTCTCAACCGCAATCACAGCCGTCTCTCCGTTCACATCCCATTCCTTCGATACTGCGTACTCCGCGCCGCTTGTCAGCTCCTCCGCCAGCACCTTTCCGCAGATGACGTCCCGATTGCGGGAGGCAATCCCGGCCAGCTTCTCATTTCCGTTCACCGACACCCTGATATGGTCCATGACCTCAAATCCGGCGTCCTTGCGCATGGTCTGGATTTTGCTGATCAGCTCGGCCACAAAGCCTTCCTCAATCAGCGCCTCCGTCAGATTCGTATCCAGCACCACCGTCATCTTGTTGTTCTCCTGAGACACATAGCCCGGCTTCTGGGTCATGTCAATCAGCAGATCCTCCTTCCCAAGCTCCACAGTGACGCCGTCCACCTCAAAGGCCAGCTTTCCCTGCGCATCCAGCTCTTCCATGGCCGAATTGCCGTCCAGCGAAGCCAGCTTCTTTTGGATGCCCCCAAGCTGCCTGCCGTATTTGGGCCCCACCGTGCGCAGCTGAGGCTTGAAGGTATAGGTGGTATAATCCCTCACATCATCTGTGAACACAACCTCCTTTACATTCAAATCATCCTCGATAATCGCCGTATAATACCCGGCCCCCAAACGTCCCTCTCCGCCTTCCGTCCCGCTTTCGTCGGAAAGGCGGAAGCTCTCCGATTTGATATACATCCTGCCCAGAGGCTGGCGGTTCTTCAGCGCCGCCCCGTTCCGGCAGGCCCGTCCCATGGCCACGGCCTCCAGCACATTTTCCATGTCCTCTTCCAGCTTCTTGTCGATATAGGCCTCCTCCACTATGGGGAAATCGCACAGATGAATGCTTTCCGGGGCGGAAGGGTCCACGCCCCGCACCAGATTCTGATAGATTTCCTCGGTCATAAAGGGAATCATGGGGGCGGCCGCCTTGCACAGCGTCACCAGCGCCGTGTTCAGGGTCATATAAGCGTTGATTTTGTCCTGCTCCATGCCCTTTGCCCAGAAACGCTCCCGGCTGCGGCGGACATACCAGTTGCTCATCTC
>CAOKFN010000052.1 GCA_948467735.1 uncultured bacterium
AATACTGGGGTTACAGCGATTCATCGTCCATACTACTGCCAAAGACGGGATTTTAACATATTCTGCGAATCATGACATCTATTTTATAAGAATATTTTCATTGCTATATTTGTTAGTTCGTTTGTCCAAGGTTAAGGGCGCGGTGTGGGCCGCTGCTTTCTTAAGCGAATGCAATGGAATAAATCAGGCAGAACAGGTGATTTTTCGTGGACTTGTTTGAAAACTTATGGTATTCTGATATTGTTAAATTTTAGAGCGGATGAAGAGCGGAATATGGAATATAGGGTGATTTTGCAATGCGCAGAATCGATTGGAAGAGTGGTTGTGGATGAGAAGCGGGACATTGAGGAGCGGTGACAATATGGGAGAGGCGTGCGGGGATGTATCATAGAACAAGCGGAATAGTTCCCGCAGGCAGGAGGATCCACAGGCAGAATAGTTCCCGCAGGTAGAGTAGTTCTCGCAGGCAGGAACGGAAAAAAGATAGGAGATAGTCATGGGATTCGCGAAATCTGATATTACAAGGGACGCATACATGCCGACAGGCTGTTTGGCGCAGAAGGGATATGACTGGTGGCGGCATTCCTTTACGGGAACGAATACGAGGACGGGGGAGGAAAAGGCGTTTTTTGTGGAATTTTTCCTGTGCCATCCTGCAGGGGCGGGGAAGGAGCCGATTTTGGGTCAGCTTCCGGAGCATAGGAGGGCGAATATAAGGCCCTCTTATTTGATGGTAAGGGCGGGAGCATGGGGAGAGGACGCGGCGCAGCTGCATCGTTTCTTTGCATGGAAGGATGTGAAAATGAAAAAGGACGCTCCGTTTTTCCTGACTGCCGGGGACTGTTATGTGTCGGAGACCCAGACCATGGGGCAGGCTGCCGTGTCTCCGGAGGAAGCGGCAAGGCATCCGGAATACATGCGCCGACATGGGGAAATGGAGTGGGAGCTGCAGATAGAAAAGCAGGTGCCGTTTAACGCGGGCTATGGCGCGGGGCGGCTGTTTCGGGCTATTCATGCCGTTGAAATGTATTGGTATGCGGAGGGAATGAAGACAAAGTACAGCGGCAGGGTCCGGTGGAACGGGGAGGAATATGAGGTTCTTCCGAATCAAAGCTATGGCTATGCGGATAAATACTGGGGCTCCGGTTTTTTGAGCCCATGGGTATGGCTTTCTTCTAATCACATGAAGAGCAGGCTTACGGGAAGGGTGCTGGAAAACAGCGTGTTTGATATTGGGGGCGGGAGGTCTGGGATATTCGGCGTGCCCCTGAAGCGTAAGCTGCTGGGGGCCTTTTATTACGAAGGGCAGGAGTATGAGTTTAATTTCTCAAAGTTCTGGACATTCCCAAGGACGAAATTCGACTGCCGGGAGACGGAGGAGGAAGTTGTCTGGCGGGTGCGGCAGGAGAATCGAAAGGCGATAATGCATGTGGAAATCCATTGCAGGAAGAAGGATATGCTTTTGATTCAATATGAGGCGCCGGATGGCAGCGGGCGGCATAGGAGGCTTTGGAAAGGCGGCACCGGAACGGGACGCGTCCGGCTGTACAAAAAGGAGGGCGTTTATCGGATGATGGTGGATGATATCATCGTGCGCAGCGCTGGCTGTGAATATGGGGAGACAGACGGGGAATGAGGGAGATATTTGATACGCATGCCCATTATGATGATGAGGCGTTTGATGAGGATAGGGAGGCGCTTTTGGCCGAACTGCCGGCGAGGGGAATCGGCAGGGTGGTGAATGTGGGGAGCAGTCTGGCTTCCTGTAAACGCACTATGGAATTGGCGAGACAGTATGATTATATTTATGCCGCTCTGGGAGTGCATCCAAGCGAAACGGCGGAGCTGGACGAAGAAGCATTTGAATGGCTTAGGCAGATATGCCGTATGGATAAATGCGCGGCAGTGGGGGAAATCGGTCTGGATTATTATTGGGATGAGCCGGAGCGGGATGTGCAGAAGAAATGGTTTGCGCGTCAGCTGGCGCTGGCGAGGGAGAGCGGGCTTCCCGTGGTGATTCATTCAAGGGACGCGGCCAAGGATACGGCGGATATTATGACGGCGGAAAAGGCGGGAGAGATCGGGGGCGTGATTCACTGTTTTTCTTATACGAAGGAGACGGCGAAGATATTTCTTGATATGGGGTTTTATATCGGAATCGGGGGCGTGCTGACTTTTAAGAATGCAAAAAAGCTGAAGGAAGCGGCGGCGTATATTCCCATGAACCGGATTGTGCTGGAAACCGACTGCCCCTATCTGGCGCCGGAGCCCAATCGGGGGAAGCGCAACAGCTCCCTGAATCTTCCCTATGTGATCGAGGCAATGGCGCAGATAAAGGGGATCACGGAGGAGGAGGTAAGGGAAGCGACGTGGGAGAACGGAATGCGGCTGTATGGCATGGGGCGGCCGAGGGGGGAGGAATAATTCGGGTAGAAAAGGTTGGGGCAGGAATAGCCGGGATAGAAATAATCGGGTTAGGAATGGCTGAGGCGTAAAATTCGGGGCAGGAATAGCTTGTGCAGAAATAGTTGGCCGGAAAAGGTCGCGGCAGGAGTAGCTTATAAAGGAGTAGTTCGGAGGCGGGCGTGCTGATAGAAATCGAATATTACCGGGGAGATACGAAGCTTTACGGAAGCAGGATTACCCAAGGAGAATTAAAAGAGCAGATTCGTATGGTGGAAGCTCTTTATGACAGGGAAACCGACAATTTTATTGCGCTGCTGTGCAGGAGGTACGGCTGGACGGAAACGGCGGAATCCGATGTTCCGGAGTATACTTATGACAGGGATACGGGCAGGTTATGGAAGGCGGCCTGCGGCAGAAGAAATCTGTGAAACATTGGGATATTGCTTCCCGCGGGAAGCGAGCCAAGCGCGGATTGGCAGCAGAGGAAGAAAAGTATCACAAGGCGGAAGGGAATCTGACGCAGGATGGGAGGGATATGGGAGCGGAAGAATTATTACAGGCGGTCAGGAGCTTCAGGGCTTGGCAGGCGGAAAGGTTCCCGGGGCGGGGAACGTATGACATAGGCGGAGAGTGGGAGACTTGGTATGACGGCTGGACGGAAATCGGCACGGCGTTCGGGAAGGTTCTCAGGGAAATGAATGCGGAGGAAGCGGACGTTTTTCTGCTGGATGAAATGGTTTATATCATTGCCAGAGATAATGAATGCGAGACGCTGATGGAAGAGCTTGCGGAATATCCGGAGTGGTTTGGGCGGCTTTGCAGGCATAGTCTGCATGGGGAAGAGCAGGACGCCAAATGGCAGTTTGCGGCCTATCTTCCGGAGTGCGGATGCGGCGGAGAGGTGAAGGATCTTATCTTGGCATTTGCCGAGGATTCTTATGAATATGTCTGTCGGCGGGCGCTGCTGGCCATGCCCCGGATACGGCCGGATAAGGTTGAATATTATGCGGAACAATTTTGGAACAGGAACCTGTATGCCCCGGCCATGCAGGAATATCAGCGCATAGCGGCGCTGAATGCCCTTAATGAAATCAAATCGCCGCTGCTCAAGGGATATCTGAGGAAGGCAGGTGAGGATGGGCGGGAGTATTTGAGCCAATGTGCGAAGAAAATCGAAGAGGAGAATAGACAGCCTGCCGCGAGGCATCTGACTTCTACAGATTGAATTAAAATAGGAGGAGGGAAGTCGGCACGCCGCGGGTCAACTGGCTTGGGCAGATTGAACTCTATAATAAAATGACGGAATCGGAAGACGCTTGAAGCATATCGTCTGCAATATCCGCCGCTTTTTTTTCTGACATAGTAAAATTGGCTGCGTTCGGCAGAGATAAAGATTTGTGAAGCAGCTCTTCATAATATTCTGCTTTGTTATCGTCACCCGACAGCAGGCAGTTTCGCGCTATGGATACTATTTCCGTTATTTCATCTTTGGTTAAATCGCGTACACAGGGCGGTTCCGGCGTTACAGCTTTCTCCGCAAGGGAATCTAAATCCGTCCATCCCCAATATTCCGCAAAGAGGGAAGCCGCGTGAATCTTTCCGGTAATCCGGTTTAATTCATGTAAGGCTTGAACAGAATCGTCGTTTCCTTCTGCAATACGGTCTATGAGTATTTTGACTGTTTCGATTTTTGACCTATCTATTTGAGGGTAATTCAAAATATTTCGCATAAGCTGTTCCTTCTTTTGGCAGGTTTTAATTAACGAAGCGGAAGCGAATCGGTTGATTTTATCTTATCATGTCCTATGGATTTTCTCAATAGAATTTTAGTGGAACATCAGCCTGTGCGCTTTGTTTTTATGCGAGGGGGGACACGGTGGAGGCGGCTGTCCGCGCAGCGTGCGCCCCGCCCGGCGATTAGGGGCAGGACTCCCCGATTTGATTGTAAGAGGGAAAGATGATGGATGCGGAAGGCTTAATAGCGGGAAACAATATGAATATGGCGCCATATCAATGCTGAAATAATAGGAGTATTATTGGGAAAAAATAAAGTTTTATTGATTTTCAATAAAAAATTATTGACAATCATAAGAGGAGTGATATAATCCTTTTAAGAAGCGGCAAATATATCCATGGTCTGCCGGAAAGCATAGCGTGAGGAGGAAATGCCTGTGCCATTGGGCGCTTTGCATAAATTTTTCATGGTTACGCCATGTGTAATCTGTTTGTAATAAGAAATGAGCGAAGAATAGGAAAACGAACATTATATGAAAACAAATAATGATATCAACGCAAAAAAGAAGAATTTGACCATGTGGACGAAATATCTGCTGGATTTTATGTTTTACGGGGGGATTATTGTGACGATTTCACTTCCGGTCAGCATTAAGCTTATCGGCGGACAGCTTCCCTATCTAATTGAGCATTATGAAGAATCGGTTGTCATCTATTTTGTGCTGGGCGTGTCGGCGGTAGTGCTGTTGAGAGAACTGCGCAAAATTTTTAAGACGGTGCTGGAGGAAAACTGCTTTGTACAGGAGAATGTGGTCAGTCTGCGGAAGATGGGAAGCTGGAGCTTTTTTATCGCAGTGATGTCTGTGGTCCGCAGTATCGTATATCTGACAATCGCCATGTCGGTGGTTATCTTTGTGTTTGTGATTGCGGGGCTGTTCAGCAAGGTGCTTGCCTATGTGTTTGAGGAGGCGGTGCAGTATAAGCAGGAAAATGATCTGACGGTGTGAGGCGCTTGGAAAAGGAGTATCCATATGGGGATTATTGTAAATCTGGACGTGATGATGGCGAAGCGCAAGATGAGCCTGACCGAGCTGGCGGGCGCGGTTGATATTACGCTTGCGAATCTGTCCATCTTAAAAAATAACAAGGCGAAGGCAGTAAGGTTTTCGACTTTGGAGGCTGTCTGCAGGGCATTGGACTGTCAGCCGGGAGATATTTTGGAGTATGTGCAGGAGGAAGAGTAATCAGGGGCATTGCAGGGACGGAACTGGAATTTAGAGAGGAGTGTGAAAAGGATGGAACAAGGAGTATGGTTAGAGAATAAGGAAAATCGAGAAAGCGCCTCGCCTTGGGCGGAGGAGAATATGATGGCACAGCCTGCGCAGCAGGAGGGGAATACGGATAAGGCGGCGCGGGAGGCGGCTGGGGAAAATACGGGCAAAGACGGAAAGGAAGGAAACCCGGCAGACGTACCTCCGTTCAACGGAGGAGCTTTTCGCAGAGAGAATCAAGGAGATACAGAAGAGACAAGGCGAATGAAGGATAATTTTGATTTCTTTGGTCCGGCGGCGTTTCTTTATGGGGTTTTTTATGTATTCTGCATGTTTCGGAACGGGTCGGGAATCACATATCCGCTTTTTGTAGGAGGCAGTCTGCTTGTTCTGTACCTGTCCTTGTCAAAGCTGGGGATGTCTTTAAAAAAGGGAAGCGCGTTTTATATGTCGGCCATGATGCTTCTGGGCATTTCTACCTTCTGTACCGATGACGGACGGATTATTTTTTTAAATAAACTGGGATGCTTTCTTCTGATGATGAGCCTGCTGTTAAAGCAGTTTTATCATACGGAAGGGTGGCGGTTTGGAAAATTTCTGGGCAGTATCTGTGTGATGGTTTTCGGCAGCATTGGGGAATGGAATCGCCCCGTGGCGGACGCCGCCGCATATAAGAAAAACGGGGCCAAGAAACGGGATAAAAAAATCTGGTATGTGGGATTGGGACTGCTGGCAGGAATTCCTCTGATGCTTGTGATTCTGCTGCTCTTAGCCAGCGCGGACGCCGTGTTCCGTCAGATGACTAAAAGGTTATGGGAGAATTTAAGCCTGTACAATATATGCAGCGTGTTAGTGCAGATTGTCTTTGTATATTTTGTCTCATATGGGTTGACGGCATGGCTGTGTGGAAGAAAGCTGAAAGAGGAAACCGCAGACAGGCGGAAAGGGGAGCCTGTGCTGGCGATCACAATAACCAGTCTGCCGACAGTGCTTTATCTGCTGTTTTCCGGCATTCAGATTGGGGGACTGTTTTTGGGCAGATTGAGCCTGCCTTTTGGCTATACTTATGCAATGTATGCCAGAGAGGGATTTTTCCAGCTGCTTGCAGTCAGCATCCTGAATCTGATTATTGTGCTGGTATGCATGAGCTTTTTCAGGGAAAGCAGAGTGCTGAAGGTAATATTGCTGATAATGTCCCTCTGCACTTTTGTCATGATTGCGTCCAGCGCGCTGAGGATGATTATGTATATTCGATATTATTATCTTACATTCCTTCGCATTCTGGTGTTATGGGGGCTTGCTCTGCTGGCGGTGCTGTTTGTGGGAGTGACGATAAATATATTTAAGGAATCATTTCCTTTGTTCCGATACAGTGTTGCGGTGGCTGCCGTGCTGTATCTGGGGCTGTCGTTTGCGCATCCTGATTATATCATTGCCAAAGTGAATGTGGCAAATGCGGTTCATCCCGGCGCAGTATGGCGGCAGGAGAGCGGCGGGCCAGCGGCATGGCAGCAGTGGGACGGCGGAAGGACGGCGGAACAACAGAACGACAGCGGAATGACGACGGGAGTACGTCAGGGCGGAAAAAATCAAGGGGCAGAGTTTGGAAAGGAAATGATGGGGGGAAGTTTTTTCTTGACAAGCAAGCCTTATGAGGATTACTCTTATCTGAGAAGATTAAGCGCGGATGCGGCTCCGGTATTGGCGCCTTACCTGAAAGAGCTGGGGTATCGGATGGAGGCCTTTGACGCGGAGAATGCGGTTGTCTATGCAAAGGATAAGGATGTATGGAATTCTGCTTCCAAGATGGACGGCTTCGGATATTATTGGCTGGAGCGGATACAGCGCAGGACGGAAAATTTTAGCATTCGCACCTTTAATGTATCAAGATATCTGGCGCTGCGGGCGTTGAGGCGATGAAATTTGGAGCTTCCAGCCGCTTTTGGGCAGGTGTTTTTTGCGGTGAGGAGCGGCGTAAACCGAGACGGAACCATAAAGTGGGGGACGGAACCGGAAGGCGGGGGGAGGAACCGGGAAGTGGGGTATGGAACCGGAAGGCGGGGGACGAACCGGGAAGTGGGGGATGGAACCGGAAAATGGGTGACGGAACCGGGAAGTGGGGGACGGAACCATAAGCTGGGGAAGGAAGCGGAAATGGGGAACCGGAGCTGTAAATTGGGAAGTGTGGATGGAAATCAGGAAATGTAAGCTGGAATCGGGAACCGTAAGAGGGAATTGGGAACCGGAATTGTAAGCAGGAAATGGAAACGAGAGCGGGAAGCGGAATAAGGAGAGCGGGATGTATCAGGGATTGCGGTATGAGGATGTGGTATATGACAAACAGGCCCCCGGCTGGGTGGAGGGGGTTTATTATCCAAGGCAGGCCCGGCGGCGCACAGACGGCAGTTTCATGAAAACGGAGGCGGGCGTTATGTGCCTGCAGAGCCGTGTGTGGAAGGAAATTGAGGAGACAGGGTATGGAGTCTATTATTATGAAGAAACTACCCGGTTTGTCACAGAGCTTTCGGGAAGCAATTATGTGGTGACGGCGGTTTTGGCCAATCCTGCAAAAAATTCATATACCTGCCATATCCGTCTGAATGGCGTTGTCAAAGAAGATAATATTATCGTAGAACCGGGGGAAGAGAAGAGCGTTATTTTTACTGCCTGTATGACGGACGGCGGTTTTGCGCTTAGCTTTGCGGCGGGCGCCATGTCGGAGCTTCAGGAGGATGTGCTGGAAGGCAGCGTCTATGTGAAGGACATTGACATTGTACCGGAGGCCGCAAAAGAAAAAAGGGATAAGCCCCATATATTTTTGATTTCCGATTCCACCGTGCAGAGCTATGAAAAGCGTTCTTATCCCCAGACTGGATGGGGGCAGGTGCTCTGTCAATTTTTCCGGGGAGGGGAGCACTGCGGGACGGACGGCGGCAGGCGGGACGGGCATGGCGGGGGCAAAATCTATGAACTGCCCGGACTTGTCATTGAAAATTGCGCCATTGCGGGCAGGAGCGCAAGGTCTTTTTATGACGAGGGCAGGCTGGATCGTGTCATGGAAGCGCTCTGCCCGGGGGATTATATGTTTGTGCAGTTTGCCCATAATGACGATAATGTGCGGCGGCCCAACCGCTATATTGCGCCGGAAGAGTTCCCGATGTTTTTGAAACGCTATCTGGACGCCTGTGAGAGACGGGGGGCGCAGTGCGTGTTTGTTACCCCGGTGACAATGCTGGTGACGGGGGAGGATGGGAAGTTTCGCATTGCGTTTAACAATTATCGAGAAAAGATGATGGAACTGGCGCGGGAGCAGGACGTTCCGCTGCTGGATTTGGGGGAGAGAAGCACGGCTTATCTGAATGAAATCGGGCCGGAGGCGGGAAAGGAGATTTACTTGTGGGCAGAGGAGGGCGAGTATCCGGACGGCGCATATGCCGCGGGAGTGTCCGACAGGGCCCATCTTCAGGAATACGGCGCGAAGGTTTATGCTAATCTTGTGGTGAAGCTGATTATGGAGTATGGGGAGGACGACAGGCTGGATGAATTGAAAAAGCTGGCGGCGCCAAGAGAGACAGATGAAATACCAAAACCAGTGAGGAATTTCCGAGGCGTGGCTCAGGGTACAACACGGGACGCGGCTCAGGGCACTGGGCAGGGTGCGGCATGGGGCGCCGCGCGGAAAGGGGATAAGAGCGCATCCGACGGGGTGACGGGCTTTGTGGTACAGGAGATTTCCGTGGAGAACGGGCGGGGGAATTTCCTGCTGAATTGGAATCAGGTGGAGGGTGCCATAGCTTACGGCGTCTATGCGAGGAAGAAGGGGGAGGCGGAATTTAGGAAGGTGCAGACGATTACAAGACAGGAAAAAGACGCTTATGCGACGCTGCCGTTCAGCGCGGAGGCGGGAGCCGTGTGGGAGTATTGTGTTGCGGCGGTATTTGCGGACGGCAGGGAGGGACAGGCCGGACGGGTGGCTGAGGTGGATTTGAGGTAGATTAGGCGCAGGAGGAAAAGGGGATAATAAAAAAGATGCATTGTCCTTGTAATTTGAGGGGCGCTGCATCTTTTTTTGATGCGGCGGTCGTTTGATTATCTGGTAAGTATATCAGCGTGAAGTTTAGCTTATGGTGCGGAGAAGATGTGAAAAAATAAATGAGATGGATTAAAATAATTAGAAAGTAAAAAAGTTTGGCGGTAATATATTGACAAATCTGCTGGTGTATCATATTATAAATATGAATAATTGTATTTTGGCGTGTGATAATTAATATAGTTAGTAGAATTAAGCAATAACAGGGGAATTGTAGTTAAAATAACGACATTATTTTTAGTGTTTTTTAGCAGCGGCTGTGTGGTGCATTTCATGCCGTGTTCTGTTAGTGAGAAAGCGTGTATTTGTAATAATGTTTTATCAGTGTTTATTGGTAGAACATTGTACAAAAACTTTTGACAATGATTAGTGTTGGAAGGAAGTGGTTTGTGGAGGATTTGTTGAAGAAGCTGGCAATATATATACTTTTGGTCACATGGATGAAAAGTAGTCTATAATAAGAAGGACAGATAAGAATATAGAACGATTAACGGCTAAGTATATAGTAAAAAGAAGGCTTTTATATGGTATTATCATGGGATGCATGATGATATAAAATACGGGAGGATGTGTACAGTCTGCCTGTGAGAAACTTAGGAGGCGGCTTCATGACGTAATGGCCATACGGATGATAGCTTTGCGGCCGGAAAACAAAAATCTTTAATTTAAGGAGGAATTTGGAATGCGAAAAAGGGCAGACAAAATAGTGTTATTTCTTGTATGTGTAACCATTTTATTTATTGGTTCCATCAATGTACATGCGCAGGAAAATGAGGGAAATGATTTTCTGTGCAGTCAGGTAACTGTAGAGGGTATTAAGAATGATAATCTTTCTCTTGACGGCAAGAACCTTCATTTGAACTCGGAAAAGAGTTTTTTGAACATTGATTCCTTTCAAGTGTCAGGCGATAATGTATCTTTCAGCGGCAGCATAGAAGACAGAGGCGCTTTTCATATCATAGGAAAGGTATATCAAGCGGCCGATCACAATGGATATTATATTGTGAAAGGAACAGATGCCGGTCAAAATTATGATGTGCTGCAGATTATGTTTGAAAAACTGGGCGGGGAGACAACACTATTTACAGGGAATATCTCTCAAAAGGATAATCACAATTATGTATTAAGGATATACATGATGAAGAAAAATACAAGGCAGATTTATCTTTATGAATATTTTTGTGATTTGGACGGATTGAGCGGTGAAAATGTGATTGATCCTACTGCAATTATGTGGTTTAGAGATATTGTTGAGCCGGAAGTTGATAATAGCGTAATGCCGTATGCCGAGACGTATAGAGAAATTGTGGTAGATTCAATAGCGGAAACATTTTGGATGGGTAATTGCTGGGTAAAAGCTGGTTACAAGGTATATGCGACTACGGTGGTTAGTGATGGATATAGACATGGTGGGACACATAGCAGTACGTTAAAATTTGAAAGACTTATTGATTCAAATGGTGCGGCTTATAGAGATCCGGAGTTGGCAGGATATAGAGTTGAAAACGCTGTTTGTGAACTTGAGGTAAAAGATGGATATTATATAACAGAACATGGATGGTCGTTTAAGGCGGCTCCAGTAGTAAGTACTACTTCAAGTCTATATTTTAATATTGGCTATGGAATGAAAGGCGCTTCGGTAAATTGGTCTTTAGGCATTGAAAGGGTAAACGTAGATGCGGGTCAGTTTATTGCAACACCCGATTATATAAATCCGTATCCTAAAATAATATCTTCAGATGTGTTTCCCAGCAGTTTGTCCAATGAAGATCATTATTACACTGTAAAAATAAGTACAGGAGACATAGAAAATTGTTCAACTTTTGATGACACATTATATGTGAAGTGGACCTTTGATATATATCAAAAGAATGATTGGGGAATATATAAGGAATTTGCAAAGGATATAAGCGGTTCATATCATTATAATTTCAATTAGCTTGATAATTTTATAAAAGAGTGATACATGAAGCAGCAGACGGGTTCTTGATGTAAGCGTTAAGAACCCGTGCTTGTCTGTGAATATTTTATTGAAAAAGGAGACTGTCTATGAAAAGGATATTGAATTTTCTTCAATCAAATAAATTGGCTGTCATTTGTATAGCAGTCTGCATCATTATCAGCACGAGTGCAGCTGGTGACAAGATTCGGAGGGAAAAACAGTATATTGAGGACTTAAGTGTTCAATTAAGCAATGCGGCTACAGGCATTCATAGAATGACAACCCATTTCGTTGATAGCAATGGCAATATAGAGAGAGAATTTAGGCAGTTGAGAGAGGATTTAATAGAATTGAATATGATGCAGTACGTAGCCCGGGTTTATGTGGATAGAAGGTTCTGCCATATAGAAAGTTATTGGTATATCAGTTCGTTTGTGTGTGATGTAGAAAAAAAAGAGGGATTTCTTGACCGCAGTGAAATCGAATTTCTGGAGGGGCTTCGGGCTGATTTGCAGGATTTAGCCGTTCAACTGGATGGATACAAGGATTCTTTTCTCTTCGTTGACATTAAGGAAGTCAATCGGCTGATAGAGGAGTTTGACCGGAAATATAATGGAAATATAGATTCTTTGAAAAGCACTTATAAAAATATCATGGATGTATATTGGAATTAGATGTCAATAAAATTAGCTTTAAATAGAAAAGTGTTGAAAATACATTATTTTTTATTGGAGAAACGAAAGTGAAAAGTGTAGTAAGATTTTCATTGACAACGACGAGATTGAATTTTTGAAAGAGCTTCAAAATGATTTGTTGAAGCTTGCGGATGAATTGGACAGATGCAAAGACGTATTTTTGTTTGTTGACATAAAGGAGGTCAATCAGCTGTTGGAGGGGGTTGATCAGAAATATGGCAGGAATCCTACGACATATGAAATATTTTTTGGCTAGAGGTTTTAATAATCACAGGCGAATGAAAAACAATGTAAATGTTTGACATGATGGGAAATGACAGTCGGCGGGGTATATACACTGAATAAAAAGATTGGAGTAAGCGTTTTTTGAGGTTCTCGGAGCATGGGCCGAGAATCCGTCGAAGTTTTATGAGTAAGGGTAAAGTTAGAATTTTTAGCGGTAAAATAAATTGGATAAGGTCTTATTTAGGAGGGGGGATGCTTATGAAAAAGATAATAAGGTTTGTCCAGTCAAATAAATTAGCTGTGATTTTTATGATTTTATGCGTAGTTATCATCGCAAGCACAGCTTGGGACAAAGTGCGCAGTCAAAAAAGCTATGTTAATAACTTAAGCTGGCATATAAGCAACACTGCAACGACTATTGGTTGGATAACGGGGGGAGCGCTTGACGATTCCGAGGGAAATGTCACGAGGGACAAACTTGAAACCGCGCACTATCAATTTTTGGTATTGAATATTGTGCAGCAGAGCGATATGTATGTGGGCAACGTTTTTAAATATGTTCACCATTTTGATTTTATCGGTTCATATATATTTTCCACCCGGGAGAGAGAGGAAGTTCTCAGGGATAGAGACATAGAATTTATGAAGGATCTTCAGACGGATCTGGAGAATCTTGCGGAGGGATTGAACCGATGCAATGATTCATTTTTCTTTGTCGATGTAAAGGCGGTCAATCGGCTGTTAGAAGAGTTTGACCAAAAGTATGACTGGGCAGACGATTCATCCCGAGAGACGACTTATAAAGATATGTTTCGTACAAATGAAAATTAAGCTATGCTGAGAAAGGAAGATTGGATGGGAAAAATTGTTGTGATAGGAAGAGGAATAGCTGCGGCGTTTCTTTGCTGTATTTTGCTGGCGGCGTGTACGCAGGAAGAAGGGTTATTGTCTGAGTACAATGATATGGAAAAATTGGACAGGGGCAATTGGTATGCCGTTGGTTTTATAGAGGACGGACGCAGGAGGATTATGGCATTGTTCTGCCTGAAGGAAAAACAGAGAATTTTTAGAGTCACGCTGTACAATCATTATTCGACGCCTCTTGCAGGCGGTAATTATCGGGTTGTCCCCAAAATGGGGGAGAGCAGGATAATTGTGATGGAATTTGAACTATAGTGACGGGGAATCTGATTGCCAGAAGAATTGCAGTAAAGCGCAGATTAAAACTACCTCCGCGAAAGGCATTGCGCATCGGAGCCATGCCTTTCCGATGTTCTGTAGAAACGACAGAGGCGCTTTTTACATCATAGGAAAGGTGTATCAAGCGGCTGATCATGATGGTGATGATGCTCACGAGCGGTCAAATTTGCCGCCGATTCATGATACTTTCCGCTCGTGAGTCGGGTGGCTCGGCAAATGTCAGTGACTGTCAGTATACGTTGGGAAGGGAATGGACGCCAGTCAAAATTATGATGTACAATTATAGCAATGATAAACGAAAACGCAAATGCTTTACAGTATTTTGGGGGAGAAAACAGAAATGAAAAATGTCCTGAAATTTATCCGAACGAATATCATAGTACTGATTTCTATTGTTGTCTGCATGATAGCGGCGGCTTTCAGCGCTGCCGATAAAACGAACAGGCAGAGGGGATACGTGAGCAGGCTGAGCTATTATCTGACGTATATAGCGGATGAGATTGAGTATATAACATCAAGGAAACCTGACAATATAGACAGCGCGGCTTTCCGGGTTATGGGAGAAAGCCTAATCACTGTGCATGCCATGCAGAATGAGTGTCGGTATTTTGTGGATCATAAGCTGGATTCCACGGACTGTTTTGAGTTTATATATTGGGTGATCTATACGGGCATGGGTGGAAAGGAAGCATTTATCAGCGATAATGTGTTATCGGAGGATGAGACTGCGTTTTTAAATATGCTTAGGAGCGATCTTAACAGTCTTGCGGATGAATTGAGCAGGTGTGAAAAGAGAGGTATTTTTGTGGATATCAAGGCTGTAAATCGGCTTTTATATGAATTTAATGAAAAGTATGGAATGGGACATAAAGCAATAGAGACTTATAAAAGCATTTTTCCGCAGTTTTGAGGAATATCTGCGGGAATTGCCGGGTGTATGGGAGCGTGTGGACAATGGGGATTCACAGGCGGTTTGGAATTGCAGGTGATAAACTTTTGGGGGTTATTTTGGAGATTTAGGGAAGGCGGAGGATGATGGAAGGGAAAAAGGTTTTGAGAAGATTGGGCCGGAGCACGGTTCTGGCGGCATGTATTTTGACGGTTGGCTGCGGCGATGTATCGGGCATGAACGGTAATGCGGCGGGCGGCTCCGCTCAGGGGAGCGCGGTGATGCCGGAGGAAGGGAGCAATGGGCCGGAAAGGGATGGCAAATCGGAAGGAGCTGGTGGTTGGGGAAGAGCCGATGGGTTGGAAGAAGCTAGCGATCTGGAAGGAGCCGATGGGCCGGAAAGAGCCGACAAATCGGAAGGAGCCGATGCAGCGAAGGGCGGCAGTGTATCGGGCGGCACGGTAGAAACGGCTGGGCAGCCGGGTTCCGCTGCAACGCCGAACGTTTCGGACAAAGGCTCAAACAAAGAGGATGTGATTGTTCTCAATGAAGATATGAGCGTGGAAGAATATTTGGAGGCCTGCGGGATGAAGGAGATTTCCTCGCTGTATCTGAATCTGAAGGCGGTGGAGGATATTGTCTATGTGCCGATTGGCAGCGAGGCGGAAATCTATCGTTCCGGCATTTACTGCGGCAGGATAGGGCTGGAAAGATTTTACAGGGAGGACTGGACAGGCGATCCCCAGTATGTGCAGCTGCGTTTCAGGGGGCCTAGGGCGCGGCATACGGAATTGGATATTTCCGGGCAAGCGGCGCGGCAGGGGCTGGCGATGGCTTATCGGAGGGAATCGGAGCTGTATGATCAGCCGTATCTTAGGGACTGGATGCTGGAAAACGGATATGTGCTTACGAAGGAGGAGCTGGCGGAGAGGAGGCTTACGGATTATCTTGCGGCGTATGGGCAGGAAGGCTCCGAATACGGCTGGGTCATGGAGCTTTCCGGATATCTGGTGGATGAGGAGCTTCTGGAGGCCTTGCTGGAAGCGGTGGAGGTGAAGGGGGAGAAATTAAACGGAAACCTGCCGGAAGGGGGCGTAAGTCTTTCGGCGCGGGAAGAGACGGGAAGTCGGCCCCAAGCCTATCGGCGCGAGGCCGAGCTGCTGATACCGGGCAATAGTGACGGCGTGGTGGAGGGGAATGCGCCCTTTGCCTTTCATGTCCGAGCGGGGGATTCCGATTATTCCGTGCCTGCGGGAACGGTGGCGCTGGAAGAGGAGGACGGCTGGAAACTGTATGCTTATGCGTCGTATTATCTGAGCGGGATAGGGGATATCAGCCTGCGCAGGCTGGAGTTGGCGGGAAAAAGCAGGGAAGATATCGTCGTTCGGGATATGGGGGAGAGCTGGCAGGAGGAGAATCTGGCAGAAACCGAAGCGGGCTTTGAATATACGGTGAGGGAAGGCAGCCTCGAGAGGCATTATGTAGTGGACAGCGGTTCGGGCATGATGATAAAGGTCAGCCGATTTGTGGCGGACGATGGGGAGAGCGAAGGCGCGGCGGTTTCCGGCACGGAGAAGAGTACGGAAGAGTATTTGGAGGCATATGGGGTGAAGGAGTATTCATCCCAATATCTGAAACTGAAAGCGGCGGAGGATGTTCTCTATGTGCCGAGGCAGAAGGGCGGGGAGGATGACGGGGATTCCTCTTATATTGACATTTATCATTCCGGAACCTACTGCGGTTATATCGGTACGGCAAAGCTTTGGTCCATGGGGAAGGAGTGGAAGGATTGGACAACGGACAGCCAGTCCGCGGCATCACGTTTCGGGGGAGCGAGAACCATGGCTGTGGAGCAGGAGGTTCCCGGGCAGGCGGCTTCGCAGGGGCTTGCAATGCTTTTCCGGCGGGAGGCGGATTTGTACAATGTGCCCAGCAGGGAAGGATGGATGCTGAAAAACGGATACTTTCTGACGGAGGAGGAAGCGTCCAAGCGGTGTCTGACAGATTATCTGGCAGTGTACGGACGGGAGGGTTCGGGATATGTATATGCCATGATTTTGTCGGATTATCTGGTGGATGAGGAGCTGCTTGGGGTTCTGCTGGAAGCGGTGGAGATAGAAGGAACGCCGGGGGAGGATGTTTTGTGGTCGGAGAATGGGGCGAAGGAGCGGCCTTCGTCGGTTTTTGCCGAGGAGGAGCTGGGAATTGGCACCATCCATCCAAGAGGGAGCAGGCTTACGGCTTTTTATTTTCAGGCGGGGGAGTCCGTGTATTCCGTGCCCATAGGGACAGTGGCGGCGGCCGACGGGGATGGATGGAAGCTGTATGCCTATGTGAATTATGATTTGAGCGAGATAGGTGAGGTCAGCCTGCGGAGGCTTAGCAGATGGGGCGCAGGCCGGGAAGAGATTGTGGCGCGGGACATGGGCGAGCAGTATCGGGTGGAGAACCTGACCGTCACCGAGACAGGGTTTGAGTATCGGGTGAGGGAAGGGGTGTATGAGAGGGTGTATGTTGTGGATGAGGCATCGGGCATGATGATAAGGGCGGAGTACCTTGCAGGCGGGGTGAGGACGTCGGAGAAGATGGAAAAGGCAGGTGATTGAGAGGGACGTCTGGGCGGCGGAAGCCTTGTTTTGGAAATTGGCAGGATTTAAAAACGCTGCGGGCCCTTAAAGCCTGCGGCGTTCTTTTATGGGAATTTCCGGGGGTTAAAACTGTGAAATTTTTGGGGGTTAAATTATCGGGATTTTTTGGGCAGATTTTTCATTGACAACAGCGGGAAAATACATTATGATGATTTTATCAGTACAGGTTCGTGAAGAGGTGCATATCGCACATTCAGGCAGTTTCTGCCGCGTTTTTTCACATACTGGCAGGGACGATGATAAGGATGGATTCTCTGCCTGACAATTTCAGAAGGAGAATGCATATGAAGAGCAGGATGAAGGTATTTTCGGCGAAGGGGCGTCATGTACGCCGCAGGATGAGGCGGTTTTGGGGGAATCGAAAGGTAAAGGACAGGCTTTTCTGCTATATTTTCGAGAAAGACAGGAAGGCACTGCTGGAGCTGTACAATGCGCTGAACGGGACGGATTATCAGGATGAGCGGGAGCTTCGGATTGTCACTCTAAAGAATGTGGTCTATATGTCCATGAATAATGATGTGGCAGTCATTTTGGCGGAAACCATGGAGCTTTATGAGCATCAGAGTACGGACTGTCCCAATATGCCCCTGCGGTTTCTGCTGTACATAGCCGCCGAGTATGAGGCACTGGCGGAACGCATGGACGCAAACTTGTATGGGAAAGCCTTGATTAAGCTGCCGACGCCAAGATGCGTTGTGTTTTACAACGGGGACGAGGATTTTGAAGACGAGAGGATTCTGCGGCTGACGGATGCGTTCGCGGACGGACAAGGCGGGCGGGAATCCTCTCTGGAGCTGACGGTGCGGGTGCTGAACATCAATAATGGGTATAATGAGGAGCTGATGAAAAAATGCAGACGGCTGGAGGAATATTCCTTGTTTGTGGCGGAAATCAAGAAAATGCAGAAGAGGGGATATTCGGTTGGGGAGGCGGTGGATACCGCCGTACAGCACTGCGTTGAACAGGGGATTATGGCGGATATATTGGGGCCTTTTCAGGCGGAGGTGAAGAAAATGCTGTTGACGGAATATGATGAAAAGAGGACAATGAGACTGTTTCGCAGGGAGGCGAAGGAGGAAGGAATCAGAGAAGAGAGGGAACGTCTGGTGGAGGCGATGCTTGGCAGGGGAATTTCGGCGGAAGAGATTTCACAAATGACGGATTTGCCGCTGGAGGAAATAAAAGACATCCGGAAGTGTTTGGACAAATAGGAGGTGTTGATAGAACAGCTTGGAGAGATGGGCCTGTCTTAAGTTCACACAGGCAGGAGGAAAATACTCTCGACGGGGGCAGGGTATTTTCCTGTGCCAGTGAATTTTATTATTTCTTTCTGCCAAATGCGTGAATCAATGCTATTATGGCAGGGAACAGCACTCCGGCGGCCACAAGAATAATCCAGCTGTATTCCCAGCGGCTCGTCGTCAGACTATATGACAGAAAAACTGCAGCGGCCGTCAGCCAATAAGCGGTGGATACGGCGGTTACGATGGGCTGCTTTTCCTTCTTTTCTTTGGAATAATCACCCTCCTGCAAGAGTTTTTCATAGCTTTCCCAGATAATACCGGTGCGGACGAAGAAAATCACGCCGATTCCGGCTATAACAAGGCAGACGGAAAGCATAAGCACCAACAATGTGTCATCCTCGCTGAAAGCCATGCCTCCAAATAGAGGGATGAGAGACAAGATGCACAGGCAGGCTCCGATAATGTTATTTTTGGTATAAGTATTTTTGTATTGTTCTTTCCGTTCTTTTACCATTCCGCTGACGCCGTATGCCGTTTCAAAAATTTCCTTTTCCAGATATTCATAGGGGGCGGTTTTGCTGCCGTTTGCGATAAATATGGCCACGGCGATGGCGACGAAAATCAGTAAAATTACCATGCCGATTCCTGCGGCGGCGTTATCCGTCACGCCGTATTTTGCGGCTTCGTCGGCGGCCGCGCCCAGCAGAAAGAGGCATATGGGGGACAGGATGCATAAAAAGACGGCGTATGCGATTGGCTTTGAGGCTGCCGCTTTTATGGAGAGAAAGGCGTTGGCCTCCTCCATGGATACCTGTCTGATAGAAGATAATTCTTTGGATGCATTCAGGGCTTCCGGCTCTTCAAATTCGTCCTTGAGAAGATAATCCGTACTTACGCCGAATAATTCCGAAAGGCGAACCATTTTTTCAAGGTCCGGTATGGACTGCGCTCCTTCCCATTTTGAAACGGACTGTCTTGTGACGTTCATCTGCTCTGCCAATTCTTCTTGTGACCATCCGGCTTTTTTGCGAAGGTGCATCAGTTTGTCTGCAAAAATCATTTTTACTTCCTCCTTTTTAAAGTTACGCAGCCGGCCGTATTGCATCGACAGCCGGGAACAATTTCCTGTTGGCAGTGTATGTGTCCGTAAATCGTTCAAGGTATCCTCCGGCCGACGGCTGTTTTTATTTTTTGGCTGCAAGTTGTTTGTTATGGATAAAGTGTATCAATTTTTGAAGGCGCATTCAACCAATTACCGCCATTCAATATGTCAACTGACAGTTGCAATCAGCTTTTTATGCCTGCGACAGAGGGTTTTTTATGGATGGAATGTTATGTTTATTGTTGTGGAACGGCATTTTGAGAGGCACCTTGATGGGTAGTTTGGTTTAGGGATGAACTACAGTCATTTTGAAACGATGGTGCCATGACGGCCCAAAAAGTGATTGCCGAGAGTACGTTCTTGTGGTATTCTAAAATAGTATTTTTTAACAGCGCAAAAATAGGAGAGCGTCATGGAGCAGAAGAAATTTTCATTGATTCCTTACTTATTAAAATATAAATGGCATTATCTGGGGGGCATTATTATCTTGATGCTGGTGGATCTGGCGAATCTGTATGTGCCCCAGTTTACAGGGGAATTGATTGACGGGCTGTCGGGAGGACTGCTCGGACAGGACGGCGTACTGCCTCTGCTGGGGAAAATTTTTGCCGCGGGCGCGGTGATGATGCTGGGAAGGTTTGGATGGAGATATTGTATCTTCGGCGCGGCAAGGGGGATTGAGTATCGGCTGCGGAACGACATGTTCGGGCATTTGGAGACGCTGTCCGCCCGTTATTTTAACAGCCGCAAGACCGGCGATTTGATGGCGCATTTTACGAACGACCTGCAGGCCCTTCGCATGGCTGTGGGGCCTGCGGTGGTCACTGCCTTTGACGCCATTGTGATGACCGTTATGGTCTTGGTAAAAATGATAGTTTATGTGGATTTTCAGTTGACTCTTCTGGCCTTTGTGCCTTTGATTCTGGTGGCGTTTGGCTGTTATTTTTATGGGATGGAAGCCAAGAAACGTCAGATCAGACGGCAGAAGGCGTTCTCGGACCTTTCCGATAAGGTTCAGGAAAGTCTGGCCGGAGTGCGGGTGCTCAAGGCTTTTGTGCAGGAGGAGGAAGATTTTAAATCGTTTGAGGAAGCGGGCAGGAAAAGCATGGAGAAAAATCTGTCGGTGGTAAAGCTTCGGGCGGTATTCGGCCCCGCGCTGGATCTGGTCACGGGCATCAGCCTGCTTTTGACATTGCTGTTCGGCGGCCGGATGGTGCTGGCTGGGCAGGTGTCCATCGGTAAATTTGTGGCGTTTAATTCATACATCGGCATGCTGGTATGGCCCATGATCGCCTGCGGAGACTGCATTAACAGTTTCAGTCAGGCGGCGGCTGCGTTTCAGAGGATTGCCTGTATCTTTCGGGAAGAACCGGATATTGTTGACAAATCCAATGGGGAGGATGTGCGCATCAAGGGCGATATCGTATTGAGGGATTTGACTTTTACGTATCCTGACGGTGAGGAGCCGGTATTGAAGCATGTAAATCTCCATGTGAAGGCGGGAGAAATGCTGGGGGTTCTGGGGCGTACCGGAAGCGGAAAGTCCAGTCTGGCAGATCTGCTCCTGCGGGTTTATGACTGTGAGGAAGGGGCGCTTTTGGTGGACGGCAGGCCCATTACGGAGTTCCCGCTGGCAGTGCTTCACCGGGATATGGCTTATGTGCCGCAGGAGAGCTTTTTATTTTCGGACACCTTGGAAGAAAATATTGCCTTTGGTCTGGAGGAGCGTATCAGCGAGCATCCGGAATTGCACGAAAGAATTCAGGAAGCGGCGAAAGAGGCCTGCATTCACGATAATATTATGGAATTTCCGGAACAATACCAAACCTTGGTGGGGGAACGGGGCGTTACGCTGTCGGGAGGACAGAAGCAGAGAAGCTCCATTGCGAGGGCACTGCTGATGGACGCCTCCGTGTTGATCTTGGATGATTCTCTTTCGGCGGTGGACACGGATACGGAGGAAAAGATACTGGAAAATCTGATGCGGCAGCGACAGGGCAAGACAACGATTGTAGTGGCCCACCGCATTTCCACGCTTCAGAAGGCGGATCATATTGCGGTGCTGACGGAAGGAAAGCTGACGGAATACGGCACCCACGAAGAACTGACCGCCCTCGGCGGCTTCTATGCCCAAATATACGAAAAACAGCAGCTGGAGCAGGAACTGGTGGGAATGTAGGGGCGCTGAAGCGCATATTGTGCTAAAGCACATGACGGAACTGGAATGGAGGACTTTTTATGAGCTCATTGACGGAGGATAAGATAGAGTCAAATTATAAAGGAAACGCCCTGCTTCATCTGCTTTCTTATATGAAGCCCTACGGGGGCTGGGTGGCGGTCTGTCTGGCGCTGGTTCTGGCGCTGACGGGAATCGACTTATATCGGCCCATGCTGATTGGCGACGCCATAGATTTGTTTGAAGCCGAGGGCAATTATGATGTGATTGTGGACACGGCTGTAAAATACGGTATTGTGCTGATACTCAGCTTTGTGTTTAATATCACTCAGACTTGGCTTCTGCAGAAGACGGGGCAGAGGATTATTTTTACGATCCGCAAGGAATTGTATGCTCATATTCAGTCTTTAAGCTGTCGGTATTTTGATTTGACTCCGGTGGGCAAGCTGGTCACTCGCGTCACGAACGATGTGGAAGCGCTGGATGAAATGTATTCCGGTATCTTGGTAAGGCTTTTCCGCAATATTGTCAAGATTATTGGTCTGGCGATTATCATGCTGGCGCTGGACTGGAAGCTGGCGTTGATTTCGTTTATCCTGCTGCCCTTTGTAGCGGTTCTTACGGTGGTGTTTCGCAAAATTGCCAGACAGACGTACCGTGTCTCGCGGACGCGGCTGACGGATTTGAACACTTTTTTGTCCGAAAATATATCAGGAATGCGCATTATCCAGATTTTTGGCAGGGAGAAGCGTAAGTTTGAGGAATTTAACGACAAAAATCATAAGCTGTACCGGGCTTTATATAAAGAAATGATGGTGTTTGCGGTTTTCCGGCCTTTGATATACATTTTGAGCATAATTTCGCTGATGATTGTGCTTGGATCGGGCAGCAGGGATGTGCTGGGAGGGGTGATTTCCATCGGCACCCTGTATATTTTTGCACAGTATATTCAATCTTTTTTTGAACCCATACAGGAGCTTGCGGAGCAGTTTTCCACGCTGCAGTCCTCTCTGGCGTCGGCGGAGAAAATTTTTACCATTATGGATGAGGAGCCGCTGGTGAAGGAGGATGAAAATCCGGTGGTTCTGCCGGAAATCAAGGGACGCATTGAGTTCTCCCATGTGTGGTTTGCCTATGACGATGAAAACTATGTGCTGCGGGATGTGTCCTTCGTCATCGAACCGGGGGAGAAAGCCGCGTTTGTGGGTGCTACCGGCGCGGGTAAATCATCTATTTTAAATTTAATCGGACGGTATTACGATATTCAGAAGGGGAATATTTATATTGACGGCGTGGACATTCGGAGGCTTTCCAAGAAGCAGCTGCGGAGCGCCATCGGACAGATGCAGCAGGATGTGTTTATTTTTGAGGGAAATATCGAAAATAATATTCGGCTGCACAATGAGGAGATTCCTTTGGAGGAGATTAAGGCGGCTGCGGAGTATGTAAACGCCTCCCGTTTCATTGAGAAGCTGCCGGAGGGGTATCAGGAGCCAGTGTCCGAGCGGGGATCCACTTTTTCAGCGGGGGAAAGACAGCTGTTGTCCTTTGCAAGAACCCTCGCCCATAGCCCTAGGATTCTGGTGATGGATGAGGCGACCGCCAACATTGATACCGAGACGGAGCTTTTGATTCAAGAGGCGCTGGAAAAGCTGATGCAAAACCGTACTACTATCATGGTGGCCCATCGGCTTTCCACCATTCAGCATGCGGATTGTATTATGGTGATGCATAAGGGAAAAATCCGGGAGCGGGGCACGCATCAGGAGCTGCTGGCCCAAGGGGGAATCTATAAGAAACTGTATGAGCTGCAGATTCACCATGAAGTATCGGCTTGATGCCGGGAATTCTGCCGCAATTTTAATTCCATGCACAAAAGGAGGCTGTGACAGTCTTGTGTTTTATGCGCGCAGAAGTGCAGGGAACCATGGAGTAAGTGTGATTTTCGGAGGAGTTCTATGCTGACAGTGATTCTGAATTGGTTATACATGCTTTTTGCTTTTTTTTGTCTGGGATTTGCATTTTCCAAGTTTTCGGGGAAAATGCTTCGCTATTCCATAAGGCGTGTGGATGGTATTTTGATGGCGGGACTGATAATAGCTGCGGTGTACGCCCAGATTTTCAGCCTGTTTTATCGAGTCGGCATCGAGGCCAACGTGGTTCTTCTGGCAGTGTGCGCGGCTGTCTGCATTGCTTTGGGCAGGCAGATGGCCGGATTTTTAAAGAAGGCTTGGAAAAACTGCCCGCTGGTTAATAAGATGATCCTGTTGTTGATTTTTCTTGCATGGGCGTTTTTTACTTCCAGAGGATACAGGGTGACGGATATGGATTTGTATCATGGGCAGAGCATCCGCTGGATAGAGGAGTATGGCGTTGTAAAGGGCATCGGCAATCTGCATTGCCGTTTTGGATATAACAGTTCGGTCTTTGCGGTATCCGCATTGTTCAGCATGAAATTTCTTCTGGGACGCTCCCTGCATGCGGTCAATGGATTGATTGCTTTTTTGTTAAGCATGGCGGCGCTGGACTTGGGAAAGTGTTTCCGGCGGAAGAAAATGCTGTTATCGGACTATGCAAGGGTTGGGGCCGTATACTATTTGACCACCATATGGGATGAGATAATTGCACCCTCCTCGGACTATGCCGTTATGTGCATGATTTTTATGATTGTCATAAAATGGCTGACGCAGCTGGAATCGGAAGATTCTCAGGAACGGAATCACATAGCGCCGTATGGGCTGCTGTGTGTGGCTTGTGCGTTTACCTTGACCTTAAAGCTGTCGGCTGGGTTGATTCTGCTTTTGGTTTTGAAGCCTGCATATATGCTTTTGAAGGAGAAACGGTGGAAAGAAATCAGCATTTATCTATTGCTTGGCCTGCTGACGGCTGTGCCATGGATGGCAAGGACGGTTTTCATTACCGGATGGCTTTTGTATCCTTTTCCGGAACTGGACTTGTTTCAAGTGGACTGGAAAATGACGGACCTCAGTGTAATTGAGTCTGATGCGGCGTTGATTAAGACATATGCAAGGGGCGCCAGAGAGATGGGAGTGGAAGTGGGAATTGAGGAGTGGTTTCCTCATTGGTTCCAAAATGAACTATGGTCTACGGAAAAGCTGCTGATTCTGGCAGATGCGGCATCCTGTGTGACAGTAATTGTAAGTGCGGCCGTCATTGTGATGAAAAAGAAATGGCAGAAGCTGGATCTGCTGTTAGTGGTGGGGACAGTGGGATGTTCTTATGTATTTTGGCAGTTCAGCGCGCCCATGATGAGGTATGGGTACGCCCATGTACTGCTTTTGGCAGCGCTGGTCTGGGGCTATATGATAGAAAAGATAAAGCCGGCTAAGATAGTTTATGTGTTTTTGATATTATATGGGGGATACAAGCTGTATCTGGGCTGTGATTATATTGCAGGCTGCTGTCTCCTGCCAAATTATATCTGGCAGGAGACTTATGATAGTTATGAATGTGATAGTTATGAAGTAGACGGGGTTACGATTTATTATTCGGGGGGACTGACAGGGTATGACCCGTTTCCGGCCATCCCCGTACCCGAGTATGGGGTGGAACTTCGGGGAGAAGGATTAAAGGATGGATTTCGTCTGAAGCAGAATGCAGGCATAAAATCCGACTAACATTAAGATTTCATAAAAAAAGGGAATCCCAATTC
The DNA here is from genome assembly GCA_948467735.1 of uncultured bacterium. Taxonomy (GTDB): domain Bacteria; phylum Bacillota; class Clostridia; order Lachnospirales; family Lachnospiraceae; genus Acetatifactor. The sequence goes on from CAOKFN010000052.1 coordinate 25,296, forward strand.
ACTTTTTGGAAATATATGGTATAATCTCTTCATACCATGGTAAAATCTTATATATGGCAGGAAGAGATTTTATACCATATATAACAAGTCCATATTCATGGCATATAACAGCTGAATGGTCATTCACAGCGGGATGGAATTGCTAATCTGCCGGAATGGAAGCCTGCGGCAGAGGACGCTGTTTGTGATTTGGTATGCGTCTCAATGCATAAAATCTGGCTGAAATGTCTAAGGCTCCAGAAATTGGACAAACTGTATGTAACTGCCGAGTATGGATCAAACGGTAATGTCAAAAGGCTGACGAGGAGGTAACAATTATGAAGAAGTGGACAATGTGTCTGTGTGCAGGTTTGGTGATGCTGGGGCTTGCGTCATGCGGCGACGATGCGCAGGGAAATTCCAGCGGTTCCGACGTACAGGGCGGTTCCGGAACACCGGAAAATACCGCGGTGCCGGAAGGCTCCGATGCAGGAAATGCGGGCGGCGGTGCGGGACAGCCGGATACGACGGACGGATGGAGTGAAGAAATGGCCGGACTTAAGGGCGCCGTGGTGGAGGCATTGGGAGATAATTATTGGCCGAACATGCCGCTGGACGCGGAGATGCTGGAAGCGGTTTATGGAGTTTCGCCGGATATGTATGACGATTTTATGGCAGAAATGCCTATGATCAGCGCGCAGGTGGACGCTTTGGTAGTGATCAAGGCAAAAGAGGATAAGGTGACTGCGGTGGAGGATGCGCTTAAGGCCTACCGTGACGTCCAGATCAATGATGCGCTGCAATATCCTATGAATGTGAGCAAGGTACAGGCGTCCTCCGTGGAGAAAATTGACAATTATGTAGTGTTTGTTCAGCTTGGGGCGGATACCATGAGCGTCATGGACGTCAGCGAGGAAGCTGCAATCGTTCAATGTCAGGAGGCTAATAAGCTGGCGGTGGATGCTATCAGCAAAAAACTGGGGAAATAAACTTAATTGACTCAGCTTTCATGTATTGAAACAGGAGAACATTGATATGGTTTTCAGCAGCGTATTATTTCTATTTCGGTTTTTTCCCCTGTTTTTTCTGCTTTATTATGCGGCTCCCGGGAGGATGAAGAATATCATCCTCTTTTTGGGGAGCTTATTTTTTTATGCATGGGGCGAACCTGTTTATGTAGTGTTGATGTTGTTTTCTACCATAGTGGATTATACGCATGGGCGCCTGCTGGGCAGGTTCCGGGATAAAAGAGCCGCGAAAGGGATTCTTCTGTCTTCCGTGATCATCAATCTCTTCATGCTCTGTTTTTTCAAATATACGGATTTCCTCATAGGAAGCGTGAATTCGCTGGCCGGGACGGCCTTTCCGCTTTTGAAGCTGCCGCTGCCAATCGGTATTTCTTTTTACACCTTTCAGACCATGTCCTATACGATTGACGTATACCGAGGCGAGGCAAAAGTGCAGAAGAATCTGCTGGACTTCGGAGTATATGTGACAATGTTTCCACAGTTAATTGCGGGGCCCATTGTGAAGTATCGGGATGTGGAGGAGAGGATTCACAATAGGACTATCAGCCTGCTTTCTATCAGCGCAGGATTGAAACGTTTCTGTGTGGGAATGGCAAAAAAGGTGCTGCTTGCCAATAATATGGGAGAGCTCTGGACGCTGATTTCGGAGATGAATTTTGGGCAAATCAGCGCCGCAACCGCGTGGCTTGGAGTAATTGCGTTTGCTTTTCAGATTTATTTTGATTTTTCAGGGTATTCGGACATGGCCATCGGCATGGGACAGATGCTGGGATTTCATTTTCCGGAAAATTTCAACTATCCCTATATCTCCGCTTCTGTGACAGAATTCTGGCGCAGATGGCATATTTCTTTGGGAAGCTGGTTTCGAGAATATGTGTATATCCCTTTGGGCGGGAATAGAAAAGGACTGCCCAGACAGCTTGTGAATATTTTGATCGTATGGATGCTCACAGGTATCTGGCATGGGGCGGGCTGGAATTTTCTGTTATGGGGGCTTTGGTTTGCGTTTGCGCTGATACTGGAAAAATTGTTCCTTGGCAGGCTTTTGGCGTGGCTTCCTAAAATAGTGGGTATTGTATACACATTGTTTGTGGCGCTGGCAGGATGGGTTTTGTTTGCGCTGGAAACGCCGGCGGCAATTTGGAGCTATTTTGGCGCTATGATGGGTGGGGCGGGTTTCCTTGACAGACAGGCGCTTTATCTGGGCGGGCAGTATCTCGTACTGCTATTAATTTCGCTGGCGGCCGCCGTGCCGCTTCCGCATATGCTGGCGAAGCAGCTGGAGAAGTCCCGGACAGGCATGGGAATCGCGGTATATCGTTTCGGGGAAAAGCTGATTCCGGCGGCGCTTTTGATTTTGTCAATCGCGGGAATTGTGGAGGCATCTTACAATCCGTTTCTGTATTTTCGGTTTTAAAAGAAAGCTCTGGCGGCAGCTTTTTGTGAATTAACCTGAAAAAAGGAGACTGCAAATGGGTGAAAAGAGAAATGCGCTGATTACCATCGCGTTGATTTCGGCGATTATTATTATTTTAACCGCCGCAGATTTTATATATGAGGACAGAATGTTTTCTGAAACGGAGAACAGAGTGCTGGCATCCAAGCCGAAATTTTCTGCCGAGACGCTGTTCAAGGGAAGTTATACCCAAGACTATGAGACATATGTGACAGATCAGTTTGTCAGCCGGGACAAATGGATTCGCATCAAGACTTATACGGATATTTTTCTGCAGAAAAGGGAAATCGGCGGGGTCTATCTGGGAGCGGACGGTTATCTGCTGGAACAGCATCTTCCGGAAAAATACACTACGGGACAGGAGACAAAGAAAATTGATTTGCTGGAAAAGCTGGTGCAGAGATGGGATGCCACGGTGATGCTGGTGCCGACGGCGGATAATATTCTGACGGACAAGCTGCCGGCCTATGCGCCTTATTATGATGAGACAAGGCTTTTGGGGCTGGTGGAGGAAAGAGTTGGTTCAGAACATTGGGTGGATGTCTATTCTATCTTGAAGGAGCATGCGGGGGAGGAAATATATTATCGCACGGATCATCACTGGACCAGTTTAGGGGCATATTATGGTTACTTGGCATGGGCGGAAGCGCAGGGTGAAACTGCGGAGGTCTATAAGATAGAAGATCTGGAAACGGTGACGGAAGATTTTCTTGGAACACTGCATTCCAAGGTGAATTTGGATATGAAAGGGGATGCTATACAATATTTCCCTTCAACATTAAGCCGTCCCATGACAATAACTTATGATTTTAAGCGGACTACGGACACCTGTTATGAGAAGTCCCATTTGGATACAAAGAATAAGTATGCCTTCTTTATGGACGACAATCATGCTTTTGTGGAAATTGATACGGATTATCACAATGGGAAAGTGCTTTTTGTGATTAAGGATTCCTATGCAAACTGCTTTGTTCCGCTGCTGCTTCCTTATTATGAAAAAATATATGTGTTGGATTTAAGGTATTTTAATGGCCGGTTGTTTGGGTTTATGGAACAATATGAACCGGAAGGGGGTATGGATGTGCTGGTGCTCTATAACTGTGTTCATTTTTTGGAGGATTTTCTCTATTGGCAGTAGGGGAGAAGGGCTGGAGAAGGGAGTTATCCCTGATTTTTATGAACTGCTAAGGCAGGAAGCTATGTTATTGATTGCTTGGTGCTGAAATGGGCGGAATGTCCGGAAGTGTAAGAGGTGTTTGGATGGAAGCGGTTGTGTTTGATATGGACGGGGTGCTGTTTGACACGGAGAGGGTGTGCATGAAAGCATGGATTGCTGTGACAGAGAGTCTTGGCCTGTCCGGCATGGAGGAAATTTTCCCTCAATGTATCGGTCTCAATGCCAATGACAGCAGAAAGATTGTTTTGCAGGCTTATGGGGAAAATTTTGACTATGTGGATTTTCGCAGGCGGACGGCGGCTTGGTATGAGGAGTATATTGAGAAAAGCGGCCTGCCTATAAAGCCGGGGGTGGAGGAAATTCTGGGCTGGCTCAAGAATCAAGATATGGCGTCCTATGGGAGAGGGGCATCCCATGGGAGAGGGGCGTCCCATGGAAAATATAAAGTGGGGCTGGCTTCTTCTACCAGAAGAGCATCGGTCCTTGGGCATTTGGAGCAGGCGGGCATCAGGGACTGCTTTTCCGTGGTGGTGACAGGGGATATGGTGGAGCATTCCAAACCGCAGCCGGACATATATCTGAGGGCGTGTGAGGAACTTGGCGCAGCGCCCGGGCAGACATATGCCATTGAGGATTCTCCCAACGGAATACGCGCCGCATACGCGGCAGGGATGAAGCCGCTTATGGTGCCGGATATGATAATGCCGGATGAAGAGATGCGGCATATGAGCCATAGAATTTTTAGAGATTTGAGGGAAGTTTTAGAATATTTGAGGGAGAACAGATAGGAGGCAGTCAATGGCGAATCTGGGGATTCCGCAGAATACCATTCAGATATTGCAGAAATATCAGTTTCATTTTCAAAAGAAATATGGACAGAATTTTCTGATTGATACGGGGGTATTGGAGCGGATTATGGCGGCGGCGGAGATTACGGAGGAAGACTGTGTGCTGGAAATCGGTCCCGGTATCGGAACCATGACCCAATATCTGGCGGAGCGGGCAAGGGAAGTGGTGGCGGTGGAAATTGACAAAAACCTGATTCCGATTTTGGAGGAAACGCTGTCCCCGTATTCCAACGTGACGCTGATAAATGAGGATATTCTAAAAGTGGATATCAACAGGATAGTGGAGGAGAAAAATAATGGCAGGCCTATTAAGGTTGCCGCCAATCTGCCTTATTACATAACCACTCCCATTATCATGGGGCTGTTTGAGAGTCATGTACACTTGAAAAGCATTACCATTATGGTGCAGAAGGAGGTGGCGGAGCGTATGCAGGCAGGACCCGGCACCAAGGATTGCGGCGCGCTTTCTCTGGCAGTGCAGTATTATGCGAAACCGCTGCTGGCAGCCAATGTGCCGCCCAACTGCTTTATACCGAGACCTGCGGTGGGAAGTGCGGTAGTACGATTGGACAAGTATGATGTGCCGCCTGTGGAAGTGAGGGATGAGAGAAGGCTGTTTGCGATAATACGGGCCGCGTTTAACCAAAGGCGGAAAACGCTGGTCAACGCGCTGGGAAATGCGCCGCAGCTGGGAATTGGAAAGGAACGCGCCGCGCAGGCATTGGAGAAAATGGGGCTTTCGCCCATGATTCGCGGTGAAGCGCTTCATTTGGGGCAGTTTGCGGAGCTGGAAAGAATTTTGGGAGGGGAACCATAAACCGCGTTTCCCTTTCAGAATCCTTTCCGGAGTTTAACGTAGTGGCTTGACGTAAAAGAAATTGACAAAAATAGGAACTTTGGTTATACTGTAATTGTGATTACATGCAGGGCAGGCCATTCGGACAGCCCAACCATTCCGGCGTTTCGCCATATTTCACAATTTAAACTTCTATCACAGAAAAAAAGGAATTATGCTTATGAGGCAAAGTATTATGCTTGATGACGCCATGCTGTGGGATGAGATATTAAAGGCAATTGTAAGCGTTATGCCGGAACAGCTCTTCCCGCTCTTTAAGGAGGTTTTCGGAAAAGAATACGTCAAAGGCAGCGATATTCGACTGCTGTCCACAGAATATTCAACTTATACGGAGAATCCCAATGCGCCGCCCGGTTCCCGGCTCACGGACATTACTTTGGCGGTGAACGGCACTGATTATTACCATTTGGAGTGTCAGATGAAAAATGACGGCAGTATGGTCATACGAATGGTGGCTTATGATCTCCATATTGCGATGCAGCATGGAACCGCACGTGAAGAGGGAGCTGGAGAAATTGTTATGAGATTTCCCTATTCGGCTGTTATCTACCCGGAAAAAAATGATAATATTCCGGATGTTCTGCGCTGCCGTCTGATATTTTGTGATGGAAGCGAACATATTTATCAAATTCCTGCTGTACATATCCAAGCCTTCTCTCTGTCTGAAATTCTGGAGAAGCATCTTGAGCTTTTTATTCCATACACACTTTTGCGATTAAGGCCAAAATTAAAAAGCAGACAATCTTTAACGAAAGAAGAGTTGACAGACTTTGTGGAGGAGGTTATAGTAATTCTACAGAAAGAACTGAGAGACGGATATTTGACAGAACAGCAGTTTCGTGATTATCTGCATTTATTTCGCGACGCTGCCGGGAGGGTGTTTGCCCGCTGTCAGGAGTTTTGGGAGGAGGTAAATCGAATGACCAAACCATTGATTGAGCTGCCCAGCGTAAGAGAAAAACGGATGCTTGAACAGTTAGCCGCGGAGATTGCCGAGAAGGCTGAGAAACTGACTAGGATGGGTGCGGAGCTTAGCCAAAGGGACGCGGAGCTTAGCCAAAGGAACGCAGAACTGACCCAGAGAGATGCGGAACTGACCCAAAGAGATGCGGAGCTTGCCAAGAAAAATGAGGAGATAAATGGAAAAGATGAGGAAATTGCCAGCTTGAAGGCCGAGCTTGCCCGATTGAAGACAAGTTTAAGCATGCTGTTATGGTAAAAAAATAAAGGGTTAATTGTGGAAATTCTGCTGTTATACTGGAATGTTTCTACAAGACACATGGGGTAAGAGCAGAAATGCTGTCGGAGAATGTGGGATATAAGTGGTTTTAACATTAAAATGTAACATAAATGGAAATATAAAGATTTCTCTTAAAGTGCTGTTTTTCCTCTTGAAAATGTTGTAAAATAAAACCCTGTCTTTGACAGCTTTTTAGTTAAAAAAGTCCTGAATCCCGCTCTGGTGGCGG